>CAZYIF010000007.1:0-103104 GCA_964646995.1 uncultured Gammaproteobacteria bacterium
AGACCGGAACTTTCTACTTGGGAGAAAACCGGAACTTTCTACTTTTGGTTGACAGGTTACCAAAACAGAGGCAGGCGACGCATTAAAAACATTCGACTCAGCGGAATTACCACGCACAAGATTTAAGAAAATAGGCAGCACAACACCACCGCACAATTGAGGATGAAACGCGTTGCATCTTCTCTGCCACTATATCGCTAGCAGGATGCCTAGACTGGGGTAAAGACTGGTGGGCTAGGGACTGTGAACGACGTGGGATTGGCAGAAGAATTTTCTGCAGCCCGGCATCCTTGCGTAACTTCTTGTTGTGGTGGTGACCCAAAGGAAGTGGCACTCTGCAAAGCGTGCAAAAGCGATATCCGACTGGTGGTCTGTGTCGATAGAACAGTTGCAGAAACCGGCATAGTATTCGTGACGGGAGCAGGAACAACGGGAGAACTATAAGATAAATTTTCCGCAGGAAAAAATTTTAGGCCTGATTCTCTTGTAGGGTGAGTGGGCCTAAGAGGGTACAGCGTTCGTGAACGCTGTTCTGCAGAAGCAGAAAAAACCGGGGCAGGCAGTATGTGGCGCAAATCATTAAGCGCAACCGCTGGCACTTGCGACTGTGGCGGCACTGGCGGCTGTGGCGGTTGTTCTTCATCCTGTTGTCGTCTGTACGCGTTTGAAGTATCAAAGCACGACCGCCACGTCGCTTTTAGTAACGCAACGCCTTTCTTTACCCAAGGCACACACCACGTCACAATCGCTTTTATTAATGCGAGTATGGGATGCTGCGGCTTTTGGAAATAGGCACATGTAGAGTAGGAGTTGATCCCTGCAGCAAGTGGCGAAGCAGCATAGATAAAGCAATTCAAACCAAAAACGGGCTGTGTAATGCCCTCTGCGGCAACGAACGCATTACCAATCGCATTAAACAACAGCATTATTTGATTACCCAACCAACACGATGCTTGCCATGGATGCTGCACAGGATACTTCATGCGCTCGATGACTAAGCGTGGATTTTCCCACGCCCACTTACAGGCGGCCAGCACCGTCTTACAAACCGCTATAAACTGAGATAGCGCCTGATGCAGGGTGTAGACCAGGCGCGCTATTAAGGTGGCAAATGTTATAAAAATATAGAAGCCACCCGTAACAACGTCATGTAGAATACCGGCCGTTTTCAACCCGGTCATCCAAGCGCCTACAGTGGCCATGGTTGCTATGATAGCGGCCGCGCACCAAACACCAAGCACCAAAACGATAAACAAGGAACGCAAAGGACGTTGTTTAAAATCGAAAAGATCTTTAAATCTCTTGCGGTTTTCAGCGTTACGCCAATATTCACAAAATTTCTCCCAGGACTGCATAGCATTGGCAATGAAACCAAGACACGCAACAGCGAGCAATAGGCCCAACACAATTAAAGCCCATGTCGGTATACTGGCGATCGTAACCATAGCCAGCATGGAATACCACATTTTGAAACCCAAACTGACTCCTGTCGCGAGACAGCAAACAGCCCCTAAAAGCAGCCAAGGATCTTTAACAATATGTTTAAGACGTTTAAACGAAACATCTGTTTCGGCCATATTGCCCCAATACACCGGCAATAAGCAGTAAAAGGAAATCGCCATAAAAATCATCCCAGGCCAAAAGCCCAGTATCGCCAATCCAAATAGCGATATGTGTGCAACCGCATAACCAATGATCCCTGCACGAAATGCGCTGATGAGTATTTCAATAAAAGCAAATGCAATTATTCTTATATAGTCGCTATACGTCTTAGCAACAGGAAGTGTTGCAGCAGGAGCAACCTCACCCATCGCAGGCTCATTATTAATGGGAACAACAGCAGCACCGGCAATGGCTTCATCATCACTATCACTCTCAAGGGCCAGTGGAGGAAGTATCCGCTGTTGACGGAGAGGGGAGCTAGAATGAGTAGAATGGGTAGAACCACTCTGTTGTTGCGCTAACGGCTGAAAGCTTGTTGGCGAATGGGGACTGTTTGGCGACAAAATGTCGGCAGAATTAACGCTGGGGCCGGCAAGAAGAGCGCTATGTTTTTCCGAAGAAGATGTCCTCGGCAAAATGGGACCACCTCTTGGCGAGGTACTTGCGTCAGTTGTGTTAGCTGTGTTTCCTCTCCTCCTAAGGGAAGTACCAGTTGCTTGCGAAGAGCGCTTACCGGGTGAACTGATGAGATGCCTTTGTGAAACAGTGGGACTATTTTCCAGTGATCTAGGGGATGTATTAGCGTCGCTTATGTCATCATCACGCGGGGATGGAACTGAAGTGAGTAAGGGCGATTGGACATCGTCGTCATCGAGATTGGCGGCCCTCGTCTCTGTAGAAGAAAGGCTTTCACTCCTCTGCATTATTTGAGGGTTACATACATCACAATCACGCTGCGCACAGACACAAGACTGGCCCGCACCACCGGATTTACCAATATCGTCTTTTGCCTTAGGTTGGTACATATTTTTATTACTTTTATTACGCTCCCAACAAGCTAAGGCGCGATACTAACACGCACGAGACAAAACGGTCAACGTTACCAATACAGAGCAGGCAACACACCCATTAAAAGCATTCATAACTATTTGGCAATATTAAAGCAGGGTGATTTTGCTTGAAAACACAGTATTCCCTTTACGCGATGGAGTCTCCCCTTGGGAAACCCCATCGCTTGGTCCTCACCCGCAAGCGGATGCGATTTCTTTCTTTAAAAAGGACAATGCAGCGCTGCGTCGCCCTTTATACCAATTGGCTAATACGATAATAACGACTAGCGCAAAACAAGCACCACGCGCCATATTATTTTCTAATAACAAACCCAATGCTGCACCGAGTAAGAGGACACGCTGCAGAATGGGCAGTGTTGCGAACAGCAAGCCTTCCACACCCCCAGCAAATGCAACAATCAACGCAATAGTCGCAAAAATAGAGAGTACAAAAGCCAGCATCGATACGTCGGATGTCACAATTAAACTGGAAAAAGTCATCATCAGCGGGATCAGGAAAAAGCCTTGCGCCAATTTACATGCTTCTATGGAGGTACGCATCGGCGACGCATTTGCTATGCCCGCACCTGCAAATGCCGCTAAGGCGATCGGCGGTGTCACATTAGAAACCTGCGACAACCAAAACAACACCATGTGCGCCGTCAGCAAGGGGATGCCGAAGTTAGTTAGTGCCGGCACAGCAACAATAGACAACACGATATACGCTGCCGTCACTGGCAAACCCATACCTAATACCGAGGCCGCCAATGTCACCAATGCGAACGTCGACCACAAATAACCGCCGGATAATGTCAACAAAAATTGGGTAAACTGCAAACCTATGCCCGTTTGCCCCACCACACCTACGACAATACCCGCCATCGCACACGCGGTTGAAACAGGCAACGCAAGCAACGCCGCGTCTTTCATACCATGCAATAAAGTCGGCAAACTAAAACGCGTTTTTTTACGACACATGCCGGCAACTAAGATGGCACCACAACCACTGACACCGACCAAAATAGGCGAATAATTCAGAATAAGTAGCACAGTAATAAACACTAACGGCAACAGAAAATGCCAACCCTGTTTGAGTAAATGACGAAATTTCTGCGTATGCTCCATGCCGCGCAATTGTAATTTACACGCCATCAAATGCACATACAGCAAGGTGCTGGCAAAATACAAAATCGCAGGCACGATAGAAACCAACAAAATTTTGCTGTAAGGAATGCCGGTAAACTGCGCCATGATGAATGCACCAGCGCCCATGATGGGTGGCATGATTTGGCCGCCAGTCGACGCAGCCGCTTCTATACCTGCGGCTTGTTCGCCGCTGTAACCCAACTTTTTCATCATAGGAATAGTGATCGCACCCGTAGTGACCGTGTTAGCGATAGCCGATCCGGAAATCGAACCCAATGCAGCGGATGCCAATACGCTTGCTTTGGCTGGACCACCGCGATAACGCCCTGCAATCGCAAATGCACAGTCAATAAAAAATTCGCCTGCCCCCGTGACCTGCAAGAAGGAACCGAACAGAATAAACGTAAACACTACACTGGCTGCAATACCTAAGGCTTGGCCAAATATACCGTTGAGTGAAAAGATGTGGAACCGAATCATTTCATCTACCGAGAATCCTTTGCTGGCTAAATTAGCCGGTAACGCATCACCAAACATGGAATACACTAAAAAGAACAAACCCAAACACACCATGACACTACCGATGGAACGTCGCGTGGCTTCTAGCAGTGCCACAATCATCAAACAACCAGCTAACCGCTCACGGTGCGTTACGCCCTCCAACAAAAAGCGCATGTCATCATAATCAAAGTGTACGATCAGCCATCCAGCCCACGTGACGCACACGATCAGTGCCAGATCCACCAAACGACCGCATACATACACGCCCGTCGACCTATGACTAGCAAATAGTGGCTTAGTCAGAAAAACTAACACAATAATTACCGTTAAATGCACCGGTCTAAACACCGGAGCAGATAAGTCTGCCGTAATACCCTGCCACAATTGAAAAATAGACAAAGCAACCGCCACCGCGCCGGCAAGTCCTAAGGTAACATAGGTAATCGCGCGCACATACTTACTGGCTTGAGACATGAGAGACTCCTTGTAATAGGCTTAGCATTGCTTACTGTGGATTAGTTTCTTGAAGGAATTTTTCCGTACCAATGTGCAACGGCACGCCGACCAAGCGATGTGCGTTCTCTGGGGTCATAAATTTTGCGACTTCGATCACGTTGCTGATCGCCGCCAAGTTGTGATACGCAGACTTCACCATCTCGTAGGCCAGCGCCGTATCTAAATCACGCTTGACCACCAACACATTCCACACCGCAGGCGCTTGAAAGGCGGGTACATGATGATAAACCTCGGCGGGCACTTCGGTTTTTTCATACGAGGGATCCGCGGCGTGAATCTTGGCGATGTCCTCATCAGAAAACGACAAAATACGAATATCGTGCGTAATGGCAAGCGCCGTGATAGCGCCCACATTAACGCTACCGACAATGACACCCGCATCAATTTGACTGTTAGCAATAGCATCCGCTGTCTCGGAATAGTCTAAGGCTTGCGCCTGCAGGTCTTCCCGTTTGATGCCCAACGCTTCTAGGATATGTAGTGCGCTAATTCGAGTACCTGATCCCGGCTCGCCGAGCGACACGCGCTTGCCTTTCAAATCTTGGATGGTGCGAATAGACGAACGCGCGGGCACCATGATCTGCACGACATTCGGATATAACGCCAATAACACAGCAATATCCATGGCATGTGTAAACGGTGGCCGACCTTGCACCGCTTGCAGTGCCACATCCCCCATGCTAATCCCTACGAGTTGCTGTCCATTGCTCACCTTGATGATATTTTCTACCGACGCCGCGGTCACCTCCGCGCGCATGGTGAAATCTTTAATGTTGTCTTGCCACACTTGTGCGAGCATTCCGCCCAAAGGGTAATAAGTGCCACTTTGGTTGCCTGTACCGATGACATAACTGGTTGCCGCCGCCGGCACAGCAACCATCAATAAAACCAAGCTAAACACGCAATTAAACAATAAATTCATCTTCCAGATCCCTCGTCAAATTACATCGAAATCGCAAAATACAGGTCCATCGTGTAGGACTGCTTGTCAGTAACACCACAGCAGTATAAAATACTGCCAGTTCAACATTAGGGGCTAAGTTTACGCTGGCTTATAGCAAAATGTAAACCAAAAGCTGGCGTGTGTGCCGCAGCCCAACCCTAAGGGGCACGTGACTATTCAGTAAAAACGCCCAATAATTACACTTTTTGTTACGCCAAGCCCAATGAAATTGGGCGTAACGCCACGGGAGAATCACATCTACCCTCAAGAAGCCTCAGGTGAATGTTCATTTTTTTTCAGAAATTCCGCAAAAAATATCAAGCACTCCTCTTTAAGCTTAAACAACTCGGCCGCAAGCTAACACTCACTGACATTTTTATGTTGCAATAGTCCTCAACCCGCCGCCGGCCGAAGCATAACAACAGACAGTGAGGATAACCGTGATCGATTTTCGCAGTGATAATGTGGTAACAGTACATCCAGCCATCATGGAGAGCCTGCTGCAGGCCAACCACGCAACGCAATCCTCTTACGGCACGGATGACTATTCGCTGCGTCTTAGCGAAGTATTAGCTGACTTATTTGCAACAGAAGTATCTGTTTATTTAACTAACACAGGAACGGCTGCTAACAGCCTGAGCCTGTCTGCTTTGGTCAACGCTTACGAAACCGTGTACTGTCACCATCACGCCCACATCCAAACCGATGAGTGTGGCGCTCCCGAATTGTACACCGGTGGCGCTAAACTCACGCTCATCGATGGCGCCGACGGCAAATTATGCGTAGACAAATTACAGCAAGCCTATAATGCGGCACAGGCCTCAGCACCGCACAGCATGCGGCCCGGCTGCATCAGCATCACCCAAGCCACAGAACACGGCACCGTTTATTCGCTGGATGAACTCGCGCGACTCAACGCTTTTGCGCAAACACACCACCTCCCCATCCATATGGACGGGGCACGCTTTGCCAACAGCCTTGTCAGCTTAGGTTGCACACCCGCACAGTTAACCTGGCAATCGGGTATAGATGTACTCAGTTTGGGGGCCACCAAAAATGGCGCCATGGCAGCCGAAGCCGTGGTGTTCTTCAATCAACACTACGCCCAACACTTCGCTTATTTGCATAAGCGGGCCGGCCAGCTGATGTCTAAAACACGCTTTTTCGCCAGCCAACTCTTGGCTTATTTTAAGGATGGACTGTGGCTGAGTAATGCCGCCCATGCCAATAGCATGGCAACGCAGCTGGCGCTGCTTTTCAAAAGTCACGGCCTGCCTCTAGCGTACCCGACACAAGCAAATGCAGTGTTCGTCTATTTATCCCCTGCCGTAGCAGCACACTTGCGCCAAGACGACATCCATTTCTATACCTGGGACGAGAGCACCCCCAACACGCTTTACCGTTTCGTCACGGCCTTTACTACCACAACAACGGATCTCGCGACGCTAGCGCGTAGCCTACAAACAGCACCCTAAATTTCGCAACGCAGCAGCAAGTTGACAAGCTCTAACAACAAAACCGTAATTTCGCAATAAGATTGCTTGCATTTAATAATGAATTTGGGTAGGATCGGGTCAATTATTGCGGGGTGGAGCAGTCTGGCAGCTCGTCGGGCTCATAACCCGAAGGTCGTAGGTTCAAATCCTGCCCCCGCTACCAAAAAACAGTGGCTTAGCGTAAACAAGTCACACACCTCAAAAAGCCCCTACTAGGGGCTTTTTGTTAGGTGGTAGTACATTGGTGGGCGCTAAGGCCCACTTTTTATTTATGGGTAACTTGCGATGAGTATGCAAATCACACAAGTCGATGCCTTGCTGGCGCCAACGATTGAGGCGCTTGGACTGTCTCTGTGGGGATGTGAGTACGCCGTGCAAGATGGCCATAAATTACTGCGCATCTACATTGACAGTCCACACGGCGTCACCATAGAAGATTGCAGTAAAGTCAGTCGCGAGATTCGCGCCATATTGGCCGTAGAAGCTGAGCTGGCGCAAACCTATGGACTGGAAGTCTCTTCCCCTGGGTTAGAAAGACAATTGTTTAAACGGGAACAGTACCGATCCTTTTTAGGTAAGTGGCTTGCTGTGCAAGTACATGTACCGCTGGCTGGACGCCGTCGATTTAAGGGTCTGCTGGCTGCCGTCGATGACACAGCAGTAACGCTTAGCATCGGTGAAGAGACAGTGTGTTTGCCATTGACGGCAATCGCTAAAGCCCATGTCGTGTTGCAAGAATAAAGTGAGGCAAAGATGAGTAAAGATCTCTTGGTAATGGTTGAATCTGTATCTAACGAAAAAGGTATAGAAAAATCTGCCATTCTAGCGGCATTGGAAGCAGCCCTAGCCATGGCAACGAAAAAGCGTAACAACAGCAATATTTCCGTGCGCGTTGCCATTGATCCAACCACAGGAAATTATTCGACATTCCGTTATTGGGATGTTGTGGCGACAGAAGACGACATAGAAGAACCGGATGCGCAATTAAACCTGCAACAAGCACAAATCAAAGACCCTAACATACAGGTCGGTGGCGTCGTTGAAGAATCCATGGACTCCATAGAATTTGGCCGCATCGCTGCGCAAATCGCCAAACAGGTCGTTCTGCAAAAAGTCAGAGAAGCCGAGAAGGCACAGGTCTTAAAATCCTATGAAGACCAATTGGGCAAACTCGTCACCGGCGTCGTGAAAAAGGTCACACGTGATTATGTCTTGCTGGATTTGGGACGTAATGCAGAAGCGATACTTAACCGAGAAGAAATGATTCCGCGCGAAAACATGCGCATGAATGACAGAATACGTTGTTACCTTTACGACATTCGTCCAGAAGCACGTGGCCCACAAATTTTTGTGAGCCGCGCACGCCCAGAAATGTTAATGGAGTTATTCAAAATTGAAGTGCCTGAAATTGGGGAAGAAGTCTTACAAATCAAAGGCGCCGCGCGTGACCCGGGTTCGCGCGCGAAAATTGCGGTAAAAACCAACGACGGTCGTATCGACCCTATCGGTGCCTGCGTCGGGATGCGTGGTTCACGTGTACAGTCCGTATCAGGAGAACTCGGTGGCGAACGCATCGACATCATTTTATGGGACGCCAATCCAGCACAACTCGTGATTAATGCCATGGCTCCCGCTGAAGTCGCTTCGATCATGGTAGACGAAGACAAACATACGATGGATGTTCTCGTCGCAGAAGAACAATTGTCACAAGCCATCGGTCGTAACGGACAAAACGTTCGCTTAGCCAGTGAGCTCACCGGATGGAAAATCAATGTCATGACGGAAGCACAAGCGTCTGCGAAGGACAAAGAAGAAAACCAACAAATAGCCTCTACCTTCATCGATGCATTAGATGTCGATGAAGAAGTAGCTACCTTGTTAGCACAAGAAGGCTTTGCCACTCTGGAAGAAGTCGCCTACGTAGCGCCCGAAGAATTAGCCGATATTGAGGGCTTTGATCAAGAGATAGCAGAAGAATTGCAATCACGTGCGAAAGACGTGCTACTTACTCGCGCGATCGCAGCAGAAGAGCTATTTGGTAGCAATGAACCCGCAGCCGATTTATTGGCGCTCCCAGGAATGACACGTTATTTAGCTTTTGTGCTCGCCGGCCGCGGTATTATTACGCAAGAAGATTTGGCAGAACAAGCCGTCGATGATCTGCTCGACATCGAAGGGCTTTCCGCCGAAGAAGCTGCAAAATTCATCATGGCCGCGCGTGCGCCATGGTTTGCTGAATAGAATAAGCTAGACAGTACAAGGTAGACATAAAGGGGAATAGTAAAAATGGCCGAAGTGACGGTAAAACGTTTAGCCGAAGTGGTTGGGATCCCTGTGCAACGTCTTCTTGTGCGTTTAGAAGAAGCGGGAATGACTATTTCCGATCCTGAACAACTGATCAGTGACACCCAAAAACAACAATTGCTGCAATACTTGAAAGGTGGCCACGGTAGCGCCGCTAGTGAAAAAACGACGGAAACCCAGAAAAAAATTATTAGCAAACGCAAAACGGTCAGTGAACTCACCGTCACTGATGGGCAAAGTCGTAAAAAAATCAAAGTAGAAGTCCGCAAAAAACGGACTTACACCACGCCTGCAGTTACGACAGAAGAAATCTCTGAGGATGCACCCGCAGCACCGGTGCTAGACGAAGCCACCCAGCAAACCCAAACAACACTAGATGCTAGCGTACAGGAACCCTCCACTGCAGAACACACACCGCACGAGCAGCCCCTCTCCCCTACTGCCGGCAAACAAACCACAGAAAACGCAGCAGCGGAATCTGACTTAACAGCATCGACCACGGCTAGTGATGAATCCGCAGATAACTTACTCAAGGGTAAAATTAAAGGTAAAAAAACCGACGCCGAAGAAAAAGATGACAAAAAAGCGAAGCGCCGGGTTGCAGAAAAAGTAACGGTGACTAAGCTAACGCGCAAAGATTTACTGCGTGTTGCTTCAGGCGGCGAAGATGCCGATGTCGATCTCCCGCGCAAGCGTGGCGGCATGATGGGAAGACACAAACGCACGAAACAAAGCGAGTTACAAAAACACGCATTTGAAAAACCCGTGTCTCCTGTCGTACGCGAAATCGCGATACCAGAAACCATCGCGGTTACTGATCTCGCACAACGCATGTCGGTAAAAGCCAGTGAAGTCATTAAGACATTATTTAAAATGGGGGTAATGGCCACCATCAATCAAGCTCTGGATCAAGACTCCGCTATCTTAGTCGTAGAAGAATTGGGGCACACCGCCAAGACCGTCAGCAGCAATGCCTTAGAAGAATCCGTGTTAACGGAACATCAGGTGGATGCAGCCAGCCTACGCCCGCGTGCGCCGGTGGTCACCATCATGGGACACGTGGATCACGGTAAGACCTCGCTGCTTGATTACATTCGCAGTGCGAAGGTCACCCACGGCGAAGCCGGTGGTATCACGCAGCATATAGGCGCTTACCACGTAGAAACGCTCAAGGGCAACATCACTTTCTTGGATACGCCGGGCCATGAAGCGTTTACCGCCATGCGCGCGCGCGGTGCGCAATGCACGGATATCGTGATATTAGTCGTTGCCGCTGATGACGGCGTGATGCCACAGACCTTAGAAGCCATACAACACGCAAAGGCAGCACAAGTACCCGTCGTCGTTGCCGTCAATAAAATTGATAAGCCCGATGCCGATCCCGAACGCATAAAAACCGAATTATCGCGCCACGACGTGGTTGCTGAAGACTGGGGTGGCGACACTATGTTTGTCAATGTGTCGGCTAAACGTGGTGACGGCGTCGATAAATTACTCGAGACCGTGCTACTACAAGCCGAAGTGTTGGAGCTAAAGGCGCAGGTAACCGGCCCAGCACGTGGTGTGGTCGTCGAATCACGCTTAGATAAAGGAAGGGGGCCGATCGCCACCGTGCTCGTACAAGCAGGCACGCTGCGGGTTGGCGATGTCTTGTTGGCTGGCTTGGAATTCGGTCGCGTCCGTGCGATGTACGACGAAAACGGCCAAACACTGACGGAAGCAGGTCCTTCCACACCGGTGGAAATTTTGGGTTTATCCAATGTTCCCAGCGCCGGTGACGATGCATTAGTTGTCTCTGATGAACGCAAAGCCAGAGAAACCGCGTCATTCCGCCAAAACCGTTCGCGTCAATTAAAGTTAGCCAAACAATACGGTATCACCGTCGAAAACTTATTTGGCCAGGCCAAACACGATAAATCCAAAGTACTCAACATCGTACTCAAAGCGGATGTCCAAGGCTCGGTGGAAGCACTGCGTGAAACGCTAGGCAAGCTCAGCACCGACGAAGTCTCTACCAAATTGATCGTGAGCAACGTCGGTGGTATTAGTGAATCCGACGTCAACTTAGCCATGGCATCGCAAGCCATCATCATCGGTTTTAACGTGCGTGCGGATGCAAGTGCGCGCGCGCTGGTTGAACGCGAACGACTGATGCTGAAATACTACAGCGTCATCTACCATGTGATCGACGACGTCAAACAATTACTCAGCGGCATGCTATCGCCTGAGATACAAGAAAAAATCATTGGCCTCGCCGAAGTACGCGACGTGTTTCGTTCGTCTAAGCTGGGCGCAGTGGCCGGTTGCATGGTGACGGAAGGTCAAGTCAAACGTAATCGTCCGATTCGCGTGTTACGCAACAACGTCGTGATCTACACCGGTGAATTAGAATCCTTACGCCGCTTTAAAGAAGACGCCAGCGAAGTACGTCAAGGAATGGAATGTGGTATCGGTGTGAAAAATTACAATGACGTACAAGTCGGTGATCAGATCGAAGTGTTTGAAGTCACTAAGATAGCCAGGACCGTCTAATATGCCAACACAACGCCGCAGTTACAGCCGCAGTGAGCGGGTTGAAGTGTTATTACAACGCGAGTTAGCCTTGTTGTTACAACAACACTACCAAGACCCGCGTTTTCAATTATTGACTGTTTCGGGTGTCAAAATCAGCGCCGATCTACGTCACGCCAAAGCCTACGTGACCTGCTTACAAACTGAGGAAACACCCAAAACCATAGAGACTTATTTAAACGCACACGTTCACAGCATACGCTTAGCCTTAGCCAAAGTCGTATCACTGCGTTACCTGCCAGAACTGCGCTTTATCTACGACGACTCTGTCGCCTACGGTAACCGCCTCGCTGCCTTGATCAACGCAGCGAATTAAAAGCGCTGTCATGCAGAACATCGCAACGCATGCCTCTCTCATTCTGACGTAGCAACTGAAACCAGTGTCATCCCGAACGCAGTGAGGGATCTCAGGATGTTTGTACGGTGTTGTTAGTGAGAATGTGACATTGCACGAGATCCCTCGTTACACTCGGGATGACAAATAAGGGTGTCATCCTGACGCCGCATCGCGGCGGAAGGATCTCATAAAGACTGCACGGTGTTGTTAGTGAGAACGTACCACCTGCACGAGATCCCTCGTTACACTCGGGATGACAGCCATTAGTATTCGCTGCACGTTTATCAACTGATTATCCGAGCAGCTTGTCTACCCAATACGCATGCTGCGCTAGCGCATCACGATTAGCATCCAACAACTGTGTCGCACGCGCCACCATATCTGCACCTTGTTGCGGTTCGGTTAACAACGCCAACACTGCGTTGGCTAACGACGTCGCATCGTGCACCGACCACAGTGCGCGCTCTGCTAATAACATTTCTGCAATCGCCTGCATATTGAAAACATGAGGACCCATCAGACTGGGCCTACCGATAGCGATCGGCTCCAAGGGATTGTGTCCTCCTATAGCTACTAAACTACCGCCAACAAATGCCACGTCCGCAGCTGCATAAAACCATAATAATTCACCCATAGAATCGCCAATAAATACGTCGCACTGTGCATCGGGATCACCTTGGCTGCGCTGCTGTACGCAATAACCGTGTTGACGCGCCAACTGCGCTACCGTCTGAAACCGGTGTGGATGTCTAGGCACTAATAAAAGTAACGCCTCCGGCAATGACTGGCGTATGCGCGCATGTGCCGCTAATACGTGGAGTTCTTCTCCTTCGTGCGTACTCGCGGCAATCCACACCGGTCGTGTTGCACCCCACTGCGCACGCAACGCCGTCGCCTGCGCGTACACCGTCGCTGGAATGGCTTGATTGAATTTTAAATTACCTGCAACATGCACCTTGCTAGGCTCAGCACCTAACCCGATAAACCGCGCCGCATCCGTTGGCGATTGCGCAGCAATGCAGGTCAACGCCGGTAACATCGCACGCGTCATCCAAGCGATACGACGGTAACCGCGTGCAGAACGCAGGGATAAGCGTGCATTCGCCAATAACAACGGGATCTGCTGACGTTGACACAGTGCCAATACATTAGGCCATAACTCTGTTTCCATAATAATGCCGAGGCGTGGTTGGGTCTTGGTTAAAAACCGCTGCATAACCCCCGGTAGGTCGTAGGGTAAATAATAATGCAATACCCGTGTACCCAATACCTCTTGCACGCGTTGCGATCCCGTTGCCGTCGTCGTGGTAATCAACATCGGATAGTGTGGGTATTTTTCCAGCAAATGCTCAATCAACGGAAGGGCTGCGATAAATTCACCAAACGACACTGCGTGTAACCAAATGCTGTGTTGCTGTGGCACATCTATCCATGCTAAACGTTCACGCCAACGTCGTGCGTGGCTGGGTGTATGCCGCGTGCGCCAGCAATGGCGCAGCAGTACCCAGGGCAATGCCACGTAAAATAAGCCGCTGTAGAGATAACGTAAAATAACTGCCATGACGAATCGACTAGCTTAAAATGGCCCATGATGTGTGGCATAATGTGCTACAGTTACGTCGTTTATGCAAGACAAAAGGGCGTAATACAAAGAATAAAATGCTTGTCCACGGAAAACAGTAATAGCTTATGCGAACGCCTAAAGAATTAAACAGTGCTTTGTTGCCGTCCACTCGACGGCCTTTCTCAGGACGCGCAGCGTGTTTCCGAGACGACGCGGTGCGAATCCATAGGTGACAACGGCAGATGTTGTTAGCGCAATGAACTTTCAATGGCATACACAGTAGGGGTAACGCATGACATTTGCCGGTAAACTAGTTGGCGGCTTGCTCGGTTTTTTGGTGCATCCTTATATCGGCACAGCCATTGGTCTGTGGATAGGACACCAATTTGATAAAGCCGTGCACCTTGCCTGGCACCCACTGCACTTCATTCAAAAAAGTTTTACGGCGTCAGCGCAACACGCTTTTTCCGACGCCATGTTTTCGGTAATGGGACACATTGCCAAAGCCGATGGCCACATTTCGCAACGCGAAATTGAGCTCGCCGAAACATGGATGACACGCATGCGTTTATCACCACAACAACGCCAAGAGGCGATTCGCCAATTTAACTTAGGTAAAGAAGCCCATTTTGATTTACAAAAAACGCTACACGCCTTATTGCACAGCAGTGGTGGTAACATCGTTCTATTGCGTCTATTCATTGAATTACAAATACAAGCGGCTTCAGTGGATGGTTTCAATGCCGAAAAGCAACGCTTGCTACAGCGCATCGCACAGCAATTAGGTGCCAATATGTTTTCTTCCACCGGTTTCGAACAAGCAGGATTTGATTACAACAATCAGCAACGCAGCGCACATAACCCCGCACAAACCGCTAACCCTTACCAGGTACTCAACATTAAAACCGATGCCAGTAATAACGAAGTGAAACAAGCATACCGGCGTTTAATGAGTCAAAACCATCCGGATAAACTGGCTTCGCAAGGCTTAACCGAAGAAATGATTAAGCTGGCTACCGAAAAAACGCAAGCCATACAAGCCGCTTACGAACAAATACGTCAACAACGCGGAATGAAATAAGGAACACTTGCATGCAAGCATTTACCATTGCACCTTCCATATTATCAGCCAATTTTGCCTGCCTCGGTGAAGAGGTCAAGAACGTATTGGCTGCGGGCGCCGACGTCATTCATTTCGATGTCATGGACAATCACTACGTGCCTAACTTAAGTGTAGGTCCGTTGGTGTGCCAAGCCTTACGTGACTATGGCATCACCGCACCGATCGATGTGCACTTGATGGTGAGTCCGGTGGATCCACTGATCACCCGCTTTGCCGACGCCGGCGCTAGCGCTATTACTTTTCATCCCGACGCATCTACGCACGTACACCGCAGCTTAAACCTGATCCGCGACGCCGGTTGCCAAGCAGGATTGGCCTTCAATCCCGCTACACCATTGCATTACCTAGATGACACCTTGGATCTATTGGACAACATCTTGATCATGTCGGTGAATCCCGGCTTTGGTGGGCAAACGTTTATTCCACACAGCCTTGCCAAAATCCAACGCGCACGCCAGTTGTTACAACAACACGCAAAGCCCATCACCTTAGCCGTGGATGGTGGCATACACGTGGATAATATTGCGGCTGTTGCCCAAGCCGGCGCCGATTTTTTTGTCGTGGGTTCCGCTATTTTTACCAGCACCGATTATGTCGCTACCCTCGCACGCCTACGTGCGGCATTACAACAGGTATAGGCAAAGCAAAACGTGTTATTGCTGATAGATAACTATGATTCGTTTACGTATAACTTGGTGCACTATTTTCGCGAACTGGGTGTGGACGTCTGTGTGTATCGTAACGATGCCTTGAGCGTAGCAGACATAACGCGCATGCAACCACGCTGGATCGTCATTTCGCCAGGCCCATGTACTCCCAACGAATCCGGTATTTCCTTAGCCGTCATTCAACACTTTGCTGAACACATCCCACTGTTGGGCGTATGTCTGGGACACCAAGCCATCGCACAAGTATTTGGTGCGCGCATCATACACGCCAAGACCATCATGCACGGCAAAACTTCCGTGATTGAGCACGATGCACAGCAGTTATTTGCCAATTTACCACGTCCACTCACCGTCATGCGTTATCATTCGCTGATTGTTGATCCACACAGCTTACCCGACACCTTGCGCATCACCGCATGGACCACACCCAGCGACGGCTCTGCAGCAGAGATCATGGGCATACAACACAAGATCCACCCCATCGTGGGCGTACAATTTCATCCCGAATCTATTCTCACGGCAGCGGGCCATCAATTGTTAGCAAATTTCCTGGCACTACGTAATAATGCGATCGTCCACACTGACGGAGTACAGCAACTATGACCCAATATGCACCGCGCCAATTTCCTATTACACGTTTGCGCCGCATGCGCAGTGATGAATTCAGCCGACGCCTGATGCGCGAACATCGCTTAACCACCGATGATTTAATCTATCCGCTGTTTATCAGCGATGATACGCAGCCACGCAGAGCCATAGCCTCTATGCCCGGCATCGATGTACTCAATGTGGATATGTTGCTGGAAGAAGCCGGTGAAGCGGTACAACTAGGCATTCCCGCCATTGCCTTGTTTCCCAATATAGATCCCGCACTCAAAGACAATACCGGCACTTTAGCCTATCACCCCGATGGTTTAGTGCAACGCGCCGTGCGCGCATTAAAAACGCGTTATCCAACGCTAGGCGTTATCACTGACATCGCGCTAGATCCGTATACCATTCATGGCCAAGACGGTTTGATCGACGAAACCGGCTACATTTTAAATGATGAAACACTCGCCGTATTGGCACAGCAAGCCTTGTCGCATGCGGTGGCTGGCGCAGACATCGTGGCACCGTCTAACATGATGGATGGCAATGTCAAAAGCATACGCGACATACTCGAGAAAAATAATTTCGTGAATACCCGCATCTTAGCCTACTCAGCAAAATACGCCTCCGCATTTTACGCACCGTTTCGCGATGCGGTCGGCTCCAGCGCTGCATTAGGGAATACCGATAAAAAAAATTATCAAATGGATCCCGCCAACAGCGATGAAGGTTTACAGGAAATTTATTTAGATCTCGTAGAGGGTGCCGACATGATCATGGTAAAACCCGGCTTGCCTTACTTGGATGTGTTGCAACGGGTCAAACAAAGTTTTGGCGTACCCACGCTGGCCTATCAAGTCAGTGGCGAATACAGCATGTTAGCGGCGGCGATTGCTAACGGTTGGTTAGATGAGAAACCCGCTATTCTAGAATCGCTACTCGCGTTTAAACGCGCGGGCGCGGATGCGGTTTTAACGTATTTTGCTAAGCGTGTGGCGGGCTGGTTGCGCTAACAAAAAGGCCGTCGTTAAGACGGCCTTCTGCAGAGCTTATAAGCGCTACCCCTATCTACGAAGGTTAGGCGGGGTGAACGTAGGCGGCCTCAACTGCGGCGTCGGATCAGCATCGTACCCAGGCGCTGCACCTGGAGTAGCACCGCCGTATGGGGTAACACCGCGTTTCTGCGCAAAACTCGGCGCACGTGTAATCGGCACCACCTTGTTAGCCAAGGCACTGGGTAAACGATTACATGCCTCCGCGATCGCGGCAAACACCGGATTAATCGGCATCGTAGCCAAGGGATTATCGCTAGTAGTTTTTTGCTGTTTGGCATCCAACGCTGCAGTCACTGCGCGCTGTAGGAAAAAGCTGCTGACGACACCTGTCGTCAACGCCATAAAGCGATTAATCGCCTGGCCAGCCAACAGCCTCATAATATGTGTCGTGGAGTTTTGGGATAATTGTTTCTCATCTAGAATCATGGCGACCACCTGCTTATCTGCTAATTATGTCCAGCTTAACCGACCAAGCTTAACGAAACCTTAAGGGTTTCACATAAATTAGCGACCAATCTGCCTAATTTCGTCCTATTTGTCAAGGTTTTACTGGTCCTCGCGTGACAATCGCTCAATTATTGTACTGTCTTGCTGCCTAGCACAAGAAAATTGGGACGCGCGTATAGGGGAATGCATACTCGTATTGCCTGAGGTTGTGTTACCATGGCGTGTGCATATGCGCAATAAATGACTCGTTGTATGCCGTTACTTGCCTCTCACAGGATGCTTATGTTAACAAAATCAGACAAATCCAACTTCGTCATGGCCGCGCTCGATCACTTGGGCAATGCCAAGAAATTGTTACTCGCAGAATACCAAGCCATGGAAAAAACCAGCGATACCTTGGTCTGGGTGAAGTGTCAGTTGGATGGCAATACCCGTAAAAAGCTCAAGCACCTTAAAGTCATACCCGCCAGCGTGATCACGACGTTATGCGCGGAAGAAACCAGGCCACGCTGTTTCATCCACCAAGGCGGGTTGGTTGCAAACTTCAGGACGACGACTGCCAATGCGTGTAAGGACAACAGCGGCAATACCGCATCCATTCGCTTGTGGCTCACCGAAAACATGATTGTCACCGTGCAACGCTACCCCTTAGAATCACTGCACAAAATCCAAGACAACCTGCAAACGGGTTATGGCCCCAAGAGTGCGTGTGAATTTTTAATGGCTATACTGACTCACTTCAATGACGGCATCTCCGACACCATTAATCTGCTCGCGGATGATATCAATCAAATAGAAGAACAACCGCGGATAACCTACGCCAATCGCACGCAATTAGCCAGCATCCGCCGCCAGGTAGTGATTTTACGCCGGTATTTGCTACCGCAACGTGAAGCCATCCTAAAAATCCAACCGGAAGAATTGTCCTGGTTCAGCGCCAACAGTCACAGCCAGTTGCGTGAAATAGCGGATTCCGTGATTCGCTTGCTCGAAGACTTGGATGCTGAACGCGACAGAACGATCATTTTACAAGAAGAAATCACCGTGCATGCACAAGAGAAAATTAATAATAAAATGTTTGTGCTCGCCGTGGTGACTGTCATCTTTCTGCCCTTGAGTTTCGTCACTGGCTTACTCGGCATCAACGTCGCTGGAATTCCCGGTGCCTCCTACAAGCACGCATTTTACATCGTGTGCGCACTCCTACTCATGCTGGTCGTCTTTGAATGGTTGCTACTGCGCAAAAAACATTGGTTCTAATCGTGCCCAGTCACCACAACCAAGAACCGGTACAACCGGCGGGTAAAACATTTCCCGCCCCGATTGCAACGAATACCCGCTCCCCCCATCCCAGCCAGTCCGCCGATCGGAACTAAAAATGGACTTATACATGCAAGTGTTGGTAACTATTTAGCAAAATGCTAAATATACCCATTCCACTTCAACATGCGATTTTTGCATTTTGCAGTGTTCTCTACGCGATGGGGTTTCCAAAGGGGAGAATCCCCATCGCGTAAAGAAAACACCGCATTTTTAAGCAAAATCGTAATGCCTTGCAACTTTGCTGAATAGTTCCAAGTTTTGTCACATTGTGCTAACCTCTGTGGCAGACAATCAGCAACCATGCAAAGAGGCCGACAAGATGGCGACACAGGTAACTGACCTCAAACCACCTATCCCGGTATACTTTTGCCCGGGCACCCTCGCCTTGCTCGATGACAATAGCGCATTCCTCGAAAATTTATGTCTGAACCTCGGCATCACACAACGTCAACGTGTTTTCACGGCACCGCAAGCAGCGCTGGATTTCTTACAACACACGACGATCGCCACACAATCTACGTGGCTGTCTGTCAACAAAGAAACCGACATCGACAGTGAGTTTGGGCAATTAATCGAATTGCATATCCCGGCCATCCATCAGACTATCTATCACACCCAACGTTTCACCGACATGCCGGTGATCATTGTCGATTATGCGATGCCCGGGATGAATGGATTAGAGTTCTGTCGCGCACTACAACACTTACCCATAAAAAAAATAATGTTGACTGGCGTTGCTAATTTAGACATTGCCGTCGAAGGCTTTAATCAAGGCATCATCGATAAGTTCATCTTAAAACAAGATGCCAGCGCATTACTGCCTGAACTACGTGCTAGCATCATGCAGTTGCAATGGGCTTACTATCAGCACTTGTCACAACCGATGCATTATCAGTTGAATTTGCAGGGTGATCATTGTTTGTTTGAACCCACATTCGCCGCCGTTTTTCAGCAATTGTGTCAACAACACCAGATCGCGGAGTTTTATTTGCTGGATAGTTCCGGTAGCTTTTTATTGCTGGATGCTACGGGTACCACCTATCTGTTAGCCGTAAAAAGTGAGCGTGACATGGAAGATTATATCGACATCGCACGCAATGTGGAGCAAGCACCTACGGTTATTCTTGAAGCCTTGATGCGGCGTAAAAAAACTCCCTATTTCCACACGACAGTCGATCACGCCACGCCCATTGAACAATGGGATAATCTGCTGTACGACGCGACGCTGCTAACAGGTAAACAAGCCTACTACTATGCCTGTGTTCCTATGCCTACACGCTACTTGCAACATGAACCGCGTATCCTGTCATTATATGCTTACTGCGGTACCTAATTGTAGGGAAACAAAAACAGCAACAATACGCTAGTGTTTGCGTTGAAGTTTTTTTACAACCGTGTGAATTAATATTTGATTCGGAAATAATATACCGCTCGTACTTCAAGATGCGAACTGTGATGGGTAAGTCGCGCGGTATATAACTCGGGATAACATCTATTTAGAAGGATTATTTGCTGCACCCTCGCTCTATTGCATCCCAAAAAATTATATGAAAATTAGGTTTATCAATCGGTTACGTTAAAAATTCGCGGGGATGTATCCGCTCGGGACGACGCGGAAAAATGTCCCTCCCCCGCAACGCGGTGGAGGGATCTCGTAATAGTTACATCGTGTTTAGCTCCGAAAATAGCGTTTTTTTGCCTTATGCAACAGTGTGCTGAAGATACCCGTAACAAATGCACGTTGGCGCATCCGTTTAGTAGTAGATATCATGCATGTTTTTGCGGAAATATGATTTAAACACACGGATAACGATAAATATGCAGGGCAAAGTAATCACTGACGCTATGATCATAACCAAAAGCGCATTGTCATTTGATGATGCCTGGATATAACTTATGTTGCCAGGAAATACCATCGGGAACGCCAAAAACTCGAGCACGCCCACATGAGCTAGAGCAAGCAACCTTAGCGCCACACCATAAATCCATTCTTTAACATAAAAGCTAATGCACATAGCTGAAAATAATGCAGCAACAGCATAAATGTAAATCGGCTTGTAAATATATTTTATCGCATCATTTGTTAAAGACTGACAAGATAAAATAAACAACATGAAAAATATTAAGAACGTAAGAAAAATTATTTTCTCAACTCGACGATCTATTTTTTCAGATAAAAATGGCACCCCCAATTGCAGATCAAACAAAACAAAAGTCACAATACCGAGAAAACAAGGAAGCATTCTTTGCATGACAATACTACCAAATGAATTAAAAATAAAATGCGTAAGATCACAAATAATATACCCTTGCAAAATAATAACCATCAATGAAAAAAATGAAAGGGCAAACAGCCATCGGCCACCTTTATCCTTGATGGCGTATTCAATCGCGGCACCTCGACAAATAAGCAAAATCACTAGAAACCATGTCGGCAGGTAAAGGCGCTGCATAATCAGCACAAAACCCAAAGAAAATCCGCCGTAGAGGCCAGCTAAGGTAAACACTAACCACGTTTGATTAATATCCCAAACCGGCAGCAAAAGCGATAAAGCTTTGCTTTGTGTTTCCTTGTTTAACCATGGCAATACAATGCTCATACCCAAAGCACTGCCGTCTTCAATTAAGTACAAATAAAAAGTGCTGGTTAAAATTAACAACCAAACAAAGGGATAATTACTCAGATATGTCATTCTGCCCCCTTTTTTGTCCTTATCCAGCAAAAGGCTGAATAGCCGGACCTTTAATCACCGTCTTAATAAAATAACGATTATAAAAATAACCAAATATAATGCCGTAAATAAAGATAATAAGTACAAATCCAATAATCACTTTATAAAACGGCACATCAGAGACTGCACTTGCTGTTGTGATATAGTTGTAAACTACCTAAGGTTGCCGCCCCATCTCTGCGGTATACCACCCCATCATCATCGCTAATAAACCGCTAGGGATTAAGACGAGGCCGGCGCGTAAAAAATATCTGTTAAACGACTTTTCTCTACATAATAGAATTAAACCGTAGTATGAAAACAACAACATTAAAATACCTAGGCCAACCATGATTCTAAACGCATAAAACACATTACCAACCGCAGGCTGCTTGTCCAGCGGAATGCTTTTTAAGCCTTGCATTTGCCCATTCCATTGATGTGTGTTAATCACACTGGCTAAATGCGGGATGCTCATTTCAAAGCGGTTACGTTGAGCCTTTTGATCAATATAAGCAAAGATCAATAAAGGCGCGCCACGACTATCATCCCATAAGCCTTCAATCGCAGCAGTTTTAATCGGTTGATATTGATAGACCACAAGACCCACCTCATCGCCGATGAAAACCTGCAAAGGCATCATGATGCATAATGCAACAATCATAAATTTTAAATTAAATTT
The DNA here is from genome assembly GCA_964646995.1 of uncultured Gammaproteobacteria bacterium. GTDB lineage: Bacteria > Pseudomonadota > Gammaproteobacteria > CAZYIF01 > CAZYIF01 > CAZYIF01. The sequence goes on from CAZYIF010000007.1 coordinate 22,471, forward strand.
TGCAAAATCAATAAATTTGTTTTTTAACAGATAGTACGATGCCACACCGACTACCACCATGGCTGCGGCAATATAAGAAGCCAAAATCATGTGTGTGTAGCGCACCACTGTCGAAGGATTGAAAATGACACGGTACCAGCTTTCGACGATAAATTTGCCACTGACAAAGCGTACCCCATCTGGCGTTTGCATCCAAGAATTTGCGGCCATGATCCAAAAAGCGGAGATCATCACGGCAAGCCACACCATCACAGTAGAGAAAAAATGAAAGTAACGATGAACGCGTCCCCAACCAAACAACATAAACCCAAGAAAGGTCGCTTCAACGAAAAATGCCGTCAGCGCTTCTAAAGTAAATAATACACCGAGCACTGGCCCCACATACTGCGAAAAGCCACCCCAATTGGTACCCAGCTGAAATTCCATCGCAAGGCCAGAGATAATGCCCATACCAAAAGTCAACGCGAGAATTTTCGTCCAAAACCGGCAGCTTTGATATAAGATGGGATCGCGGCTGTTAAGCCACATCCCCTCTACTATCAGGATAAATGTCGCCAACCCGATACTTAACGCTGGAAAAATGATATGGAAAGTAATCGTGATGCCGAATTGGATTCGAGATAACAGCAATGCATTCATCATCTGTTTAACACCCATTAGTCATGCTTTTTGACGCTATGATGCATTAGGCCACAAATTTATCGATATTGATAATGAATGATTAATTTGATATACATAAAATTTATTTATGTGTAAAGCGGCCCATATGACAAAAATCGACATGCCACTCGTGAGCGAACAAAAATTATGGGTATTCTCAGAAGTCGTCAAATGTGGCTCTGTCACTACGGCCGCCAAAAATCTTTGTATGTCCCAACCTGCCGTGTCGACGATCATGCGTCAACTTGAACAGCATTTTGCGGTCAAACTCTTTAATACTGTGAATAAGAAGATTCAGCTTACACCGGCAGCAAGAATGCTTTATCAGCAGTGGACCGAGATGAAAATTGCTATTCATAATCTACACCATGAAATGCAACAATTTGCTAACGGATTGGCGGGGCACATTCGTATTGCCATGGTATCGAGCGGAAAATATTTTGTCCCTCGCATCATGTGCAGTTATTTAAAAAAATATCCCAACATCACGTTTGATTGCGATATTCTACATCGAGAAGCTATTATACCCAGCCTGGAAAAAGGTTTGTATGATATCGGTATTCTCACGGATCCAGCGCACCATACTCAATTCTCTAAATTTCACTTGGGCAGTAATAAGCTCATCTACATTGCCCACCCCAATCATCCCATGGCCAAAAAGAAAAAAATCTTTCTCAAAGAACTTGCCGACGAGCCGTTTATTATCAGGGAACACTCTGCTTTAATGACACAAATGCTACTCAAAGATTTTCAAGACAAAGCACTCGACATCAAAATACTGCTTGAAATAGATAGCACAGAGGCGATAAAACAGACGGTGATTGCTGGATTAGCCATCGCTTTAGTCCCGCAGATAAGTGTCTCAATCGAAATCGATCACAACATCCTGAAAAAAATACCTGTCGTAGATAGCTGTTTAGAGAACCAATGGTATATCATTTTCCCCAAAAGTTTAGAGAAATTAAAATTAATGCATGCATTTGTTAATTATACCCGTGGCGTAACTATTGAGTAACTTGCTGCTCAGGTTTCCCCGTCATCCTAAGTAACAAGGTGTCATCCCTGCTCCGCAACGCGGGGTCCGCGTCATCCCTCGCGTTGCTCGGGACGACGGCGTTTTTTTATTTGCACGCGGTTTCAGGATCACAACCCCGTAGCATCTGTTGTAACGCTTCCTCAATTGTCGGCGCATGAAAGTTAAAACCTAATTGTTGTAAACGCGATGGTTTGACGTGTTGGCCACTCAATAATAATTGCTCTCCCATTTCGCCAAAGAGCACCCGAATCAACCGACTCGGCATAGGGAAGAAACAAGGTCGATGCAGTGCTTTCGCTAAAGCTTCTGCAAACTGGCGTTGTGTAATCACTTGCGGCGCAACGAGACAGACCGGCCCTGTGATCTGCTTTTCGATGATAAACTGTATTGCACGTACCGTATCATGCAAGCTAATCCAGGGGAAAATCTGTTTACCCGAGCCAATCTTGCCCCCCAGTCCCATTTTAAATGTCGGCAATAATTGTTTGAGCGCGCCACCTTGCGTTCCTAACACCACGCCAAAGCGCAACCAAGTCACCTCGCAACCTGCCTTGACAGCCGGTGAAGTGGCTTGTTCCCAAGCGGTAGCCACTTTTGCAAGAAAATCCGCGGAAGAAGCCAAATTAACGACTGAATTATCATCGAAAGTCGGTAGCAAACCATCCGATCCCGCTTGATGCAAGCCATAAATACCAATGGCACTGGCATTGAGTAAGCGCGGCTTAGGATGTTTGGCAATTGCGCAAAGCTCAGCTAATTTAAGCGTCGTGCCGATGCGACTACTCAAAATCATTTCTTTTCGCTTATCACTCCAGCGTTTCTCACCTACACTGGCGCCAGCTAAGTTGATAATCACATCGTATCCATCGACGCTATCAAAATACTGCCAATTTAATGAGCCTTCAGCGCAAGGAAGATTACGCCCCAATACAGTGACTTGAGCATTCTTCTTTAATAATGCGGCCAGCGCACTCCCAATAAATCCGCTTCCCCCGGCAATCAGTATTTTCATGACGGCCTCAAAGTTTTTAAATGCGACAAACCACCATCAACCACAAAAGTTTGACCGCTGATCCACGTATTTTTAGGATCAATCAAGAATGCAATCATATTGGCAATATCAGCAGCTTGGCCTGCCCGTCCCAGCGGATGTAGTTTTAAAGAAGTCTCTAACGCTTTGGGACTATTCATAATAAAACGACTCAGCGGAGTATCGACTAAACCTGGAGCGACACAGTTAAAACGAAGATTATTGGCAGCATAGGTAGCAGCCGCCGCCAGCATTAAACCATTAACACCTGCTTTTGCAGCGGCAATGGCTTCATGATTCGGCAAACCGATAAGGCTCGCTGCGGTTGAGACAAACACTACACTACCTCCGGTTTTCAACATGTGTTTGGCCGCAGCTCGCGCAATATAAAAACAGCTATTTAAATTAATATTGAGTGTCTCCATCCAATCCTTATCCGTCAGCAAATGTGCTGGCTTTAGCAAGATTGAACCTATGCAATTGACAACAGCATGCAGCTGGCCTCTATGCACGATGGCTTGACTCAATGCCGCATCAAAACTTTCCGGATGATTAAGATCAATTTCCCACGCAACACCGTCCTCAAAAGACTCGATATTTCTAGCGGCAAAACTTAATGTAAATGTCGCACTAAGCTGCTGACTCAGCGCTTGTGCAATGGCGCTATTACCACCAAAAATTAAAACATGCGGCTTATCATTTTCCATCGTTATACTCCAGACTTTTAATGCCCACAATTCACACACCCATAGCAAATGCTATCCAGGTCCGACACGCAAATGAGCAGATTATCCCCTACAACACCTGTAACGCTACAAAATTTTCAGTAAAGTGATAATAAATTTAGTGTATTCGTTAACGACAGACTCACAATGCAGATTCTCACGATGCGCATCGATTATCTTTAGACAAACGCTAAGACCAATGCCACTCCCCTCGGCGCGACCCCTGCAAAACGGTTTAAAAATTTTCTCCATCATACTTGGCTCTATACCAGATCCAGTATCTTGAAAGATAACCGTATTATTGTCGTTGTTTGCCTGCAAAGATATGAACATTTCCCCTTTATTCGCTTCGGCAATAAAATATACCTATTACACTTCAAGATGCGAACAAAGGCGAATGCAAAACTTGGAAGTTATCAGTGATCCTCTTGCGTAAAATACACTTTTCCCTTCCAATGCTTTTAAAAAAACCTAGTGTGGCGTCAGCAAATTCAGAAAACTTGCCATAATACTGATTATACCGAACAGATTCATGCATTAATTTCCATACCCGTTCGATAGGGTTTAAGTTCGGTGAATACGGTGGTAAATAATGCAATTTTATCCCAAGTTCCTGCGCAAACTCACTTACTTCGGAATTTTTGTGGTATTTTGCATTACCCAGATCAAATGAATTTTAAATTTTCCTGGATTAACCCGTCGTAATTTCCAAAGAAAATCACAGAGGGTGTTCGCATTAACTTTATCTGCTTGATGATAAGTAAAACGATGCCCATTCAAACAAATTCCACCGATAAAGTTTAATCGCTTTCGATACGCTGTTGTTGCAATCTCTTTGCGTACACCCTTTAAAATTCAGCCATATGCTAACTGAGTTTGATGTTGCGGGTGAACGCTATCGACAAAGTAAATAGGCTCATTTTTCCCGGCATCTTTCTTGAGTCGATTATAGTATTGTATGAATTCTCTTTGCTTTACTTTGTCTGCTTTTGCGGGAACAGCATGTGGCTTTTGTAACAAAATTCATGTGAATGCAACTATTTAATCATTCCGCTGATACTACATTTCTTACCAAACATATCCCAAACATGCTGGCAAATGTCCTTGACATAAAGATAGGTTATCTCCTGCAGGTGTTCTATCAACTCTCGCGTTTCTTTATCTGTCAACTTGCCATCACAACCGCCATTTTGAGACGCTAATTTTTATGCGCATCAAAAAACCAATGCTACGTTACATGAGAATCATAAGCTGAGCAAACGTATTATCAACCACTGAAGTAGGCAGAAAAACTGGACCAGTTTTATGACGGGTGCGGATTGTCAGTTATATTGCCTTTCAAGGTATAAGCTTGCAAGAAGCTCGCACGGTATATATCCTTTTACACTTTGAAACTTAAAAATAACAAGGAGGTTGCTATGCCATTTCCCTACGCGCTTGTGGTTGTTCGCAATGACGATATGGTTGCTCAAGCCAGAAGACTTCATCCTAGAACCACATATAAGGGGTTCTTAACCGAGTTATCCGTGGTTATCAATTGGGTCGCAAACTTTGGTGCTGCCGCTGAAAGAGATAAGGTGATTCGTCAATTGCACGCTGTTGTTTTTTTACCTGCCGAAGGAATGTCTACGGACACAGATGTCTTGCAGGAACAGATAGAAGATAAAATACTGGAATTGCGTGTTGCGGCGAGTCAAAAAGGCGAGATAGAAGACAAATTAGCTGTTGAAGCTACGTTACTTGTCCATGCACTGTTTGATGCAGTACTCGAACCTGCGTGCAAAAACAAACATGAACTGTTAGCGCAAGTGTCGACGAAGAGATGGGAATTGCTAGGCTCATTAGATATCCATTTACCGGAAAGGCAGTCCGCTCCTCCGTTGGCGCAACAGCTAGTGGGTGTGGTTGATCTGTATTTGCGAGCCTGTAGGGATGAACTCAGTGCGGAGCAGGGTAATTTTACCCCATTGCATTGGCTGCGTGCGCTGCGAGTGGATATGCAAAATATTAATGCTGATACTGAACTTAAATCCATATACGCGAGCTTGTTAGAGCGGACATTGGCTTTGTATAAACAATACCGAGCTACTTGGCCTAAATTTAAGCAGGTGGCAGATGCGTTACGTGAGTGTTTACTCCTGTTGCGTACCGAGTTAGGTGTCGAGAATGCATCGGAACAAGAAAAACCTGTGTTCTCTACGGCATGGCGCGTAGCGTTGGTAAAATCCGTTGCTGAACTCAATATCAAGGTTAATCCGTATGCTGATCAAATAGCTCGATTACCGATTTGGGGAACGCCATTTTGGGAATTCGAAAGGCGTTATAGTGATGAATTAAACCAACATAATAAGACTGGTGTGATACGCCGTGTATGTGAGAATGCGGCGGCTCAACTGGTTCAAAGGGACTGGTTAAATGCACCGAATTGGATAGCAGCGATCGAAAATGAGCGCTTATTGTTGTCGCATTTCCTGCAAGCGTTGGAGGGTCATAAGTGTTATTTGTTACCTGCAGTCGGTGAGCCGATAATACCGGCGCAGCCAGGAATTTACCTTTATCGTACAGGGGAACTACGTAACATTGGTGTTGTGGTAGTACACAGCGATAACACAGGGCATGAAATATTTAATTTATCGCAGTTAGTACAACAGGCTGTCGACTCTGGCGCTGTTGAGCCATTAGCTGCAAACCTGCTAGATCTAATAGACTGGAGCATGGGGTATCGGTGGCAATTGATGTCTGCTGTACCGAAAACTATACCTAAAGAGCGCGGATTTTATCTATATAAGGATGGGCAGCGTGAAATGGTGTTGGTGGTGTATGGGTCTAACCTGCACGAAAGAATAGACCTCACAGGAAAATTCGAGCTTTCAGATGTGCAATGGCGCAGATCAACCGGTAAGACGTCGAGTGCTGCTATCATGGGTACGTCGACTAGAGCATTGATTACAGCTCAGGCTAATCCGCAGCATTTGACACTCAGCAGTAGTGGCGATGCAATGGCTAAGCCTATTGCTATTGAGTTAGTACCGCCTCTTACGGCTGTGATTAGCAATGCATGTCAGTCAATTACCCCAGCTGCTAATACTAAGGCAAAGACATACTTCTTTGAGGTGATGTTGCCGTCGATCTTGTATGCAATCATGCAAAACAAGGCCAAACTTTCTCAGGATGATGGGCTTGTGGTTAGTGAAGAACTAGCTAAGGATTGTGCCAAGGCATTGAGTCGTTTGCCTACGTTAGAAGCGGTGCGGATACACTACGAAGCTAGCATTGATTTATACCTTGCTCAAGCACGTTTTCTTGCCAGCGATGGAGAAAAAAATGCGCTGAATCAACAATATATAGCGGCAGCAACCGCTGAATACAGTGAGCGGTTAGCTGTGGTTTTACCCGTATCTGCTTCCTATGGTCAAGAAACTTTTGAGTTCCGTAAGAATCAGGCTACCATTCGGTTTGGAAAAACGTGCGGCCGCATGGCAGCAGATATTGGAAAAGCGCGCAGCGACATAGTAACAGATACTAGAATAAATTCACCGAATGCGTTAGTGGAAGCGATAGCTAAGATTACAGAACAGCAGTTAGCAGATTTTTGCCTAGTAATGAACTCGATTATTCAGCAAACTGTGATATGGGACGAGCCGTTGTCGAAAGCTGCTAATATTTACCAGCCGATGAAGCTTGAGGCTGCGACGACACTATCGACTTTAGTTAGGAAACCTATTTTTTTGGATGACCCAGTTGGTCTGTATGTGGAGTTGGATACACATCACATGTGGGTTGAGTCGTGGCTAAAGCAGGCAGAGTTATTGCGTACTAAGTTGGCTGATATGTTTTTGCTGCATGCCGCCAATTCTGGCAATACCAATCGACAAAAGCAGCATTCCAAAAGGGCCAGCTTAACTAACTTACTTTCTGCCGCGAAGAGGGCATCATTATCATCATCATTATCGTTTTTCACGCCTCTTGCGGATGAAGAACAGCGCCCCAAGCAAGAGATATTGCAAGAGTATACTGCGCTGGAAGCTAAGGTGCTCAATCGATTTTGGATGAAAGCCAAGGAAACAAAGGGAATACCGGACATTAATGAATACGAACGATACGCATCAGAAGTAATAGACGCAGCAACGCAGTGTTTGGCTTCTCATAGTAAAGCCGCGGATGCTGCGCAAGCCTACTCGGATAGTTCAACATCGAACGTTGCCTGTCGACATTAACACAAAGTCTGGGTAAGCATCCCTTGAAATGGGTAGAGAGTCTGTAAACAAGCACATGCAAGTGACCACGGTGTAAAGTGATGTGTCAACCTTTTCCGGGCTCGAAATTATGCCGCTTTTCGAGCCATCTCACTCACAAGCCGCACCCAAAAAAGGACTAAATTTTAATGTATCGTTGAGTTAGGAATACCGTCGATAAAACAATCATCCATGTGTTCGCTGACATCGATAAAAATGGAATAAAAGGGAGAAATAACATAATTGTCGTCACAACATCAAAAAAATTTAGTTTTCATTTTTATGTTCTTTCTTATTTCTGATTAACGTTATTAAATTTTCACACCTATTGTGATATGAAACCCTATTGAATAGCCCTTAAAACACAAAAGATCAGGTAAACCATATTCCTTTCTTAATTGCATCAAGGAGAATGATTCAATTAACAGTGCATAATATATTTTGGCGCCAATTTCAGCAGAGATAATATCTTTCACAAAAAAACGGTGTTCTTGCTGCAAATCATTGACATGCACATTTTTACTTTCTTCTGGATAAATAACAGTAATGTGCGCCCCTATAGATTTCTCACCAAAATACTCTGGTTTTTTGATGTTCTTATCCTCTAACAAAGGAAATAATTGATGAATATAAGCGTCATCGATATTCAGACAAAATAAATTATTTTCTGTTACTTGCGTGTTTCCTTTTGATGGTAAGCACCGAGCAACATCAATAATCTTGGCACGTTTTAATGCAGTAATATGGGGTGTCATTTTTAACTGCTCATCTCATCAACTTATTTTATCTATCGCAATATTTCCGGGATAACCATAATTTCTGATATTGCGTGATCTGACACTATGCAGATCCGTCCAGTACTCATTTGAGAGAAGCGGCTTCGAGAATTTACGTTACAAATTCCCTACAAGGAAAATATCTGTTCTAACTGGCTGATAAAATGGATTTAATTGGTGGGCCCACTAGGACTCGAACCTAGGACCAAGGGATTATGAGTCCCCTGCTCTAACCAACTGAGCTACGGGCCCGTGCTCTCTCAGTGGAAAATCGACACATATGAATTATACAGTAGTATCGTCAAAATCATCCAGAAAACTCAACAGCCGTTCGGAACGACTGGGATGACGCAACTTACGCAGTGCTTTGGCTTCTATTTGCCGGATCCGTTCGCGTGTCACATCAAATTGTTTGCCCACCTCTTCTAAGGTGTGATCGGTATTCATGTCTATGCCAAAACGCATACGCAATACCTTGGCTTCACGCGCCGTCAGCGATGCCAACACTTCACGTGTCACTTCGCTCAAGCTCACATTCGTCGCCGAATCCAACGGCGATGGGATACTGCTGTCTTCAATAAAATCACCTAAATGTGAGTCTTCGTCATCGCCAATGGGCGTCTCCATGGAAATAGGTTCTTTCGCGATTTTTAATACTTTGCGCACCTTATCTTCCGGCATGTCCATGCGCATGCTCAACTCTTCAGGGGTCGGCTCCTGTCCTGTCTCTTGCAAAATTTGTCGTGAAATACGGTTTAGCTTATTGATGGTTTCAATCATGTGCACAGGAATACGTATGGTGCGCGCTTGATCCGCGATAGAACGCGTAATTGCCTGGCGAATCCACCACGTGGCATACGTCGAAAACTTATAACCGCGGCGATATTCAAACTTATCTACCGCTTTCATCAGACCGATATTGCCCTCTTGGATGAGGTCGAGAAATTGCAAACCTCGATTCGTGTATTTCTTCGCGATGGAAATCACTAAGCGCAAATTGGCCTCTACCATTTCTTTCTTAGCGCGGCGTGCCTTAGCCTCACCGATAGACATTCTGCGATTGATGTCTTTGATTTCCTTGATCGTCAATTGATGCTCTTGTTCCAACGCGATAATCTTGCGCTGGGCACGTGATATATCATCGGCAAACATTTCTAAACTGGCAACATGTGGCTGTCCTGACGCTAATTCACGATCCAGCCATTCGGGATCTGTTTCATTGCCAATAAAACCAGCGATAAAACGCTTACGTGGCATTTTTGCCTTACGTACACACAAACTCATCACGATACGCTCTTGCTCACGCAACTGATCGAGCATGGCGCGCATCTTTGCCGATAATTTATCAAACTGACGCGGCATTAGTTTAAAGTTAACAAATAACTCGGCCAACTCTTTACGCAGACGACGCGAAGTCTTGTGATCTCTGCCGTGCTTACGCTCCGCTTCCGCGGCTTTCTTGTAGCACGATTCGAGTTCGGTGAAACGCTCCCGCGCCAACTCTGGATCAGGCCCGGTATCTAAGCCACTGTCTGCAACCGTCGTATCATCTTCATCATCAACCAACACCGCTTCTTCATCTACGCTAGCTTGCGACGCTAACAAACTCTCTTCCGCGCTTTGCACCAACAATGCATCGTCTACATCGGCATAGCCCGAGATGATGTCTGCCAAACGCACTTCATCAATGGCTACCTTCGCATACTCTGTGAGAATATCGGCAACGTTAGCCGGGTAGTCGGCAACCGCGTAGGCCATTTGGCGCAAGCCTTCTTCTATGCGTCTAGCAATCGCTATCTCGCCCTCGCGGGTCAGCAATTCGACCGTACCCATCTCACGCATGTACATGCGCACAGGATCCGTCGTTCGCCCAAATTCACCATCCACTGTGACCAGGGCCGCCGCTGCTTCTTCCGCCATTTCTTCATCGGTAGTGCTATTGGCTTCGCTGAGCATCAAGGTGTCTGCGTCAGGCGTACTTTCGTAAACGGTGATCCCCATCACGTTGATCATGCCGATGATGTCTTCTATTTGTTCAGGATCAACAATTTCTGGCGGCAGGTGATCGTTGACTTGGGCATAAGTCAAATACCCCTGTTCTTTACCGTGCGCAATTAACAATTGCAGCTGCGATCGTTGCTGTTCCTTATCCATAGCTTAAGGAGCCCCATTAGTTGTGGAAACTGTGATTTTAACGAGAACTGAAAATCCAAGCTAGTTTTTTCTCGTGTTTCACCTAAGAATTTCAATAAACCGAAGTAATCTGGCAACGCACCCCTGCTTGCCTTACCTCAAGGCTGCTGTTCGGCAATTAATCCTTGCAGTAATTGTTTCTCTGCATACTCTAATCCTTGTAAATTGGCCTTAACCAACAACATCTCAATTTTTTTCTCACGGCACAAATACCGTAGACGTCGCACAGCACCCTCAAATTCCGCCACCAATTCAGCCTCCGGCAATTGATGCTCCCAAACCGCCAATTTCTGCAAATAGCTATGCTGTGGGGTGCCGCGCCAGCGCTCTAGTAAGCTACCCGTGGTCAACTGTGGTTGTTGCAACAAACAAGTTACCAATTGGCAGAAAATTGCCAAGCCAGGCAGTTGTACTGTCTCATCGACTCCCTCCAGATCCACCTGCTGCGCCAACTGGGGAAACTGCAACAATAAACTAACCGCCAAACGCATCGGTGGAGGAGGCGCTGTTTCACCCTCACGCGGTGTTGACGGATACGCACGCGCGGCGTGTATCGGCGTCGACTGCGCCACCGCACGCAATTTATCCGGTGACATACGCACAACACCACTCATGCGCTCAAACAGCAATTGTTGCAGAATTTTGCCGGGCACCTGTGTGATAAGGGGTGCCGCTTGACTGGCTAAGCGCGCTAATCCATCTAAATGATTTAAGTTATTCTGCGCACTCAAATGCTGCAGTAAAAAATCCGGTAAGGAAATAGCTTGCTGCAAATACCGCTCAAATTCCGCCTTACCGTGCTGACGTATAAACGTATCCGGATCTTCTCTTTCGGGCAGAAATACAAAACGCAGTTGCCGCCCATCTTGTAATAACGCCAAGCTGATTTCCAAGGCGCGCCATGCCGCTTGGCGCCCGGCATTATCACCGTCAAAACAACAGACGATGGTATCGGTATAACGGAATAAACGTTGCAAATGCTCCGTGGTAGTCGCCGTACCCAGTGTGGCTACCGCATACTCTACACCCTGCTCCGCTAACGCCAACACATCCATATACCCTTCGACCACTAAAATTTGGGTCAGGCGCCGTTTGGTTTGCAATACTTCGTATAAACCATACAATTCCCGCCCCTTTTGAAAAATAGGCGTCTCTGGCGAATTTAAATATTTCGGTAAGCGATTATCGAGTACACGTCCACCAAACCCTAACACCTGTCCTCTGGCGTTGCGAATAGGAAACATCAAACGTTCACGAAAACGATCGTACACGTTGCCTTTGTCATTCGTAATCAACATGCCTGCATTGGATAGTGCCTGTTGCTGCTGCGCGTCACATCCAAAGCGCCGTAACACATTGTCCCAGCCAGAGGGTGCGAAGCCCACCGCAAAACGTACACAGGTTTCGCGGGATAAACCACGTGCCTTAACGTATGCACTAGCACTAGGTTCTTGCCACAATTGTTGTTGGTAATACGCTGAAATGTCTGCTAGTACCTGACTCAACACCGTTTTTTGATCGTGTTGTTTGCTGGCGGCAAGGGCTTCTTTCGGTACGTCCACGCCGATCTGCGCGGCTAAGGTTTCCACGGCTTCCACGAAACTCAAGCGCTCGTAATCCATCAAAAAACTAATCACATTGCCGCCTGCTCCGCAACCGAAACAATGGAAAAATTGTTTGGCTTGACTAACACTGAAGGACGGTGATTTTTCATCGTGAAAGGGGCAACAGGCCATGTAATTCGTGCCGCGACGCTGCAGCTTAACTCTGCTGTTGATCACCTCTACAATATCGACGCGCGCAAGCAAGGCGTCGATAAAACCACGCGGGATTAATCCACTCATATGCTCTCTATCAACGGATAAAAGGAATAAAAGCTACACCGTGCTCAGTGTAGCAGTTGTTTGACTTGCTCGCCGACTATTTTCATATCGACGCGGCCCTCGACGTGGGGCTTGATATGCTGCATAACTTTACCCATGTCTTTTACGGATTGCGCGCCCAGCTCTGCTATCGCCTGGGTAATGAGGCGCGTGACCTCCGCGGCAGCAAGCGGTTCTGGTAAATAGGTGCAAATCACCTCTACCTCAAACACTTCTTTGTCAACAAGATCTTGTCGACTGGCTTGCTCAAAGTGCATGATCGACTCGCGACGTTGCTTCACCATCTTGTCCAACACGGTCAGCACCTGCGAATCGGTCAACACAATACGCTCATCCACTTCGATTTGCTTGATAGCGGCAAGAATCAAGCGAATAACCGATAAACGCTGCTTATCTTGCGCGCGCATGGCGCTCTTCATGTCTTCTTGTATGCGGGCCTTCAGTACGGGTTCTGTCATGTCAGCTCCACACCGGCCATTAGGCTTGCTCGTTGCGCTTGCGATCACGTACATCGCGTGGCTGTGGCGCCTCACGTTGCACTTTTTTGATATAGCGTTTGACGGCAGCGGCCGCTTTGCGCTTACGTACCTCGGTTGGCTTTTCGTAGGCTACACGACGACGCACTTCACTTAACACACCTGCTTTTTCACACGCGCGCTTAAAACGGCGCAGCGCAAATTCAGCTTCTTCATTTTCTCTTACACGAACTCTGGGCATTACTCCCCACCTTTCAAAGTTAATTAAGTATCAAAAAGCCGCCCATTCTAGGCATTAATATGGGAATTTGCAAGCAACTATTCAGCAAAAAAGCGGAAATGAACGCAGTTTGTGTCTGTTTTTTGTTCTTATGGCGTACGGGTACGTCATTGACTCGCTACTAGGCAAAAAGTAACATGCTACTCGATACAGCCACTTACAACCTAAATCATACGGCACTTCCCAAGGGCAAACATGCGCATAGTATTAGGTATAGAAACTTCCTGCGATGACACAGGTATCGCTATCTACGACGGCGAGCGTGGCTTACTCGCCCATCAACTCTACAGTCAAACCACGGTGCACCAGCCCTTTGGTGGTGTAGTCCCAGAATTAGCCGCACGCGATCACATCCAAAAAATACTACCACTCCTACAACAAACCCTGCGCCAAGCTAATTTAGACAAACGATCCATAGAGGGCATAGCTTATACGGCTGGACCTGGCTTGCTCGGCGCCTTGCTTGTGGGTGCAGCGGTAGGACGCAGCCTGGGTTGGGCTTGGAATATTCCCACACTAGGCATACACCACATGGAAGGACACTTGCTCGCGCCCCTGTTAGATGAACCCAAACCACCGTTTCCTTTTATCGCCCTGCTCGTCTCCGGCGGACACACCCAATTGATCGATGTTAACGGCATAGGACAGTACCAATTGCTGGGCCAAACCCTAGATGATGCCGTAGGCGAAGCCTTTGACAAAAGTGCAAAATTACTCGGCCTAGGCTACCCTGGCGGACCCGCACTCGCCCAGTTAGCCGCACGCGGCAATCCAAAACGCTTCTGTTTTCCGCGTCCTATGTTGCACAAAGGCGAGCTGGATTTTAGTTTCAGTGGCTTAAAAACCTGCGTATTACGCACGTGGCAAACCTGCCAGCAAACTGATCAAGATCGTGCAGACATCGCCTGTGCGTTTCAAGCCGCTGCAGTGGACATACTCGTACATAAATGCCAACGCGCCCTTGCACAAACGCACCGGCAACGTTTAGTGGTTGCCGGTGGCGTCAGTGCCAACCAGCGACTGCGCGATACACTGCATACACAACTGGGTGCGCAAGGCTATACGACATTTTTCCCCAGAACAGCGTTTTGCACGGACAACGGTGCAATGATCGCTTACGCAGGTTACTTGCGTTTGCAAGCAGGACAACGCGACACAACAGAGATCTGCGCCCGTGCCCGGTGGGATCTGCAAGAACTCAGCGAGATCCCTTGCGCGTAAGATTAGGAATAACGTAACTATGAGATAGTGCTATTTTGCTTGAAAATATTTTCTCTACGCAACGGGAATTCTCAAGGGGAAGAATCGCGATTCTCCGCTGAGAATGCCGTTAAGCCCAGTTTTACTGGGTAGGCGTAAAATCAAAGGTAACTATTCAGCAACATGCTGAATAGTTACGAATAACGTACCTTCGTTTCAGTGCCATCAAGTAAACGTTCAATATTAACTTTGTGGCGCCACACTAAAATAACCGTTGCTAAGATGATCGGTAACACATAAGCGGGAGGAGCAAACCACTGTGCTAAGCACACGGCAGTAACCGCTGCTACTAAAGCAGCGAGAGAAGAATAACGCGTCACCACCAACACGAGTATCCAAACAACACAAGCCAGCGAACCTATCGTGGGGGTCAGTGCGAGTAACGCACCACCCACTGTGGCTACACCTTTTCCCCCTTTAAACCCAAAAAACACGGGGAAGATATGCCCTAACAACACAGACAACATCACCATGCCCAAGGCAATACCAGAAACACCCACTGCTTTTGCCAACAAGATGGCGAGCACACCCTTAAACATATCGCCAACTAACACCGCAATAGCGATGCGTTTGCCTGCAATGCGTAATACATTAGTCGCACCGGGATTACCTGAACCATCACAACGTGGATCCGGCAATTTCAACAACCGGCAAACAATAATTGCACTGGATAATGAGCCTAATAAATAAGCAATAACCCACGCTATACTGGTCAACATGTTTTTTCCTTCTTAACTTTGTTCGGCAACCGTGACAACGAATACCCGCAAAACAACACGGTTAATGCGACCGCTCCAATCACAAGTGGTCCCGATTGTGCGGGATCTTCTACTATGGCGCAAGCAACGCAGCGCGTGTTGCCTAGTAACTATTCAACAAAGTACTGAATCGTTACCCTTGATTTGACGCCTACCCAGTAAAACTGGGCTTAACGGCGCTTAAAGGGAGAATCCCCATCGCGTAATGAATCGTTCCTAGTTACTAGAAAAAATAAGCAAAAAAATTTTCTGCACCATTACTGTTAATCCTACCTTGACGCCTACCCAGTAACACTGGGCTTAACGGCATTCTCAGCGGAGAATCGCGATTCTCCCCTTGAAAATCCCCATCGCGTAAAGAAAACGTCGCATTTTCAAGTGAAATCGTAATGCCTTGCAACTTTGCTGAATAGTTGCGTTGCCTATTATTTTTCTGTGCTAACCCCCATGCGTCCACATTGCACATGTCAAACACACATTAAAAATGCGGGGAATAGCCCCTAGGTAATAACAGGGTCTTTTGTTATGATTCATCCTCAGTGTTTACCGAATGCTAACACCACAAGGAATACCATGAGTGCCACCCACTTGATTTGGATAGATTTAGAAATGACGGGGTTAAATGTAGAATCTAACCGCATTATTGAAATCGCTACCGCCATTACCGACGCACAACTACAAATAATTGCTGAAGGTCCTGTTTTAGTCATACAACAAACCGCGGCACACTTGGCAACCATGGATGCGTGGAACACCAAACAACACACGCAATCTGGCTTGCTGGCGCGCGTGCAACAAAGCACACTCACCGAAGACGACGCACAAACGCTAACTCTCGCCTTTCTACAACAACACGTGCCGGCAGGTAAGTTACCGATGTGTGGTAACAGCATCTGTCAAGACAGGCGTTTTTTATATCGCTACATGCCGCGTCTGGAGGCCTTTTTTCATTACCGCAACCTAGACGTCAGCAGCATTAAAGAACTCGCCACGCGTTGGGCCCCAGACATATTGAAAGGTTTTACCAAACAATCGCAACATTTAGCGATGAGTGATATCAAAGACTCTATCGCCGAATTACGCCATTACCAACAACACTTTTTTCGTCTGCCTGAGACACAGACTACAGATACGCCGCCTGCGGAATAAGCATTATGCCATGCCTATACACCACACCGTGGTATCCTCACTATAAACTCGCCGGCACGCCGGATAATACCAGGCTGTGCGCCTGGCTACGCACACGCAAGTCAGTTACCCGACAAATAGAAAAACAACGCCACATCACGCTGCATGTACGCATGCTGCACCAAGGCTGGGATTATCCCGAACACGACGAAGCCATCCTGTTAGGCCTTACCCGTAAAGAAAAAGTGTGGGTACGTGAAATACATCTCATCTATGCGCAACAAGTTTTTATTTATGGCCGTTCGTTATTCACCCAGCACGTACGCCAACACGAACTCAACCAATTTCGACAATTTAATCAACGTCCGCTGGGATACTTTTTATTTTCGCGCGCCCACTTAGTACGCGACCCATTTGTGTTTGCGAAACTGACGCCACACCATGCAACATACCACCGTGCCTTGCATACGCTCCCGTTAAACCCCACCCATCTGTGGGCCAGGTGCTCACGTTTGACCTTGGAACAACAGCCTATTTTATTGACCGAAGTTTTTTTACCTGACCTCTTACAGCAACCACAACGACCGTGTCGTGATCATCACGATTCAATGCATAATCTATGCGAATGAAATACAGTACCGCAGCATTCAACAACTCGGCCGCAAGCGACCGAGATTGTTTCCTTAATTGATTTCGCCTGCGCGAAATAAATTCGCGCAACGGCGACCCGAGGTTGAGCTATTACATAAGCGCCCCTCTGGACACCCCATCGCTTGATCTTACCCACAAGCGGATGACCTCTTTCTTTAAAATAACGGCTCGGTCGCCATATCATCGACACTCTCTGCACCTTCTTGCGCGCCGGGAGCCGGCGCGTGTTCCGTCGGCACCGTCGCGCGGCTGAAACTCTCAAACACACTACCCGCTTGCCCTGCACGCGCTAATAACCCAGATACCGGATCAATGCGTACTGTCACGATAGTGTCGGGCTGAACAAATTGTCGTATGGGTTTATCGCGCAATGCTTGGCGCATGAAATCCACCCAGATAGGCAGCGCCGCCGTAGAGCCGTATTCGTATAAAGAACGCGGTTGATCAAAGCCCACCCAAACCACTGTGGTCAGGTCAGGATTGTATCCCGCAAACCAAGCATCCATTTGCTCATTCGTGGTACCCGTCTTACCTGCAATATCGTAACGACCGAGCACGGACGCTGCATGCCCTGTGCCGTGCACAATCACATCTTGCAACGCCGAATTCATCAGGTAAATTGTGTCACTCGCTACACTTTGTGCGACTGGATGCACTGCCGCTGGATCAGCAGTGTTGGCAACAGCCGTGCTGGCCTGCTCGGATTGCAATTGCTTGACTGGCGCCTGATAAAGAACCCTGTCGTGCACATCGACTACCTTTTCCAGCAAATACGGTTCCAACAGATATCCCCCATTAGCAAACACCGCATAACCCCGTGCGAGTTCTAACGGTGTCACACTACCCGTACCCAACGCCAGAGAAAGACTGTCTGGCATATCCGCCAATGCAAAACCAAAGCGACGTAAATAATCGCGCGCAAAAGGAATAGTAACGTCTTGCAACAAGCGAATAGACACTAAATTACGTGATTTGATCAAGCCAACTCGTAAACGTGTTGGACCGTAAAAACGCCGCGTATCATTTTGTGGTCGCCATAAGGTCTCGTCTCCCGTATCGTGTAATACCACCGGCGCATCATTAACAACACTGGCTAAGGTATAACCCTTGGCTAAAGCCGCGGCATACACAAAAGGTTTAAAACTCGATCCCGGTTGCCGTTTCGCTTGCCATGCGCGATTAAAATTACTACGCTCATACGCAAAACCACCGACTAACGCGCGTATCGCTCCGCTATTAGGATCGAGACTCACTAAGGCGCCTTCCACTTCAGGTAACTGAGTCAAAGACCAATGTGTTGTATTATCTTGTGTTACACGCACCACATCACCCACTTGTACAATGTCACGTGCATAACGCGGTGTAGCAGATAACTGCGTGTTTTGCAGACGGCGCTTGGCCCACGCTAACCCAGACCAAGCAATCTCAATCTGCCGCTGATCAGGCAACAATACCTGTATGGATTGCTCTTTTACGCCAATCACTACAGCAGGTAACACACCATTGATAATGGGAAAACGCTGCAGTTGCCGCACCCAAGCACCCACATTCATCGTATCGGCTGCTGGTACGTGGTATTCTGCACCGCGATAACCGTGTCGTCTGTCGTAGGCTAACAAACCCTGACGCAATGCGCGTTGCGCCATTTGTTGCATACGACTGTCTACGCTCGTGTAGAGTACTAGGCCTTGCGCATAAGCCTCTGCACCGTATTTCTCTAAGGCAAGATTACGCGCCATCTCTGCCACATACGGTGCCGAAAATTCTATGTCTAATGTGTGATGTTGCGCGTCCAATGGCATGCGTAATGCCGTTTTATACGCTACCTCATCAATGTAACCTAAATCACGCATGCGTGTTAACACATGGTTACGCCTTTCTAAAGCGGCTTGCGGATTAGCCAGTGGATTTAGCGAGGAAGGCGCTTTAGGTAAGCCCGCCAACATAGCCATTTGTGATAAATTCAATTGCGTCAAGCTTTTGCCGTAATACACCCGCGCAGCGGCTTCAATGCCGTAAGCGCGATTGCCAAAAAATATTTTATTCAGGTAGAGTTCTAGAATTTTATCTTTTGGTAACTCTTGATCTATTTTTAAGGCTAATAATATTTCCCGCAATTTTCGACTATAGGTTTTTTGTGGCGTTAAGAAAAAGTTACGTGCTACTTGCATCGTGATAGTGCTGCCACCTTGCCCCTTGGTACCTGTCTCCAGTAAATGTTTGCCCGCACGTAACAGACCATAGAGATCGATACCTACATGCTCGTAAAAACGTTGATCTTCTGTGGCCAATACCGCTTGAATCAGCGGTTTAGGAATCTTATCAAATGGCACGGGGAAACGTCGCATCTCACCAAATTCAGCGATCAATTTACCATCGTGCGTGTAAACACGCAGAGGAACCTGTAACTGCACATTTTTCAAAGTGGAAACGTCGGGTAATTGTCGCTCCATATACACCAGCAACACACCCATACCTAGCAATAACATCAAAGCCACGCTCAGTAATGACCAAAAGCTACTCTTAAGTAATGTGCTCTCTTTTTTCATAACGCATTATGGCACATTTTCACAAACACGCTACCGTTACCATAGCACTTGCGCACGCTTACAGAGCATGTTAAAACAAGCTGTGTTGGTATGGACACTACACGTGGCTATAAGTAGTGTAAAAAATAGACGTCAGCAAAAGGATGGGCGCAGTGTTAGCACTCTTCACACGTGGTAAACCTTCTCTCTTAGGACTAGACATCAGCTCATCGAGCGTAAAGCTGCTGGAGCTCAGCCAACAAGCGCCGCTGGCTTACCGCGTAGAAAATTTTGCCGTTGCATCGTTACCCCAAAACACGATCGTCGATAAGAACATCATAAACACCTCCGCACTCGCACAAACTATCTCGCGCGTAACCACCGAGGCACACACCAAAACAAAAAATGTCGCCATAGCACTACCGGACTCATCCACCATTACCAAAGTGTTACAAGTAGATACCGAGCTCGGTGAAAGCGACATAGAGGACCATATCGCATTTGAGGCAGGAAAATATATTCCTTATACGCTAGAAGAGGTCAACCTTGATTTCAATGTGTTGGGAAAATCTGCCAGTGATCCGAACTTATTGGACGTACTGCTTGTTTCTTGCCGTTCGGACAAAATAAAGACCTATGCAGAAGCTACCGCAGAAGCGGGATTAACACTAAAAATTGTCGATGTCGAAGCTTATGCTATGGAACGCGCTTACTCACTCATTCAAGATCAAATGCCGCATCACAACGCACAACACGTTATTGGTATTTTCAATATTGGACACGATATCACAACGCTGACCGTATTAAGCAACAAGCAAACGATCTTTTCACGCGAAACAGGCTTTGGTGGCCAGCAGCTTATCACGCAAATACAACAACGCTATCAACTCTCTGCGGGTCAAGCCTTAGAAAAATTACGCCAACGCACACTGCCAGACGACTTTGAAGAAACCATACTACAGCCATTTAAAGAGGCCTTAATTTTACACGTACGTCGTGCTATACAATTTTTCTATTCATCCAGCCAACACAGCGAGATACACCACCTGTTCCTGGGTGGCGGGGTCGCGAATATTGATGGATTGGCTGCCATGGTAAGTGCCCAGCTTAGCCTATCCGCTGCGATCGCTAATCCATTTAGAGGAATGTCTTTCGCACCGCGTGTCAACACCAGCTTATTGCAGCATTATGCGAGTTCTATGCTGATTTGCTGTGGTTTAGCACTGCGTAAGTTTGAGGAATAAAACAAGATGGCTAAAATTAATCTACTACCCTGGCGCGAGCAACTACGCGAAGAAAAACAAAAAGAATTTTTCTCTTTTCTCATTATTGGACTTGGCACTACGATCGCCTTATTTATATTCATTAGCTTGCTCATTGGCTATAAAATAAAGCAGCAAGAAATACGTAATCAAAAACTCAGCCAAGAAATTCATATCCTAAACAACAAACTTCTTATCATCAGCGAATTAAAAAAGGAAAAAGAGGAACTCGTTTCTCGCATTAACATCATCAAAGAATTACAAGCTAACCGACCACAGACCGTACACCTGTTCGAGGCCATCGTACGCATCATCCCTCGTGGTATTTACTTGACGGAAGTCTCACGTAAAGACAATACACTGACGTTGATGGGTATTGCCGAATCTCATTCGCAGGTGTCTAACTTGATGCTCAATGCAGACCGTTCACGCTGGCTAACTGATTCTAAACTCAATCAAATAGAGGAAGTCGACACACCCGAAAAAAATGAAGAGCCCCAAAGCAAAGGCCAAGCCTTCAAAATAGAAATTGGCGTCAAAACAGCACAAACAACGCTGGTTGGAGCACAATAAATGAAAATTAACCTGAGTGAAATACGTTTATCCGATGTAGGCAACTGGCCACGACCCGTACGTCTACTTGCAGTCAGTGTGGCGTGCATCATTGTTGCCTGTTTTATCTTCTGGTTAGATACACAAACTCAATTAGATAAGTTAGAAACTGCCAGACAACAGGAACAAAAAGATCGCATTATTTTTGAAGAGAAGCAACAACAGGCAGCCACCCTTACCGCCTACCAAAAACAATTGATCGAAATCAAACAGTCATTAGGCCATTTAATTAATCAACTTCCCGCGCAGACAGAGGTGCCGATCCTGGTAGAAGATATCTCAAAAATAGGCGCAGCATCGGGTTTACACTTTGCATTGGTCAAACCATTAGCCGAACAGCAATTAGAGTTTATTACAGAATTGCCTATCACCATCTCGGTCGTAGGTAATTACCACCAATTTGGCAAATTCGTGAGTGATGTCGTTGCTCTATCTCGCATCGTTACTTTGCATGATTTTTCTATTCATGCAGTTAATGTGGGCGAAACCGCACCAAATGCCGCGGCCAAGTTACCGGTCACCGCAACCAAACCAGGACTACTACAAATGGACATAACCGCTAAAACATATAGCTACAAGGAATAGCAGGAATGCGTGTTACTCTGGGAAGAGATATCCGTTACAAAATAGATATGTTATTCTGCGGCAAAAATAGAATCTTGGTAGCGGGATGGTTCGTACACTGTGATGGCAACAAGGGCTGATCAAAACACACAACAAGCCATGCGTTTTGACCTCACATACATACCAGTAACATGTAGGATGCAGTGAAGGATATTGTATTGTGGTAACAACACGATTAAACCGATTAAAAATTACGGCCTTGTGCAATGCGGGATTTTTATTGTGTGTGTGCACGGTAAGCGTTGCAACGACAGAAAGTTTAGATGCATACATCACCCGCATCAAACAACGTCCCGCGGGAAAAATAGAACCCTTTCCTAGTTTGAATATACCGGCACCGCATCACTACAGCGCAGACAACAGCCGTAATCCATTTCGCAAAGGTATAGATGGCAGTGATTTCCGTCCTGACCTACACCGTCCTAAACAGCCGCTAGAAGCATACGCTTTAGATGCATTGCGCATGGGTGGTTCATTTTACAAAAACACACCCGAAAAACAGATAATTATGCAAGCCATTATCATCACCCCAGACAATAAAGCAGTCGCAGTAAAAATCGGTGATTACATGGGAGAAAACTACGGCGAAATCACTAAAATTACTGACTCCAGCGTAGAACTTATGGAAACCGTACATACGCATGCCGGTTGGGAAAAACGCCCTACAGCGCTAGAAGCCAAATCACAAGACAATTGAAAGGAAAGCACATGAACGCCATAGCCACACTGTCACGTTATCTCCTCACCCACGTTATCTGTTGCCTGATTTTTTGTACACTTGCCTACGCGGCAAATAATACCTTAGAAAAAATCAGCCTCACACAACCCACTGATAATAGCCTGCAAGCTACTTTCACCTTGAGTACTGCACTGGTGGGAGACGCTGCATTCAGTAGTTTTATCACCCAATACCCTAAACGCTTAATTATCGATCTCCCTGCCGTCGATAATCATCTAAAAAAACCCAGTATCGAAACCAACCCACTCGTTAGCCACATCACTATCACCCAAGCAGCAGCCCGTACCCGCATCATGCTTGAACTCAAGCGCAACGTAGGCTACCAACTTAAACCCGTGAATAATCAGCTGGTACTGACCATGGCATTGCAAGAAGCCAACAAAAACATTGCCACAACGTCCATCTTAAATAAGCCCAACACCAACCATAACCAAATTAAGCTGATTGATTTCAAACGCAATCCAGGCAACGCTGCACAACTGATTGTCAAATTAACCAAGCCAGGTAGCGAAGTCGACTTACAACAACAAGGTTCATCGCTATATTTGGAATTTTTTGATACGCAACTACCCAACCATCTGCGCAAAAACATGGATGTGAGTGATTTTGGTTCGCCGGTAAATAACATCGTACTCCATCAACAAGAACAAAACGTCAAGATACACATAAACACGCATGGCAAATATACGCATCTAGCGTATCAAACAGAAGATACATTCGTGTTAGACATTAACCCCATTGCAGAAAACGAAAAGACAGAAAATGCAGTACTTAAAAATAATTTTACCGGTGACAAAATCTCACTAAACTTTCAAAACATAGAAATCCGTTCCGTACTCCAACTGCTGGCAGAATTTACCGGCCTGAATATTGTCACCGACGACTCCGTACAGGGTACCATCACCTTGCACCTGCAAAATATTCCCTGGGATCAAGCGCTGTCTATCATTCTAAAGACCCGTGGCCTCGCAGAACGCCAAATCGGTAACGTAATCTTGGTCGCTCCTGCCAAAGATATCGCCGATCGTGAAAAAGAAGAACTGCAATCACACAATCAAATTCAAGATATGTCGCCGCTGCGTTCTGAATTGATTCAAGTCAATTACGCACGCGCCACCGATGTGGCACAACTGATTCAATCCCAGCAAGGCTCTTTGCTCTCAACACGCGGTAAGATCAGCACGGATACCCGCACCAACACCATTTGGCTACTGGAAAGTAATCAAAAATTGGATGAATTACGGGAACTCATCAAAAAACTCGATATCCCGGTCAGTCAAGTTTCCATCGAAGCACGCATTGTCAAAGTTAACAAAGATATGACCAATGAACTGGGCGTGAAATTTGGTGTCACTAAACCACAAATGAATCTCACTGGTAATTTCTCCGGCGCAAATAGCATCGCCAACGGTACTGCGCTCGCAGAAGTTGCGACGAATGGAACCGATCGTTTAAATGTAAATTTACCCGCAGCCACGGCGACGACCGGCAACATTGGTTTGGCACTGGCTAAGCTAGGCCATGGCTTCCTGTTGGATCTGGAACTCTCCGCCCTGGAAACAGAAGGTAAAGGTAATATCATCTCTTCACCTCATGTGATCACGGCTAACCAGCATGCGGCACTCATTGAATCCGGTAAAGAAGTACCTTACCAACAATTTACTTCCAGTGGTGCTGCCAACGTCGCCTTTAAAAAGGCCGTATTGAGTTTAGAAGTCACACCTCAAATTACACCTGACAACAAAATCGTGCTCAGTATTAAAGTACATAATGATGACGTCGGGAGTGTGACCAGTACCACTGTGCCGATAATCAATACTGAAAATATAGAAACCCAAGTCTTAGTAGATAATGGCGAAACCGTGGTGCTAGGTGGTATTTATAAACAAAACAAGACTAACACGATTAGCCGGATTCCGTTCTTTAGCTCTATCCCGGTGCTGGGTAATCTCTTCAAAAATCGTCAAGACATTAATAACCGTTCCGAACTATTAGTGTTTATTACACCAAAGATTATCACGCAAGCAGGACTTCCTGGTTAAATAGAATGATGCGCTGGTTCGCTAACAGGCTAGCGCATTATCAGGTGAATGTTCATGGATAACATACCGACAGCAACTTTTGTAAATCAACATTTATTGTGGCAGCATTACCAATTGCATAGCGATCCCTTTGCAAAAGGGCCTGAGCAAACCTATTTCCCCATCGCTGAATGGGAAAAACATTTATCGTTATTTCAACACTTGTTGCACTATAGTAACGTCATCATCCACATTACGGGCCCTGCCGGCAGTGGAAAAACAACACTGCTACAGCAATTCGTACAGCAGACAGATAATAGTTTCATCAGCACACATACCGTTAATTTACCGCAACACGTTAGCACAGAAAAACTGCCCCACATTTTACACCATGCCTTTGATCTCGCTATCAGCCACCACACGGACTATAAAGCAACCCTCGCGCAGCAGTTAGTAGACATACAACAGCATACGCCGTTGTGTGTGTTAATTTTTGATGATGCGCAACAACTGAGTGATGAAACCCTATTGACACTGCTAACCCTCAGCCAACAACAAGATAAACACCACGCTCGTCTGCACATAATGTTATTTGCAGACCACACACTACAAGCACGCTTAGAACGTGCGATGCAACAACAGGCACTCAGCGATGCTGTGTATACAGTAACGCTTGCACCACTGACACAACAACAAACCAAGCAATACCTCAGCCACCGTTTGCATGCGGTAGGTTTAGTGGGCAATATCCCGCTATTAGACTCGCACATTCTACGCATCTGGCACGCATCACAAGGTAATATTGCGGCAATCAATCACCACGGTAAACTCGCATTACTGGAGCAAATACACCAACCGTCCACCGGTACGCAAGCCAAGCACGCTAAACCACGGGCGCCGCGCCGCCTGTTCTTATCCACCCTGTGGCACACACAAAAAAAACGTCTGGGTATCGTCATCCTATTTGCATTAGCATTTAGCGGAGTCTCTTGGTTGAGCCAACAGCTGCAAAAAAACCACGCGCCTAACAGCGTACCACCCATGGTTAACCCTGTTCGCACACCCCCACCGCCCGCAATCCTACGCAAAAATTCGGACCCGCAACTTGGCGTAGCAGAACGACTGGAACGCCTACATCAACTCATGACGCCTGCGTACCGTACACCAGCGTCCAATGAGGCGGGCCCTATCCCGCTGAGCGTACCCGTTCACAGCGCAACAACCCTACCTACGGTTCCCTGGGCAAAGCAAACCACTGCGCCAAGCGACCACACACCGCAGCAACAAAAACTCGCGGCTAAACCAACACCGCCTGCCACTGCAGCAACGATCACCTCAACGCAAGCTATTGCACAAGAAACACCACCAACCGCTACAGCCAAAAAACCGGCGGTCATTCAATACAGTGACGACGAAAAATTTCTGTTGGCACAAAAAGGCAGCCAATATAGCCTGCAAATTGCGGCTGCAACCAGTTATAAACAATTGCGCAAAGAACATCTGGCATTATTTAATAAACGCAAATACCCCACTTACGTGTTTCGCCATGGCGACAAATGGCATATGTTGACCTACGGTGTCTACCCTAGTTTTGATGAAGCAAAAGCAGCCTTTAAAACGATTCCGCGTAAACTGCGCCTCAACAGCAAACCATGGCCTAGACGACTGCAACTCATTCAGCAAGAAATTCGCCGCGAACGCAACCCATAACACACCCGGTACTTGTCCGCTAGCGAATGAGTGAGATGCTATAGCGTACGTAAACTGGCGTGACAGGACGCGGCGCAGTATACTACGCGCTGTGTAATCAGGATAAAAACCATGACAAAGCCCTTGTTGATCCGTGCATTGCTGCGCGAACCCGTGGAATGTACGCCGATTTGGTTAATGCGCCAAGCGGGACGCTATCTGCCGGAATACCGCGCACTACGTGCTACTGTCACCGACTTTCTTGATTTGTGCCAACGTCCAGACGTGGCGTGCGAGATTACCTTGCAACCGTTGCGTCGCTTCGGTTTAGATGCCGCCATCATCTTCTCTGATATTTTAACCATTCCCCATGCCATGGGCCTGGAACTGCGTTTCATCGAAGGGCAAGGTCCCTGCTTCAATCAACCCATACGCCATCGCGGTGATATCAAACGGCTACGCACACTCGAACCAGAAGTCGATCTGGCGTACGTGCTAGAAGCCATACGCTTAGTACGTCACGAACTGCCCGCCGGCACACCGCTGATTGGTTTCTGCGGCAGCCCATGGACAGTCGCAGCCTATATGTTAGAAGGCAAAGCCAATAAAAATTTTCCGGCGTTACAACAATGTCGCGTGGATGATCCAGCGAGCTTGCATCATTTACTTGACCACTTGGCACAAGCGATACAAGCACACCTCAACGCGCAAATTCGCGCGGGTGCTGATGTGGTAATGCTGTTTGATACCTGGGGTGGACTATTGCCTGCGGAATTATATGAGACGTTTTCTCTGCGTTATCTGCGGCAAATTATTGCTGGCTTACACCGCCAAAAAGATCAGAAAGCGATTCCAGTCATTCTATTCGCCAAGGGTTGTCACGGCTTATTAGCACAACTGGCAACATCTGGTTGCGATGCGCTGGGCATCGATGAACAAATCGATATACGCGTTGCTATGGCACAAGTGGGCGACCGCGTTGCACTACAAGGTAACCTGGCTCCTGACCTACTGTATGAAAACCCCGACGCTATTGTGGCTGCAGTCACTACCTTGCTCACAGCTTACGGTAACACACCGGGTCACGTGGTTAACTTAGGGCATGGGATCAAACCCGATATGCCACCCGAACACGTCGCTGTATTAGTCGATGCGGTGCACCGCATTAGTCGCAAGCTACGCGGCGCTAATACATAACAGATACGTTTGCATGATGTACAGCACATACTGGAAAAGTCGTATAGCATGCGACTTACTATACGCTTATAGTCATACCCTATTTCGATGCTCAGCAAGTACCTCATTGAGGATAGCCCAACAGCGTTTAGCTTCAACGTTATTGGGCTGAGTGAAGCCGGCCGCAACAACCAATGATTTCCACAAGACCCAAGCACACCCACGCGCCCATGTGTCGTCATCGAGTGCAAGCTGCGCACGAAAAACTTCACGACTTTCCTCTTTAAATAGGGTCCAGGCAATGGCGAGATCGCAAGCGGGATCTCCTACAGCCAACTGTCCGAAATCGATGACAGCACTTAACTGTCCTTCTTGTATTAGCAGATTGCCAGCACTCATATCACCATGCACCCACACCGGCGCACGCTGCCATGTGCTCGCAAGCGCAGACTCCCACACTTCAGTTGCCGTTTTAATATCTATCTTACTTTTTAGCGCAACCATTGCCTGCCGTGTCTCGGCATCGTAGGTAGAAAGCAATCCTCCACGATAGAAACTATGCAGTCCAGGCACAGGCCCACCGCTTGCATCGATGTGTTGTAGCGCAGAGAGAAACTGTGCGAGGCGGGCAGCAACATCGCGTAAATTAGCGATAGGTGCAGACGCAGCGGCTTCGCCTGGAAGATAACGATAGATGGACCAGCGCCACGGGCAGTCATCGGTTGGTTCACCCATCGCCACCGGTGCTGGAATCGAAAGCGGTAGCAAGGGTGCCAACTTAGGTAACCATTGCTGTTCCTTTTCTACTTGTGCCGCGTAGCACGCAGCACTAGGTATACGAATAAGCTTATGCTCGCCCAGATGAAAAGTCCTATTATCCCAACCGCTGTGCGCAACAGGTCGAACCGGTAAATCCTTCCATTGAGGAAACTGCATGTTCACCAAACGACGAGCCAATGTTTCGTCTATGCTTATCACGTCATCCATTTTAGCTATTACCATCACAATAGATTTACAATCAGGCGTTATACCGCTAGCGAATACGTGAGGTACTGCGGCTAGTCACTAGTCGCTGGCAGCTAAAAACTCCGCGAGTACGCTCGCGGCTAAGCGTGCCGTCATGCCGTCGTGATCAAAGGGTGGCGACAATTCAACGATATCCATACTCACTACTTTTTGACTGGCCGCTATGCTACGCACGACAGGCAAAACATGCTGTGGCCACAAACCCAATACTTGCGGTGCGCTCACCCCTGGCGCCACCGCAGCAGCAAATACATCTAAACATACACTGAGATAAATCGCTTTGTGCCGATCAATAAAGGCTTGTACTTCCTCCACCGTTTGTTGCATAGTCTGCTGTTGTATCTGCTCAGCGAATAGATAATGCGTATGTAGTCCGCGCGCTGTCGCAAACAACGAGCGGGTATTAGCCAGTGGCTGTATGCCTAAACACAGATAAGAAAAATCCATCCCGCGTTGCTGTCTGTCCATTGCGATTTGATAAAAGGGCGTTCCCGAGGTTCCTAAGCCATGCACGTTTGGCTGACGCAAATCAAAATGCGCGTCGATGTTGATAATACCTAAGCTCGCATGGCTTTCTGCGCGCGCGATCCCTAAGTAATGTCCCCATGCTGTCTCATGTCCCCCGCCTAATACCACGGGTTTAACTCCTTGTTGCAGCAAGCGCGTCACCACCGTGGCCAATTGTTCTTGTGCTGCTTCTAACGCGTCCTCTTGACAATAGATGTTGCCCACATCGAAATACTGTGCAACAGGATCCGTTGTCAACGAAAAATTGGCTAATGCGTTGCGTAATGCATTGGCGCCTTGAGCACTACCGACACGGCCCAAATTACGCTTAATGCCGCTGTCTACGCAAAAACCCACCATGGCGTAATCACCGGGACACGGGGTAAACGTCTGCTCTTGCAAGTTGATACAACGCACCACTTGGTAATAACGCTCCCTGGCTTGACTATCACTGCGCCCCTGCCAACTATTTGGATCAACTGCTTGATAAGATGCTTGCATCGTGCTTTACTCCGCTTAAATGAACACAACATCGGCATGTGGTAACAGACAACAACTCGCCAGGATACAACCGACACCTGCTATCAGCGGCGATTAAACCGCATCTACAGCGCCAGCACAAGATGACAGGCCGTTTACGCCACCAACGGGGAAAGTTTGGCAGTCGATACACCGCGAACAATGAGGAGTACACACAATGACACCCTCTGCACTGTGGGACAGCGTATGGTTAGGTGGTCACATCGCCACGCTAGCGCCCCATCACGAAGCATACGGCATCATTAAGAACGCAGCGATTGCGGTGCGTAACGGCAAAATTTGCTGGCTGGGTAAATTACGTGATCTACCGCCGCAGTATATTCAACACACCCAAAATATTTATGACTTTAGTAAACAATGGTTAACACCAGGTCTCATCGATTGTCACACCCACTTAATCTATGCCGGCAATCGCGCGACTGAATTTGAGCAACGCCTGCAAGGCATAGACTACGCAACCATTGCAAAACAAGGTGGCGGCATCCAAGCAACCGTCAATGCCACACGTCAAGCCGACGCCGATCAATTACTGCAACTGGCCAGCAAACGCCTCGGCTGTTTGTTGCGCGAAGGAGTAACAACAGTAGAAATCAAATCGGGTTATGGCTTAAATGCAGAAAACGAATATAAACTCCTACGCTGCGCACGCCGTTTAGGCGAAATCTTGCCGGTACAGGTACGCTGTACCTTCCTCGGTGCGCACGCGGTACCTGCTGAGTTGCATGGTCAAGCGGATCGCTATATCGATCAGGTGTGTGACATGCTGCCTGAGATCAAGACACAAGGTTTAGCCGATGCGGTAGACGCATTTTGTGAAACCATCGCGTTTACACCAGCGCAGGTAACTCGCGTGTTCCGCACCGCAGCCAGTCTAGGCTTGCCCGTTAAATTACACGCCGATCAATTATCGGATAGTCACGGCGCTAAATTAGCCGCTGACTTCGCTGCACTCTCTGCCGACCACCTGGAATACAGCAATGAACATGGCATCAAAGCACTCGCTGCTGCGGGTACCGTCGCCGTGTTATTACCTGCCGCCTTTTACTTTTTACGCGAACAACAAATGCCACCACTTGCCCTATTACGCCGCCATCAAGTGCCCTGGGCATTAGCCACCGACAGTAATCCGGGCAGTGCGCCGGTGTTGTCTTTATTGTTGATTTTAAATATGGCGTGTACGCTGTGGCGTGTCACACCCGAAGAAGCATTACTCGGTGTCACACGGCATGCCGCTATGGCGCTGGGCTTAGGTGATAGCCACGGCAGTCTCGCGCTGGGTAAAGTTGCTGATTTCGCATTGTGGGACATAGAACACCCAGCTGAACTTGCTTATTGGATAGGCGCAAATCCCTGCGTAGGTCGTGTGCTAGCAGGAAAACCCGTTATCACCACTGCCCAGTAGCGCATCACATCAACTGCTGAATAGTTACCCTTGATTTTACGCCTACCCAGTAAAACGGGGCTTTACGGCGCCGCAGGATAGATACGCGATTATCCCCTGGGGAATCCCCATCGCGTAAAGAAAACACAGCGTTTTCAAGAAAAATCACGCCATTTTTAAAATTCGCTGAATAGTTACTAATTACAGTTAAACAAACTTCGCTGTTCCGATTTTCAGTACCACCTTTTTACGTTAGAATGAGCGCAAGCATGCTTGGAGATATAGCACTATGCACACAGCCCTTGTTCTCGCTGTTATTACTTTAATTCTCGGCCAAGTCCTCATCAAAGTGATTGTGGAGCCCGCGCAAGTGGCAAGGAGAACAATTGCGGAGATCGCACGAGCACTGATCTACTATCAAAATGTTTATGCGGATCCAGGCAATCGGCACAGCGCTAAAATAGAAAGTGAAGCACATACCGCATTACGCAACCTCGCCTCGGAATTAGCCGTCGGTAATTACATGATTCCTTCGTATACCTTGATAGCTAGACTGTTTGCCTTACCTTCGCATGAGGATTGTGAAAAAGCACGCAGCGAATTAATTGCCTTATCTAATAATGTCTACAGTGAAAACAAGGCACGTCGTGAAATCGGCACGAGTACAATGCAAAATATCCGTCATCTACTAAAAATTAATGATACTTAAACACCGCCCATCGCAGAGGAACATCCGATGAAAAAAACCGTTTCCTACTTGTTGCTGTCATCCCTGTTATGGCTAACAGCATGCAGCGGAAATTACTACACCACCGGCATACCACCGAGTACCACCGCTCGACAAACAGCATTCGCTTATCTACCCACGCAGGATGACAGACTGCAAATCGTGCGAGTAGGCGACAGCGTGCGTTACATCCTGGCCAATGACGCTATATTTTTTGATAACAGTCCTGAAATAAGATCCAGTGCTTATCCCTTATTAAATAAACTCAGTCGTGAATTGGCTCTCTATCTGCCAACCACGATACGCATTGCGGCATACACTGATAATATCCCCGCTGCGACCCAACAACGCATTCTCTCTGCACAGCGCGCCACCAGTTTAAAAGCCTATTTTTGGTCGCGCGATCTCGACCCGCACTGCTTAACCACAGCAACTGTCGGCTCCACAAACCCAGTTGCCGATAATCGTTCGTTTCTAGGGCAACGCTATAACAGACGTACTGAAATCAGTTTAATGACTGAAAAAATGTCGCACTGCTAGGTAACCATTCCACTTCAAAATGCGATCTTTGCATTTTGCAGTGTCCTCTACGCGATGGGGTTTCCCAAGGGGAGACTTGCGATTCTCCTCTTGGGTGACCGTGCACACATACTTTGTGTAGGTCTAAAAACAGGATATACCGCGCGACTTACCCATCAAAGTTCGCATCTTGAAGTACGAGCGGTATATGCCCGTAGCGAATCATTTTTAGGTGCTGGCGTAAAATTTTTGTTCCGCGATCATATCACTATCACCCCTAAATATCATTCGCTACGGGTATATTTGCTAGATCTCACGCCATACGAGCGGATGCGACCAACGGAATGTGTACCGCAGAAGGAAAACGCATTACCGCCAAATCTAAACCCATCATCGGCAGTACAGCCCCATTGCCGCGCTGATAATCATTCAACAAATCCGGTAATCGATAATAATAAATGTTGCTTTGTTCACCGGCTAACGCAGTCAACGATCCACGCGCCCACACATCGGCACGTGCACTACCACGGGTATTCACTGCGATATCTTGTGCGCGCAAATACCTGGCGTCTAACAAAGCGTGTTGCGTTAACACCACGTGCATATCTTGCACTACACCGGCAAGATATGCCTGGGCATTGCCATAACCGCTGATCTGCAAACGACAACTGTCTAACCAGTTCATATATAGCCGACCCTCGCCATGATAGGACAAATGATCCAAACGACTAACGCCACTCAGGCGCACGT
Organism: uncultured Gammaproteobacteria bacterium; assembly: GCA_964646995.1. Classification (GTDB taxonomy): domain Bacteria; phylum Pseudomonadota; class Gammaproteobacteria; order CAZYIF01; family CAZYIF01; genus CAZYIF01. The sequence goes on from CAZYIF010000007.1 coordinate 55,663, forward strand.
GGCTATGTCCGCCTAATTCAATATCCATACTGGGTGTCGCCACCGAACTTATTTTTACGTCACCCGAGCCATGACTGTAGAGATGATGCAATGGCAATTGCATGCCTTCCAATACCGTGGCGCCTTGGTTCTCTAACGCCAGCGTTAAACCATCGCTCTTCAAATTAATGCCAGTCAACGCGCCTTTGCCGCTGTAGTACAAATAGCTTAAATCATCCATATACACTAATACTAACGAATTACGTTGCGCTTGTGGCCATCCTAAAAACTTGCCTATCTCCTTACGCGTACACTCGGGGTTGGCGCACAGATACAAGGTATGATTGCTTACCTTGGCATATACCGGACGTTGCAGCTGTGGAATAGCCAACGTATGACGCCGTTTGCCGCCAACAATCTCTACATCTAAATCACCGACAATACGCAACGCAGAAAAAGGCGCTAATGCCGTCGTCTGTCTGGCCGCAGGTGACAACGGCTGCGCGCTGGCGCAATGTATCGACGCTACACTCAGCAACAACACCAGCCACCGTACGCATAAATGATAATAACGCATAAATAATCCCCTTTATCACACTCTCGTTATGCCTTGATTGCCTACCCAGTAAAACTCGGCTTAACGGCACTCAAGGAAGAATCGCGATTCTCGCCTTGAGAATCCCCATCGCGTAGAGAAAACAGATATTTTTACCTTGCAAATAAACAGCAGCCTCAAATTTGCTGAATAGTTACGTCCTCAGTACACAACATAATCCGTCTAACCAGGCGCCTTCCTGCATGCGTAACCGACTCTTTTGTTGGCACACAACATTCAATCCCGTTTGCGCCGCCAACGCTACAATGTAATCCCTGTGATGCGCAAAACGTCCGCTGCCCAATAGCTGATACGGCGCACCGTCGCTGCATTCTACACTAAAAACAAATAAACCACCGTCGCGCAATAAGCTGCTTACTTGAGTAAACACCCGGTGCAAATCACCTATATACACCAATACATCAGCAGCCACAATCACATCAAAATCCGCACCTCGCAAAGGCAGTTGTTGTATATTGGCCTGCACTAAGGCATCGTATAGTCCCTTGTGCTGCGCCTTGCCAAGCATCTTAGCAGAAAGATCAACCCCTAATAAATAGGATTTCTCTGCAGCAAACACTTGCCCACTCAAACCACTACCACAACCTAGGTCTAAAATCACCAAGCCAGCGTGTGGTACAGACCAATGCTGCGCTGCTAATTCATACAGGAACTGTGGTACGCAATAATGCAAACCGGCTTGTGCATGTTGATCAAAATAACCCGCGTAGTTATCAAATAACGCTTGTACGTAGGATACTGGTGCAGTAACCGGGGCACAGTCTTTAGTCTGCAACAATGCACATAACGCATAATCCGCTAATACATTGCCCGGCTGTAATATCAGCACTTGTTGGTAATGCTTAATCGCTTGCGCAGGATCTTGCAAGCGCAGAAAACAAGCCGCCAGATTATTATGCGCGTCAATATGCTGTGGTTGACGGGATAAGGTATGTTGGTAATGCGTTACGGCCAAAGACAAACGTCCCTGCCCCATGTAAGCTACCGCCAAATTATAATGTAGCTCTGGATCGTCTGCAGAATGCTGCAAACACAGTTCATAGTGATAAACCGCTTCGGTAAAGCGATCCAACTGTAAAAAACAAGCCGCCATATTTCTACGTGTCGTGTCGTGTTCCGGTTGTAATGCCAAGGCGCTCGCTAAATGCGGTAAAGCAGCCTGATAGTGCTGCATGCCAAACAGGCAAGCGGCCAAATTATTGTAATTGTCTACTTCTCTAGGCACTAATGTAATGAGCGTTGCATAATGCGTAGCAGCAGTTGCAAATTGTTGCGCTTGATAATACCACGCGGCTAACTGACGATGTGCGGCTACATCTTCCGGTGCTAAGGCCAACACACGCTGACATTCGACTACAGCTTGCGCTGCCTCGCCCTGCTGCAGTAACAACTGCGCCAAATGCTTACGTGCCTCAATATAGTTGGGGTTATAGCCAAGGGCAAACTCATAGTGTTTTTTAGCGGCAAACGCGTTACCTTGTTTGACATACGCATTTGCTAAATTGTGGTGTGCTTCAGGGTAGCACGACGTAATCTGCAACGCGTGTTGATAACTCGTTATGGCTTCATCCACGCGCTGCTGCCGCAATAAAATATTACCTTGGCTGTTATACAAGCTCGCATCGTCATGCGTTGCGGTTAGCGCGGTTTGGATATAGGCTAACGCCTCCGCTGGCGTGTGGCTCTCTGCAGCGATGATCGCCAATGCATGCAATACTTCACTGTCTTGGGGATAGTCGTGCAACAAAGCAAGATACACCGCACGTGCCTCGGCTAACTGACCACGCTGCAACAGCGTTAACGCCTGTGCATAGCGCGCATCAACCGACGTCATGACGCAACCGCTCAAGCATCATACGTAATGCCTGACCGCGATGGCTCAACACATTTTTTTGCTGCGTCGTTAGCTGTGCTGCACTGCACATATGCTCCGGCACACCAAATATAGGATCATAACCAAAGCCACCCTCGCCTTGTGCGTGTAGCAAAATAGTCCCCTCCCACACCCCTTCACAAATAATGGGAGTAGGATCCGCGCTGTGACGCAGATAAACCAAGACACAACGGAAACGTGCTCGACGCTGGGTCTGCCCCACTAACGCTTGTAGCAGCTTGTGCACATTCGCTTGAGCACTAGACTGTTCGCCGGCATAACGCGCTGAGCGTACACCCGGTGCGCCGTGTAATGCATCGACTTCTAAACCGGAATCATCCGCTAAGCTCGGTAGACCCGTTACTTCACTGGCGTGACGCGCCTTGATCAACGCGTTTTCTACAAACGTTAATGCCGTTTCTGCTATCGACGTAACACCGTATTCACTCTGTCCAACCACCGTATAATTCAGTGTAGATAACCCCTGATTAAATTCATGTAATTTACCCGTATTGGTTGAGGCTAAAATCAGTGTTTTCATTAGCGCATGTCTCCTGTAACGAGCGTACTATACCTACTATCAATGCACCACGAATAACGCAGTATAGGCACCCTCGCGAAATGCATGAAAGAACGCATCCAATTCGGGATGCTCCACCGGCACAGGATTGCTATCCAGAAATAAGTTGCCCTCGGCGACATAGGTGCGGTGCGCTGCATTGTGCACTAAGGTATGATACCAAGGCTTGTACTTAGGCGGAGAGGCATTGCCAACCTGGTGATACCACGCCTCTTCGCCTTCAATGATTACGCCACGGTAATAAAATAATTGGTGGTAGACAATTTGTCCTATGCAAAACTTAGCGTGTGTCATCGCCATCTTGTACCTCTAGCGGTATAGCCAACCAGAACCCAAACCACAGCTGCACCGCTGTAACACTTCACCCTGCGCTACACCTTGTGCTTACACGGCTAAGAAACTAAACGTACCGCTAATACATCACACGGTGCCTCGTGCAAAATAGCATTCACCGTTGAACCAAACAATAAATGAAAGCCATGTCGGGTATGACTACCGACAATAATCAAGTCTACATTTAGCTGCTTGGCTGCAGTCAACAATACCATTTTGGGGACACCCACTTTAACGTGACAATCTGCCGTAGCGACGGCTAACCTGGCACCACATAAGGCTAATTGTTTTTGGCTCTCTTCCAGCAATTGCCCTTCCAGATCCGCTAGAATCGGATAAGCAAACGCCGCCCCGTAACTCGCATTGGTGATGTGTTCCACCGCATGGATCAAACTGATTTTAGCACCGGTATCTTGTTGAATTTGTAAGGCACGTTGCTCGGTCGTTTGATCGTTCTCGGGATGTAAATCCAATGCAAGCAAAATATGTTTATAGCAGTTCATGTTCCCTCTCCTCCATTTCAGGTCACCACAACACAGTCAGCGCCGTCAACACCCCTGTCCTGTGCAGGCGAGGCAACATTGTCACATAAAAACCCACAAACTGCTATGTCTATGCGGTACGCGCAGCAGGACAAAACAATCAATCTACAAACGACTGTACGTCATGCTAAGCTTCGCCTATCTGTACAGATTACACGCAGGAATACAAGATGTTACATCGTTGCTTATTGCTGTTATATTTGCTGCTCCCACATACCTTAGCATTCGCGCAAGAAACTCACTTCTTATGCGGTTCCGATGAGGATGGCTGCTCCAGTGATAATTACTCCTGGTGTTTTTGCATCCCAGAAGATGGCCCGTTGGCCGCGCAGGCCTACTGCTTGGACTTCGATACCATCGCCTGCAAACCGCTGAGTCAAACGCAGCACTGCCCACACACCGCGATCTTTCACAATCAAGCAGAATGTCTTGCCGTCGCCTTTCAAAGTGAGGCACAACCCGGATGCTTGCGTACGCATGCTGATTTTTGCCACACGCATCACATCCCCGTGTGTGCAATAGACGGTGGCATAGCCACCTGTCACGCCACACCCTAAGCATAAACAACCTGTCCTTAGGTTAAGCCAATGTAAATATCAAGGCACGCACGACTGAGATCGGCGGCACGCTCATCATACAGTTCGATATCCGTGCGATACGCCCTCTCCCCGCCCAACTCATCCGCCGACATGGCCCAGATCTGTTGCCACGCCGTGATAACCACATTCGGCATTGGGCCGACGGGCGTGGTAAAACGCTGATAGCGGCCAGCGGGCACGAGCACCTGCTGTAGTGTAGCGGGAATAGCGTGGTGTGACGTAACGGCCTCACCGATCAAACACAGGTAATCGCCCTCTGCATCGCTGGCATAGTCGGTGTACGCCACGTACGTCACACCCGGCGTGTGACGCCCCGGAATGCGCTCGGCAACAGCCTCGCCGTGGTAACGCGCGACCAACGCGCCTATCTGCGCGGTCTCCGGATTCATTTCAGCACGGTTGTTGGTACGCACCGCTAATCCAACTAAAGTAATCACCGCTCTGTCCACTATCGTTTTTTGCATACATCGTACTCCCTCTAAATATTGAGGCCGCAGTATAAGTTAAATGGCGCACCCAACACAACGCAGCTACTTTGCCGTTCGTGCCGACGGCGTTAATACGTCGTCGCAAAGACTGACACGGCAGCGCATAACTGTTTGTAAAAAAATAATATTCAATGGCATAACACTATGCTATCGTGTGCAGGCTTACCAATCATACTAAGAAGGAGCTTACTGAGATGCGGTTTTTTACACGTCGACAACCACTTGCTACACAAGACAAAACGCCACATTCCGCTCCCACCCCTACGGTACCGGAGATACAACACATACTCACCACGGCGGAGAAACTGCGTTACCAGCGCATGCTAGTCGATGGCACCGGCGTACCGCTGTTAGCTGATTTTGCATCACTGCAATTCGAAGGGTCCTTGCTCACAGTACGTTATGACCGCGAGCATAAGCTCGCACGTTTGCACGCCAAAACTAGCTTAGGAAGCATCACCACCCCAACAAACCAAGCGGCTTTAGCAGAAGAACTACGTAGCATTCGCGCGCTGCAAGATGCCATCATGATTGAACAAGACAAACACAAACGCGAGGTATTTGACGAAAAAAGTCAAAGCTGGAAACCCGCTGGATTTTGGATGCTTGAAGACACCGAAAAAAATAAACAATTATTTCCTCCAGTTACCGACAATGCGCTTACTGACAAAACCATACGTGTACCAAAAAATGCATTCTACATCCATCGAGATCATGGCTTTGACGCCGCACTACCGTTTGCGTTTCGTAACTTTGGCAACCTAGATGCAAGCACCGGATTGGATGGCGCACAGGATATATTTATCATTCGTGACGGCCAAATACTCGCGATCACCCGTGTCGACATGCCCGATAGACTAGCTACCGTGGGTGGCATGAACGAGCAAGCCATGCGTAACAATGCAATCACCCGCGTCTTAGAGGTGATGGAAGAAAGTCTGATTAACAGCATCACCAGCAGCGCGTTTTATCAAAACGCATTGGCGCAGGTGACGCAGCAAGAATTAAAAGACGCGGGTATCGCGCTAACCTTAGGTGACGGTGAGTCAGTCATGAACGCCGTAGCAAACCTGCCTGATGACACCCAAGAGGCGCGCACACACCGTACCAAAATCTGCATGGCGCTTCTTAAACTGGCCGATACCAAAATTAAAAAAACAGATGGCTCATTCCAAACGACGTTTGAATTGCTGCAAGCTAAGATCCACCCAGTGTTGGATGCTAACGGACAAGCGCTCTTCTACCACAATAGCGCCGAGCACCGCGCGTCCAGCAGCAACGTCGTGCGAACTTGCCCTAGCGTATTAGTCATAGACGCAGAATTAGCAGATCACTTAACCAAGCGCGGCTTAAGCTTTAGGGCCGGTGATGATGCACTCGCGCTGCGCTTTGTTGATGCGACAGCGTTCATAACACGGGCGTGGGGAGGCCACGGTGCCTTGTTGTTGGAGGTCTATCAAACCCTACAGCAAAAACAAAAGCCAGAGCCATGGGAGCAGGCTTTCATAAGGACAGTTACTAACAGTATCAACGCACTGTGCCGGGTTGAGAACAATACATCACCCTTACTGCACATCTACCTAGCCGCCACCCGCTATGCACTACAGTTGATGGTCGCTGATTTACGAACAACGCATTCAACCGCAGCAGACTATTGTCAGCAATTGCTTGCAGGTGATAGTTCGGCTATTCCCGCTGCTCTACAGCATGTTATAACCACCGATAGCGCAGAGTACCCAGCGATCGCAAGCGCCCTCAGCAAATACGTGGCTACAGACTATAACTACTCTCTGCAACAGTGGCTACAGTGCAGCGACACGCTAAAACCAGCAACAGTGGTTATCGGAGATGAAGAAAACAGCTCGACAAGCCGTCCGTGGTACCGTTTGTGTTGTTAATCAAGGTTCTCGCCGCGGGCCGCGAGGAGCTGACATATCCCCACGAATTAAAAGCAGCCGTTCGTCCCGAGGAGGCGTCCTGAGGTTCTCGAAGGACGCCGTCTCGACGTGTAAACGGCTGTTATCCAAGCGAAAGATAAAAAATGTTATACAACGACTAAACTGCAAAAGATAAAAATAGGTTGAAAATTATTTTTGCCGTCCACCCTTCGAGACGATCGCTGCGCGATCTCCTCAGGGCGAACGGCAAAAATTAGGGTTATCAAACTGTTACGTTAAAAACTCGTGGGGATATATCAGCTCAAGGGGAGAATCCCCATCGCGTAGAGAACACTACAAAATGCAAAAAGCGCATTTTGTAGTGGAATGGGTATAGTTATGGGATGTCTAATGTTTTGATTCATCGTTTATCTCGCTTAAGTTTTTAGGGATTGCAGTATGGGCAATATTGTTGTGACGCTTGTAACAAACCATCTTCTCGCCCTACCCTTCTTTGGAAATCGCATTTTAAGCAATTGAGAATTTTATGCTGATAAAGTTCCGTAGGCGTGTTGCAAGCTTCACAACACAGATTACCTTCATAAGTGATTTTTCCAAAACCTGCGGTAGCGCACCCAGGACATTGAACTTCAATTCGCCGCGCTAATTTTCTAGCTAAATCCCCTAAAGTTTTCATTCTGGTGGGATTTAAATGGGCTCGCATATCCGTTTCAAGCCTTACTTTGCCTCCTTTTCTCAATCCAACCGTGATAGCTTGTCGCAATTGCTCTTCTGTTTGAATAGCCTTGGCTATGATTTCACCCGTATCGATTTGACGGCCAATCAAGGCATGCTCTGGAAAACCAACGCTTTTAAGAAATTCATCCGGTAATTTAAATTGATCAAGGTCGCAATGCGCATAATTGGTCTCTTGGCTAACTAACGATTCAACAATCGTTAAATCGGCTTCTAAATCAAGAAAGACGAGCATTTCGACCGCGGCGGGAACAAAGTACAAACTTGGATGAGGAACAAAACTGCCTTCACTGGCGATCACGTGCTTATAACCATACATTTCTGCTGCTTTCTTTGCTTTAAGAATGAGCGCTTCGTATTGATTGCCGATTCTGACAATTTCTCCGGTAAAGGTCCCAAATTGATCGGTGTCAAAATCATTAGGCACCCATAGTTCACACTGTAAAATTTGTTTAAAAGGAGGCGCAATCGCCTGTTCTTTTTTATGCTTGCTGGCAAGTAGTATCGTTTGCCCGGCATATAACATGTTAGTCTCCTGGCTCAAGGATTTTTAAATGCGCCCATTGCTGTGCAAATAAAGCTTTAATTGAAGGATGTTGCTCGAGAAGATGATCGACTAATTTCTTGCGCGCATAAATAATCACCAGCAAACGTAGTGGTTGATGCAATACTTTATTTTGAAAAGCTACACTTTGCCAAGGCAATCCGATTTTCAAATCACTAAAATTACCTTCTATGACACCAATGTTAGGTAACACATTATGTAACATTTTATTGCCACTACCATAAACAGCTGGATCGGTTGTCGAGAAATAGTATTGCGCATTGATCCAATGAGCCACAATTAATGGACCCAATAGTATGCCCGTCAAAAGCTGTCCATCTGGATCTTGCTCAGGATCATAAGAATGTAAAAACACTCGTCTGTCTAAAGAAGTATGTTGCGTTAAATGTCGAGGCCCCACGATTAAAGCGGCATTATTAATTAAGCCCATCTCAGGGATCAGCTCAGACCAATTAGCTGCCCGCTCAAGAGAAGATGATTTGCCAGGTAACTCTTGGCTTCTTTCAAGCCGTAAATCATCACAGGCGAGATCTAAATCGTCTTGTAATTGACTAATTTTTTTACTGACGTGTTCAGGCATTGCTTCTTGATAAAGTGTCACTTGATCTCGGGTGGTGTTGTGAAATCCTGCAACAAAATAAGTATCATTTGGAATATGGATATTAAAAGATTTTAGATGATATCTCACCTCAGCATCATTCAAAATATGTGTCGCGACGATAGCATTCGCAAATCCAGCGTTACCCCCGCAAGCACCGCAGTCAAAACTAGATTGATAGGGGTTGTTATCTGTCTCGCCACCATGGCCACAGATCAGTATTATTGGCGCAAATTCTTTAGTTAAACCAATTGTCGTTAAAAATTGTTTAGAATTATTGACTTTGGCCTCTAAAGAAAAGACAGCATTAACTTGCGTAGAACTAATTTCATCTTGTAATTTATTTTCATCCATGTCACAACCTAACAATTGCTTACATTTTTTAAATACATTACCCGAATACGATTTAATTAACATCATCAAAGCAAACCACATTCCTGTCATTTCAACAAAAGCCATGGGTGTCAATAATGATTTTTTGGTTTCCAAACAGGACAATAAAAAATGTTGACTTTGCTTTGCAAGATAATGTGGTTCTTGTTCACTTTTCAAATGGACATCTGGCGGGAATAAAGCAGGACATTGCAAAGATTGACAATTATTGCCATTTGTATAGTTGAAGACAAAGCCAAAAAATCCAGCAAAACCAAACGTTTCATAACCAATGAATTTCTCAAGGTGCCTACGTAGCCCTTCGGAGCGTGTATCAATGCAAAATATAGCCTGAACATTCCGCTTGTTCTCATTCACCTTTGATTTCTGCCGCTTATCTATCATTAACTTATTCATTAAGTGGCGTTCATAGGCTATTTCAAAAGCTCGTTGCCAAATAAAGCGATAATTATATGCATTAATTTGATTGACTAGCGTTGAATTTTTATTACTATTTTGGACAGGCGGTTGTTGTGAGTATTTTTTACAATAATATTTTTCATAACATAACCAAATGAGTACCAAATCAATTAATTGCGCTGGTTTATTTAGATAGGGATTGTCAGGTCTTTGTTCTAAGCATTTTATTAAACTGGACCATCCGAGCACTGAGTGGAATATTTTTCCTAAATAATTAACTTGCTCATCTAGGCTGATATTAAACTCATTCAGGAAACCATTTACCGCAATCCATTTATCTGATTCTATTACGGACACAATACAATTAAGTTCATTGTTATAACGGACAATCAATTGTTGCCAACCATCAAAAATACTATTAAAGTTTTTTGCGTTACTTCCTACATCTTCATTACAAAAATAACTCATCAGAAATTGCATGATGGCTTTTTTAATTTCACCTTTAATATCTTTGTTTTTGCTAATAGATAATTTTTCTGCAACCAGGAAAGGGGGCAAGAGAGAACGTTCTATATTATCTTGATTCAATAAATTTTTTCCTATAGCCGGTTGCAACAATATTTTTTTAATATTTTCCATAGATACTGTATCGTCATGTGCATTTCGATACTCTTCAATTGCCTTGGCTAAATCTTCATTTTTTATTTCATTCTTACTAAACTTTTCTTGGTAATAAGAGAACGGCATAACACCTTCAACATTTGCCATGTTTTTTAGGTTAATCAATACTTCTTGTAGCGGCTGCTCATGTAAGTCCCAGAGCGGGTTGGTCGCTATAAAGCTTGGCAATGACCAATAAATTGGGACTGCTTTAACTGCTTCTCTGAATGCTTTAATCATCTGTCATACTCCGCTTTATAAAAGCTTTAAAATATAAGAGGGATATACTCCATTTAAGAAATCGAATAAAAGTATGCCCGTAAATAATGAATGGTCTAACTTAGATAAACGGATGGATAAGCCTGCAATGGCAGATCCTTTGAAAATATAGTCTTGTAGAGTGTGTAAAATACTAATGGCAAATAAAACAATTGCCAGCAATATCCCAATCGCTAATAAAGGATGTATTACCACTACTTCTTTCAAAATAATAATTTCACTGATAAAAGTTGAAGTGCAAGGTAATCCAATCAAACAGAATAGTACTGCTGTAAGATAAGCACCTAACCAAGGTAAGTTGTTATCAATCATATGCGGCATTTTTTGGCCGTATTTTATTTTGCGCAAGACGATTAGCATGAGCAGTGAAAGTAATGTTGTATTGATAAACTGAAAAGAAGCGATTTTAATAGAGTTGGCACTCATCCCTTGGAGAGCTATTAAGGCTAATGTGAATTGCGCTAACGATAAAAATAAAAAGATATGTTTTAGCTGTCTAGCTCGATTTGCTATCAGCAAAAAGGCCATCAATACTATCAAATAAAGAACATATGAAAACAGCGGGTTTACAGCTATACCATAAAATTTAAGTATTTGATGGAAAAAGACTAATCCTAGGATGGAAAAAAAGATCCCTTTGCTCTGAATAAAGACCTGATAAAGAATGTCGCCAAAATCACGCATAGGCTCTAATAAATATTTCCGATACGTTTCCTCAACAAATAGCTTATGTGAAATTAAGTAGTTCACATATGAAAATAGACTGGTTTTTGACGTATTATATTTTACGAATGGATAAATAATATAAAATAAAATCGCACCCGCAATCGCTATATACTGAAATTTTGAAATGAGAGGTGCCGTTATGTTGGAGAAAGTAGATTTTAAAGCGCTGTCATAGCCAACGATTAAATAGAGATATCCAATAAATATAGCGATTATCAATCCAATCGAAATGCTGGTTATCTGAATATTCATTTTTTGGTTAAGCGACGTGTTAATCAGTTGATAAAGTGTTATCGCTAAAAAAACAGCCAGCAAAGGGAAGTTAGTCCATAATTGCTGGAATGATTCACTCATGTATATAGTTACAGCTATAACAATTATGCAGAGAGATAAACTAATTAGATGCGAGATAATGTTATTTTTTTTCTGCTTAGGTTTCATGCCAAGCAATTGATTACCTGAATTCAAAAAAGTCCAGGCTTTAAAAAATCCATGTGAAATCAAATGAAATACTGCCCCAGCAAAACAACCGAGTCCGCATTGCAATACCATGTAACCCATTTGTGACATAGTGGAATAAGCCAATTGCTTTTTAATATCAGGTTGAGTTAAAGCAAATACATTACCCAGCAACAGGGTAATGAAACCGATACAACTTATGAAAATGAGTAAATTGGGTGTGGCTATTAATCCTGGTGCTAATCTAGCCAACAAATACCCTCCGGCATTAATCACCCCGGCATGCATCATCGCCGAAACGGGAGTTGGTGTTTGCATGGTATCGGGCAACCAAATATGAAAGGGAAACTGAGCTGATTTGGTCATCACAGCAATAAATACACAAGTTAAAATAATAGTGCGTATCGGAATTAAATATTGAAATATTGAAACAGTGGGTGAATCCAGACTGAATAATGTCTGAAAGTCTGTAGAGGAGTAATAATACAAACTCATCATGACGGCTAACAAAAAACTGATATCACCGATACGGTTAATAACGAACTTCTTTTTGGCAGCACGATTTGCATTTTCATCATAGTGATAATGGTTGAGTAACCAATAAAGATGAAATCCAATGAGTTGCCAGCCGATGAAAGCGGTTAATAAGTTAGCGCTTAATACTAGAAAAATGACTGAAAATGTCACTAATGAGAGTTGGAACATGAATCGGGAGCGATTCAGATCCGAATACACATAGCATGCAGCATAGCGATTGACAACAAAGCTGATTACGCTAATCAGTAACAACATTAATAGTGCCAATTTATCGAGTGTAAAAAGAAGGTTGAGATTTATTTGCGGCAAAAATAACAATTTGAAATTAACAGGGGGTTCTGAATGAAAATGGATAACCCCATAAAAAGTGAGTACAACTAAAGCGGCGTAAAGCACGTGGCTTATTTTACAAGCTGTATCGAATTGCTTGGCTAGCGCCACATAGCAACCAGCACTGAGTAAAGGCAGTAATAAAAAAAATACGGTCATAATTCATCCTAATTGATTTCTTTTCGCAACGATAACAATCTGCTACTATAAATAACAATTTATATTTTTTATGATAACCATCACCTATAACTTATGAATATTACCCTACATCAACTGGAAGTCTTTAAAAAGGTAGCTGAATTAAACAGCGTGACCAACGCAGCTAAAGCGTTACACATGACGCAACCGGCGGTCTCAAATGTATTACGATTGTTAAATGAAACCTTGAACAATCCTGTCATTGAAGTCATTAACAAGAGAATTTTTTTGACCAATACAGGCGCTATCTTGTTGGAAGCCAGTCATAAAATTAAACAAACATTGGATGATGCGCTTACTCAACTCAGTTTAGAGAAGGGCATCTTGAAAGGCACGCTTAAGATCGCAACGGTATCCACCGCCAAATATTTTATTTTAAAAATGTTAGGCGCTTTTAAAAAAGATAATCCTGCCGTTACCATTCAGCTCACCGTGAAAAATCGTGATGACGTTCTCGAAAGATTGCGGCATAACCAAGATGATTTTGTTATTATGAGCCAACTGCCTGATAACGTTAAAGTTGACCACTATCCTTTCTACGAAGATGAGTTAGTTGTCGCAAGTGCGAATGCTTACCCTATGAACCATTGCAAAATAAGCTCTTTACATGATTTAAAACAGGAACGTTGGCTGATCCGCGAAACGGGCTCAGGTACGCGAATGGCCATGCTAAACTTATTTAAAAAAAATCGGTTTGTGCCGCAAATTGAAATGGAAATTGATAACAATGAGTGCATTAAGCAAGCCCTCATGAGCAATATGGGGCTTTCTATTTTATCGAAACAAAGTATTGAACTAGAGCAGAAGGTAGGACTCATCAAAATAATTGCTTTAAAAGGATTTCCGGTAGCGCATGAATGGTATTTGGTAAAATGTTTAGGTAAAACGCTCTCGCCCATTGCCCAACAATTTTATGATTTTGTGCGATCACATCCTGAAGTTGCGCATTACAATTTAAAAAAGTTAAAGAATATGTAACTATTCAGCAAATTTGACGTACCCTGAAATGACGTTAGCGTCGGCAAAACAAAATTGCCGCGCAACCGGCCTCTGGACATTACTGCAATAACGCACGAACACTGATTGAGTTAAACCAGTAGCAGAACGAAAAACCGCGCGCTTATCATGATAACACCGTTTTCTGCACACAAAACCCATGATAATTCTATGGCCTTTTTATTTCAAGCAGAGCGCTGACAGAAGAATCGATGTGTAGCTTAATCCCGTAATCTTATATGAGGCATACGAATCATCAAACAATCCGCTTGATGAGCTATTTGGGTGGTTGTACCTACAAATAAACACATAACTACAACAATCGCACCACCATGCCTTGCAATGGATTCACGCATAACATAATCAGCAATTGCAATAACACAAGTAACACCATGGGAGACAGATCAAATCCAGCGATCAAAGGCAACCAACGCCTTATTTTACGCAGCCACGGTTCATTTAAATAATACAAAGCATCCAACAAAGGATGATGACGCGCCGGCATGATCCAACTTAACACCACTTGTGCCAACAGCGCAAAAAAGTAAATATAAATAACTTGCTTAATCAGATCGGGCACTGCCCATAATAACCAACCCGCTAATGCCGGCAAGTGACCCATCTGCAAGGAAAACAAAATCAGCAGTTTAGTCCACGTCAACACCAGTAGGATACTACACAGCGCCACATCCACCTGCTGCATACGCGGTAGTGCACGCCGCACCGGGCGTAGCACCGGCTCCGTTATCCGCGTAATAAACTGCGCTAATGGATTGGTATAATGTAAGCCCGTACCTTCTAACAGTAAACGCAACAATAAGCAATTGCTGTAAAAGGAGCATAAGGTATCCACCAAAAATAACAACGCACTGGCCACCATCGACATTATTTATTCCTTAGATAATTCATCGGCACGACACGCCGCCGCGTGTAACGCCTGGCTGATCAATGCAGGAAACTGACCCGCGGCCAATACCTGCAATCCTTGTTCGGTGGTACCGCCTGGCGACGCCACCTGTGCGCGCAGTTCCGCAAAAGACGACGTTGTCGCTTGAGCCATACGTGCCGCACCCAATAACGTTTGACACACTAATTGTCTTGCGTCGTCACTGGCTAAACCTAATTCGATGCCTGCTTGTTGCATCGCTTGCATGAGAAAGAACACATAACCCGGCCCGCTACCCGACACAGCCGTTACGGCATTGAGCAAAGCTTCGGTGTCAAACCACAACGCTATACCCACTCCCGCAAAGAGTTGATCGGCCAGTTGACGTTGTGCCACGCTGACTTTTGCGTTGCCAAATAATCCGGTGGCACCACAACCTAACAGTGCCGGGGTGTTCGGCATACAGCGCACCACCGCAACATCGCCGCCCAACCAGCGCGCAAGCTGCGTGGTAGTAATTCCCGCCGCCACCGAGATAATCAGTGGTTTGCGTTGCTGCACCGTGTGCGCAAGAGCAGTAGCAACTGACTGTAAGACTTGAGGCTTCACCGCAAAGACCAACACCTCGCTGTGCCTCGCTACTGCCTCATTGTCATTAAGGTAGGCAGTAACGGCGTAACGCTGCTGCAATGCGCTTATCTGATCCGTATTGGTATCACTCACAGTCAAATGCGCCGTAGGCACATCTTGTTTGATTAAACCACCCAACAAACAACTTGCCATGTTACCGGCGCCAATAAATCCTATGCGTGTGGTATGCATCATGTAGTGCGTGCTCCAAAGATAGCGGTTCCTAAACGAAGGATGGTGGCACCTTCTGCCAACGCCGCCACATAATCATGGCTGGTCCCCATTGATAAGGTATCCAATGCGACACCCGCCGCAACCACCTCATCTTTAGCTTGACGTAACTGCGCAAAAGCGGCACGTTGCTCAGCAAGCTGTGTCGTATAATGTGTCATGGTCATTAAACCGCGCAACTGCAACCGCGGCAACTCTGCAATGGCCAATGCTAACGGCAATAACGCGTCGCTGGCAATGCCATTTTTTTGCGGATCGTCGTCAATGTTGACTTGTATACAACACGCCAATGCAGGCAAGTGCGACGGGCGTTGCAGAGACAAGCGTTGTGCTATTTTAAAGCTATCCAGCGTATGCACCCAGGTGAAATGTTGCGCAATCAACGCGGTCTTATTGCTTTGTATTTTGCCGATAAAATGCCAACATAACGGATAAGCCTTCAACTCAACTATTTTTTGGAATGCTTCTTGCAGGTAATTTTCTGCAAAATCATTGATTCCAGCAGCATGGGCTTGTAACAGCGTCGCACTCGTCTGCCCCTTGCCTACCGCAAGTAAGGTAACGTCGTCATCTTGGCGCTGGTTATCCTGCAAGGCACCAATGATAGAGGCATGTAGAGAGGCTATGCGTTGTGCGACAGTCACAATGTACCTGTAAATAAACTAACTGAACGGGTAAGTTACCGCGAGGTGAAGGAGTGTAACATGGACATTACAGAATTACTGGCATTTAGCGTAAAAAATAACGCATCTGATTTGCATCTTTCTGCTGGCCTACCTCCTCTCGTACGTATTGATGGCGACTTACGTCGCATTGCATTGCCTGAATTATCGCACGCAGAAGTCTTGGAACTGCTCTACCGCGTGATGTCAGATGCACAACGTCAACAATACGAGACCGCATTAGAAATTGACTTCTCGTTTGCTATTCCCAATCTCGCGCGTTTTCGCGTCAATGCATTTAATCAAGATCGCGGAGCCGCCGGTGTTTTCCGCAATATCCCTACGCAGATTTTCACCTTAGAACAACTCCAGGCACCACCTGTGTTTAAATCCATTGCCGAATTGAATAAAGGACTGGTACTCGTCACTGGACCGACCGGCTCGGGCAAGAGCACAACCCTATCCGCGATGGTAAACCACATCAACGAAAACAGTCATGAACATATACTGACGATAGAAGACCCCATTGAATTTGTGCATCCAAGTAAGAAGTCACTGATCAATCAACGTGAAGTCTGTAGAGACTCTCACAGCTTTAGCAATGCCTTACGCTCCGCCTTACGCGAAGATCCAGATACCATTTTAATCGGTGAAATGCGTGATCAAGAAACCATACGCTTAGCCCTAACCGCGGCAGAAACCGGCCATTTAGTGTTTGCCACGGTACACACCAGTTCCGCGGCAAAAACCATCAATCGTATTGTCGATGTATTCCCCGCGGGGGAAAAAAACATGGTACGTACTATGCTCTCAGAATCCTTGCAAGCGGTCGTGTCGCAAGTATTGATCAAGAAAAAAGACGGGGGCCGCGTCGCCGCACACGAAATCATGGTCTGCACCAACGCCATAAGAAACTTGATTCGTGAAGATAAGGTCGCGCAAATGTATTCGGCCATACAAACCGGTGCAGCACAAGGCATGCAAACACTGGATCAAAATCTCAAACAATTAGTCAGCAAAGGACTAATCACCCAAGATGTCGCTGACGTCGTGCTGGTACATCAGTAAAAACGGGTAACTGTAGCACAGAGGTATATACCGATTTCACGTCAAAATGCGATTTTTGCATTTTGACGTGTTCTTTTCCCCTTGGGTGACCGTGCACAAATTCACTTTGTGTAGGTCTAAAAAAAATATATACCGCGTAACTTCTCCATCAAAATTTGCATCTTGAAGGGCTAGCGGTATATATCGCTAGCATTGGCGCTTAACGTTGCCAAAACCACGGCGTAAACAGGATCAATATAGTAAATATCTCCAAGCGTCCCGCCAACATTGCAAAGATTAAAATCCATTTTGCGGCCGTGGGTAAATGCCCAAAACCACTGCTTACACTGCCAATACCTGCTCCTGCATTGGCTTGCGCAGCAACCAAGGCGCCAAAGGCAGACGTAATGTCTAATCCCGTCGCTAGCAACAGAAGATAAAGAAAGATAAATAAACCAATGAATGCCGCCACAAAAGCCCACATGCTTTGTATCACGCGGTCCGGCAAATGCACATTGCCAAATTTAATAGAATCTACAATATTGGGATGCAACAACTGCTTGAGTTCACGTGCCACTTGCTTTTGCAGCAGCAAAGCGCGCATCACTTTAACGCCACCACTCGTGGAAGCCCCACAACCGCCCACAATACTCGCCACCATAATCAGAAACGGAACAAAGCTAGGCCATGCACTGAAATTATCGGAGGTAAATCCGGTGGTGGTGATGAGCGAAGTGACGTTAAAAATAGCTTTTACCAGGGTCGTACGCACATCCGGATAGTAATGGTGTTGCATCAACACACCTGTGCTAATCGCAATAACCGCAGCTAACAAATAACAATACCAACGGAACTCCACATCACGCCAATAAAACCACACATTAAAGCGCTGCAAACTGATGAAGTGTAATGCAAAATTGGTTGCACCCAAAAACATAAACAGTGCAGTCAGCAACTCGACACGGTTACTGTGGTAATAGGCAAATCCTTGCGGATGCATGGAAAATCCACCGGTAGATATCGTGGCAAACGCCTCACCGATGGCATCCAGCACGGTTAAGCCACTACACCATAAACAGAAGGCACACAGTACATTGAGGCCCACGTAGATATACCATAAGGCTTTAGCTGTTTGCGTAATCCGTGGCGTCAGTTTACTGTCCTTGAGTGGTCCTGGCGCCTCAGTACGATACAGCTGCATACCGCCTATACCCAACATAGGCAGAATAGCAATAGCCAACACGATAATCCCCATGCCACCTAAGAACTGCAATTGTTGTAAATAATAACGCAATGAATGCGGCACGTATTGCTCGCTCGATAAAATACTCGCACCCGTCGTGGTAAAACCAGACATCGCCTCAAATACCGCATCCGTAAATGATAAATGCAGATGGGTGGATAACATTAAAGGCAATGCCGCAAACAAGCTGATCACCGCCCAAAACAGCACAGTCACCAAAAAGGCATCCCGTGTCTTCAACTCATGTCTAGCATGCCGGGTAAAAAACCAACAGAGCAATCCAAAAGAAAACGTGAAGGAAAAGCCACTGGTAAACGGCACGGCATCCGTTTCATGATAGATAGCCACCAATGTCAACGGCACCAGCATGCTAAAGCTAAGTAACATCAGAAAAATGCCGAGTATTTTCAGACTAGTTTGAGTATGCATTAGAAGAAATTAAATCCTACCTGGAATAAACGTTCTACGTCATGGATCCGCTTTTTATCCAGCAAAAATAACACCAGATGATCGTCCGTTTGCAATACCTCATGATCATCGACCTGGATGTTCTTATTATCGCGTAAAATGGCGCCGATACTCACACCGCTGGGTAAACGTAATTCATCCACACGACGCCCAACGACTTTAGAACTATTTTTATCCCCATGCAGAATAACCTCAATGGCCTCTGCCGCACCACGCCGCAACACATGCGCGCTGACAATGTCACCGCGACGTAAATGCGTGAGAATACCACCAATCGTCGCTTGCTGTGGTGAAATCGCCACATCAATAGTGCCACCTTCAATTAAGTCGACGTATGCTGTACGTGTGATCAATGCCATGACCTTACGCACCCCTAACCGTTTAGCCTGCATCGCAGAAATAATATTGGCTTCATCATCGTTAGTAAGCGCACAAAACACGTCCGTATATTCAATATTTTCTTCACGCAACAGCTCATGATCACAGGCATCCCCTAACAAGACGGTGGTTTGATGCAAATGACTGGCTAAGTGCTGGCAACTTTTATTATTCCGTTCAATGATCTTGACTTGATAGTCATTTTCCAATTGTTGGGCGAGTCGGCTCCCAATATTGCCGCCCCCCGCGATCACTAAACGCTTGTACGGTTTATCTAATTTCTTGAGATTCCCCATAATTAATTTAATGTGTTGCTTGGCCGCAATGAAGAATATTTCATCGCCCACTTCGATGCGTGTTTTATCATCCAAAGCAATGGAACGCTCTTGGCGAAAAACAGCAACCACACGCAACACCACATCGGGAATCATCGTCTGTATTTCCGTTAAGGTGCAGCCCACCAAGGCCTTATTGCCGGGGTCGGCGCCGATAGCCACCAAGCGTACACGGCCTTGCGCAAAATCGATAACTTGCAATGCGCCGGGCGTTTCAAGCAGACGACAGATATTTTCAGTGACTAATTTTTCTGGGTGAATGCACAAGTCTATGGCCAATGCCTTGTTGGCAAATAATTCGCTGTGCGCTTGATATTGCGCCGCTCGTATACGCGCTATTTTGGTCGGCGTATTAAATAACAAATACGCGACTTGGCACGCAATCATATTGGTTTCATCACTGTTGGTGACTGCGATCAACATATCTGCATCGGCTGTGCCTGCTTGTGTCAGCACATCAGGGTGTGAGGCAAATCCACAGACCGTGCCAATATCTAAATGGTTTTGTAAATGATGTAATTTCTCCGCATCTATATCCACAATAGTGATATCGTTATTTTCATAACTTAAGGTTTCTGCCAGCGTTACGCCAACCTGACCCGCACCGAGAATAATTATTTTCATTCGCTTATTTCACCCGTGAAAACCAAAGTAGCCGCACCGGTTAACTGTACGCTGTGCCCCATACCCTGCCACATCACCTGTAACGAGCCACCCGGTAACACAACGCTCACCGTAGCCGCCAAGCCCTGCAACAAACGCCCCGCCACAACGCTGGCACACGCGCCACTACCACACGCCCGTGTTTCGCCGACACCACGCTCATAGACGCGCGATCTTAGCTGATAAGTGCTGTTGATTTCCACAAAATTCACGTTAACCCCCTGTGGAAACTGCGGATGACACGCCAACGCAGCCCCAATACCCGCAACATCCACTTCATCCAACGCATCAACAAACAACACGCAGTGTGGATTGCCCATACTCAGCACCGCACACGTCAACGCCGTGTGATCTAAGCATACGGTATAATATGGCGCTTGTTCAGACACCACAAAGGGAATCTGTGCCGGCGCAAACACCGGCAGGCCCATATCCACCGCCACCCGACCATCGCCAAGCACCGTGGTATGAATAAGGCCTTTCACCGTGTTAAAACATAACGAGTCGGTTTGCTGCCATGCATGTTGCTTGACGAAAACAGCCACACAACGCGCACCATTACCACATTGTTCCACTTCTTGGCCATCGGCATTAAAAATACGGTAGTTAAAATCTGCCGCACTGTGCGTACTCGCGGAAATTACTAACAATTGATCAAAGCCCACACCCGTATGCCGATCGGCCCAGGCACGTATATTCTCTGGCACCAGAGGCACACGCTGCGAGAGCGTTTCCAGCACCATAAAATCGTTACCTAAGCCGTGCATTTTACTGAAACGAATCACGCCGTATCCACCAACAATCGCTCATGCGCCACCAAATCAGCAAACGTTTCACGTTCGCGTATCAGTTGCCATTGATCGTGTGTCACTAACACTTCTGCTGCCCGCGGACGTGAATTGTAACGCGAACTCATGGACGCTCCGTAAGCACCCACATCTCTTATCGCCAGCAGATCATCAGCCATTACACGTAAACAACGTCGCGATCCCAAAACATCACTGCTTTCACACACCGGTCCTGCTACATCATACGTCAGGGCCTCTACGTCGGTGCGCTGCTGTACCGGAATAATTTCATGCCACGCTTGATATAATGCAGGGCGTAACAAATCATTCATCCCCGCATCAACCAATAAAAAATTCTTCTCTGCATTGTGTTTGCAATACACCACACGAGTAATCAATACAGCACTGTTAGCCACCAACGCGCGTCCAGGCTCTACAATTAAGCGCAATCCCAATCCGTCCTGGCGCAAACGTGAGAGCAACGCCTCGGCATACTGCGCTACACTGGGCGGTTGCTCCGTGTGGTAACACACACCCAAGCCACCCCCCATGTCGATATGCTGCAACACAATGCCCTGCGCTTGTAATTGACGGTGCAATGTCAATAAGCGATCGCAAGCCGCCACAAAAGGCGCCAACGTAGTAAGTTGTGAGCCGATATGACACGCCATACCGATAATACGTACAAAGGGTAAGGTTGCGGCATATTGGTATAACGCCAACGCTTGTTGAATATCGATACCAAATTTATTTTCTTTCATCCCGGTAGAAATATAGGGATGCGTGTTGGCATCAATATCCGGATTGATGCGCAATGCAATGGGCGCTGGTTTATTTAAATAGCGACTTATCGTATGAATCAAATCCAACTCTGCGGCGGATTCTACATTAAAACAAGCGATCCCAACCTGCTGCGCACGCTCAATTTCATGTGCTTGTTTGGCAACGCCAGAAAACACAATTTTATCGGCCACACCACCTGCCATCAACACACGCTCTAATTCACCCACCGACACAATATCAAAACCTGCACCTAAACGCGCGAGATACTGTAACAAGGCTACATTGCTATTGGCTTTGACTGCATAACAAATAAGATGCGGGTGCTCCTGCAATGCATGTGCTGCGGCGTACCATGCTTGGGTCAGGCTTGCACGCGAATAGAGATACAAGGGGGTAGCGTATTGCTTAACGAGTTGCGCAACAGGGACCTCTTCTACAAACAAGGCACCCTCACGGTAGCTAAAGGAATTCATGACTTAACACTCTTAGTATTAGTCGGCAAATACAACTCGCCGTACTGTCCACAACTGGCCAGCAAGCAAACGAACAACGCCGCAATAATTAAGCTCTTCATACTATCTCTCTTTATATGCCCATTACACTTCAAAATGCGATTTTTGCATTTTGCAGTGTTCTCTACGCGATGGGGTTTCCAAAGGGGAGAATCGCGTATCGATCCTTTGGTGACCGTGCACAAATTTACTTTGTATAGGTCTAGAAACAGGGTATACCGCGCGACTTACCCATCAAAGTTCGCATCCTGAAGTACGAGCGGTATACCGCGGAACAAAGACGAGGTATTGACGTGCAACCACACTGCCGCAAGCGATTGTGTTCCCCTAGCGCTCGCCTGCGCGAAATAGTCGCGCGACGATGACCCGAGAGTAGCTATCGCATAGCCCTCTGCCCCCTTCGGCTCACCCGCAAGCGGATGACCTCTCTCTTGTAACTATGCAGTAAAATGCTGAATAGTTACCTTTTAATTAAGAAGCGTATATACTCTCTCGCACAGGCTGTTCGACGCAATAACTGCGGGGAAGTATAGCGTAGGAGCACTGGGAACACCAACCCGCCGCCGTAACATTAAGGGAAAAGACCAGATGGGCGATACACGACAACTGATCACAATAGAGCCTAAACAAAAAGCGAATGCCTGTATTATTTGGTTGCATGGCTTAGGCGCCAGTAACGATGATTTTGTGCCGCTGGCTACGCAGCTGCAAGCAAACACCGCGCTTCCTCTGCGCTGCGTGTTCCCCCAAGCGCCTCTGTGCGCCATCACTATTAACGGCGGCATTAGCATGCCTGCCTGGTACGACATATTAGGTTTCGGCTTTGGTGTACCTGAGGATACCGACGGCATTACACGCTCATCCCTCGCCATTTACCAACTGATAGCCGCGCAACAAGCCACTGGCATCCCTGCACACCGCATTATCTTGGCTGGCTTTTCCCAAGGTGGCGCCATTGCACTGCATACTGGCTTGCGCTATCCCCATGCATTAGCGGGCATTTTGGCGTTATCAACCTATTTACCGCTTGCCGACAGACTACCGTTAGAGGCACACACCAACAATCAGAAAACACCGATCTTTATGGTGCACGGCACACACGACACCGTTATTCTTCCCGAATGGGCAGAAAAATCAAAAAACGTATTGCAACAATTAAGCTACCCGGTTGATTGGCGTACTTACCCGATGAATCATTCTGTCATTGACGCCGAAGTGCATGATATTACCACGACGCTCACACACTGGTTATCTTGAAAAAAATACCGCTACGGTGTCATTACATCACTATTGGCCTCTCGAACGCAGTCACGGATCTCGCGTTGTCATCCTGACGCAGCAACGCTGCAAAAGGATCTCGTGAAGGGTGCACGGTGTTGTCAATGAGCGCGTGCCGCTTGCACGAGATCCCTGGTTACACTCGGGACGACACTCTTAACCCGAGACCTTCGACGCTTCTTGCTGCAAGCGTAAATCATGGAATAGCAAAATCAATTGTGCATTGAAGAATAATAACAAAACCGCTGTCAACAATGAATCTAATAACAACATGCCCAACTGACTGTGCCCACTCAAATAAGCCAAAAGGAAATGTGCACCCAAGAATAAACCTAACATAAACAACGAAAATAACCATACCTTACCCATACGGCCCTGGGTTAAATACCAACTTTTACGTAGTGCTTCTCGCAACGAAAGATCTTTGGCAATGATCCAAGGCAACACGAAATAAAAACGCATCACAAAATAAAGTATCAAGATCCAGCTGACATTAACCAGTAAAACAGGATGTCCCACCCCTAAATACTGACTGGCATGCAATACAGCCCAAGATAAAACACTAATAGCCAGGCAAAACAGCGCAGCCCAAATAACAATACGCAATGCGCGTGCGTATACGTATGTTGTAGATACATTCAATGCACGTTGCCGATTGTGCATCAAACCCCACGCTTGGTGTAGCATGATGCTCAACAACAACATGGTAGCCAACGCTTCTATCAATTCGAAACCAATAAAACGCGCGGTAGAATTCAAAATATCATGCCCCCATAGAAACTGAGACAATGCTGGGGTGTCAAATAAGAAAACTAAGATCAATACAAAAGGATAAATTTTATGGTAGGTTAACCCACACAACGATACGGTCTTACCCAATAGCTGACTTATTGATTGTGGCTGGTTAGGTAAAATAAACATGTGGCCCCCTCGCTATAATGAAAAACTAGTTACTCATCTTACTAGTGACAATAAGCAGATGGCATCCACTGCACTATTATTCTCACTCGATTCGATCGCACTGCAAGATAGTACCATATACCGCTAGCGGTATACATTACTCGAAATACCTCTCACAGCAAAATCGTCATTGCTCAGAAGAACAAAAGACCCGCAATTCCGTGCAGGTCTTTTGCGCGCAACTTGCTAAATACGTAAGTCCGCCTTGTGCTGCTCAACGAATTGTTGGCTGATCCCTTTGACTTTGCTGAGATCTTCCAATGCAGCAAATGGGCCATGCTCTTTACGGTACTCGATGATAGATTGTGCCAGCTTAAGACCGATACCTTTTACAGCGGTTAATTGCTTAACGTCAGCCGTATTCACGTTAATAACGGTCTCAGCGGTGGACATAGCAGCGGATTGTTGTGATGTCGCTGACGTTCCCGTATAGGAAGCCATGGCGTAACCAGAAAACGCCATCGCTAAACCACAAACAACCAATACCTTTTTACTCATTGCACTCATATAAGCACTCCTTAGCTATGTTATAAAAATTCCCGTGGTAAACCACAGGCTATGTACCCATCAACCGGATGTACAATTGCAAATCATATATAAGCTTTCTCCTTTATTCAATCTCTATTCACACCCACACCCCTATTTTTTTTACGTTAACTCAAGCATGAAAGTATGACGCGCAACAAACAGAAACAAACCTTGCCTAAATGACACTTAATAAACAATGCATTGTGATCACAAACATCAAATCGCTACGCTATACCGCGAGCGAATGAATTTTAGGGGTGATGTCAAAAGGTAACAGATTTAATTTAATGTGCGATGTAACGTCCACAGGGCGTTACAGCACCTAAATTTCATTCGCTCGCGGTATCTATACTTGACTCAAACGAACGCACAGTTACACTACTCATTTTATCAACAACAGAGAGAAACCATGCATGGTGGATGAACCCATCGTTTTTATCTTAGACGATGAAGAAGAAGTCGCCCGATCGCTACGATGGCTCATCGAGTCCGTTGGTTATCGGACACAGCTTTATTACCGCAGCAATGACTTTCTCATGGCCTATCAAGCCCACCAACGTGGCTGCCTGGTGGTTGATATTCGCATGCCACATATCAGTGGCTTAGAATTACAAATTATATTAAACAAAAATAACATCAACCTACCCATCATCTTCATCACCGGTCACGGTGATATTGCAATGGCTGTACGTGCCATGAAAGCAGGCGCAGTGGATTTTTTAACAAAACCTTTAAATAACCAAGTGCTGTTAGAAAGCATCAACAAAGCCATTCAACTCGATGCAAAAACGCACAGCGAACTCAAGTTAAGTCACGAAGTAACACAACGCGAAGAAAGACTCACTCCACGTGAACGCGAAGTAATGGAATTGATGCTCATGGGAAAACTCACCAAAGCCATTGCATACCAACTGAATATCAGCACACACACCGCAGAGATTCATCGCTCACGCGTCCTTCGAAAAATGAACGTGAAATCACTGGCAGAATTGATAAGCTTGGTCATTAAGAACAGGCCGGCCTCGGCAACCACACACAGTTGACGAGCGCGGAAGTGGCTATGGGTGGACTCGAACCACCGACCTCAGCATTATGAGTGCCGCGCTCTAACCAGCTGAGCTACATAGCCATAGTTTTGCAGGCGGTTATTCTCACGGTTTGTCTATGCTAAGTCAATATACCGCTAGCGAATGAATGGGGTAATGCCAAAAAGTAACAGACTTAACCGCGCGTCACCGTCAACGCACTGCGCGCCGGCAACAATACCGCGAGCATTAACACATACAAGTAGCACGGCTGATTCAGCAAAAACGCCGCGATAGGGAAACACGCCAGCGCAAACACCACACATGCCCCCTGCGCCAAACGCCTCTCTGCCACCGGCAATGCGCCACATGCATGCCACGCTGCAAATAACCAATAGATGAAAACAGCCAATCCAACCACGCCATATTCCACCGCCACATGCGCGTACGTATTATGCGGATCACCCAATGGCACAACAACCTCGCCATCCAATAGAGGCCCTCCCGTCGTCGCATAGGCCGCGGAAAAAGTCCCCCCACCGTAACCCAACAACGGCCGCGCCTTAATAAGCTGCCAACTGTATTTGAGAAATGCCAGACGCAAGCCTATCGACGAACGCTGCATTGCTGCGGACGCGTCGTTGTATTGTGCCGACTCTTGTAGCACTGTAGTGAAACGCGCGGAGAACATGGGCGAAGTCACAAAAATACCAACGCTGAGCAATGGCACCAATACCAATGATAGCGCGATGCCACGCCACGACCAGGATTGCCACAGCAATAAGGCCGTCAACCCCAAACACAACAACATCCCGGTACGTTCTTGATTGATGTAAAACATGTAGCAAAACAGCCATATGCTGATGACCACGGCGAGCCAGCGGTAAGTACTGGCTTCCAGACTACGCAACACCACGACAAACCAAGCAACTGCCGCCAACACACTCAGTTGCAATGGCGCGATCACGTGATCTGGCTGACGCCGATGAAACAAATCCGCTAAATCCAATACGTCCAACATCTGCAACGCCCATACCACTGTCGCCAATACCGTACTGCACAATAACACATTCAATACACCGCGCCGCCGGCTCGGCACAGTAAACAGCGGAAATAACACGAGCATAGCAAGCAGTTTATGGCCGTATTTATAGAGTGAGTACCAGCCCCTATGCCAGCCTTCGGTGTTATGTACCAAACCTAAGGCAAATACGCCCAACAAGAGCAAGGTACTCCAAAATAAGGGCTGGCGTCGGATCAATTGCCATTTTTGCGGCAACTGCCCACCGAATAACGTCAACACAGCACCTAAAGCAATACAATTATCGAGACTACGCGAAAAAGGCAGGAAAAAAACCCCGATCAGCACCAACACATAGGCCATATTGTCTATGCGCGTTACAGCTAACGGTTGTGTATATTGCTTCATTCTAAGGATTTTCCTTGTGGCTGCTGACATAGAACTGCTGCAACTGCTGCAACACGGCATCTACGCTGATGCTGTGCATGCAAGTACACGCACCACCTTGACACGCAGGCGTACACGCTTGAGGGGCAAAGAGGTAATGCGCGTGTTTTCCTTGTGGATGCCAACGCACTACACCACTGGTAGGGTAATCGGGAAATAAGCCTAGGGCATAACGTCCCAACGCCGCAGCCAGATGCAACGGACCCGTACCTGATGCCAAAAGACCATCTGCTGCGGCAATGAAACTCAGCAATTCGGTCAAATTCATCTTGCCCATCACATCCGTCACACGCGCAGCACAAGGCTCTAGTAACGCTGCTTGAAAGCGCTCACGCTCTTGCTGCGTTCCCGTTAATAACACATTAAATTCGGCGGGGGGCAAACGTGCGATCAACTCACAGTAAAACGCCACCGGCCACTCTTTGCCGTTGCCATTGGAACCCGGATGAATGATCAAATTAAAGCGCTGCGGATCGATATAATCCGCCAAATGCGCAGGTAACGGCGCTGGCGCCGTTAATTTGGGAATCAAGCTAACTTGCTGACAATCCTGTTTGTTTAAACCGCGAAACAGTTTGAGATTGAGTTCCGCTTCGTGTAAACCGGATCGTGCCCGGGAGAAATGCACCAAGCGATTGCAATACCACCAGTGATACCAACGGTGTGACGTACCGATACGTAGTTTAATACCCGCGGCCTTGGCCAGACGTGCGGTTAATCGGGTCGCATCCGCATTAATAAACACATCAAATTTGTAATCACTTAACTGCGCTGCAGCCTGTGGTAAAGGCTGCTGTAACAACATATCACTGTCAATGAACCCGGCTACATCCGGACACAGCTCAACAATTGCGCGCACGTAAGGCCGCGCCAGATAAAAAATTTGGCTATCGGGATAATGCAATTTAAGCAGTGTCGCCAACGGAAAAGAAAACAGCACATCACCTATGTTATCGATGCGACTGATGAGGATACGCATTTGTGGTGAAGTCATAACGTCAATCATCCTCAAAAACGAATACTAAGTGTTATACCACGACGCTAGACTACACATTAAACCGGAAATGCATGACATCACCATCTTGTACGATATATTCTTTGCCTTCCAAACGCCATTTACCTTGTTCTTTAGCCCCTTGCTCACCGCCACAACGTACAAAGTCATCATACGCGATCACTTCAGCACGAATAAAACCTTTTTCGAAATCACTGTGAATACACGCGGCCGCCTGCGGTGCGGTGGCACCATGTGGGAAAGTCCAAGCCCGTACTTCTTTTTTACCGGCAGTAAAATACGTAGCCAAACCCAGTAAATCATAGCCCGCGCGGATCACGCGGTATAACCCAGGCTCTTGCAAACCACTATCCGCTAAAAAGTCATCGCGCTCACTCACGGGCAACTCCGCTATTTCTGCTTCTAAACCCGCACTCACGACCACCACGCTAGCCTGCTCCGCGCGCGCTAACTCACGCAATTGCGTGACCCATTGGTTATCCGCACGCAAATCCTGTTCGGCGACATTCGCAATATAAAGCACCGGCTTTGCCGTCAATAAATGTAACTGCCGCAGGATTTGCCATTCCTCGGGTTGCGCATTAAAGCGACGCACCGCAGCGCCGGTATCCAGATGGGCGATCACGCGCTCTAATAACATCTGTTCCTGTGCACTGTCTTTGTCGCCACTTTTGCTTTTTTTACCCGCGCGCTGTAAGGCACGCTGCAATGTGTCTAAATCCGCTAATGCCAACTCCGTGTTGATCACCTCGATATCGGCGAGTGGATCCACTTTACCGGATACGTGCACAACGTCATCGTCGACGAAACAACGTACTACGTGCGCGATCGCATCGGTCTCACGGATGTTAGCAAGAAATTGGTTACCTAATCCCGCGCCTTGCGCCGCACCCGCAACCAACCCAGCAATATCTACAAACTCCATAGTCGTAGGCACGATCTGCAGTGGCAACACCATTTCTGCGATACGCTGCAAGCGCGGATCGGGCACCGACACGATACCGATATTGGGTTCTATCGTGCAAAACGGATAATTCTGTGCGGCTATCGCTGACTGCGTCAATGCATTAAACAAAGTGGATTTACCCACATTGGGTAACCCGACAATACCACATGCAAATCCCATCGTTAGATCCCCTTGTGTAAGTCCTGCATAGCCGTAGACAATTGTCCGCTAAGTACGGTGGGCAACACGGCTAACACGCGTTGCTCCACTGCCGCCATCTCTGCGTGTTCCTGCGCCTCAAATGGCGTTAACACATAATCGCTGACACTACGCGTATCGTGCGGATGCGCAATACCTATGCGCAAGCGGACAAACGCCGGACTGTGTAGCTGCGCTATGATATCGCGCAAGCCATTATGACCGCCATGGCCACCGCCTTGTTTTAGCCGCGCCACACCTACCGGTAAATCCAATTCGTCATGCACAATTAAAATGGCTTCGGGGGGGATTTTATAGAAGGTGGCCATCGCCAATACAGACAGGCCACTGCGATTCATGTACGTGGTTGGCAGTAACGCATGACACACGTGATCACCCAATGACAACTGCGCACAACAACCATGAAATTTACTGTCTTGGCGTAACACCTGCTGCTCGGTCAACGCAACAAAACGCTCAACTAAACGAGCACCGGCATTGTGGCGCGTATTTTCATACTTTGCACCCGGATTTCCTAACCCCACCAGTAAACGAATCGGCGTTGGCAATGTCGTACTTCCATCTTATGCGTTCAACAACCGTAATCGCTTACTTCTTAGCGCTACTATCACTGGTGGTAGTACCCGCTGCGGCCGCAACGGATTCTGCTTCTGCACGCAACATATGAATAGAAGCAACCGGTAAATCGTGCTCTGCACCACCTTGTGCTATCGCCACGCAAACCACGCCCTCAGGCATTTTTATGTCTGACAAGTGAATAGATTGATCCAACTGCAATTGTGACAAATCTACATTGATGTACTCGGGCAAGTGCGCCGGTAAACACTGTATTTCTATCTCCGTTAGCAAGTGTGACACGATACCGCCACTGGTCTTGACGCCAGGCGCCATATCGGCACCGATAAAATGCAAGGGCACGCGCATCACTAACTTTTCGTTAGCGTCAATACGCAAAAAATCAGCGTGCAAGATCTTGGGTTTGAAGGGATGGCGTTGTAAATCTTTTAATACTGCTTGCACTTTAGTGCCAGCAATATTCACCGTGAACACACTGGAATAAAACGCCTCTTGCTCCAGCACTTTGCGCAAACGATTGTGATCGACAAGCAACATCTGCGGTGCCTCATTGGCTCCGTATAGAATCGCGGGAATTTGTTCGATACGACGTAGACGACGACTCGCGCTGGTTCCTGTCTCATTACGCACTACGGCGTTCAATTCAAAACTCGTTGTCATAATAGTTAAACTCCCACACCTTTTTATTTCATCGTCGTAGACCCACAAGGACGGGTATTATACAGATAAATACACCGAAATACAGTAACCATTCAGCAAAATGCTGACTAGTTACCTTGATTTTACGGGGACTAATTCATAAAGATAGAACTGACTGATTCTTCAACATTAATCTTATGGATCGTCTGTGCTAGCAAAGAACTCAAGCTAAGCTGCCGTATTTTACTGCACGCAGCGGCCTCCGCGCTCAGTGGAATCGTATCCGTAACCACTAACTCATCGATGACCGAACGCATGATATTCGGCACAGCTAAACCCGATAAGACCGGGTGGGTACAATAAGCGATGACACGGTTGGCGCCCCGCTCCTGTAATGCCTTAGCCGCCAAGCACAAAGTGCCCGCCGTATCCACGATGTCGTCGATCAGCATACAATTGCGCCCCGCCACATCACCAATGATGTTCATCACCTGCGTTTGATTAGGACCGGGACGCCGCTTATCGATAATCGCCAACTCGGTATTGTTGACGCGCTTGGCAATCGCGCGTGCTCTGACTACGCCGCCTACATCGGGCGAAACCACAATATAATCCAAGTAATTATGCTCATTAATGTCCGCCAAAATGACCGAAGTAGCATACCCATTGTCAACGGGAATAGAAAAGAAGCCTTGTATCTGATCGGCATGCAAGTCTACGGTCAACACCCGCGAAATACCGACTATCGCCATCATATCGGCAACAACTTTAGCAGTAATTGGCACACGCGCAGAGCGTATGCGTCTGTCTTGGCGTGCGTAACCAAAGTACGGCACAACCGCGGTAATTTGCCCGGCCGATGCACGCCGTAACGCATCCGCTATCACCAGCAATTCCATCAAGTTATCATTCGCCGGCGCACAGGTAGATTGCAAAATAAAAACATTACGTCCACGCACGTTTTCTAAAATTTCAACCGTAGTCTCGCCGTCGCTAAAACGACCCACGGTCGCTTTACCCAGCTGAATATGCAAATGCTCAGCGATTTCAGCAGCCAAATGTGGATTGGCATTGCCATGAAAAAGCATCATTTCTGCCACAAAATAATTCCTTATTGGATTGCTTAAGATATACAGAACCTAATCGATATACCGAAAAAATGGCTGGGGTGCCAGGATTCGAACCTAGGATGCCGGGATCAAAACCCGGTGCCTTACCGCTTGGCTACACCCCATCTACTCATTGCAAATGGTTGCTTCATTAAACTTGGCCCATGGCGAACGATTTATTCCACTAGCGACAAAACCCGTAAACCCAGGCTGTACCTGCGCCAGTACTTGTTCCGCTCGCTCGCGAGACGCAAAAGCCGCAAACACACAGGCTCCCGTGCCCGATAAACGTGGCTGCGCATAGGCACTCAACCACGCAAACGCCGCATCGACTTGCGGGTAACGCTTACGCACCACACGCTCACAATCGTTAGCGCCAAAAAACGTATAACGTCCTGTCACCACATCACAGGCCAACAGGGTGAACATTCTGCTTGCAGGCGTATCGCGTGTCAATTCTCTATCGTTAAAAATTTCATGTGTGGGCACAATACAGGGCGGGATCAGGACTAAATACCAAGGAGTCGGAGGAGTAATAGCCGTTAATTGCTCACCTACGCCCTCAGCCCAAGCTGACTGTGCAAAAACAAACACAGGCACATCGGCACCCAACGGCAACGCTAATGCTAATAACTGTGTCTTATCTAGGCCGGTATTCCACAGTACATTCAACGCCAACAAGGTCGTTGCCGCATTTGAACTCCCGCCCCCTAGACCACCCCCCATGGGAATGCGCTTGTCTAGCCAAATATCCACACCCAAACGCGTCATCGTCACCTGCTGCAAGCGCTGCGCGGCGCGGTAGATGAGATTCTGCTGCAATGCCACCTGCGGCAATGCTGACTGCAACACGATCGCGCCATCCTGCCGCAAGCGAAAACCCAGGGTGTCGTAAAAATCCAAAAATTGAAACGCCGTTTGCAGATTGTGATAACCATCGCTGCGGCGCGCTAACACGTGCAAAAATAAATTTATCTTGGCTGGCGCCCTACACACTAAGTCAACTGTTTGTTGCCAATCATCCACGCCGTTACCACCGTACGTATTTCCCAATCTTGACGCCGCATCAGCCACTGACTGGGTAACTGCATGCCTTGCACCTGACTATAACGTTGATAGTCAATGCGCCACCCCTGTTGCTGCAACGCATCCAAACGTTGATAGCGATCGCGCGTTAGCGCAGATACTGCCAGATTCTGGGCGGGTACGCCCTTCAACCAAGACTGCAAACCCGCCAACGGCAGTTGCCAACCTAACTCGCGCATTAGAAGTGCCTCAGCACTCTTCGCCCTATGTACTTCACCTTGCGCCGTGGTAAACACACTTTGCTCTGGTGTCCCCTGCAGACGACCCACACCGGCGCCCAACGGACTGAACACATTAATCTGGTAACGACCCTGACCCTGCTGCTGCCAATGCAAACGTGCATGCCATGACTGGCGTTGGTGTTTAATCAAGATGCTGCCCTGCAAGGCCCAATGCTGTAAATTATCCAATTGGGCCTGACGCAACGACCACGGCACCACAGATCCTATCGGTGCTGGCGGCAAAGGCGCCACCGAGGAGCACGCAGCAAGACACAGCAACAGCAGAATGAGACATAAACTACGCATGAATAAATATTGTTCTCTAGTAAATGTGTGCTAGTATACGGGAACCGTTGCATGGCACCTAGCAATTTTCAACGAACTTGGCTATCGTCTGATCCAGCTAAACACACAGGTAAACCCGTTACTATGTCGTCACTCATCGCTTGTGGCATCAATTACAAAACCGCACCCTTGGCGGTACGTGAGCGCCTGGCATTTGATAGCACACAGGCCCAAGCATCCCTGCAACAACTCCTGCAACAAGGCATGGCCCAAGAAGCGGTGATTCTATCGACGTGTAATCGCACCGAGATCTATTGCCATGCCCCCACAGAACAACCCGTACTCACGTGGTTGAGTACAGCCAGTAACATACCGTATGCCGAGATCCAGCCCCATCTATACTGCCACCAAGAACAAGCCGCCGTACAACATATCTTGCGTGTCGCCAGCGGCTTAGACTCCATGGTGTTAGGTGAATCGCAAATTCTAGGCCAAATGAAACAAGCCTTCTCGCTCGCCAAAACCGTAGGTGCCTTGGGTACACAATTACATAAGCTGGCACAACACATCTTTGCGGTCAGCAAGCAGGTACGCACCGATACCGCAATTGGTACCAACTCACTGTCCATCGCTTACATCGCCGTCAAGCTAGCGCAAAAAATTTTTGCGGACTTACACCATAACACGGCCTTGTTGATCGGTGCTGGCGATACCACCGAGCGCGTCGCGCAACACTTGGCTTCACAACAGATCAAACAGTTGATATTTGCCAATCGTACTTTAGAGCACGCACAACGACTCGCCCAAAAGCATCCACACAGCATCGCCGTGGAACTGCATGACATGCCACGCTATTTGGCGCAAGCAGACATCGTCATTGCCGCCACCAACAGCCACTTGCCCCTGCTCGGGAAAGGCAGCATAGAAAGCGCATTGAAGATCCGCAAACGCAAACCCATACTGATGTTAGACTTAGCCGTACCACGCAATATCGAAACAGAGGTCAGTGAGCTAGCCGATGTTTACCTGTATACCATAGACGATCTCAAACAGGTGATCAGCTACAACTTGCGTGACCGCCATGCCGCGGCAGAGCAAGCAGAACATATCATCCTCGCACAAAGCCACGCATTTATGGATTGGCGTGCACGCCTCGCCAATGTTACTATAGCCCGCGCCTACCGTGAGTCGGCGCTTGCCTTGCGCGACAAAGAATTACGTCAACACCTGGCCGCCCTACGCCGAGGCGAACCCGCAGAAGACGTCATCACGCAACTCGCCTTGCGCTTGACCAACAAACTGGTACACCAACCTACTGTGGACATTAAGCAATACACAGCAGACGATACCAGTGAAATACTGGCGCAAGCCAGGCAACTATTTTCGATAGAGTAATTATGAAACCATCTTTAATTTATAAATTAACGGCCCTCGTAGAGCGACACGAAGAAATCGGCGTCTTATTGGGAGACAGCACTGTCATCGCCGAACAAAATCGCTTTCGCGATTTATCACGGGAATATGCACAATTAGAAGAAATCGTGCAATGCTTTAAACGCTATCAAGACAATCAACAGACGCAACACTATCTGCTTGGCGTGTTAGAAGAAAACGACAAAGCCATGCAAGACATGGCCAATGAAGAATTAGCCGCTGCCAAAGCAGAAGAACAACAACTGACGGCAACCTTACAAATCTTGCTGTTGCCGCGCGATCCCAATGATACGCGTAATACTTTTTTAGAAATTCGTGCCGGTACCGGTGGTGATGAAGCCGCTATTTTTGCCGGCGATCTGTTTCGCATGTATTCCCGCTACGCTGAAAACAAAGGCTGGCAACTGGAAATCATCAGCAGCAACCCGGGTGAACACGGTGGCTTCAAAGAAATTATTTCGCGCATTACGGGGCAAGAAGTCTATTCGCATTTAAAGTTTGAATCCGGCGCACACCGCGTGCAACGCGTACCACAAACCGAATCCCAAGGACGCGTCCACACCTCGGCCTGTACTGTCGCTATCATGCCAGAAGCCGAAGCGATTGATGCCATCGAAATCAATCCGGCTGAATTGAAAATAGATACCTATAGGGCATCCGGCGCCGGTGGGCAACACGTCAATAAAACCGATTCCGCCATACGCATTACCCACTTACCCACGGGCACCGTGGTCGAGTGTCAGGATGAACGCTCACAACATAAAAACCGTGCACGCGCCATGTCACTGTTGTCATCTCGACTGTTGGCGGAGCGCCAAAACCAACAGCAACGCGAACAGGCACTGACACGCCGCAGCCTAGTCGGCAGCGGCGATCGCTCAGAACGCATACGTACGTATAATTTTCCGCAAGGCCGCCTCACCGATCACCGCATCAACTTAACCCTATACAAACTCACTGCTGTCATGGAAGGCGAGCTCGATCAAGTCGTAGAACCACTGATTCACGAATACCAAGCCGAGCAATTAGCTCTGTTGGGACAAGATGACAAGTAATCTGTGTGTCGCCGATGCCTTACACTGGGCCACTGCACTGCTGACCACAACCAGCAGCAGCGCAGCGTTAGATGCGCATATACTGTTGGCACATACCTTGGCGCAACCGCGCAGCACTCTCTACGCTCATCCCGAATACGCGCTCGATACTACCCAACAACAACGCTACAGAGAAAGCATACAGCAACGTCACGCCGGCATGCCCGTCGCATATTTGACTGGAACCCAAGAATTTTGGTCGCTGCCGTTGCGCGTCAATACCCATACGCTCATCCCACGACCGGAAACCGAATTATTAGTAGAAACAACCTTACACCTGCTCGATGCACTACCCAACGCGACCGTCGCCGATCTCGGCACGGGCAGTGGCGCAATCGCGCTGGCACTGGCACACGAACGTAAGACATGGTCATTGCATGCAAGCGATAACGATGCCCTCGCCTTACAAACCGCACAACACAATGCCGCGCATTTACAGCTAAACAACATCACCTTCGCCTTGGGCGCCTGGTGTGCGGCTTTACCTGACGCGCATTTATTTGATGCGATTGTCAGTAACCCACCTTATCTCGCCGCAGAGGACGACCACTTGAACGCACTGCGTTTTGAACCACGCGCCGCATTGGTCGCCAACAACCACGGTCTAGCGGACTTACATTGCATCATCGTGCAGGCAAGCCAGCACCTACGTCCACACGGCTGGTTGTTGCTGGAACATGGCAGCACGCAAGCACCCGCCGTACACGCCTTATTCAGTGCACACGGCTATACCCAACTGCAACTGCGACAGGACCTCGCGGGCTTG
Organism: uncultured Gammaproteobacteria bacterium; assembly: GCA_964646995.1. Taxonomy (GTDB): domain Bacteria; phylum Pseudomonadota; class Gammaproteobacteria; order CAZYIF01; family CAZYIF01; genus CAZYIF01. The sequence goes on from CAZYIF010000007.1 coordinate 92,721, forward strand.
CCGCGTGTGAGTATGGGACAAAAATCAGCGTCATCCCGAACGTAGTGACAAAAAAAGCGTCATCCTGAACACCGCAACTAAAACCGGCGTCATCCCGAACGTAGTGAGGGATCTCAGGAATGTTTGTACGGTGTTGTTAGTGAGAACGTGCTGCTTGCTCGAGATCCCTCGTTGCACTCGGGATCTGATACATCCCCACGAATTTTTAACGTAACATATTGATAAATCTAATTTTTATATAATTTGTTGGGATATAATAGAGCCAGGGTGCAGCAAATAATCCTTCTAAATAAATGTTATCCCGAGTTATATATCCCCACAAATTTTAAAAGTATCCGTTCGTCCTGAGGAGCCGCGCGCCCTTCGAGAACCTCAGGGGGCGTCTCCAAGGATGGATGGATACCAAAGAAAAAGCAGCATTTCATCTGCAAAAAACAGCATAAATCACGTGAAAATAGGAGGGAATGATTGTTGCCGTTCACACTCCTGAGGTGCTCGAAGGACGAGACGGCGCCTTCTGGCGCCTCCTCAGTGCGAACGGCTGCTTTTAATTCGTGGGGATGTATCAGCTCGGGATGACAGCGTGATTTATCGATGCGGCATCAACCGCGGCAACTGACTCGCATCAACACGCTCTTGCGCACTGTGATCGCCGGTAAAAGTCGCCAGATCACTGTTGCTGCGACTCAAACTCGCAAAATCTCCAAACACCCAACGTCCTTGTTTAGCACGAGTCAAAGCAACATTAATGCGGCGCGAATCGTTAAGAAATCCCACAGACTCACTCGTACGTACCACAGAAATCAAAGTCATATCACGCTCTTGACCCTGAAAGCCATCCACCGTACTCACCACCAGATCGCGCCATTTGTGTTGTTTCCCTAAGGTCTGATGTAACTTCTGTTTAATCAGCTCCACTTGCGCGGCATAAAACGTAATGACGCCTAGCTGCGTGGCCTGTATGCCACACGTCAGTAACAGATAACCCACGGCGTGCACCACTGCCACCGCTTCTGCCTCATTGCAAATACTCGCGGACCATTCATCACCACGTCTGTCTTCCTTACCTTTCACATCGAAAAACACACAGGGTAGGTGAAACACAGGCGACACATGACTGGGCAGTAGTGTAGGGCGTTGCGCCAATCCCGCTGCCGTTTGCAAGTTACCGCCATAATACTGCGCGGAAGGCCACGCGCAAATGCGCGGATGCATGCGGTATTGCACGTCTAACATGCGATACGGTTCTTGCTCCAACCAATGCATCATCGAGTTGGCATAGCCACCCACTTGTGCCGCTTTAGACGTCACAGTGGCAGGTAATTGTTTGGGATCACCCACTTGCACATACACCTTTGGCGCAAAACGCAAGGGGATCAATGCTTCAGGCGCCAAGGCTTGTGAGGCTTCATCCATGATCACCCGCGGAAACTGTACCACTTGTTTTCTTAACCATTCTCTACCCGACGCAACCAAGGTGGCAAAAACAATGTGCGCACGCTGCACCAAAAAGGATTCGATCACATGTGCATTCTGCTTTAGGGTCAGAATACTTTGTTCCAACACATCTATCAGGGCGACGACAGACAAATCCATTGCCGGCTGTTGTCCACGCACATCCGCGAGTAGCTTTTGCATTTTTTCTTTGATCTCTTGCATCACCACCATGCGTGTGGGAGTTTGGATTAATCGATCCAGCTTATCTAACGCCTGTTGATAAGCGGCCGTGATAGCAACTGCCAATGCAGGAGTAACAGATAAGGCTGTTTTCAGCTGTTTTTTGACTAAAATGAGTGGATCATACAAACGCTTCGCATACTTATGCACAAACACATCGGACATCTCATCCGCCAAGTCTTTGCCTATACCCGTCAACGCCATCGGTAACTCCGGCAATAGCACTTTAAGATAGCTGAGCACCACCCGCACCGCTTGATTGGACGGCGCACACACCAAGATGCGCTGCTCCGGACGTGTAATCACCCACTGGCGTAACAAACTCACCACCGTCGTCGTCTTGCCGGTACCCGGTGGGCCTTGCAAAAAATACAAACCCGCTTGTGCGATCTGCAAACTCTGCCCCACACGCCGCTGCGTGTCATTCAAGTGCCCTAGCATAGCGTCATCGTTCACCCGCACCTCATCGGCTGGCCATGCGGGTAACTTGCCGTAGATGAATTGCTGCTCGAACCCCACCTTAGGCATATCGCGACACACTTGATACATGCGTGAAGCAGGAATTAAACCGACTAACCAATGGATCTCCAAGCCTTGTTTTTGCCATGCACCCCGGTGTTTATCGTATTCTTGTTTAGGCAAAACCAAGCTCAGATGATCCTCTTGATTATCCGCATCATCGTCTTCATCACGCTGGCGATCCAGCGAGGCAATGGCTAACACGCCGGCTAGGTGCTCCCTTTGCTGCTGTGGCGCAGATCCCCGGCCATTCCTGTGCCGTGCTGCAGAAGCAGACGGCGCAAGCAATATCAACACCGCCTCTAAATAAAAGCCATGATCCAATTTGGGTAACTCACGCGTACACGCCGAGATACGCACCAATGCGCTGTCGTTATCTTTTTTATATCCTTCCTGCAAGGTCGCCGCAAACGGTCTTAAGTATTTCTTACTAATCAGAGTGAGTCGCGCCTCCATAGCCGCACGCAGCTCTTCGCGAATATACGGAATGTATTGTTGGAAGTATTCACTGGTATCCGTGCCCTCGGTCAAACAACCGCGAATAGGCACCAAGCTAAGCGGCTGCGTCAGTTCTGTTGCGAGTTTCAATACGCTGGTGTTAAACGTATCTTGCAGCACCTTGGCAGTGACGACCATGCTGGAAAACGACTGTTCCATTGGTTCCATCCTCGCAGGCGGCAAGCGAAAAGCAGGTTGCGCATAGTACGCAGTATGGCGCTGCAACAGTGCATTTTCTTGTTGCAAGCGCAACATTTGCTGCTGGAAGCTTGCATTCTCCTGCTGTAGATCGAACTTATGACCCTGTAGTAGTGAAACTTGCTCTTGCCAATAGTCGCTATCTGCTAACAGCTGATCCATCTGCTCATGCAACTCACTAACCGAGTGCTGCAATGCCACTATCTCTTGTAACAACGACTCAGGGCTGCGCGCCGCTACCGCTTTATCGATATAAGGCGTTAATTGCGTGCTTAACCACGCCTGCCACCCCGCTTCATCTTGACGTAAAACAAAATCTTGGGACACAGCCACCACTATCCATAACGCTTGCGCCTTAGCAAACTCCGGATCTTCTTCGCGAGTCAAGCAAAAGCGACTCGCCCACACCGACCACAGTTGTTGTTGTTCCAATATGTGATTAACCATTTCGCCTTGACGCGCGGGAGCATCACCTCTGACTGCGACCAACGCAACGATGGCAGATTCCAGGTACTGCCGTTGCTGTTTAGCCGCTTGCAGATACTCACCCAGTGTCTTATACGCTACAGGTCTGTTCTGTGCGGGTAACTGATGATCTTTGAATAAGGATCCACGCTTGGCGTAATAGTAATGCATGAAGTAAAGGGTATAGTAATACACTACACAATTAACATCACTGAAGCGATGGCCTAAGCGTTGTTCTAATGCAGTTATTTGTTGTTTTTCGATTAACATGGCGAGTCTCCCTACCGCAAGCTGATATTGAGCGAGCCATGCTACGTCATATAACGCAGGAAACCAACAAAAATCATAGCGTTGTAATCACTCAGCGTAATCGCGGTGGGGTCGCGCCAACTGCGGCATATCACTGCCTAAACCCGCGGCATAACGCATAAAAACACGTTTTAGGGGCAAGCACCTATCGACACACGACAAACCTACACTGCGTGCAGTAACGACTGCCGCATGTTCATTGCCAAATAAACGTTGCAACGCATCCATGGCGTATAACATCGTCGTCACTCTGCCGCGACAACTACGCTGATAACGCCGCAGCGTATCTAACGCACCGATGTCACGCTGCTTACGCTGCGCCGCACCCACGACTTCAGCTAAACTGACGGCATCTAACAATCCCAGATTGGCACCCTGTCCCGCTAATGGGTGTATGGTATGCGCCGCATCACCGATCAATGCGATGCGGTCTTGTACATAGGTTTGCGCATGACGCCGCACTAAGGGCCACACCAAGCGCTGATCCACCGCGTGCAATTGTCCTAAGCGATAATCAAATGCCGCACTGATTGCGTCAGAAAACACGGCAGAATCGGCGTGTTGCAGCTCCTCTGCATGCACCGGATCGGTAGACCAGACAATGGAACAACGGTGAGGGTCAGCCAACGGCAATAACGCCAGTGGTCCACGCGGTAAAAAACATTGCCATGCGGTGTGCTGATGCGGCAACTCGGTTTGCACTGTAGTCACTAATGCACTGTGGCCGTAATCCGCTTGCGCCACGGCAATGCCCATCTGTGCACGCAACCACGAATGCGCACCATCCGCACCGATGACTAAACGCGCTTGCAAGCGCTGCCCATCCTGCAACTGCAGATGCACCGTCGCCGGATGACAAGTGATCTGTTGCACTGCGTTAGGTGAAAATACCGTGATGTGTTGTTGCCGTAACTGCTGCCATAAGGCCTGTTGCAAGACGCGGTGTTCCACAATATGACCCAGCGCAGTGACAGACAAAGAGGAAGCGCTGAAATGGATCTGGGCTTGACTGACGCTATCCCACACCTGCATCTCACTGAACGGCGTTACCCGCAGCATGCGTTGCCATACACCCAAATGGGTAAAAATATGTTGTGTCGCCAGATTGAATGCGCTTACGCGTAAATCGTCGCTTGCCTCATCCCAGTGTGGTGGTGGGCTGGCGGCTTCAATCACCGCTATGCGCGTCACACCGTGCTGCGCCAACGCCAAGGCGCAAGTCAAACCAATGCTACCACCGCCTAAAATAATCGCATCGTAAGTAGTATCCACGCGGTTTATCCTACCATCACGCGACTACCGCTGAGCTTAGTCACCAACGCTCGTTGTAACGGCGGCAATAGTGTCATACTCAACATCCCCAACTGACGTGCCAGCACAAAAGGGGGGAACCGATTAGAAAACAAACGGACTAGTCCGTCGGTAAAGCGCAATAGGCCTTGTTGTGCTTGCGCACGGCTGTGTTGATACGCGTGTAATTGCGTTGCCGTACCTAAGGTCTCTTGCGGCGCTTGCAGTATTTGTTGCGCTAAGCTCATGACATCTTGCAACCCCAAATTCAACCCTTGTGCGGCGATGGGATGTAAGCTGTGTGCCGCATTACCCAACAACACCGTACGTTCAGCCACGATCTGCTTAGCCTTGGTCATCTGTAACGGATACACATGGCGTTCTGCCATCTGCAGCAATGTTCCTAAGCGATAACCAAATTGCTCTTGCACCTTAGTGATTAAATCAGCAGATGATAGTGCCTGTAACGCATCCACTTGATCGCGCTTAACCACCCACACTAAACCGCAACGTTGATCCAATTGCGGTAACACCGCTAACGGCCCACTCGGGGTAAAGCGTTCGTATGCCGTCGCCCGGTTGACGCGTGAAAAATTCACGTAGGTGACAATGGCACTTTGCTGGTAATCCCAAGTTACAGTAGGGATCTGCTGCAATTGCCGCACACTAGAGGCTTGCCCATCTGCACCAACTAACAAACGCGCTTGCAAAAGCTGCCCCGTATCGGTAGTCAATGCAATGTGTTGGTCTGTGACGTTAATGCTCTGCACACGCGCCGGACAAAATAACTGTAAATTTTGTTGTTGTTGTAAGGCGCGCTGCAATACCTGGGTCAAATAACCCATGCCGATCACATAACCAAAGGCGGGCAAAGCGTAGGCTTGCGCGTGCAAACGCAACGCGCCAAACTGCCCTTGATCAGAGATCTCGACGTGCTCTATCGCCTTGGCGTAGCCCGCCAGTGCTGGCCACAGTTCCAATTCCTGTAAAAACTGTTGGCTCGCGCGGGTTAAGCTAATGCTGCGTGTGTCCGTAAGATTGATGGGGATAGCCGACGCTTCCACCAACGCCACGCGCAACGATGACTGTGCTAACGCACGCGCTAAAGTCGCGCCGACGACGCCATTGCCTACGATAATTACATCGTAATGATCCTGCACGCTAGCGACCCGCCATTAACGCTTCTATGTCCGCCACCGTCTTAGGTACTGACTGAGTTAACACATCATGTCCTTGTGCCGTAATCAAGATATCGTCTTCTATGCGCACCCCAATACCCTGCCACTTGGCATCAATTCCGGTGAGATGCGGCGCGATGTAAAGACCGGGTTCTACCGTCAATACCATGCCCGGCACGAGTTGACGCCATGCATTATCTACTTTGTAAGTACCCGCATCATGCACATCCAAGCCTAACCAATGCCCTGAATTATGCATGTAAAAGCGTTGATACGCTTTGCGTTCTACCAATTCGGTCAACTCGCCTTGCAACAAGCCCACATCGATCAAGCCTTGCGTGATAACCTTGACGATAGCGTGCTGAATGTTGGACCACGGATTACCGGGACGTGCTTCGGCTAAGCCAGCCAATTGTGACGCTAAAACGATTTCATAAATAGCCTGCTGCGCGCTGCTGAAACGGCCATTAATGGGAAACGTACGTGTGATATCCGCCGCATAGCACTCATGTTCTGCACCGGCGTCTATCAACAACAAATCGCCGTCACGCAACACATCTGTGTTATCGGTATAATGCAATACGCACGCATTAGCCCCACCCGCCACAATAGAGTTATACGCGGTAAAACGGCAACCGGCCTGCTGAAACGCATGTAACAATTCCGCTTCGATTTGGTACTCAAATAAACCCGGACGACACACCTGCATCGCACGACGATGCGCTTGTGCCGACAGCTCGGTAACATGGCGCAAACAGGCTTGCTCAGCCGGTGTTTTGATTAAGCGATGCTCGTGCAACACCCTATCTAAATTAATAAACTGTTGCGGGAAAAGTTCGCCCTTACGCGTTTTTTTACGGTAATCTTGCACATAACCAAATAATAATTCATCCAACCATGGCATGCTGCCCATAGGGTAATAGATGGTGTCATAGCCCTGTAATAGTTCGGGCAACAACTCTTCTAAATCGGCAATAGAAAAAGCAGCGTCTGCACCGTAATCGCGACAAGCGCCCGCTTGACCCGCACACGCACCGTCCCACAACGCTAACTCTGGATCGTCACTGCGATTAAATAAGATGAATTCACCTTGTTTGCCGTGCGGACACAGTAACGCAACCGCATCGGGTTCTGCAAAACCAGTCAGATAGTGAAAATCGCTGTGTTGTCTGAACGGATGTACGCAATCGTGATTGCGTGGCTGCAGCATGGCTGCAGGGATAAGCGCTACGCATTGCGTGCCTAACTGTTGCAAAAGACGCGACCGACGCTGTTTATATTCTTGTTGTTCCACGTTGTTTCCCCCCGTAACAGAACTGTTGCGACACACGCAGCATCCATACCGGCCCGTCGTGCATTGGATTGGCGTTGATACCGCGAACGGTATACCCAGGTCGATTATCCTAGAATTGCGCCAACAATAGCAATCATTAACCGATCACTGTCGACAAATAGCACGCACTACCATCACCGCACATGCCCATAAAATGGGCTGCATGATGCCGCAAGTCGCTGCCAATGACACCTGCTTACATCATACATCTTGCCTAAGCGGCACAGATAGGAAACAATATCCGTCTCATTCTCATAAGAGGCAAACCATGAAAACGAATCATCAAATTACGACGGTAAACATAGGGAAACGGCAACTTACCATCAAATGTCCCATAGAAGAAGTCACTGGTTTGCATGATGCAGCGCGTATACTTGACAAGAAGGTAACAGACTTAAGCAATAACATACAACCTGCAAGCACCGAAGAATTGGTGATTGTTGCTGCACTCAATATCATTCAAGAGCTCGCCCAACAGCACCTACAACTTGAAGACTATATTCACAATCTCAACCGGCGTTTACACAGTATGCAAAATAAAACTGAAAACACCGTTACAAAACAGAACGAATTGGAGTTATAATCCAAACGCTGCTTAGTTGGGGTCTTGTAATCTTGAACCGATAAGATAAAGACCGGGGTTCCTCTCTGCGACGCTGTTGCGCATGCCAATTTATTGGAAGCCTGATGTGTCGCATACCGTTCCCCACCTCTGGACCCTGGGTTCAGATATCAAACCCCAGCTGAGCGCCTACTTCCCATTGAATACATACCTCTAGCGAACGTGGCTTATGCGAGCAACAGACTCAACAGTGATGCGCGACACGATACGGCGCACCTTGCGTGAAAAACGCCAACAACTCTCTACTACGCAACAACAACAAGCCGCGCAAGCGATAGTGACGCTTGTCACGCGCAGCCCCTACTGGCAGCGCGCACAACACATCGCATTTTATATTGCACAACAAGGTGAACTCGATCCCTGTTGGCTGCAGCAACAGGCGGAGCAAGAAGGCAAGCAGTGTTACGCGCCTATCGTACAACATCCGCAACGCACCCTCACTTTTGCTGCTTACACCCGCAACAGTCAATGGACGGTAAATCGTTTCGGCATTGCCGAACCGATTAGCGCCGATCATTACAGCGCGCAACACTTGGATCTCGTGTTGTTGCCCTTAGTCGGATTTGATCGCCAAGGACATCGCTTAGGGATGGGCAGTGGTTATTACGATCGTACATTTGCACACCGTCCACCACTTACGCTATGCTGCTTGCTGGGCTTGGCGTATGCCTGGCAAGAGGTGAGTGGCATCACGCCAGAATCTTGGGATGTCGCACTACACGGCATCGCCACCGATCAAGAATTAATAATGGTGTAACTATTTCGCAACATTAAAATAGGATGATTTTGCTTGAAAATACAGGGTGTTCTTTACGCGATGGGGATTCTCAAGGGGAGAATCGCGTATCGATCCTGAGAATGCCGTTACGCCCAGTTTTACTGGGCTAGGCGTCAAATTAAGGTGAACTAACCCATGCGTTATTGGCTTATGAAATCAGAACCCAGCACTTTTAGTCTAGATGACTTGTGCGCGAGACACACCGAACCCTGGGATGGCGTACGCAACTACCAGGCACGTAATTTCATGCGTGACAGCATGCAACCCGGCGATTTAGCGTTATTCTACCATTCCAATTGTCGCACCCCGGGCATCGCAGGCATCGCCACCATCAGCAGTGCGGCGTATCCGGATGCAACCGCGACCGATCCACAGCACGTACACTATGACCCTACCAGCCGTCCCGACCAACCACGCTGGTTTTTGGTGGATGTCAGCTTTAAACGTAAATTCAAACAACTGATCACGCTGGAACAGTTGAAACAACAACAGGTGTTAGCCAATATGCTCATTCTACGCAAAGGTAACCGCTTATCGATCACGCCGGTGACAACCGAAGAATGGGATGCAATATTAGCATTAGCCAATAGCCATGCATAACGCCGACACCCTACAACGTTTTTTATTTGCTGACTATGCGGTACGTGGCATCTTCGTGCATCTCAACACGAGCTTGCAAACCATCATGCAACAACACGCCTACACGCATCCTATCACGCAGTATTTGGCTGAATTATTGGTGGCAAACGCCTTGCTCAGCGCAGATTTAAAATATAAGGGTACGCTGACCATGCAATTACACGGTCAAGGGTCGATTCGCATGCTCGTGAGTAAATGCACCCATGATTTACGCATACGTGGTTTGGCAAACACCGCCAGTGACGTACCCGCCGCGGCGTTGCATGCCGACTTTGCACAAGGCAAGTTAGCGGTTACGCTCAGTGCTGACGACAACACGCAACCGTATCAAAGTATTATCCCCATCAACGGTAACAGCATCGCTCACGGCATAGAACACTACTTCGCGCAATCAGAACAACTGCCCACGCGCCTGTATATAGCCACCGCTGCTGACTGTGCCGCTGGTTTGTTGTTACAACAACTGCCACAACCCAACCATCCAGATGACTGGCAACACCTGCTATGCCTCAGCAACACACTGACGACACACGAATTATTGCACGTAGAAACCACTACGCTGTTAACGCGATTATTTCACCAAGAAACCATCACCTGTTTCACCCCACAGCCGATTGCATTCGGCTGCAGTTGTTCGGTGAAAAAAATGGAAAATTCACTGATGCTACTCGATAAAAATGAAGTGTACGCTGAATTAAACAATACCCCTTATTTGCGTATCACCTGTGAGTTTTGCGGGCAACATCACGACATCAGTAAAGACCGCGTCGCGCAATTGTTTAAATTGCACTAGTGTCATCCCGAACTGAAAGACCAATAAGGATGTCATCCCGAACGGTGTGAGGGATCTCAGGAATGTTTGCATGGTGTTGTTAGTG
>CAZYIF010000008.1:0-87894 GCA_964646995.1 uncultured Gammaproteobacteria bacterium
ACACCCTTCTCCGTGCGTCATTCCTGAGATCCCTCACTGCGTTCGGGATGACACCGGTTTTAGTTGTTCGGAATGACGCACGAGAGTGGCGGACACATCTGCGCCGCTAACATCTCCGGATCGGCGTCGGGTTGTTCTTCGGGTGATGCCACGATGAAATAAGGTAAACGCATGCAATGATGGTAGATACGCGTTATGTTGGGATAGGCATCCAGGGGTATATCAAAACGCAGTGCGTTATACACTTGCGGGATCAAACAAATGTCGGCAATCGTCGGAATATCACCGACACAACACAAACCCGTGCGTCTATCCAACAACAACACTTCGATAGCGGCAAAGCCTTCTTCTATCCAATGCCGATACCACGCGGTTCTTGCTTCTTTGCCAACGCCTAACTTGTTTTCCAAATACTGCAACACACGCAGGTTATCCAATGGATGAATATCACACGCTACGATCTGTGCAATGGCACGCGCGTGCGCGCGCGATTCCAGATCACGGGGATACAACGACGGTAGCGGATAAAAGTCTTCTAAATATTGAATGATCGCCAACGACTGCGTCAACGCTTTGCCTTTTTCGGTCACTAACACCGGTACCAAGTGCTGTGGATTAAGCTTAACGTATGCGGGATCATGGTGCTCACCGCCATTTTGCAACAAGTGCACGCTGTGATGTTCGTAGGGTAAGCCCTTCAATTGCAAAGCGATACGCACTCTGAACGCCGCACTGGAACGAAAATAACTGTATAACTGCATCATAACTAAAACTTCCTATTCGTTAAACATACCACTAAGCACATACACTCACTAACAACCGTATCCTGCATGAGCTCCCTCCGCAGCGTTGCTGCCTCAGGATGACCGTGTAATGCGGTGTTACAACCGCTCAATCAAACCCGCCGCCCCCATGCCCGTACCAATACACATGGTCACTAAACCATACTTTTGCTGTTTACGGCGCAAACCGTGCACCAAGGTCGCCATTCGGATCGCACCGGTCGCACCCAATGGATGCCCCAACGCAATGGCGCCACCCAATGGATTCACTTTGCTGGGATCTAACGCTAAGGATTGCATCACGGCGAGACTCTGCGCGGCAAATGCTTCGTTGAGTTCTATCCAATCTACCTGCTGCAGGCTCACACCACTGCGTTGCAAGACCTGCGGTATGGCCTCTACCGGCCCTATACCCATCACTTCGGGCGCCACACCCACCACCGCGTAATTGACAAAGCGTGCGAGCGGCGTCAGTTGATAACGCTGCACGGCCGCTTCGCTCGCTAATAACACGGCCGCGGCACCATCACTCATTTGCGAACTGTTGCCCGCGGTGACCGTACCTGTTGCCGCAAATACCGTGCGTAACTTGGCTAAGCTAGCCAGCGCGGTGTCGGCACGAGGCCCTTGATCATCGCGGATCAGACGTTGCGTAGTTTGGTATTGTCCGTGCACCCAATCAGGGTGTGTCTCTTGTAACGGATAAGGTGCTATTTCTTGTTGAAACTCACCCGCTGCGATGGCAGCTAAGGCACGTTGATGACTGGTCAGCGCAAATTGATCTTGTGCTTCACGACTGATGTGCCAACGCTGCGCGACTATTTCTGCTGTAGTCCCCATACCGTAAGCAATGGCAAGATGTGCTTGATCTGCACCAAATAAACGCGGATTTGCCACGAAATGATGTCCGCCCATCGGGATCATGCTCATGCTCTCTACGCCGCCGGCGATCACCAGATCGGCTTGTCCAGTGGCGATGCGATCGGCCGCCGTTGCAATGGCCTGCAAACCCGAGGCACAAAAACGATTGAGGGTGTAAGCAGGTACCACATTGGGTAATCCCGCTAACAAACTCGCGATGCGCGCAACATTCATGCCTTGCTCGGCCTCTGGCATCGCGCAGCCGATGATGACATCACTGATAACACTGGGATCAATGGCAGGCGTTTGTTGCATCAGTTGCGCTAGCACATGGGCCAGCAAATCATCCGGACGCTGTTGCTTAAACACACCCTGCGCTTTGCCTACTGGCGTACGCGTTGCAGCAACAATATAGGCATCTTGCACTGTCTTCATGCTTCTACTCCATTTAGTTACGCAACGGTTTTCCTGTTTTTAAGGTATGGGCGATACGTGCTTGCGTATTCTCGTGCACCGCCAATTCAAGAAACACTTCCCTTTCTAGACGCAACAACCATGCTTCATCCACGATACTATTCGCTTCTACAGCACCGCCACACATGACATAGGCTATCTTACTCGCTAACTCATAGTCATACGCTGAAATAAAACCGCCTTCACGCATATTGAGCAAACCTGTTTGCAAGGTGGCTAAACCCGCCTTGCCCGCTACACGCCACGTACGCGGCACTGGGGCCTGATAACCCACATCATCTAGATAAGCCACCGTTTGTTTGGCCACGTATAAAATCTCATAGGGATTCGCCACAACAATATCACTCTTAGCTAACCAGCGCCGCGCCTGTGCGTCTGCCGCACTGCTACTCACTTCTGCCTTGGCCACTTGTAAATAAAAATGTTGTAGGTACGGCAACAAAGCATGACTACCGGCTTCGCTTGCAGCGCGCAACGCGCATTCCTTGGTGCCACCACCCGCCGGTAATAAACCAACGCCGGCTTCAACCAATCCCACGTAAGTTTCACTGGCGGCGACAATGCGCGCGCAATGTAACATCAACTCACAGCCACCACCCAACACCATACCCTTAACCGCCGCAATGGTAGGCACGCTCGCATAACGCAATTGCAGTACCGTGCGTTGGAATTTCGCTAACACATTATCTATTTGGGCCAAATCACCTTGTTGCACCGCTGTTGCAAACAGGCCAAGATCGGCGCCCAAACTAAAATGCTCACCACGCTGCTGCCACAATACCAAACCACGACAATGTTGCTCTGCGTAAGTGATCGCCGTGCTGATCCCATCGAGTACTTCACTGTTGATGGTGTTCATCTTGGTATTAAAACTCACAATGCCGATGTCATCACCCATGTGCCAAAAACGCATGCTGGCATTTTCAAACAAGGTGATACCGGGAGTCGATTCTTCAGCAAGTAAAGTTTCAGGATATAACTGGCGCTTGTATACCGCTAAGCTTGAACGCGGTTGGTAAGTCCGCGTCTCTGGCACATAGGCGCCCTCGGCAGTATAAACACCCGCGAAATTTTTATCGGTTGCCCACTGCGGCACGTGTTGCTCCGCCATCGCCTTGCCCGCGGCAATGTCTGCTTGCAGGTAAGCGATGATGGCTTGCCAGCCTGCCAATTGCCAGGTCGCAAATGGGCCTTCGCGCCAACCAAATCCCCAGCGTAAGGCTAAGTCCACATCGCGTAAGCTGTGTGCGATGGACTGCCCATGCACCACACAATAATGAAAGAGATCACGGAAATGCGACCACAGTAATTGCGCTTCGTTATCATGACTCGCATACAACGCAGCAAAACGTTCACCGCTGTCTTTGAGTTGCATGATCTGTTGCACCGTGGTCCCCGGTTGCTTATCTGCAACCCGGTACTGTTGCGCCGCAATATCCCATACTTGAATGGTTTGGCCGACTTTTTTGTAAATGCCTCCTTGCGTTTTTTGACCCAATGCTTGTGCGTCCACTAGGGTTTGGATCCAAGCCGGTAGCACATAAAACTTCGCCCACGGATCAATCGTCAAATGCTCCGCCATGGTGTGTATCACGTATCCCATGGTGTCTAAGCCTACCACGTCTGCCGTGCGCAGGGTCGCACTCTTGGGTCGCCCCAGCAACGGACCGGTTAATGCATCCACTACTTCTAACGGCACCGCCAAGCGTTGCGCATGGTGCATGATGGACAACATAGAAAAAACACCGACACGATTGGCAATAAAATTAGGCGTGTCTTTGGCGTGCAATACGCCTTTACCTAAGCGGCTCACTAAAAAGTTTTCTAATTGTTCGATGATGGCCGCATCTGTACTTTCACTCGCGACCAATTCAATAAGCCGCATATAGCGCGGCGGATTGAAAAAATGTATGCCGCAAAATCGCGTACGCAGCTTGGGTGACATATAGCGCGCTAATTCGTTAATGCTCAAGCCGGACGTATTACTCGCTAGAATCGCCCGCGCGTGAATGTGCGGGGCTATTTTACCAAACAAGGCTTTTTTGAAATCAATGCGCTCGGCGATGGCTTCAATGATGAGATCACATTCCGCGATATGCGCGAGATCATGCTCGTAACTCGCGGCTTGAATCAGCGCAGCGGCTTCTGGCACCACCAAGGGTGCGGGCTTTAATTGGTGTAAACGCTGCACGGCTTGTTTGACGGCATAATGTGGATCGGTATGCTTAGCCGGCAAATCAAATAGCCAGGTTTTAATCCCAGCATTGGCCAATACCGCAGCTATCTGCGCACCCATCACACCTGCACCCAGCACGGCTGCAGTACGTATCGTTGGTCGCTGTGTATCCGGCATGCTTACCTCCATGGTTTATACCTGTAACGGATGAGTTAGGGCCCATATCGTTCGTCAATTGACAAATACACCAATATCGCAGTGCCAAAACACTGCTTGTTACCGCGGCATACACCCGGACAAACAGGTGGGACTTTCACAACCTAAGGAAGCGCTCCATCACTTAGGCTGTTGCGCTGCCACGGGAACACCTAACGCCGGCAGATGACCCAATGCACCGATGACATGCGGTATACCGCGCTGCGCCTCGGCAATCGTTTCAGCAAACTGCCAATCAACTTTAGTCGCGTTACCACGCTCGGCGCGCAACACGGCTTGCACCATCGGTGTCAAACTATTTTTACCGCCCAAACTGGCGATATACTCCTGCAATGGTTGATGCGCTTCTAGGTGTAACTGATTGTCGTACCACCCTAATTTATACGGTTCATTGATGATACGCACCGGCGTGCCGACGGGCATCAACTTGAATAGCGCGGCAATGTCTTCCGGGAATAAACGCAAGCAACCCGAACTACTGCGCATACCCACCCCAGAAGGATGGTTAGTGCCATGGATCAAATAACCCGGTAATTTTAGGCGAAACGCAAACTTGCCTAATGGATTCTTGGGGCCTGGTGGTACCACATCAGGTAATTCAATACCGTTTTCTTTGTTGTATGCTTTGATGGAGGCAGGCACGCGCCACGTGGGATTAGCGGTTTTGGCGACAACCTCCGTCATACCCAACGGCGTCTCCCAATCCAAACGACCTATGCCTAACGGATAAGTAATCACCGTATTCGTAGTCGGCGGATAATAATAAAGGCGCATTTCCGCCAAGTTAATCACCAAACCTTTACGCTCACCCGGTGGCAAAATAAAACGACTGGGGATCACCACCGACGTGCCTTCGGCTAAAGACGGTTGCTGCGCTAACTGACGATTAGCCTCCACCATCTCGTAGTATCCAATATCAAAACGACGCCCGATTTTGTGTAAATCCTCGTTAGCTTGCAACGCAACCGTTTGCTCTTGCCCCACGAGATCATTACCCGCCGCGGGCAAACCAAATTCCAACGCCGAAGCAGACAATGCGGCACCGCCGAGTACAATCATTAATAATACATGGATCATTGTATTTGAATTTTTCACGCCTATAATCCTAACTGTCATTCTTTATCACTTAATCGGAAACCCATGCAGCCGTGCAGAATACTCGCGCAGCAAACAACCCGTACTTAGCCTACGCGGGACCGCCGTAATGATGCAGGCAAGTACGCGCTAGGTCAAGTACGGATATCCGTTATTCGGCCAAAAACGCCGAATCGCTGTGTTATCTGTTGCTTCACGTGGGCAAATACACCAGACCAATCACCTGGGTGAGACTGGCGCACTAGACGCACGCTGGCGTACCAATGGCTATCCTCACCGTGAGTTGACCAACGCCAATCGGAATAAAAGGGCAATAATACCCAGGTAGTCACGCCTAAGCTACCCGATAAATGCACAGTTGAATTATCCACACTGATCACTAAATCCAGTTGCGTCAACAATGCGGCGCTGTGCTCTAATTCACGCAACGGTGCTATCTCATCCCACTGATGCACCACGATACCTTGTTCGCTGTGCAACGCCTGCAATTCTTGGCGCGTATCCCCGTATTGCAAATTGATAAAATGACACTGCGGCAAACGCAATAACGGCAACCAATCTTGCAATCGCGTAGAACGCAGTAAGCGATCGGTTTGTGCTTTGCCTCCACGCCACGCGATGCCGATGGTGAGACCGGGACCTAGTTGCGCCAAGCGCTCACGCCAATACTGTTGCAGTAAGGGATCGGCAAACAGATAACGCGTCGGTCGTGGGAAATCATCACGTTGCTGATACAGATACTGACAACTGCTAGCAAGTGCAATCTCATAATCGATCTGTTGGCGATAATGCGGCGGCAACTCTTGCTGTTGTGCTATCACCTGCACTCCCATAAACGCACGGCTCAATAGAGGCACCAGGCGCGGATCCGTTGCAACAATCAATTGCTTGGCTTTAGGTAGCAGTAGCGCTAGGTTCTGCGCAAACATGATTTCATCACCGATGCCTTGTTCCGCGTAAACATACAGACAAGCGTCATCTATCGCGGTGCCCTGCCAACGCGGTTTACCGATGCTGTGATCAACCACCGATTCTCTACACCAATGACTCACGCGCTGCGGCAATGGACTAAAACGCAATTCATAGTCACGCCAACCTAAGGCGAAATCACCTAAGCGCAACGCAAGATACGCACGATTCAGTCGCAAAGGGATGGCATCGGGGTGTTGGGCTAAAGCCGCATCGTAGCACGCGCGCGCTTGTTGCCATTGCCCGCTCTGCTCCCACGCAATCCCCTGGTTTAACCACGCGCCTAAATGCGAGGGTTGCTGCTGCAAGGCGTGGGTAAATGCATCGATAGCCGCTGCATAGTGTTGTTCATCTAGGAATAAGCTGCCTAGGTTGCAATACGCATCGGCATAGGTAGGTTGTAACACCAGTGCCGTGCGATAAGCCGCAATGGCTTGCTCAGCATGACCCATGGCACGCTGCGTGTTGCCCAAATTGTTATACGCAACAGCATGCGTTGGGACCTTGGCAATTAAACGCTGTAAGTACGCACAAGCACGTGCATATTCGCCTTTATTCTTCAAGGCCACCGCTAAATCGTTGTAGACTTCATACTGTTGTGGATCCAGCGCCAAGGCTTTTTCATATAACGCAATGGCTTCGTCTATGCGCTTTGCGTCATGCACCACATTCGCTAAGTTGTTGTAGTACAATGCGACGCCGGGTTGATAGGCAAGAGCTTTGCGGATGCAGCGCTCTGCTTCGTGTAAATCACCTAATTGATGGTGACTGACGCCGAGTAAATGCCACGCTTCGGCGTGCCGCGGCTGTTGTTGCACAATCACGCGATAAGCAGATTGCGCTTGAGCCAACTGGCCAGCACGGTGTTGCGTCAGCGCCTGCATCAGCAATTGTTTGGTATTCATGCCTCGCTACCACCTACGTTGATATTTGTGTGGATGCGTAACCCTGCGGTGTTTCAACAACTCGCCCGCAAGCGGATGAGATTCGTTTACTTTGAATAGTTACGCGGGTTCACTCATAGCTGGCTCCACCAAAGAGTGCCAATAGGGATCCGGCATAAAACGCTCTCCGTGCTTGGCACTCAACTCGGTCAGACGCTGAATAATATGGGGAATGCCGCGTGAATGCGCATAACGCATAGGTCCACCGTGAAACGGTGCAAAACCGGTACCAAAAATCATGCCGGCATCCAACAATTGACTGTCACTGACAACTTCTTCACGCAAACTAGCCGCCACTTCATTGAGCAAGCGTAATACCAAACGTTCGGTGACTTCATGCAATGGCGACGTTCCGTGATCTTGCTGATTGAGATCGGGTTGTAACTTACCGTTAACATAACGATAAAATCCACGTTGCGTTTTACGCCCTAAATAACCCTTTTTCACCATGGCTTGCAAATGGCGCGGGACCTCACCACCAAAATGTGAGGTTAAATTTTCATTGACCAACAAGCAAATGTCTAGTCCTATGCGATCGGCCAATTCCAACGGACCGATGGGCATGCCAAAATCCGTCGCTGCTTTATCAATGAAACCAGCACTCATACCTTCATCCAATAAAATAACGCTTTCCATCAAGTACGGTGACAAAATTCGGTTGATCAAAAAACCAGGGCTGCTTTTTACCGGTAACGGTAGTTTGTTGATCTGCTTCACAAAGGCCAACGCACACTGTAACACCCCTGCTTGAGTTTGCGTGTCACTCACGATTTCAATCAACGGCAAACGCGCAACGGGATTAAAGAAATGAATGCCAATCAAACGCGACGGATCACGCATCGCTTGGCTGATCTCGGCCAGTGGAATACTGGATGTATTCGTAGCTAATATCGCATCGGCTTTGGCACCCGCCTCTAGTGCCACGAATACACGCCGTTTAATCGCGAGATCTTCGACGATGGCTTCTATGATAATGTCTGCTGCGGCAATGCCATCACCGTGTAGATCAGGTACGAAACGATCTAACGCCTGTTGCAGTTGGTGCGCATCGCGGTAGATACGCCCCAGCACCGTACGTGCCCGTTGCATGGCTTGCGCCAATTGTTTTTGCGTTTGATCTTGCACCGTAACCCATAACCCTTGCGCCACACACCACGCGGCTATTTCCGCACCCATCACGCCTGCACCTACCACATGCACACGTTGAAATGTCACAGGGGCATGGTTAATCAAGTTTTTTAACGCATTTTTCAAATGAAATGCATTGACTAAATTCTTGCTGGTGTAGTGTAAAAATAATTGAGTGACAGTATCTACTTCGGCAACCCACGCCTGCTCTGTATAAACACCGTGTGATTCCCAGTTATCTAAAATGGCATACGGCGCAGGATAATGTGCACGCTGTACTTTTTTGCAAAGTTGCCAATGGAAAATTTTGGCCGCTACGCTACGCACCGGCCATAGATCTTGTAACCGTACGGTCAGACGACGCCATCGCGCACGTAGGGTAAGCTGTCGTCTGCGCTGTAATGCAAAATGCACAGCCGCTTTGCGCAATTGCCGTTGCGGCACCACCATATCAACTAAACCCCATCGGGATGCGGCCTGTGCGCCTATAGCTTTGCCACTCATCAATAAAGGCAATGCACGAAATGCACCGATTAAACGCGGTAAACGCACGCTACCGCCCCATCCGGGTTGTATCCCTAAGGTGACTTCAGGCAAACTAAAACGCGTACTATCGTGTGTAGCTGCCACGCGATAACGACAGGCCAGGGCTAATTCCAATCCGCCGCCCATACAAAATCCGTGGACCATGGCCACCGTAGGAATGGGTAATGCAGCAAGACGCGCGAAGACATCCTGACCGTTATGCAATAGTTGTTGCACCGCAGTAATGTCGTGTAATTGCATAAATTGCTGGATGTCTGCGCCCGCGATGAAACCATTGCTTTTATCCGAACAAATAACCACACCCACCAATTGTTTGTCGTCGCTTATTTCACGCACCACAGTGTCTAGCTCAGCCAATACCTCCGTATCTAGGGTATTGGTATGCGTGCCTTGCTTGTCTAGCGACAACCACAAAATACGCTGTTTGTCGATCAGCCGGTGCCAGTGCTTGGGCTCGCTTAGCATACTACCTCCGTGTTCTCTAATAACAATGCGCCTCCTTGACCACCTCCTATGCATAGCGTCGCAATCCCACGACGTGCGCGTTGACGCTTAAGAATGTGCGCCAGATGCAAAACAAGACGCGCACCACTCGCCCCCACCGGATGACCTAGCGCAATTGCGCCACCATCTACATTAACCCGCGCCACATCAATCGTGCCTAGCGCATGGGACACGCCAAAATGTTGATGACAGTAATCCGTATCAGCCAAGGCATGCAAACACGCCAACACCTGAGCGGCAAATGCTTCATTGATTTCCCAGTAATCGATGTCAGATGAGGCCAGTTGGTGTTTAGCAAATAACGCCGCCACTGCATGCACTGGACCTAAACCCATATTCTCCGGCGCCAAACCAGCCCATTGCGCATCGACGATTTTCGCCAGCACCGGCAAGTCATAACGCGTCACTGCCTCTACACTGGCTAATAGAACAAACGCCGCACCGTCGGTTATTTGTGAGCTGTTGCCTGCCGTCACGTCACCGAAGGGTTTATCAAACATCGGCTTTAAGCGTGCTAATTTTTCTAAACTGGGATCCAAACGTATGCCATCGTCCAACGCGTAGTAATTACCTTGCGTATCATAGAGTGCAGTAATTTCATTGAAATGCTGTTGCTCTTGTGCCCGCACAGCGTGAACATGACTGCGTACAGCAAATCCATCCATCTGTTGGCGCGTGATATCGTATTGATACGCGAGATGCTCGGCGGTTTGTCCCATCGACAAACCCGTAAACGGATCGGTGAGTCCACGCAATAAGGCAATCTGGGGATAAAATAATCGTGGCCTTATCCGCAATGCATGCGCGATTTTTTGAAGTGACGTCTTGCATGTCATCCATTTACCTAGCCACTGATTCATCGCCAAATGAAATAGCAAGGGCGCACGACTCATTGCGTCTGTGCCACCGGCTAATACTAAATGGTGTCGACCACTCGCAATCGCACGACTGGCGCTGTCTATTGCTTGCAAACCGGATGCACAGTTACGTTGTACGGTCCATGCGGGTACATGTACACCACAGCCCACGCGCAAACTCACCACGCGTGCGATATTCGTTTCATCTGCACTAGGCATGACTGAACCACAAATCACATCATCCAATGCAGTGGCAGGGAAGGGTTGACGCAGGAGTAAGCTACGGCTAGCAGCAACCGCGAGATCCGCGGCGGAAAATAAGCCAGGAGTTTGGCGTGCACGTAAAAAAGGCGTACGACAACCATCAACAAGGAACACGTCTCTACTCATCCCTGCAGCCTTATTTGCCACGTTGCCTCCATGCTAATCGTTGTTTGTAACTATAGCCATTACACGTCAAAATGCCATTTTTGCATTTTGCAGTGCTCTCTACGCGATGGGGTTTCCCAAGGGGAGAATCGCGATTCTCTCTTTGGGTGACCGTGCACACATACTTTGTGCCGGTCATAAAAACAGAGTATACCGCGGGACTGCCCATCACAATTCGCATCTTGAAGTACGAGCGGTATATTCAGCAACATGCTGAATAACATACGTCGTTTTCATGGGCCATTATGCACAAAACAGCTTGCTGTTACCAGTGCAACGTCACTCTCGTCTAGTTGCTGTTATTAGCATTGATTGCATCAAATTGTTGCGTCAGAAAAGCGCTGGTTGAATTCAACGAACTCAATAAACTATCCATGGCCGTAAACTTAGCTCTTAACACTTGTTCCCGACTGGTGTATTTAGCATCTAATCGGGTACGCTGATCGGTGATGCTGCTGATGACAGTATCTAGACCGCTACGGCGTGTATCAATGATACCCGTCGTGTCAACCGTGTAACCTTCGATAATTGTTTTGAGCTGCGTACTGATACCATCGTCACCGGAGATGATATTGGACACTGAGTTAAAATCTGCGGATAATGCGGCATCTAATTGAGCACGATTTATCACCAATTTGTTTTTGCTATCTAAATGTAATCCGATTTGACCCAAGCTATTCACATTGCTCGTCAAGCCACTGACTGCAGATGTGATCACTTTGATGATATTACTTTTAACCGAACGTAAGCTCGAATCACCCAGTAAACTACCCGCTGTTTGCGTAGAACTATCATAACGATCTAAGCTATTTAAGGCATCCATCATCGTATTGTAAGCAGCGACAAACTTATTGACCGCCGTCGTGACACTACTATTGTCTGCCGCAACAGTAAGCGTATGGACTTGTCCCGGATCTTGTGCTACCACGGTGAGGGTGACGCCACTGACCGGATCGGTAAAGACATTGCTGGATTTATTCGTTAAGGTTTGGCCTTCTATTTCAATAATGGCATCTTTCGCTTCTTGTAACTCCGTCATATTGTTCGTAGTCGGTGGGTTGTGTACTAACTGAGACAAGCCACTTATATTGGTATTGTTGCCATCGTCGTCCACCACGGTGACCGTCATGGTATTGTCGGTCCCCACATCATCCGCGGTTAATACCAACCTACTCGCTGTGCCACCCGCCCCATCATCTACACTGATGATAGTGGCGACTACCCCGGTATTATCCTCACTTTCATTGATCGCATCACGTATGCCGGCTAAGGTATCATTACTGCTCGCCGTGATGGTCACGTTAAATGAATTCGCACCGCCTTGCGTTGCGATGGTCAATGTACCAGACCCAACGGTTGTCGCACTCGTGGCAAAATTGCTAGATATTAATTTTTGTTGCTTGGCTAGCTGCGTGACTTCAACACTATAACTGCCAGACACGGCGGTACTATCGGCGCTGACGGTAAACGCACTGGTATCTGATGAAGTGGCTTTGCGTGCATTGAATGTCGTTGCGTCACTGAATGATGCTAAATTGTCTTCAAAACTACTTAATGCAGATTTAAAAGTCCCTAGCCCTGTTAAAGTGGCCGTAACGTTTGCTTCTTTCTTTGTTAATAATACTAATTCAGGCGATTTTTCCGCACTGATTAATTTACTGATGATCCCTTCTATGTCTATGCCAGAGCCTAATCCGGATGAAGTCAGCAATCCTGAAGAACTCACCGTAGCCATCGTACCACTCCGTTTTATAGTTTTTACCGTAACTATTTAGCAAAACACTGAATAGCTACACCTCGCCAAGATACCTGCAAATAGCTTGCCAACCAAAAAACAAAATCCCCACCACACGGCAGGGAAATTTTGCTTTGGCTCGTTGTACCTGGTTACAATAACCGGATCAAACGACCCGGTCCTGTGTTACGCGCTACTAGCCCCCTTGCAACAAGGCTAACACGGTTCTCTGTGGTGACGCGTTGGCTTGTGCTAAGATGGACACACCCGCTTGTTGTAGGATCTGATTCTTCGTCAATTCACCGGTTTCTTGTGAAAAGTCGACATCACGGATCCGTGAACGTGCAGCTTGTAGATTTTGCGATACGTTCTGCATAACGCGTACCGAAGAATCAAAACGGTTTTGAGTGGCACCCAATACCGCGCGTTGTGAGTTAATTTGGTCTAATGCCGAGTCGACAGCGGTAATCGCTGCTTTTGCACCCTCCAAAGTAGACACATCCACACTGGCAACTGTACCCCGTTGATCCACAATACCCGCTAAGGCTTGCTTGTTACCCTCGATGGGAGCCACTGCATAACCGTCTTTAGCCGCTAAGGTAATACTACCCTTGGCTAATACATCGGTGTTGGTCGTGGTCACATCGATGTTACCCAAAAAGCTGGTCGCATTGGCTGTGCCGACATTCGCCCGGATGTTTCTGCCATCGGATGCCGTCAAGATCAACTCGCCATCACTGTTGACCGAGGCCACGATCCCGTTAATGTCATCGGTGGTGGAACCCGTATTCAATGTCGCATTGATTTTACCCGCCAAAAATCCATTGCCGTCATTTTCGGTAATCTCCTGATTAATCGTAACCGCCGTACCATTGATGTTTAACACTAAGTTACCGGCTGCTGCAGCGGTGACTTTACCCAAATTCATCTCGGTTCTGGCGGTAGCGACGACTTGATCTTTTAACCCTGTGGTGTTGTTGATCATCAATGCCGTACGTTGCGCACTGGCAGTACCATTTGAACTGGAACGTTCGTTACTGGAGGTAACGGTGATCGCAGACATATTGACGGAAAAACCATTAATGATTAAATCGCCGGTAGACATGGCTTGGAATCCCGTACCCGTCGCCTGCAAGACTTTTTCCGTGGTGGCGCTGATTGTCTGTGCTTCTAAGCCAGTACCTGCGGTAGCGGGTGATGTAC
Organism: uncultured Gammaproteobacteria bacterium; assembly: GCA_964646995.1. GTDB lineage: Bacteria > Pseudomonadota > Gammaproteobacteria > CAZYIF01 > CAZYIF01 > CAZYIF01. Next base: position 13,920 of record CAZYIF010000008.1, read on the forward strand.
CCCCTATCACGATATCCTTGTTAGAATACAGTGTGACTGTACCCGACTGCACTTTGTCTAATGCATCACTCACATCAAAATTAGCAAACAAGGCAACTGTCACATCACCGCTAGACGTCAAGCGAATGTTTCTACCATCCGTTGCCGTCAAAGTAAATGCACCCGCAGAACCACTGGCCGTGACACCCGTTGTTGCACTTTGCGCGTTGATATCCGTGATAATTTGTGTGAGTGAGGCTGCATTGGTTAAGGCAACGTTAGTCCCATTGATTTGGAAGTCGTCACCTGTTGCCACTACCGTTGTCGTGGTACCAACCGTCACTGCACCCAGTGCTAAGGTCGTCGCATTCGCTACGGCCCGTACTCCGGTTTGATCCGCTGATGCATTGATCGCTGCTGCCCGTGCGAAACTGCTCGCCGCATTATCGCTAGACGACAAAACGTCATCGCCCGAACTCGCCGCACGAATCGATACCCCGTTAATCGTCATCTGGCCTGCAGACAACGCGGCTAAACTACCGGTGGTAGAAAATGACCCTGCCGTGGTAGTCTTTTTCGCTAAGGTAAACTGCCCCGTTTGGGTTGCGTTCGCCGTCCCTAATTGTGCCGTCTTAGCACTAGAGATGGATAAGCCAATTTCATCACCCGCTCTGGTACCCACTTGGAAGGTTGCCGTTCCGTAGGAGCCATCTAGCAGTTTGGTACCGTTAAAGTCTACCGATCCGGCGATACGATCTATTTCATTTTTTAATGCTTTTACTTCGTCTTGTAATTTCGCTCTATCGCTAGCCGTATTGTCTGCGTTAGCCGCTTGCACGGATAATTCACGAATACGCAGTAAGTTATTACTGACTTCATTTAATGAACCTTCCGCCGTTTGAATCACCGAAATACCGTTGTTTGCATTACGTTCTGTCACCGACAATGCTTGGATTTGCGCGGTCATCCCTTGGGTAATCGCCAATCCTGCCGCGTCGTCTTTTGCGCTGTTGATACGTAAGCCTGAGGACAATCTCTCGAATGCAACGCTAAGGTTTTTTGAGGACATACTCAAATTCCGCTGCGCATTCAAAGAGGAAATGTTTGTATTTACTGTTAAAGCCATGAGAACTTCTCCTAACCGCCCATTTGGCGGGGCCACCGCACAAATGATTATTTTCAGCGGATATATCGCGTATTCATTGCAATATTTACCGCTACCAATGCTGTTATCGACCACTGAGAAAAAAAACTTTAATGATTGTGAACTTCGGCTGCAATAAATTGTCTCCGTGGGTATGGCGGACGGACATGCCTACGCTCTTTGTATGGGTTATACGACAACCGGGCGTATCAGCCCCGCTACGTCGCGTGTTGCTAACGCCTGGGCGAGTTGTAGGGGGCTGTGGCTTTGTTGCAAATAGGTGGCAGCCACGGTAGGCGTAAAATCGGCACGTCTTGTATAACGCTGTGGAATAACCTGATGTTGCGGTTGCGCGTAACGTAAAGGTAAGGTGGTTTGCTGTAGGTGTTGTACCAGGCTATGCTGTGCCGCTGCCACGGCCAACATGCCGTAAATAAACGGATCCACCGCCTGTGGCCGCGGTAACACATGATATAAGATATCGCCATTGTCTATACCCGCCGCCAAGTAATGTAGAGTTGCACCCACGTATGCCGGCCGATCATCGTATAGTGCCCAAAAATTACAGGCCGCACCGCGGTAATAGGGTGCAAGACCCATATGAATATTGATGGCCCGTTGTTGGATTAACGCATCACCGACTGGGCCAGTTAAATAACTGGAACCAAACACGATACACAGATCGGCAGTTAGCAACGGCGTGATAGCAGATAAGGGTAACTGACTGGCTTGTCCCATAGACAGTGCTAAGGTGTGAATATTTTCCGCTAAAACAACCTCGCTACCAAACACATGCGCTTCCGCATGTGCTACCCGTGCAAAATAATCACGTAAGCTGGCATCGGTATAGTGATCGGGGTGATAGGCCGCGGTGCACTCTGTGATCGCAATCACCTCCTGCGCTACCGTAGCGAGCTTGGCTAATAAGGCCAGATGCCTGGGTTGGTTACTGGTGAATACGCCTATTTTCATATAGGCCCATTCCACTTCAACATGCGCTTTTTGCATTTTGCAGTGTTCTTCTCGCGATGGGGTTCCTCAAGGGGAGAATCGCGATTCTCCCCTTGGGTGACCGAGCGAAAATTTATTTTTTGCCGGTCATCAATACAGGGTATATCGCGCGACTTATCTATCAAAGTTCGCATCTTGAAATACGCGCGGTATAACTGTCTCACTGTGTTGGCATGGTCTTCACGGGGGTATTCATACCGACTCGTTTGCGACGTATAGGGATTAGCACAAAAACCCAACTGTATGGATAACTCACGTAAAATGTCCAATGTATCACTGTTATATGAATTGCAAGGGTGCGACATCACTTGCGGTGCAGTGTGTAACACAGCGCGTAAACGCTCAAAATTCATGACGTATTCTTGTTGTTGTACGCGACGCGCTAAACGGGCCATGCGTGTCGGGTGGGTATGTGAATGCAAACCAATGACATGGCCTTGGCTATGTAACTGTTGCACCTGTGCGACACTCAGCCATAATTTATCGGCGATCGGTTGCATGGCACAGGGTACTTGTTCTAGCCATTGATCCATCACTGCAAAATAGCGTTCAGGACCCAAAATCTCATCGCGTATATAACGGAATTCACGATCCGATGTGCTGTAGAAAGGCGCCTCGCTTAAATACGACGCAGCCGAAAAATACTTCAGCTGCTGTAACAACTGGGCAGAATTGGGTAAACCCAGTAACTGCTGCTTAAACGCCACATAAAAATCATCTATCGCCGTAAACTGTGTCACTCTAAAATAGCGGTACCATTCTAAACGTTCGATCGCGCCATCTAACACCGATGAATACACGAACCAAAATGCAGTCAAACCGTAATGCTGTAATACCGGCAATGCAATATCATATTGACAACGTAAACCATCATCAAAACTCAAACATACATGATGCGGCGCTAAGGTGTGCTGGCGTGCGCGCCACAACCACTCGGCAGCTGGCAAAATGCGCTCTACGCCAATATATTCGATAATAGCGCTTAGCGTGTCTGCACTGATCGCACCTTGCCCTGGTGGATGGGTTGCATCATAAAAATGGTGGAACATCATCGCCTGTGCGCTATGCATCACACTCTCCTACGCGCTTGGTGTTGTTTGTGTCGTACTTCCGCCTCGGCAAATTCTTCGGGCGTGTCTATATCGATGGAATCGTGTTCTGTCATCACGTAATACAGCGTGTGTGGCGCATAAAAGAAATACTCGACTAATCCCGCTGTAGGCGAAAAATAAATCGCACCATTCGGCAAGTACAAGGTCGGCAATTGTTGCCGTTGCACACCGTGCTGCGCCTGCGGCAAACAAAACGTGACGTGCCCGGTGGCATCCGCTTGCATCACCCATCCCATTTTTGGACTGACGGTTTTCACCGAAATCAGCGTGTCAGTGGGGCTCTGCCGCTGGCTAAAATAATAATCCAGCGCCTGGCCAATATGCTGTGCCGTACGCAATGGCGAAGTCGGCTGCAACAACAAAATATAGTCGTAGTGCACATCTTCTTGTTGGCGTAACTCGGTCAGCACATGCAAAAGCACCTGTTGTAGGTGAGCGTTATCATCTGCCAACGCGGCCGGACGTAGAAAAGGAACATCGGCACCGGCATCTTGTGCAATAGCCGCAATCTGTCGACAATCGGTTGACACCATGAGTCTATCGATCGCAGGAACTTGCAACGCCTCGTGTATGCTCCACGCCACCAAGCTGCGACCATTAAACGGACGACTGTTTTTATCCGGCACACCTTTAGAGCCGCTTCTCGCGACCACAACAGCAAGAATGGAGGGTGTTAACATGACTTTACCTCTAGATGCTCTAACGCTGGCACGTAACTATTCAGCAAAATGCTGAATAGTTACCCTTAATTTTACGCCTACCCAGTAAAACTGGGCTTAACGGCATTCTCAGGGAAGAATCGCGATTCTCCCCTTGAGAATCCCCATCGCGTAAGGAATACACTGCATGTTCAAGCAACATCATAAAGTTACTAAATAGTTACGCTGGCACAATCATTGCTTGTCACCTGTATAATGCAATACTTAAACGAAGGTAATCATGTTATCTAAAAATACCATGCCGTACCAGTCATTACAGTTGCCCTCACAGGTGGTGTTTTGTCGCTCGTGCGTCATGTCGAACCAACGTCCACAGTCCGCACGCGAATTCAAAAATAGGAATCACAAAAACGTCATCGCATTTGATGAAGCAGGCATTTGCTCGGCGTGTCGCTATCATATTCTCAAACAACAACAGATAGATTGGGCAGCACGCGAACAGGAACTGCTGACGTTACTGGATAAATTTCGCAGTCACGATGGCAGTTATGATGTCATCGTTCCGGGTAGTGGTGGTAAAGATAGTTTCTACGTGGCACACGTGCTGAAATATAAATACGGCATGCACCCATTGACAGTAACCTGGCCCCCCCATCTGTACACCGATATTGGCAGACATAATTTTGCGAGTTGGTTAGATGCTGGTTTTGCTAACATTACTGTCACACCACACCCGGTGTTACACCGCAAATTAACGCAGATGGCATTTTTACAGCTACTACATCCTTTTCAACCGTTTATCTTAGGGCAAAAGCAAATAGGTCCTAAATTAGCATTGCAACATAATATTCGTCTCATCATGTACGGCGAAAGTCCGGCCGAAAGTGGCAATGATCTACGTGAAGCCTTTACACCCATCATGCCTCCGCAATATTACGCAACCGATGTCCACGAACCGGAGCTCATTCTCGGTGGGCAACCCGAGGCATTTTGGTTAGACGTGGGATTTAGTCACGCCGACCTCGCACCGTACAAGCCTATCGCGCTCAGCGATGTGGTACGCAGCGGCATTGAAGTCCATCACATGGGTTACTATGAACACTGGAAACCGCAAGAAAAATATTATTACGCGCTGCAACACAGTGCATTTAAACCCAACAGCGAACGCACCGAGGGCACCTATTCAAAATACGTGAGTCTAGACGATAAAGTAGATGGCTTGCACTATTTCACCACGTTTATTAAATTTGGCATCGGTCGCGCGACCTACGATGCAGCACAAGAGATTTGTAATCGTCACCTCACCCGGGCCGAGGGTGTGGCTTTAGTACAACGCTATGATGGCGAGTTTCCACAAAAATATTTTGCCGATTTTCTCGATTATGTGGAATTGGATGAAGCGACTTTTTGGCACACTATCGACAGTTACCGTTCGCCACACTTATGGCATAAAATCAATGGTGAATGGCAGCTGCGTCACCGCGTAACCTCGGATATATCCCCATAGATCATATGAATACTAGGGAAACTCAACTTCAACGTTCGCCCTGAAGAATCGTATACTTTAAACCGTTCACCTTGCTAAGCTGATTCACCAGCGGTAATCACTGCGGTGATCACAATAGTCGGGATAATAGCGCTGCATGGTCTTACCCGCGTGGCGATATAAAATAGCCCGTTCCTCTGCCGTTAGTTGACTCGGTGGTATGTACTGTCCTTCTGTGGACGCGATCGTGTTAATGCGGGTAGCAAACGCATGCAATGATAAATCACTTACACCCAAAAAAGTTTGCAGTTGTGTAATGCATTGGCTGGGTGCACGGACGATTTCTTCGTAACACAAACATAAACTATGGGCCGCAACCGGATGCTGCAAAAACATCATGTTTTGCTGCCAGGTGACCGCCAATTGCTTCACTTGCTGTGGCGTGCACGCATCGAGTTTCGCCTTGGCCGCGCTCAACACGTCGTATACATTACGGTAAACATAGATGACCTTGAGTTGCGGTAGCAACGCACGCAATCGTGCAATCACTAACGGCGTCAATCCAGCTTGTTTCACGCCCCACAGGGAACGGCCCAACTGCTGTGAAAATTGTTGATTGTTGTCGAGTACGCCATAAAAAAAATCGCGCCACAACCGGGCATAGGCGACCACATCAGGCAGTAAGTCAGGATGCCAAAAATCCGTATCTCCCGCGACAATACGTGCTAAGCGTTGTGCGTTATAGTCTACTTGCGGTAAGGCTTGCACATGCACATCGCATAAAAAATTTGCCACATGTGTCAGCATCACGCCTTGATTTTCACCGTAGATAATAATTTGCTGGCTACCGTTTAATACACGCTGTAATAACGACGTACCACTCTGCGCCGTGGGTGATGTCAACAACACACAGCTTAACTGTTGATAGGCTTCCGGTATTTCTAGTGCTGACACAGGGTCCCCTTGTCTTCCCGTTGGCAAGCATGCCATCATACGCCATCTGTCAGTAAAATGGGATAGTGAATTATGCGCCTTACACACGACGCCTTATTTCGTCAACACTGTTACGTTAATGACCAATGGATAGCAGCCAGCGATCTGCGCACATTCTCCGTTTACAATCCCTTTGATCACACCCGCATTGGTAGCGTTCCTTGTTGCAGTGCCGAACAAACCACACAAGCCGTGCTAGCGGCCCATCACGCCTGGCTAAACTGGCGTAACACAGCCGCAGCAACACGCGCGGCCCTGTTATTACGCTGGGCAACGCGCATCAAACAACACCACGCTGATCTCGCCCTGTTACTGACAACAGAACAAGGCAAACCGTTGGCAGAAGCCCATGCCGAAATCAGTTACGCCGTTTCTTTTATTGAGTGGTACGCCGCAGAAGCCATGCGTTTACACGGCGATCTGCTATCCACCGGCACGCAACAACACGGGTTCATTAACAAGGAGCCAATCGGTGTCGTCGCCGCCATTACACCGTGGAATTTTCCCTGCGCCATGATAACCCGTAAGTGTGCGCCCGCGCTCGCGGCCGGTTGCACCGTGGTACTCAAACCTGCGGAAGACACCCCTTTTTCTGCCTTAGCATTGGCAGCCCTTGCGGCAGAAGCAGAATTCCCTGCTGGCGTGTTCAATGTGATTACCGGCGAACCCGCCGTACTCGGTGGTGTGCTGACAAGTCATCCCTTGGTGCGCAAGCTCTCCTTCACCGGCTCCACCGCGGTGGGTAAGCAACTGATGGCACAAAGCGCCAGTACCGTCAAAAAACTATCGCTTGAATTAGGCGGTAATGCGCCGTTTATCGTCTTTGCCGATGCCGATCTGGATCAGGCTGTTGCTGGATTAATGCAAAGTAAATTTCGTAACAACGGTCAAACCTGTATTTGTCCCAACCGTATCCTGGTAGAAGACAGTATCTACACGGCATTCACCCAACGTTTGTTGCAACAGATGGCAACGCTACGGGTGGGCAATGGCTTAGTCGAAGGGATAGTCCAAGGCCCACTCATCAATCGTGCGGCATTTAACAAAGTCGATGGTTTAGTACAACAAGCCATCGCACAAGGGGCTAGCTTACACTGTGGCGGTGCACAGCACCCCGCAGGCGAAACGTGTTATCAACCGACCTTACTCACCGACGTGACCATGGACATGGCGATCAGCCAACAAGAGATTTTTGGTCCCGTTGCAAGCTTGCTGCGTTTTAGCGATGAACAAGACGCGATAGACACAGCCAACGCCACCGAGTTTGGTTTGGCGGCCTATGTCTATACGCAAGATCAATCACGCATTTGGCGCATCACTCACGCGTTGCAAACCGGCATGCTCGCTATCAACCACGTCGCCCTCTCAAGCGCAACGACACCCTTTGGTGGGATCAAATCATCCGGCTTTGGCCGTGAAGGATCGACCTACGGGATAGACGAGTTTTTACAATTGAAATATATCAGTTGGCAGGTGTGACAACCATGCTATCCATCCTGACACCGCAACATAAACACGGTGTCATCCCGAGCGGTATATCCCCACGCATTAAAAACAGCCGTTCGTCCCGAGGAGGCGTCCTGAGGTTCTCTAAGGACGCCGTCTCGACGTGTACCGGCTGTTATCCAAGCGAAAAGATAAAAAATGTTATGCAACGACTAAACGGCAAAAGACAAAAATAGGTTGAAAATTATTGTTGCCGTTTACCCTCCTGAGGTCCCCGAAGGACGAGACGATCGCTGCGCGATCTCCTCAGGGCGAACGGCAACAATTAGGTTTATCAATGCGTTACGTTAAAAATTCGTGGGGATATATCAGATCCCGAGTGCAACGAGGGATCTCGTGCAAGCGCTACATACCTGCTAATAACACCGCGCAATCATCTCGAGATCCCTCCATCGCGTTGCGATGTTCGGGATGACACCCTTCTTTTAGCGCCCAATCGCCAACAAACGTTGGTAACGCTGGGCTAGCAGTTCTTCTATGCTCAAACCACGCAACATCGGTAAGTACTGCAAAATGGCCTGTTTGATGTGCGTCGCCATGGCCGCCGCATCGCGGTGCGCACCGCCCAGTGGCTCCGGAATGATGGCATCAATTAATCCCAGTTGATGCAGACGTGTCGCAGACACACCCATGGCTTCGGCAGCATCGCTGGCCTTGTCCGCAGACTTCCACAAAATAGACGCGCAACCCTCCGGCGAAATAACCGAATAAATGCTGTATTGGCACATCAATAGTTTGTCGCCAACACCGATGGCCAAGGCCCCACCGGATCCACCCTCGCCAATCACGATACAAATAATGGGGATCTTCAGCTCAGACATATGAAATAAATTAGTCGCAATTGCTTCACTTTGCCCGCGCTCTTCTGCGCCTATGCCCGGATAAGCACCCGGCGTGTCAATCAAGGTAATCACGGGGATTTGAAAACGCTCGGCCATTTGCATCAAACGCAATGCCTTACGATAGTCTTCCGGTAATGGCATACCAAAATTACGTTGCACATTTTCTTTGGTATTGCAGCCTTTTTGATGGCCTATTACCATCACCGCGTCACCGTCTAGGCGCGCTAAACCACCAACGATAGAGCTACCTGCCGCGTAATGCCGATCACCGTGCAGCTCATCAAAATCGGTAAAAATACGCGCGATATAATCCAGTGTATGCGGACGTAACGGGTGTCTTGCTAATTGCGTGATCTGCCAAGTCGTTAAAGCAGAAAATACGGAACGGGTTAGATCAACGCTCTTTTGTTCTAACCGCAAAATTTCGTCGCTGATATTAACTTGACTGTCGTCACCCACACGTCGCAGTTCTGCAATTTTTGCCTGTAATTCAGCAATGGGTTGTTCGAAGTCTAGAAAATTTAAGTCCATAGCTCTGTCTCTATCGGTGTATGCGGCGATACCGACTAGGATATCAACCACCCGACTACGCTACCCGTTCACAGGAATACCACAACACCCAAACACCCCGTAAATCCACGGGGCGTTTGCGTTAGCGCTTGGAGTACTGAGTGCCTTTACGCGCTTTATGGCGTCCGACTTTTTTGCGTTCGACCATACGCGAATCACGTTCAACGTAACCGGCACGACGCAGCGCACGTTTTACAGGTACATCCGCCTCGCTCAAACCAGCCAACGCATTTTCTGCTAACTCACGCTTGATCAAGGCTCTGGTTATACCATGACGAATCGCACCGGCCTGTCCACTCGTACCACCACCTTGCACGGTAATGAGCAGATCGACCTGCTTGGCTTGATCGACCAACTCTAACGGTGTGCGAATCACCACGCGATCGGTTTTACGACCAAAGTAAACTTCTACCGTCTTGCCGTTAACGCTGATCTTGCCCGTGCCTGGGCGTAAAAACACGCGCGCAACAGACGTCTTACGTCTACCGGTTGCATAATGTTGCTGAACTGCCATGAACTCACCTGCCTAGTTTGTCAAATTACTTTAGTAGCCCGAGTCTACCTCGAACCCTGTCTTCTTTGTTACAGACTTCGCGCCGCGTTTGTCTGCTTTGCACCAACAACGAGCCGCCGCGCTGTCATTTCCAACTCGCGGCTCAAACCTCTAACGGCTCTGGCTGCTGCGCAATATGCTTATGTTCCGCATGTGCGTAAAGGTGTAGCTTACGCAACATCTGCCGACCCAACGGTGTGTTAGGCATCATGCCGTCGATCGCGGTTTGCAACACGCGGCAAGGATTTTTGGCCAATAGCTTGTTAAACGTCGTGGATTTAATCCCACCAGGGTAACCCGTGTGCCAATGGTAATTTTTGTCTTGCGCCTTATTACCCGTCACGCGCAATTGGCTGGTGTTGATCACTATGATGTAATCACCGGTGTCTACGTGTGCCGTGTAGTACGGTTTGTGTTTGCCACGTAGACGATGTGCAATTGCAGTCGCCAAACGGCCCAAAGTTTTGCCACTCGCATCGATAATATACCAATTCTGAGCGATATGTCCTTTTTTTGCGCTTAAAGTCGTCATTTTTCTCTACCCAAATCCTAAAAGATTGTTTATTCTTCACAGCTTGTGGATTCTACAAAGGCAACAGAAAATATACAACAATATTCTTATGAAATACTTATTTTTTCTACTTAGCAGCGTTTACTTACTTATCTGTCTACCTTGCCATGCGCAAAGTAGCGATCTTTTCAATGAAAAGCAAGTAATTTTCCACGCGCGCAATTATGACTTGAGTCCAGACGTATTGAAGCTGGCACTTAAGGCGTATCGCTACGCGCAAGAAACTGGACAAACCAAGCAAAACCTACTCACTATCGTTGATTATTCGCTGCCTTCAACAGAACGCCGCTTGTGGGTGTTAGACATGGAGCGAGAAAAGGTGCTATTCCATACCTTAGTCGCACACGGTAAGAACAGCGGTCAGTTGATGGCAACCCATTTTTCCAATCGACTCAATACCCTGAAATCCAGCTTGGGCACACTACTCACAGGACAAACGTATCGCGGTAAACACGATTATTCCTTGTCATTGCACGGCTTAGAAAAAGGCATCAATGACAATGCGGCCAATCGCCATATCGTGTTGCACAGCGCCAACTATGTGAGTGAAGAATTCATCGAAAAGCATGGACACCTTGGCACGAGCTGGGGCTGCTTGGCAGTCAATCCTAACGTCAATCGCGCGATTATCGATACTATCAAAAACGGCAGCGTCGTATTTATCTATTACCCGGATAAAACATGGCTCAAGCACTCTACTTTCTTGAGTTAAAGATCATGTTATGAAACAACCGCTCACGCTCAAAGACCACTTACAGGAAACCTCTTTATTTAGCCAACGTGTTGTCATTCTACTCGGTATCATTGTGTTGCTGACCTTGGTGTTATTGATGCGATTGATGTATTTACAAGTGATCGAACGCGAGCGCTACACGACGCTGTCGCAACAAAATTTATTAAATGTGTTACCGATTGATCCCAACCGCGGTCTCATCTATGATCGCAACGGTGTATTGATTGCAGAAAATATTCCCGTATTTAGCCTAGAACTCATTCCCAGACAAGTTAAAAATTTAGAACAAACCCTCACCCAATTACAAACACTGATGGATTTAAGCAACGACGAATTGCAAAACTTCCGGCAATTACTCAAAAAACACCGCCGTTCAGAGGCCATTCCCATCCGCATTAAACTCAGCGAAGAAGAAGTGGCACGCTTTTATGTGAATCAATATCGCTTTCCTGGCGTGAGCGTGCAAGCCAGGCTCATTCGCCATTACCCGTTAGGTCAGGCGTTGGCGCATGCCGTAGGTTACGTGGGACGACTCAATGGGCAAGAACTCAATCTGGTCGATAGTATCAATTACATGGCGTCCAATTACATCGGTAAAACCGGCATAGAACACACCTACGAAAATCAATTGCACGGTCAAGTGGGCTATGAACAAGTCGAAATCGACGCCGCGGGTCGCATCATTCGTACGCTGAACTATCACGCTCCCACCGCCGGTGATGATCTGTATCTTACGCTAGACAGCCGCCTCAATCTCGCCGCAGAAGAAGCCATGGGTAATTACCGCGGCGCGGTAGTGGCCATTGAGCCTAAAACGGGGCAAATACTCGCTCTCGTCAGCACACCCAGTTACACGCCTAACCCACTGGTCACCGGGTTACAACAACGCGACTTTTTGCGTTTGCAACAAGTCAGCGATCAGCCCATGTATAACCGCGCCATCGCCGGACAATACCCGCCTGGCTCTACCATAAAACCCTTTATCGGCTTAGGTAGTCTGGTACTCAATCTAAATGAAGCCACACGTACCATTTACGATCCGGGTTGGTTTAAGTTGCCTGACAGTACCCATATTTATCACGATTTTCACCCCGAGGGACATGGCAGGATTAATCTCAGCAGAGCGATCATCGCCTCTTGCGACACCTATTTTTACGACCTTGCCACTAAATTGGGTATCCACAATATAGAAGACATGTTGCATCACTTCGGTTTTGGCGAACGCACGGGACTCAATCTTAAAGGAGAAAGAGCGGGTATTTTACCTTCACCGGAATGGAAGCTGGCGCATAACGGTAAATCGTGGTACCCCGGCGACACCGTGATTACCGGCATAGGACAAGGCTATATGCTAGCAACACCGCTGCAACTGGCCGTGGCCACCGCTACGATCGCCAACCACTGCACCTGGGTGCAACCTACCCTACTCCTCAAACGCCAACCCGCGTACGGCACTGCGTTCGCCCCAGCCGTGATACAACACACCACGCTGTCCTGTGACGAAACATCGTGGCAAACGGTGGTAGCAGCCATGCGTGGCGTCATTGAAAATCCAGAAGGTACCGGGCGTCGTTTTGGTAATGATGCCAGTTACAGCGCCGCAGGAAAAACGGGCACCTCACAAGTATTTAGCAAACGTACCGCCAATGAAGTCTTACCCGAAAAACTCCGCGATCACTCGCTCTTCATTGCTTTTGCCCCCATCGATAATCCACAGATAGCCGTTGCCGTGGTCGTTGAAAATGCCCCGCATGCCGCCCCGGTGGTAGCACGCAAAGTACTGGATGCTTACTTACAAGGAAAGCCACCCCATGCATAACCTGCACCTCGTTTCGCCATACCAAAGCAAAAAACGTTTTTTTTATCAGAACAATTGGCAGCGTTTACACATTGATATTCCGCTGCTGTGTGGCATTGTGTTGCTCGCCGCTATGGGCTTAGTCATACTCTACAGCGCTACCAACGGTGACATGCAAGTCATACAAGCACAACTCACTAAACTGGGCATTGCGTTGTTATTGATGGGAGTGATTGCACAAATCCCACCACACACATACCGGCGCTGGGCACCTTGGCTGTACGCCATTAGCGTATTATTACTGGTTATCGTCCTATTCAGCGGGCACGTGGGCAAGGGCGCACAACGTTGGCTGGTGATTGGTATGCTACGTTTTCAACCCTCAGAATTACTCAAACTAGCGCTGCCCTTGATGCTCGCCTTTTTCCTGAGTGAATGCACCTTACCACCCAACTACCGCAATTTATGCTGGGTGTTCGCCATCGTGATCCCACCGGTATTACTCACCGCTAAACAACCGGATCTAGGCACCGCACTGTTAATTGCCAGCACTGGCCTGTGTGCCTTATTGCTGGCAGCTACCCACTGGCGCACCTTAGCTACGCTGGGTGGCATCGGCATTGTCACCTTACCTGCCCTGTGGCTAACCATGCGCTCTTATCAACGTGAACGGGTACTCACCTTTCTCAATCCGGAACGTGACCCCTTAGGCAGTGGTTATCACATCATTCAATCGAAAATCGCGATTGGATCCGGAGGGCTATTTGGTAAAGGCTGGCTTAACGGCACACAATCACATTTGGCTTTTTTACCGGAACATGCAACGGATTTTATTTTTGCGGTATGTGGCGAAGAATTTGGCTTATTCGGCTGTTTATTGCTAATTACAATCTACATTTGCATCACACTGCGCTGTCTGTACATCAGCGCGCAAGCACAGGACACATTTACACGCTTATTAGCCGGCACCTTATCGCTGATTTTTTTCATTTCTGCCTTCGTTAACATGGGCATGGTCAGTGGCATCCTTCCGGTTGTTGGTTTGCCCTTGCCGTTGGTCAGTTATGGCGGCAGTTCTATCGTCACAATTTTTGCAAGCTTCGGCATTTTAATGTCGGTACACACGCACCGTAGATTAATTGCCAGTTAAAAATTCCTGTCGTTTACTTTAAGGGGACACGCGAAAACTATTGCCCTTCACGACAGCGCGTACGCGCTGCCTCAGGGCGCACGGCAAAAATTAGGTTTATCAAACTGTTACGTTAAAAATTCGTGGGGATGTATCAGATCCTCAGAACGAACGGGGCGTACATGATGCGACATCTCCGCATATACCGCTTGCGGGTGACCAGAAATATTGCTGGTAATACGCCAAAAATCATATTACAATGCGCCAAATTATAGAACATGAGCCTTGTTATGCTATCACCTTCTTGCCAGTATGTGCCTTGCCCTAACCAGCAAATCAGCACCACGCCGTGTTGCATCGACAGACTAGCGCCTTATTACCTAACCCACATCTAATAATTAACATTATGCAAACATTTACAATTAAATTGTTCCTCGTGCTACTTTTACTGGGCTTAGCCGGCTGTTCTGTCTCGGTGAAAAAAGACGGTCCACCGGATCACTACGTGGACGTGTCCAAGATACCGGATGCAGTTCCCAAAGTAGAACCCTTCAGTCACTACGGCAACCCAACGTATTACACGGCATTAGGCCACCGCTATTACGTATTGCATGACAATTTGCATTTTAAAGAACGCGGCACTGCATCGTGGTACGGCACTAAGTTTCACGCAGTACGCACCTCCAGTGGTGAACCCTATAACATGTATGCGATGACCGGCGCACACCGCACACTACCATTACCTACGTATGTGCGCGTACGTAATCTAAAAAATAATCGCCAAATCATCGTGAAAATCAACGACCGCGGTCCTTTTGCCTCAAACCGCATCATTGATTTATCGTATGTTGCAGCCAGAAAATTAGATGTCGTGCGCTATGGCACAGCCAACGTCGAGATAGAAGCCATTGATCCGCGACACATGTATGCGAACAACACCCAGACCGCCACACCTACACGCCATGCGTCGGTATTTCGTCATACCACGGCGACACCTAGCACGACACCCGCGGGCGCCCATTGGTATCTGCAAGCTGGCGCCTTTGGCGAGCTCGCTTATGCCAAACGCTTGCAACAACGCTTGCATCAGGTCACCCCTGCCCCGATCCAAATTCGCCGGGTCGCACAAGGCAAAATTCATTATGTCGTACGCATAGGACCCTTGGCCTCTGCTGCCAATAGCGCACAATTGAGTCACACCTTGACCCAATTCGGTTTTAGCAAACCGCTGTCTATGTACTTGTAATCGTGTTATTGCAAAAAACCAAACGCCGCACCTACACCGACTTTTATTCCGCAAGAAATGTCCGCAGGACTTTCCTTTGCGACACAATTCGCGGATAATTCACCGCTCTTGCTTAATGAAATAAAGGATACCCCACATGCGAACATACCTTCTCGTGCTACTACTTAATCTCGGGCTACTCAGCACCGCTGCTGTTTACACGACGGCCCATGCAGAAACCGACAATGCCGTGTTATCTGCCGCCACACCACGCGCACTACCCATACCCGAATCACCTAGCGTAGAAGCCAAAGCACATGTACTGTTGGATGCAAATAGCGGCGTGGTGTTAGGCAGCAGCAATGCCGACCAACGTTTACCGCCGGCGAGTCTCACCAAAATTATGACCCTCTACGTCATTGCTGAATCACTCGCCAATGGCCGCATCAACTTGGATGACAAAGTCACCGTGAGCGAAAAAGCCTGGCGCATGCAAGGCTCCAAAATGTTTCTCAATGTAGGGGAACAAGTCACGGTACGTGAGCTCATTCAGGGTATTATCGTGGCCTCTGGCAACGATGCCTGCGTCACCATGGCCGAATACATCGCCGGCAACGAGGAATCCTTTGTTAACCTCATGAATCAAGAAGCCGGCAGATTGGGCATGGCCAACACCCATTTCACCGACTGCACCGGCATGCCTGATCCCAATCACTATACCAGTGCTGCCGATCTTGCTCTGTTAGCACGCGCACTGGTTAACGATTTCCCCGACTATTACCACACGTTCTTCGCACAAAAATGGTTGACCTTCCATGACATCAAACAGCCTAACCGCAATCGTTTATTGTGGCGCTCAAATTACGTCGATGGGATTAAGACCGGGCATACCGAAGAAGCAGGATTTTGTTTAGTTACTTCCGGCGTACAAAACAATATGCGTTTGATTGCCGTCGTCTTGGGTAGCAGTAGCGACGCCAATCGTACTGCGGCCAATCAAGCCTTACTGACTTACGGTTTCCGTTTCTATGAAACCCACAAATTGTATGCAGCGGGCGCCACGATTGCATCTCCGCGCGTTTGGTTAGGGACGCATGAGACGATTAATCTAGGTAGTAAACAAGATATCTACCTCACCACACCCATTGGCCGCTACGCGGATCTCAAAGCCAGCGTAAACCTAGACAAGCAACTGCGCGCACCTATTCAAAAAGGTGAAGCCGTCGGCAAATTGCTGTTGAAAATACAAGATAAAACCCTTGCTGAAGTGCCATTGCTCGCCTTGAACAGCAACCCCAAGGGTAGCTTTGTACAACGCCTGCGTGATCGCATTGCCTTGTCTTGGCAACACATGTGGCATACGGACGATGCGCTGTCATGAGCAACGCATCGTTATTGGACTTCCCTTGCCGCTTTCCGATCAAAGTGATCGGCGCGGACAATGCCGAATTCAGCGACGTGGTGCTGCGTATCATCGACAAACACTTAGTTGATCCGCAGCAGAAACGCGTGCATCAGCGCAGCAGCAGCAACCAAAGCTATCTCTCTTTAACCATCACCATAGAGGCCAGTAGCCAAGCGCAGCTCGATGCCATCTACCACGATCTCAGTCAACACCAAGCTGTATTGATGGCGCTATGATCACGGTACGCCAACTGGGCCTAGTGGAGTACCTCGACGTATGGCAAGCCATGCAAGCCTATACCAACGCGCGCGATCACACGAGCACCGATCAGATATGGCTAGTGCAACACCCGCCCGTGTTTACCCAAGGTCAACGCAGCAGACCCGAACACATCTTGCACGCCGACACTATCCCCGTCGTACACAGTGATCGTGGCGGACAAGTCACCTACCATGGACCCGGGCAACTGATCGCTTATGTGCTGTTGGAATTGAAACGCTACTCACTCAGCATACGCGGTTTAGTCTCCTGCTTAGAACAAGCAGTGATTGCCGTGCTGGCTGCCTACGGAATCGATGCCAGTGCCCAATGCCAGGCGCCGGGTGTGTATGTGCAAGACGCTAAGATATGTTCCCTAGGCTTACGCGTACGCCGCGGCTATTCATATCACGGCCTGAGCTTAAATGTAGACATGGATTTAACGCCGTTTCGTTATATTCATCCCTGCGGCAATGCCCACTTGCGCATGACGCAGTTGGCGGACTGGGTGCCGGGCATTCCATTAATGGACGTACAAGATCAATTAACCCAGGCCTTACTACAACGATTGCAAGCATGCCAAAACGCAAATACCCCACGACCACAATAACGGATGCCGACCGCGAAGCGTTCGTGCAAGCCGTGAGCCACGTCAAACCGCTGGCCGCGACCACACGTCTGCCACTCCAGAAATCGCATCCCGTGCTACGCCGCGCCGCAACGCCACTGCCTGAAAAAATGCATACCTTATCCGACAGCGAGCACCCTGTGCCGCCCTATTTCATGCGTAACGGCCTGCAACAACAGCAACAACGCGCACTGCGCCAAGGCCATATTCGTATTACCGCATCACTCGACTTGCACGGTTGTCATATCGCACAAGCACGTGATTTATGTAGCCGCTTCATTAGCAACTGCCAACAACAACACTATCGCTACGTACATATCATTCACGGTAAAGGCCTACGCTCCCCTGCGGGCCATGCGGTGCTTAAACAACTGGTCGGCAATTGGCTGCAGCAAATGCCAGAAGTCTTGGCCTTCGCACCCGCACAAGCCTGTGACGGCGGCAGTGGCGCAACCTATGTGTTGCTCAAACGCATACGCTAAATCATGCGTCATGCACACTGCAGTCCTATACCGCTCGTACTTCAAGATGCGAATTTAAGTCAATTGTCTGCGCGGTATATCCTGTTTCTAGACCTCTACAAAGTAAATTTGTGCACGGTCACCCAAGGGGAGAATCGCGATTCTCCCCTTGGGAAACCCCATCGCGTAAAGAACATTTCAAAATGCAAAAAGCGCATTTTGAAGTGAAATGGGTATATTCGGCACATAATCCTATCTGCATATAAAATTTCATGCGCTAATGTATCGCCAGCGAATACGCTGCACGGATCATTAATAATGGGATATTCATCCATCGTCCCTGGTTGTCGGTTTACATTACTTTTTTACGGCTATTGTATTTACGCTAAGTTGTGCGGCTAACTCATCTAAAACGCGCTTGTTCTGCAGTATCATCAACTGCGCATACTCTTGCATGTTGGCAATGTGTGCAGGAGAAGAATCAAACGGATTATCATGACCTTGCGCAATTTCAACATCAAAGTCATAAAAAGACAAACGGCCGTCTTTTTCTTTTTTTGCTAAGTGCGTCAAGTTATGTGTGACATATTCGCTATTTGCCACCAAAATGAGATCAATAATGCGACGTCCCCAATGTAACAATCCCCAACGTCCTGTCCCGCTGTTCTCAAAACGCGGGGTACTGGTGCCCGTGCCTAACGATAGCATGATCACCTTATGTTGCGGATAATTCTGTTGGGCGGCAAGATACGCAAACATGGCGGGATTATTGGCAAAGACTGCACCGTCAATCAATGTGTCAGAGGCGGCATAGTCAATGGTAGGAACCCTCACCGGCGAATAAAACCCAGGCGGTGACGTGGCCCCATCCACCAATGTCCATGCATAAAATTGATAACCTGCCTCGCGCCAATTGGTAAAAATCACCGGATTACTTTGCTGCACCGAATAAGCCAGGATCGCCGTTGGCGTGATTAAATCGGCAAACAGGGTATCCCCCATCAGACTGTGCAGCGCGGCGGTTTTATGTGCATTCACAAACAACGGTCCCAGCAAACCATTGAGTGTTAATAAACGATGCCACACTGAAACTTTAAAAAAGTCTTGCGCTTTTGCAATATACAATTCTTCTACTCTTGCGGCGCTATAACGTGGTCGTCCGTTGGCATCAGGCAATGTCAAGCCGACGGCAATAACACTGCCGGTAGAGGTCGCGACAATCAAATCGAATAAATCACTGATCGGGCGTTGCGTCTTTTTCTCTAAATACGCCAATATGTGTACCGAAATGATCCCGCGTATCCCACCGCCAGGCAACACAAGCACGCGTAGCGGATTGTGCACCTTTTTATTAAAAGCAAAATGTGCAGGAAAATCTACACTGGCTGCAGGCACCTGTAAAAGATGAATTTCATCTGGCGCAAATAGCATGTGTAATGTGGGAAAGGTTAAAACCAGTAATACGACTAAGCCCCACCAAAACAACTTACTTCTTAGCATCCTGCTCAACCTTATGTACTGAATCCTATCAACACCAAGCATCATACATACCAACGCGCACAATCGCTCTGCCCACGATTCTAGTACCGACCTAGCAGCAGTGCAACCATTAAAGCAGCGCAGCGATGTGCTGGCTAATTGATCGCTTGCAATTAGCACGAAATAGCGCATAACTACTACCTAGCCTGTCTGTTGAATATACCCGTTACTACAGCGTACTGCTTAACCTAAACTGCACTTCACGCGGCGCGATCTCGCCCGATAATAATTTGGCAAATGGATCTTTAATTTTGACGATTTTTACTTGTGCTGTTTGGCCTGCATTATAAATACAAAAAATCGATAACGATCACCCTGTGTCTGCAGCAAAGCTCAGACGTACTTTTTCAACCTGCTTCAGCTTAGGCGGACATTCATGCGAGCCCATCGTTTGCAATTGCTGCTTAACGACACTAGGCACACTAACATCTGCTTGATAAAGTACCCAATGACTATGCAACACATCATCAATAAATAAGCTACTCGTATCGTCTTGCACCTTCAGTTTTATACGCTGTTTTTGTCCGCCCATGTCTATGGTAATGGTGCGCACATGTCTTAGAAATAACATGATTCTAGGATTCTGTACCATGCGCTGCAACACAGCATCAATAGACATACCCGACCGAAGTTTTAGCAGAAAGTTAACTGAGCTATCATCTAGCAGCACGGTGGGAGGGAGATCGGTTTTTGGTGTCCAGATTGGAATAATAGGCCATGGGTATTGTGCTGCGTTCGCTTGACTACTATTATTCTTCCACGTGGGATAATTTTTGTCGAAACGAAAAGAATAGTTATTGGATTGTATATACACGCAGTCTGCCACGACATAAACCGATTTAAAACCAATGCCTTTATAACCCGTTTTATCAATGGCGTGTTGCTTGCTATCTGATCGTTGTTGGGCATTATCACAAATCGCTTCAACATCACTGGCATCAAAACCCTTACCGTTATGCGAAACACACAACCATGCATCCTACATTCTGAATGTAACGTCAATCGCGTTCCGATCCGAACCGACATCATCGGCATTTTGTAACCGCTCCAAGATAAATGTCTCGTTGCTATTAAAAACTGTTTCTATGTCTTTAGCGAGAGTATTGGCTAATGTTGTTGAATTGGGATCATTCCTGCCGCGCGCTGCAAACAGGGCTTCAATATGTTGTTGTTCTGGCGACTTATCAACATCCATCATCAAACTCACACCTTAACGCATCGCCTGCCAAGACAGATGCAACAGCGGCTGTCTCAATGCTACGCTACATCACAATCATTTATCCGCTACGCTTAATCCGCCGTATTCACAACGGCCTTATTTATACCCGTAGCGAAGATATTTAGGTGCTTGCGCGCAGCACACCCATCTTTTCTCGTTTCTCAGCGAAAAATCTGCGTCACACGAATAACTAAACGTCTTGTTTTTCCGCTGACAAACGAACAAACCTGGGCACGCTCTGCGTGCGGCAGCGTAATATCTATGTCTCGTGGACACGGGGTCATCACCCCTAAATAGCATTCACTATGGGTATAATAGTTGCTCCGCCGCCGCCACAATAGTTTCGCAACTGGGCAACACATAATGCCACGCCGGGCCTAATGGGATAAACGTATCTTCGCCGGTGATGCGTTTGATGTGAGGTAACGGCCGTAATTGTTCTAACAGCAAAGTACAAATGCCTTCACTCAGCGATCCGGTTTTACGACCCTCGTCTACCACCAATACCGCCGTGCAGCCGGCTAACGCCTGCAGCAACCCAGCCTCATTCAGTGGCGCCAACCACCGCAAATCAATGACCCGACACGCAACGCCGTGGCGTTGTTGCAGTATCTGTGCGGCTTGCCGTGACAGGTAATAGCCATTGGCGTAACTGACGATGGCTAACTCTGTCCCTTCGCCGTATATCCCAAGCTCTCCCAATGCGATGGGGGGCAAATCACTGTTATAGTCTGACAACCATAAATTATCACCCGCTTCGTGCAAGTCTTTTGTCATGTACAACGCAATCGGCTCCAAGAAAACGACAACACGTTGCTGTGCATACGCCAACGCGACGCAGGTTTGTAGCAAGCGTGCTGCATCTTCACCCTGTGCTGGACATGCGATAATAAGACCCGGAATATCGCGCAATACAGCGATCGAATTATCGTTGTGGAAGTGCCCACCAAAACCTTTTTGATAACCCAAACCCGCAATACGCAGCACCATAGGATTGGTGTATTGGCCACTGGAAAAAAATGACAATGTCGCCGCTTCGCCACGCAGTTGATCTTCTGCATTATGTAAATACGCTAAAAACTGGATTTCAGGAATAGGTAAAAAGCCGTTTTGAGCTAATCCGATCGCATGACCCAAGATGGTTTGTTCATCGAGCAAGGTATCAAATACCCGACGTTGTCCGAAGCGTGCCATCAAATCTGCCGTCACCCGATAGACACCACCTTTTTTTGCAACATCCTCACCAAACACCAGGCTGGTGGGATAACGCAAGAGTACATCATGTAAGGCCAAATTAATCTGCTGACACAAATTGCGTTTATCGGTCTTGATGCCTTGCCATAGCGCGCTGCGTTGTGCCGCGGTGGGCAACGCAGGTAACTGCGTGTGTCGCGACGGTGGAATAATGCTCGCCATAATCTCTGCTGCACCCACCAAATGCGGGCTACCCACTACTGCATCGGCCAGCTGCGCGACCTCTGCACCTATCTGTTGGTATAGCGCTACAATGGCCGCGCTGCTCAAATACCCTTGCTCCAGCAAGTAACGAGCAGTATGTAACAGGGGATCGTTAAATTCCGTTTGCTCTATTTGTTGCGCACTGCGGTATTGTACTTCGATGTCAGAGCCGGCATGACCCAACAACCGCACCATGCGTAAATGCAAAAATACCGGCTGACGCTTGTACCGCGCTATCTGTTCCGCCTGTTTAGCCGCGGCATAAACCGCCGACAAATCGAGACCATCGGCGTGTAAATACGTCAAGCCGGGATAGTGGGAAAACCGTGTTTGTAGCCAGTGTTCGGGCGTAGGTACCGAGATACCAATCCCATTGTCTTCACAAATAAAAACCAGCGGCAACGGATAACGATTTTGTACAATCCATGCGGCAGCATTAAACGCACCCTGTGCGGTAGAATGATTTGACGATGCATCACCAAACGAGCATAACACCACGCTGTCGTACGGCACGGACGTTGCTATCGCTAATTCTTGCGCGCGACGTAATGAAAATGCCATCCCCACCGCTTTAGGTAAGTGCGAAGCAATGGTTGATGTCTGTGGTGGAATGCACAAGGGCACACTGCCAAATACCTTGTGGCGTCCATTGGCGATAGGATCAGCCTTGCTCGCAACCAACGATAATAAAATATCACGCGTCATATTGATTTCAGGCAAAGCGCGCGCGCGCTGCAACACAAAGGCACCGCTGCGATAATGTAAAAATGCCATGTCGGTATGCCGAAATGCTAATGCAACCGCGGCATTTCCCTCGTGGCCGCTACTGCCTATGGTATAAAACGAGTGATTGTTTTCTTTCAAGCGCCGCGCTTGCAAATCTAAATGCCGGCTACGTAACTGACTCTCGAACAAAGCCAAACACTGTGTTTTGTCTAACCCCGTACTGCCCTCAGGCAAAGGCTGGCGAGCGGGCGGCAACTGCTCTCGCGCCACATAATGCATGAAATTCGCATCCACTATACTGGCTCTATCTAACGTAGACATATCATCAAACCCCTTACGTAACTATTCAGCAAAATGCTGAATAGTTACCTTTATTTTTACGCCTACCCAGTAAAACTGGAACGGCATTCTCAGGGGAGAATCACGGTTCTCCGCTTGAGCATCCCCATCGCGTAAAGAAAACACCACGTCTTCAAGCAAAAATGACTTGCACCTTTGCTGAATAACTACTCCCTTACTACTTACCGCGCCACCGCGGTGCGGGGATACTATAATTCAGCGCGTGGGGAAAAGTAATAGGTAGTGCTAAGAATTTAGCAAAAAGATGCCCTCTTTTTTGTCATCCCGAGTGTAACGAGGGATCTCGTGCAGGAATGTCATTCAGAGCGTAGCGAAGAATCTCACTGTCACTCCGCAAGCCACTACGTGTGTGTCCTTCCTGAGATCCCTCACTGCGTTCGGGATGACACTGGTTCTAGTTGCGATGTTCGGGATGACGACTATAACACCAGCCTCACCGCCCTAACTTATCTTTAATCGCAGCAATTCTTTTCTTGCGTAACACTTGCAACAAAAATTTGATGGTTACCGCTAATAGACCTAAATAGAGTAAAACAACGCTGATAATCACCAGTAATTTGCTGTAATTTATCGGCGGCTTAGTCTTGTTTTCAGGCGCTTTTTGCGGCGCACGTTTCTCACTCTCTGTGCGCGTTGACTCGTATTTAGTTTCCATATCAAACTCATCGTCTAACTCTTCCTGCTGCGCATCCGCCGCAGGTAAGGAGGGTGGCTCTTTTACAGTCTGCTGAACAGGCTTAACTGGCTTTTCATTTTTTACCATCACAGCAGGCATCACTAAAGAAAAAGCACGCCCATTCGTCGTTTGGCCTGCCACTGCAAAATTGACCGCATGCACTTCACCCGCCGGTATCTTGACCCTAAGTTGAAAATCTCCCTGCGCATTTTTTTTAACGCTCTCTTGTTGATGCGCACCCAGTGAATCCGTAATTATGGCGTCAATCGTCAAACCCTGAGAGTTAACAAGTGCCGTATTTTCTTGCAACGTCAAGGTATGTTGCACACCGTCAGAGCTTTCCTCATGATCCACCTGTATAGGCGCATCATGCACTTGGATCAATTGGTGAATATCACGCTGAAACGTCGGACTACTTGCCGTTAGAATTAACTCTTGCGCCCCCATGTCGCGTTTCTGGTAGATTAAACGTTGCGTAAAAATACCGTCACCGGCCTTACTGTCTCCGTCTACACCGTTATCGTGCAATACCCATTCTTGACTGTTCTTGGCTGCATTCACTGAACGCAATTGCACCTTCACCGCTTGTAAAAAACCAGGCTCTGTGATGATTTTGCCTTGTTCGGTCAAATTGATTTGATAGAGAATCGGTTCAAATAGAAATACATTATTGGGTACCTTGGTTGCCTGCAATTGCAAATTGCTGACAATGTAAACGCGATTATCATCATCTTGCTCCGTGATTACTTGCCACCGCCCTTGCTCTGGCTTAGTCACCGTCACCAAATCATAACGTTCATCGTGATGCCATTTAACGTTGCTTGGCAACTGCTCGCGCGTTAGCACTGTTTTACTGGGTGTTTGCAACTGTAACACCTTAGATTTTTTATCCGCAAATACCATGACGGTAAATTCATTAGTTTGTGCATCAATCAGAAAGCGCCCTTTACCCTTGATCGGTACACTGTCGCGTTGCACAGCGGCCACAAACACATTAGCAAAACTCTTGGCAAGTTGATCGGCGCGCATCACTTGTTTAGTAAAGCCGTCGGTCGCGAATGCAATCTGCTTCGCCAATTGACTGTCGGCATGGCGTGATAAGGTAATGACATAGACCTTAATACCCCTGCGAGCCAATTGCAAAATGGTATCCGTCAACAATAGCTTACGTGCCTTACGGTTAGTCTCTTTATTTTTACTCACGTCAACGATACCATCAGTGAGCATGATGATAACCCGCGATGTTTTCTTATCAGTACCCTGCCAACCACGCGCCACTGTCTCCAATCCATCACCGATATTAGTGTATTGTCCACGTGAATGAATCTGTTTGATCGCCTGATCGGCTTGACTCAGCCACGCTGCATCAACCGTGCCCACCGGCACTAAATTAATGGTGTCGTCGCTAAATAACCACACGCCTGCCCGACTGTGTTTGGGTAACAAATTTAACAGTAGACGTGTTGCCGGCATACGAAGATTATGTTGATCATTTTTTTTCATGCTGCCTGATACATCGATGAGAATGCGCACATCAGGTACGGCCGCAACGGGCGGAGCCGCATAAGCGATGATTATCCCAAGCCACCAGCAAATCAGCACGCAGACTACATACCTGTTTTTTATACGCTGTCGCAACGATACTACCATGCTTACACTGCCACTCTACCTTGCATACGTTCCAGTAACTCCGCCTCAGCACGCGTCAAACCACAGCTAGACATGATTTCTTGTAAATCAGCACCCATCTCAGCTAAACGCTTGGCTTGATCGTAATCGGCTATCTCAGTACCGTCTTGATACGCCATGTCAGCCATTTCAATTTGTTTCTCACCCATATCGTTTAACTGCTTTTCAATTTCTACTAAGTGACAACCTACTTCGGTCATGCTACCCGTAAAAATACGAAATTCTTTGCGTAGTGCTTCTAATTCCTGACGCTGCTTTCTCTCTAAATGACGCAGCCGCAACGCACAATAAATAATGGTGATCATGTTCAAGACTACTAAACAACCCACTATGAGCATCATACCTAGCATCACTTTCCTCCCTATATATTCATTCCACTTCAAAATGCGATTTTTGCATTTCAACAACTCGGTCACAAGTGACCGAGATTGTTTCCTTGATTGATTTCGCCTGCGCGAAATAAATTCGCGCTACGGCGACCAGAGAAGAGCTATTGTATAAGCTCCCCTCTGGACTTCTCATCGCTTTGTCTCACCCCCAAGCGGATGAGATTCCTTTCGTTGAAGTGTTCTTCTCGCGATGGGGTTACCCAAGAGGAGAATCGCGATTCTCCCCGTGGGTGAGCTAGCGAAAATTTATTTTTCGCCGGTCATCAAACAGGGTATACCGCGCGACTTACCCATCAAAGTTCGCATCTTGAACTACGAGCGGTATATTTACTCTGGCACTACCGCGGGCAACTGTGGCACACCACCAGGAATTTTTTGATCACCCGTTTGCAATTTAATCTGGTGTGTTTCAATTTCTACTTTTTCACCGGTTGCTCTTTGATGCTTGTCTAATTGTTCACGCAGTGCATGCATCACCCGTGCATTCAATGCGATTAAAATAACAATACGTCGATTACGAAAACGCCCGGCCTCGGTCTCATTGCTGGCAACCGGGTATAGTTTACCATAACCGGTTGCAGAAAGTTGAGTGGCTTCTACACCATAATCCACTAAAACGCGTACCACTGCCGCCGCACGCGCCGCAGACAATTCCCAATTGGAAGGAAATACGCTGTTTTTAATGGGTATGTCATCCGTATAACCTTGCACCGCAATATTATTAGGGGTTGTACGCAAAATGATTGCCAGTTTTTCTAACAATGCATACGCTGATTCTTGCGGAATTACACTGCCACTGCCAAATAACGCTTTTAGCTCAATGGATAGCCAATCGGGATGTTTATGCAACATCACGGTGTTCTGGTCTATTTCGCCTTGCAAGCTTTTATTCAGTTGCTGTCCCAGCTGTTCTAGCTTAACCTTTGCTTGCTGGTATGCTCGGTATTCTTTTTCACGTTTTTCTAACTTATCTTTCAGTTCACGCAGCTGTTCACGCATAGGAGTGGCATCAGCCTTCGCTTTATCTAGCATTGACTTTTTTACGCTGACTTCATCTTGCAAAGCAAGATGGGCGCGTTTTAATAATTTCTTGTAATAATTTAAATTAACGTTTGCAACAGCATACATCACAATAAAAACTGCCAGTAGCAAAGTGATAAAATCGGCATAAGAAACTAACCAACGTTGCGTATCCTGACCTTCGTCCTGGCGGTGGTACCTACGCATCAACCACCACCTATATAACTACTCAATCTAACTTGCAACAAATGTGGATTTTCTCCTTCGGAAATACCAACGAACCCTTCCACTAACATTTCACGCAAGCGCATCCGTTCGATAATTTGTGCCTTCAGCTTATTCGCAATTGGCAAAAACAATAAATTAGCAAAACTGACGCCATAAATAGTTGCCACAAAAGCAACGGCAATCCCAGCGCCTAGTTTTTCTGGCTCTGCCAGGTCACCCATCACTTTAATTAATGCGAGGACTGTCCCTAGAATACCAATCGTGGGGCTATACCCACCCATGCTGTCAAACACCTTGGCAGCCGCAAAATCACGCTGTTCCTCACTCTCTAACACAATAGATAAGGTTGCGCGTATCTCGTCTGGCGTATGCGCATCAACTACCAAAGATAAGCCATTTTTAAAAAAATTATCCTCGCTTCTATTGATTTCATCTTCTAACGCTAACAGCCCACGCTTCCTTGAGATACGACTTAATTCCACTATTTTTGCAATTTCTTTTTCCATCGATAATTTAGGTGGGAGCACAACCCAACGTATGATTTTACAACTACGGATAAATATCTTTAATGGGGTTTGCACTAATACTGCACCCAAGCTGCCGCCAAACACAATCAGAAAAGCGGACAAATTGAGTAAATCATGTAATTGCCCGCCATCTAATATTTCCGCAACAACAATCGCAATGGCAGCTAAAAATAATCCCAATAGAGTAAGAAAATCAACTGCCATAATCATATGCTAGCTTCCTTTCTCAACCCTAGACTGTAGACGCAACATGGCTTGGCCATGAATTTGTGAAATACGTGATTCACTGACCCCTAATACATCGCCAATTTCTTTTAAATTTAAATCTTCGTCATAATATAAGGCCAACACCAAACGTTCACGTTCTGGTAACGTGGCTATACTTTTCACTAAAATTTCGCGTAATGAATCCAGGTTGGCTTTTTCATAAGGCTCGGGCAAAGTGCTGGTTAATCCTTCCGTGTCGACTAAATTATCGCGATTTGTTAATAAGTCATCTAACGTAAATAAATGACAGCTGGTGCTATCGATAAGCATTTGGTGGTACTCACTGACACTGACGCCTAGCTCTTGTGCCACCTCATGGTCACGTGCGTCGCGTCCGGTGCGATTTTCTATAACGCGAATTTTATCTGCAACTAAACGTGTATTACGATGCACGGAACGCGGCACCCAATCACCTCTACGTACTTCATCCAACATGGTCCCACGTATACGAATACTGGCATAGGTTTCAAAGCTGGCACCCTTAGTAATATCGTAATTCTTAATCGCTTCGAGCAAACCGATCATCCCTGCTTGAATAAGATCATCGCGTTGTATGCTAGCGGGTAATCGATGGACTAGATGTACCGCAATACGCTTGACCATCGGCGCATAATTGACAATCATTTCACTGATTGAAAAATCAGTCCGCACATCACTGTACATACTCAAATTTTCTGTTTTACTACTTTCTTGCTGCATAGTTCTATCCGTCATTGGATTAACCTATCTAAAAAGAAACTGACCTGCTCAGAATGCACAGTCAATGGCGGCCAATCAATTATTCTGCGCGCAATATGTTTAAATGCCACACTAGAAATAGAGCTAGGGTAAGCACTGCAAACTGCTTTTTGTTTTTGCACTGCCTTACGTAGATTCTCATCGTAGGGAATAGCGCCGAGAAAATCTAAATTTACATCTAGAAAACGGTCGGTTGTTTTGAGTAGCTTAGTAAACAGTCGTTTACCCTCATCTTCGCTACTAACCATGTTTGCTAAAATAAAAAAACGATTTATTTTGTAGTGACTACTGAGTAATTTAATGCTGGCATACGCATCCGTAATGGATGTTGGCTCATTACAAACTACCATGATGATTTCTTGTGCTGCGCAACAAAAAGTTACTACACTATCGGAGATACCTGCAGCAACATCTATCAATAAAACATCTAACTCTTCAGACAAATCACTGAATGCATTAATAAGGCCTGCATGCTCTAACGGCGTAAGTTGCGCCATGATTTGTGTACCTGAACTCGCAGGAATAATTTTTATATCATGCGGTCCATTCAATATGACGTCGTGCAAACTACACTCGCCTTTAATGACATGTTCTAAGTTTTTTTTTGGTTTCATCCCCAAGAGTACATCGACATTAGCGAGGCCTAAATCTGCATCTAAGAGCATTACTTTTTTTTGTGCTTTAGCCAAAGCGATCGCCAAATTAACCGATACGTTAGTCTTGCCAATGCCACCCTTACCACCCGAAACAGCTAATACGCGCACAGCATGCTGCGCGATCGTTTTCTTGCTCTTAGTTTGCTGCACACCGACATTAGATATCAGCATCAACAACTCCTCTGCCATAGGCCATTGCCACAGCGTGATCGGGTTTGTTTTCTTGATTTTCCTGCGCAATCGCTACGGCATTCGCTAACAACGTTTGGGCACGGGCTACGTGTATGTCTTCGGGGACACGCTGCCCATCGGTCATGTAGGCAACCGGCAACTGACTCTGTAACAACACACTCAATAAGGGTCCTAAACTGCGACATTCATCCAATTTAGTAATAATCGCACCGGCTAAATTAACATCGCTAAACATACGTATGGCTTCTTTCAGCACTAAATGTTGACTAGTCGCCGGCAATACTAAATAGTTTTTTAAATTGACATTACGTCCCTTTAACAAAGAAAATTGTTCGCGTATACGAAAGTCATCCTGACTCATCCCTGCCGTATCCAGCAAAATTAAGCGTTTATCGCGCAAAATACGCAATGCACTGCGCATACCCGCCGTATCACTGATACTTTTAACCGTTATTCCCAATATCTTGCCATAAATCCGTAATTGCTCTAACGCCGCAATGCGGTGCGTATCGGTAGTCAACAAGGCCACGTGATCCGGACCATAATGCAAGGAAAAGCGCGCCGCTAGCTTGGCAATCGTCGTCGTTTTACCGACGCCGGGTGGCCCCACTAAAGCAATGATGCCACCCCCACGTAGGATATCATCGTCAATGACTTTGAGCCGCGTTGCCACTTCATCCAATACAGTTTTCCAGGCTTGTTCTGCATCATCTACTTGAGCCACTTCTCTGGCAAACTGGCGACACCACGTAGCTTCTAGCCCTAAATCACTGAGACGACGAAAAATTAACGCTTGGGTCGGACTCTGCCGCTCGGTATTACCCCACACGAGACCGGCTAATTGATCTTCAAGTAAACCGCGTAATGCGCGTAATTCTGTTTGCATACTGGCAAGCACTGGATCTTTGGTCCAATCGATGGTACGTGCCGCGTTAGGTAGTGCTTCACTCAAGTAAGGATTTTTTTTGTGGGTCGTGGGAGCTCTCGCCACCTTTGCTTTCGTAGGTTCTAACTCAGCCAAGGCTGCAACAGGTGCTGATGTCTGTATTTCTTTCTTTGGCGTCGCGCGGGTTTTAACCGGGTTTTTAACGGAGGTTAACCTTTTTCTGCTGCCTGCCGTTTTATTTTCATGTAACAACGATGGATCGTACTCGACAGCAACCATCAACTCAATGCCTTCGTCGGTTCTACGGTTAGAGAGAATAACGGCTTCATCACCCAATGCATCACGCACCGCTTGCATAGCTGTTGGCATATCCGCTGCAAAAAACCGCCTCATTTTCATCTGTTTCATCTCCTATGACTCTATACCCGTAGCGAATCATTTTTAGGTGCTGGCGCGCACATAGCGCACCCATCTTTTCTCGTTTAGCAGCGGAAAAACTGCGTCACACGAATAGCTAAACTCCTTTTTTTCCGCTGCCAAACGCAGAAATCTCGGCACGCTCTGCGCGTGCCAGCGTAACCTTTTACACCGTACACGTAACCACCATCACCCCTAAATATCATTCGCTACGGGTATAACGCAACGAAATCCACGCTATTGTCCAACTGATCCAACTATTCGTAACTGCTTCTTATCCGGTATTTCTTGATAAGATAGCACATGCAAACTCGGCACACTATGTCGTGCAAACTGCGCCAACAATGCACGGATTTGCGGTGGCACCAGCAGTATGGCCGGTTGCTCGGCCATCTCTTGTTTTTGCACTATCTCAGCAAGCGACTTACTTAAATTCTCGATCAACCTAGGTTCAAAACCACCACCCGCTTGACCACCCATCTGCATAGCATTTTGCAATATCTGTTCCAAATCAGGATCTAAAGTGATAATGGGGATTTCATCACCTAACCCGTTGATATTTTGTATAATTAGCCTGCTCAATGCAACTCTGACTAACGCAGTAAGTTCGCCGGGATCTTGACATCGCGCGACATGCTCCGTCACCGTTTCCAAAATCCTACGTATATCTGCAATAGGCACCTGTTCGCGCAATAAATTTTGTAAAATTTTCAATAAGCCACTGACTGAGAATTTACCCGGAATCAATTCTTCTACTAATTTTGGTACGTAACTCGCAACGCGGTCGAGTAGCTGTTGTACTTCTTCGTGACCAATCAGTTCAGCTGCATTTTCGGTCATGATTTTACTGATGTGCGTGGCAATGACTGTTTCCGGATCAACTACTGTATATCCCAATGACTGAGCATGATCACGTTGGTTACTGTGAACCCATGTCGCTTTAAGGCCATAGGCTGGTTCAACCGTTTCTATTCCTTCCAGCTTTCCAAACACTTGACCTGAGTCAATCGCGAGTAATCTATCACCATACACCTCTGCTTCCGCCAAGGTGACACCCATCAGAATAATACGATAGCAATTAGGCTTGATGTCTAAATTATCACGAATGTGTACGGCAGGGATAAGAAAACCTAATTTCTTCGATAACTTCTTACGCACACCCTTGATCCGTTCCATCAACTTACCACCCTGTTGATTATCAACTAATGGGATTAAGCGATAGCCGATTTCTAATCCTATGGTGTCAACCACATTCACATCTTCCCAACCCAATTCTTTATGTGCTTCCTGGGTCACGCGTTGTTGTGATTCTTTGGCTATTTTTTCTTGTTCTTTTACCGGCTTTGGCGCCAAGCCGCCTTTTTTATAAAGATACCCTATCCCCGCAATCACGAGGCCCAAGGAAATAAAAGCGATATGTGGCATGCCAGGAATTAAACCCATAGCCAACATCAAGACCGCCGTAATCATCAAGGTCCGTGGATTATCCAATAACTGGCTGACGATTTGCCCACCCATGTCTTGTTCGCTAGAAACACGGGTTACCATCAATGCCGCCGTCGTAGACAAGAAGAGTGACGGAATTTGTGCGACCAAACCATCACCGATGGTTAGCAATGCATAGTTATGCACGGCTTCATTGAACTGCATATCATGTTGCAAAACACCAATACATAAACCACCCATAATATTGATAATTAAGATTAGAATACCCGCAATCGCATCACCACGTACAAACTTACTGGCACCGTCCATAGAACCGTAAAAATCAGCTTCTTCACGCACCTCGTTACGGCGTTTCTTGGCATCATCTTGCGTAATTAACCCTGCATTCAAATCCGCATCAATAGCCATTTGTTTGCCGGGCATAGCATCTAAGGTAAACCGTGCACTGACTTCGGAAATACGCCCAGCACCCTTGGTAACAACAACAAAGTTAATGATAACGAGAATGATAAACACCACTAAACCTACCGCATAGTTACCGCCTATCACTACTGCACCAAATGACTCTACCACTTTACCCGCTGCGTCAGTACCCAGATGACCATTCAACAGAACAACACGTGTAGACGCAATGTTTAAGGCTAAACGTAACAACGTAGACACTAACAAAATGGTAGGAAAGACCGCAAAATCTAATGGCTTCTTGCTGTAAATACCGGCGAGTAACACGATTAATGACAAACAAATGTTAAACGTAAAAAATAGATCTAACACAAAAGGTGGCATGGGTAGAATAATCATCGCAAGTAGCGTCATAACAAGTATGGGGATACCTACTCCCTTACTTAATACCTGCTGCAGGTTAGACGTTAACTGTAATAGCATGCCGTAACACCTCGTTTACGTAACGATTCAGCATGTTGCTGAATCGTTACACTTGATTTGACGCCTGCCCAGTAAAACTGGGCTTAACGGCATTTTCAGGGGAGAATCGCGATTCCCCCCTGAAAATCCCCATCGCGTAAAGAAAATATTTTCCAAGCAAACAGACTCTCTTGATGTTGCTAACGGTTTATTGATATTTTTTATATTCATCAGGAATAGCCACATGACGCAATGGCTGTGGCCTTTCGGCATAACCCTTGCGATGTTGCCGTAACTGATATACATATGCAAGCACTTGTGCAACGGCAATATAAAGTGCCGCTGGAATTTCGTGCTCTAGTTCTGTGCTATAGTAAATGGACCGCGCTAGTGGTGGTAGTTCTAGCACAATGACTTTATTTGCCTTTGCCACTTGTTGGATTTGCAAAGCGATTAGATCCAGTCCCTTCGCTACTACCGTAGGTGCTCCCTTAGCCGCGGAGTTATAGACCAATGCGACAGCAAAGTGAGTTGGATTGGTAATCACAACATCTGCTTTAGGTACTGCACTCATCATTCTGCTACGCGCCATTTGATTTTGCAGCTGTCTAATTTTACTTTTTACTTCTGGCTTACCTTCTGTATCTTTGGCTTCATCTCTTAATTCCTGCTTCGTCATTTTCAATTGCTTAGCGTTGTTCCATAACTGAAAGGGAACATCGAGGATGGCTATCAATATTAAAGAAGAGCTTATTAATAAAAATGACCAGGCAAGCAATGAAAAACTGTGCATGATAGCCTGCATCACTGATTCTCTACCTAAGCTCAATAACACATCGTATTTCTTCCATAACAATACGCAGAAACAGGTACCTATCAATAAAAATTTTGCCAATGCTTTTACTAGCTCTAGCAACGCATGTAGAGAAAAAATACGTTTCAAGCCTTTGATAGGATCCATACGATTAAACTGAAAACCTAAGCTGGATAAATTAAACGTGATTCCACCTAGTACCATAGCCGCACCCAATACGGAGAAAAATAATAATATCAGTAGCGGCATAACTAATGAAAATCCCTCAATGACCATGCTAACGAGGTGTATAACGATGTATTTTTCATCAAAAATAGCACTGCGCTCTACACTAAAACCAGCTTGCAGCAAACGATACGTATGAGTAGAGAAATGTTCACTCATCCATAACATCGTACTTGAACCCAACAACATGACGATACTCGTGGTTAAATCTTTGGAGCGCGCAATTTGACCCTTCTCCTTGGCATCCTGTTGCCGCTTGGGTGTGGGGTCTTCTGTTCGTTCCTGGGAATCGTCTTCGTTTGAATTGTCTTCGCCTGACATGCAGACTCCTTATATACCGCTAGAGGTAGTCACCAACTTAAGCCACATCTCCGTTGTTTCTTTGAGTAATAGTTCGATATGTGGCAACACCGTATCCAATGTCAATACCACCACGACTAAACCTAAAGCCAAGGTAATGGGGAAGCCAACGGAAAAAATATTTAGCTGCGGTGCGGCCCGCGTCATCACACCAAATGCAAAATTCACTAACAATAAAGCGATAACGGCAGGTAGGGATAAGGAAACAGACGCTGAGAAAATTATTTTCGCCCACAAGACTAGCTCCCACCAATGTGGCATTGCTAAACTCTGCGTGCCAATAGGCAATAGAGTAAAACTATCAGCTAACAGGCCTATTATCAATAAATGTCCATCAATCGTGAAAAATAATAGTGTTGCAACGACCAAATAAAATTGTGATAACAATGGTACTGATGTACCACTTTGTGGATCCACCATTGCAGCAAAACCAAGACCCATTTGCATAGCAATGATTTGTGCGCCGACAATCACGGTTTGAATGACCACTTGAAATAAAAACCCAAGGACTAAACCAATCATTAATTGCTGCGCCACCACCAGCAGTAATGCAACACTGAACTGATGAAACACCGGAGATAGTGGTAAATGAAACGCAATAGGCACTGTTAATATCATGGCAGCCATCACCCGTAAGCGCATAGGCCACAAGCGAGAACCCAATCCGGGCGCTAACATAAAGACACCCAATACGCGAAACAAGGGCAATAAATATTGGTTCAGCGTACGCATGATATCTTGGTACAGTATTTCCATACGGTTTATCCAATCAATGTAGGGATATCCATGTAAAGGTGTTTGCAAAAATCCATGATGACTTGTAACAACCATGGCCCCGTGAGTAGTAGCGAAAGAAAAGTCACCAATAGCTTAGGTACGAAACTCATTGCTACTTCATTAATTTGTGTGGCCGCTTGGAACATAGCCACCAACAAACCCACGACTAAACCAGGTAATACCAAGGCACACACCATTATCGTCATGACATAGACGGCATGACGTAAAATATCAATGGCAATTTCTGGCGTCATAGCTATACCTTAAAACTATTAGTTAACGTGCCAATGATGAGGGTCCATCCATCCACTAACACAAACAACATTAATTTAAAGGGTAATGAAATGATTAATGGCGATAACATCATCATACCCATCGCCATTAAGGTGCTGGCAATGACCAAGTCAATCACTAAAAAGGGTAAGAACAACAGAAATCCTATCTGAAACGACGTTTTCAATTCACTGGTAATAAATGCAGGAATGATAACGCTGAGCGGTAAATTTTCTACTACCATTTCCTGATTGGGTTCAGCCATGTTAGCAAACATATGTAAGTCATTCTTTCTGGTTTGTTGCAGCATGAATTCACGAAATGGTTTTGCGGCCAGGGTAAACGCTTGTTTCGCATTTATTTTATCATTTAAATACGGCTGCAACGCCTGATCGTTAACCTTGTTAAACACCGGGCTCATAATGAAAAAACTCAACGCCAGAGATAAGCCTATGATGATTTGGTTAGTGGGTGTTTGTGGCATGCCTATGGCTTGACGTAAAATACCCAAAACAATAACTACACGCATAAAGCAGGTCATCATCATGACCGCGGCAGGTAACAATGACAAAAACGTCATGGCTAATAAAATCTGAATGCTAACACTGTAGTTTTGTACACCGCTCTTCTGGGTGGTAACGCTAAAAGCCGGTAGATTAAGATCGCCGGCATACGTCAATAACGGTAACGTACAGCAGGCAATGAGTGTATAGCGTATTATTCTGTTCATGATTTTTCTGCTTGGCTGAGTACCGTTTGTAACTGACGTGCAAACCCATTGGCAAATGTCGTGCCACTATCACGCGAAGTGGCAACCGGCGTCGTAAGCACATGCAATACAGCAATCCCTGCGCCAGACACCCCCACAAGTAATTGCTGTTCGCCTACTTCTAATAACATGACTTTTTCTTTAACCCCTAACGACACTGTCGTAACAATGCGTATAGCATTGGTTTCCACTTTCGTGAAGACACGACACCGACGTAAAAAATAAGCCAATATCCAAATGAAGGCTAAAATGCCGAATAACACCAGTGTGGCTTGCACTACCTGCGTTAATCCCAGGCTAGCGTGACCCGCATAACCCGCAGCCATACCACAGGAAGGAATACCACTGACTAAGCCACTGGCAATGAACAGGCAACGCGTGTGTCTACCATCGATGACAGAGTGCCTCATCTGAGTTTCCTAATCCGTTCGCTAGTACTGATCACATCGGTAAGACGCACACCAAATTTATTATTGATGACAACCACTTCACCATGCGCTACCAATGTCCCATTGACTTTAATATCCAATGCCTCGCCCGCCAATCGATCTAACTCAACCACTGAGCCTTGACCCAGGCGCAGCAAGTTACGCACGGTTACTTCTGCGCTACCTATCTCTACCGTAAGTTTCACCGGTATATCTAAGATGACATCTAACTCATTTTGCACAGAGGCAACGCGATCATCGGTTATAGGCTCAAAGGTAACCTTGTTTTTATCTACTGGATTAGCCTGTCCCACCTGTTGATTGTCTTCCTCACTCATGACTGTCTCCTAATAGGTGTTATTCAGAGCGCAGCGAAGAATCTCACTCTCACTACGCAAACACTCCATCATCCCCAAGATCCCTCCCTTCGGTATGACAAAGAAAGGTGTCATTTCCTTAATTACGATCTACGCGTCCGATAATTTTTATCGCACAATTATCATTAGCAATACCGAACCGACCACGAAATGTCGGTAATCCAGCCGCTAATACGGTTATCACGTCATGAAATTCCACAGGAATAATGTCACCCACTTTAAACTGACTCAACGCTTTAAATGGCACATACGCATGCGCAATGTCAGCGTTGAGTTTAATCGGCGCATCATACACTTCTTCACGCAGACGACTCGTCCAATCCTCATCAACATCTTCTTTTTCGATACTGCCAGACTCCAATAAAGAACGTATTGGTTCTAAGGTGGAATAGGGAATGGAAATATGTAATTCCATCGGCTTAACCCCTTCCAGCAAAATCTTATAGCAGGTCACAATAATAATTTCATTTTGCCCACCCATATTCACCAATTGTGGATTTATTTCTGAGCCTTGCCCTTCAAATTTAACCGAATAAATCGTCTGCCATGCTGTGTTTAAATCTCTAAAAATAAGATCTAATACCAAATGCACAATACGCATCTCCATTTGCGTAAACTCTTCTCTTTCTTTTTTGTCAGTCAATAATAAATTTCCACCACCAAATAAGCTGTCAACCAAAGTAAATACCAGTGGCGTATCAAAGACACACAATGACAAACCCTGCAATGGCCGCATCCTGAAAAAATTAATGCACGATGGCGTAGACAATGTAGCCAAATATTCGTGTGCCTTAATAGAAATAATTTCTGATAGTGAAACATTAACGCCGCGCCGCAACAAATTCATTAAACTGGTACGGAAATTACGAATAAAACGCTCATTTATCGCATACAATCCCAACATACTGCTACTGACAATACGTTCTTGCGAAGAAAAATCATAATTACGCACCTCTCCCGAATCGATTGCCGTGGTTTTTACATTACCCAACTCGATTTCATCGATCTCACCCAATAAGGTATCTACTTCTTCTTGCGATAGTGTTTCTTTTCTTTTTTCCATGATTATTGCACCATGAAATTAGTGAATAATACGGCTCTCACACCGCTAATCTTCTCTTCACGTCGTAACATACCATTGATGTTATCCAACGCTTTAATCTGTAACTCACGCTTACCCTTAATAGTAAATAGAGAGTCGTAACTGGCTGCATTAAATATCGCGAGTAGCTCACTGACAATGAGTGGCTTGTGTAATTTTACGGCGTCAATCACCAGTTGATCACGTGACATCACGGACACATCCACTTGCAAATAGTGACTTTGTTTGCCATTGGCTATTTTAACCATGAACGTAGGTGTCAATTCGTAATAGATGGCTGGCGTTTTTTCAGCGGTGGCTTGCCCTTCTGGCGTGGATTCTACCCATGAATCACCACCGCCCTGCTGTGTTACCTTAGGCGCATTGTTGCCTGCCAGCAAGAAGAAAGCCGCAGCGCCACCACCACCGATTAACAACAGGCCGAGCAAACCCAATATTACCCACAATAACTTTTTAGAATGTCCCTTACTGTTGTCTGTTGCTTCTTCACTTGGATTACTGTTTGACATAACTATCCCCACTTAATTGATGACTGTTACGAAGGTTGCAGCAAACCCTGTGCCAAATAAAATTTTCATGTGTAGTCAACAGCTTAGGTGAGTCGTGTGACGCTGGCGTCAAAACCGTGGCGCTGTAGCAAAACACTCTGTCATACATCTAATGGGAAAAAAACCGCTGACTTGTTAACGGCGTAGGGAGGCAACCAAGGGGAAATGGCAAGCA
Organism: uncultured Gammaproteobacteria bacterium; assembly: GCA_964646995.1. Lineage (GTDB taxonomy): Bacteria > Pseudomonadota > Gammaproteobacteria > CAZYIF01 > CAZYIF01 > CAZYIF01. Next base: position 53,128 of record CAZYIF010000008.1, read on the forward strand.
AACACGCAACCTTGACCTAGACAACTGCTAATGTCTAAAGCAGCACCGTGTCGAATCAAGACATGCTTCACGATGGCCAAACCCAAGCCGGTGCCGCCACTCTCGCGCGAACGATCGGTATCAATACGGTAAAAACGCTCGGTTAAACGCGGAATATGCTGTGCACCAATACCTTGACCGGTATCCCGCACGACAAAATGCGCCCCGTCTGCATCGACATACCAATCCAAATAGATATGGGTATTGGCTGGGGTGTAATTGACTGCATTAAATACTAAATTAGAAAACGCACCTTGCAACGCCTTAGGTTGCCCCGCTAGATACAGGGAATCATCTATCTGCAAGTGAAAATGATGCCGATTATCACTCAAGGCCCGCGCGTCTTCGTAAATGCTCTGCAACATCTGTGGTACCGCTACCTGCTGCGTCTCTTCTAAACCATCCACTGAGGTTTCTAAACGTGCAAGCAAGAGTAAATCTTCTATTATTTTCGACATGCGTTGGCTCTGTTGCGCTATTTTTTGCAGGATCTTTTTATGGGTGTCGTTGAGCGCGGTGTCGTACTCCAACAGACTCTCTAGATAACCCTGCACCACCGTTAACGGCGTACGCAGTTCATGTGACACATTGGCAACAAAGTCTCTGCGCATTTGCTCTAAGTGATGCAAATGGGTGATATCACGTAAACACAATACCCGCTTACCGCGTTGGTAATCTAACATCGAGATAGCCAGCCACGTATCCTCGTTAGCATCAAATTGGAACTCTGCCGCTTCTGCATGTGCCGCCGTTAAGCAAAAATTTTTTATTCCCGCAATACACACCAACGCAGCGATATCTTGCCGAGCATGCCAGCCCTGTTTGAGCCGCAGCAAAGCCACTGCAGCACGATTACACCACAATACACGCGCTTGTTTATCCACAATAATCAATGCATCCGGTAGGATATCAAGGAGTTTCTGATCAAGCATCATCCAGCTCCACCAATTGATAACCCATACCACGCACGGAACGGATAACTACAGTGCAATCATGCTCACTCAATGACTTGCGTAACCGACCAATTTGTACATCGACGGTGCGCTCATTGACGTCCATGGTACTGCCCCACAGATGATTCAAAATCTGTCCGCGAGTACACACGCGACGCTGATGCGTTAGGAAAAAATGCAATAATTTATACTCTTTACGCGTGAGTTTTACTGTGTTGCCATTGATGCGTATGCTGTGACTATCGGTAGTCATGCATAAATTACCTGCTTGAATTTCACCTTGTGGAGAGACTAATACACCACGACGCAGCACCGCATTAATGCGTGCAATTAACTCACGGGGTGAAAACGGTTTGACGACATAATCATCTACGCCAATACTCAATGCCGTTACTTTATTGTCTTCTTCTGCTCTGGCCGTCAACATAATAATCGGAATATACTTAGTATCGGCTTGGCTTTTTAATTTTTTTGTGATCTCCAGACCATTGGTGCCCGGTAACATCAAATCTAATAGAATGAGATCCGGCGTGCGTACACGCAACACTTGATAGGCTTGCTGCGCATTTTGCGCCTCAATAATCTCAAACCCCACTTGGCCCAATACAAATTGCACCATCTCACGTATGGGTTTTTCATCTTCTATCAGTAAAATCGTTGGCATGTTGCTATACCCGTAACGCTGTTGCAAACAATGCAAAAAAATTCCTTGTCGTTTGCTGGGCAATCTGCTCTATGTGGATAGCTTTGAGTTGTGCTAAGTATTCTGCGACATAATACACATATGCGGGTTGATTGGGTTGGCCACGGTGTGGTACTGGTGCGAGGTAAGGCGCATCGGTTTCAATCAAGAGACGCTCTAGCGGCAATGCCTGTGCTATCGCTTGTATCTCCCGCGCGTTTTTAAACGTAATGATACCCGAGAATGAAATATAAAAATTCAACGCAATAGCGGCCCGCGCCATGGCTTCTGTCTCGGTAAAGCAATGCAATACCCCGCCGACCTCTGCGGCCCGTTCCTCGCGTAAAATACGTAGCGTATCGTCCACCGCATTGCGCGTGTGTACGATCAAAGGCTTACCCACTTGCCGTGCTGCACGGATATGCAAACGAAATGCGGTCTGTTGTGCAGCCATCGCTGCTGCCGAAGGCGTACGATAATAATCTAAGCCCGTCTCGCCCACCGCCACCACCTGGTCGTGCTGAGCAAGCTGTGCTATCACCTCACCGTCTAGCGCTTGTTGTTCACACTCATTCGGATGCACGCCCACGCTCGCGCTGATATCGGTGTACTGCTGTGCAATGCTCAATGCTACGGCGCTAGTCGCCAACGTGGTTCCCACACACAGCATATGCGTCACTTGCTGCGCATGTGCTTGTGCGATCACCGCTTCCATACCACCGGGATATAACGCCAAATCCAATAAATTCAAATGACAATGCGAATCCACTAACACGTCCACAACCTCACATCGTATCGGTTCTGCGTTCTGACTGTACCAGCCCGGCTAAATAGGCCTCTATTTTATGTTTCACCGCTTTGCCTGAATCAGCAAACTGTACGCCCACACCCGCGATCAGGCCGTCTTGTGCACCCTTAGGCGATATCCACACGACCTTGCCGACCACGGTGAATTTTTCGGGGATGTCCATCAGCTTCAGTAATAAAAAGACTTCGTCTCCTAACGTGCATTTTTTTTCGGTACGTACAAACAAGCCACCACCTTGAATAAACGGCATAAAGGCAGCGTACAAAGATACTTTGTCGAGTAGCTCTACTGACATTACTGCACTGTTCGCTGTTGGTTGTGGTTTGGCTGAAGGATCTTCTACTCCGCTCATACGCTTCCTCTTATCAAAGTACACTGCCAATGGTATAACAAATCTTCCAGCAATAATTGGCTGTTGAGCGCGCAGAACCCATTCAGTGAACGCTGCGCATCGTACAATTTATCCAACAAATGAAACGATTCTACCACAGGGATATGTGTGCACATAGCACCAATACGCTCACCGTACACACTGCGTTTGCCCACCATACGCCATTGAATAATATCCAACAAGCAAGACGATAACTGCGCCACCACCGTTGACAACGTGCGCTTAGCCCATATCTGGGCGAGTTGCGTTAATTCATAATCGTTGCGCATAAAGGCCGTCAATTCTGCCATCCACTGTTGCTGTTCCGCTAAGCCATTACCTTGAGACAAAGCTAAGGCATGCAATGGCGCACCATGACTCAACGCTAATAAGGTGCTTATGTCTGAAGACTCGCGCGGCAACTGCGGGGCTAACCACTCTGTTACTTCAATGGCTGAAGGCAGAGTAAACACAAGCTGCTGACAACGACTTCTGATGGTCTTGGTTAACTGCTCGGGTTGGTGACTCACTAAAATAATCAGCACTTGTCCTGGCGGCTCTTCCAAGGTTTTTAACAAGGCATGACTGGCTGCCGCATTCAGCGCTTCTGCCGGGCAAATCACTGCAACCGCATAATCACCACAGTGTGGTGTGGTGTGCAAGTGTGTTGTCAATTGGCGAACTTGTTCGATAGAAATCGTCGTACTGTCGGCCACAGGCGCCAGCCAGTAATAGTCAGGATGTGTTTGTGCGCGCAAGAGCTGACACGATTTACAATTTCCGCACGCCATGCCCTGTGCCGCAGGATGATGACATAACACACGTTGGCTAAATGCCTGGGCGAAAGCGGTTTTACCTAATCCCTGCATACCAGACAACAACAGCGCATGCGGCAATCGATCGTGCTGCAGACTACTTTGTAACTGCTGCCATTGTCGCAACTGCCAAGTAAAAGGTGCCACGTTTGAACCCCTAAAATTCATTCGTTAACGGTAGTGATACGCACGCCTGCTCGTCGGCGGAAAACTGCTGCACTTGTGCTATCCGCTTATCCAGTGCGCTACGTAACTGCTGATATACTTGTTCTTGCGGTACCGCCGCATCGATGATGCAATACTCCTGTGGTGAACGTCTTGCCCGTTCTAAATAATGCGTGCGTACCCGATTAAAAAAGCTTTGATTTTCCAACTCAAAGCGATCCGGATTACCACGCTCTTTGGCGCGCGCTAACGCCAGCTCAACGGGCGCATCCAGCAATAGCACTAAATCGGGACGTAAACTGTCTTGCACCCACGTCTCTAACAGTGCGATACGCGCCTCAGGAATACCACGCCCAGCACCCTGGTATGCATAGCTGGCATCCGTAAAACGATCGCAGATCACCCACAAGCCTTTGGCTAACGCCGGTTGAATTTGTGATGCAATGTGTTGTGCACGGCCCGCAAACAACAACAATAATTCGGTGTCTACTGACATTTGTTCATCGTGATGTGCTAGCAACACACGGCGAATCGCCTCGGCAATGGGTGTTCCCCCTGGCTCGCGTGTAATTTCTAATGCGATGCCTTGCTCTTGCAAGTAAGACTGAATAAAGTCCAGACTCGTGGATTTACCCACGCCTTCGATACCTTCTAAGGTGATAAAACAACCTGTGTGTAGATGGTTCTGTTTCATTGGTTCTACGCCCTATTGTTAGGTTACACGCGCAATCGACAGGGCCTAACATACCACAAACAAGGTTACAGCTCGATATAAAAATTTCAAATTATCACACCACTCCTGACAAAATGTCGTCTTATGGCAACACAACTAACAGCGTGTCTATGGAGTATGCAGCATTTGTTTAATATTTTGTAACTGTTCAGCAAAAAGGCTGAATAGTTGCTATTGTAAATGTTCGCCCTTCGAGAGGATGCTACGCATCTCCTCAGCTGATATATCCCCACGAATTTTTCATGTAATAGGTTGATAAATCTGATTTTCGCCGTTCGCCCTGAGGAGATCGCGCAGCGATCGTCTCGTCCTTCGAGGACCTCAGGAGGGTGAACGGCAACAATAATTTTCAACCTGTTTTTGTCTTTTGCAGTTTAGTTGTTGCATAACATTTTTTATCTTTTCGCTTGTGATAACAGCCGTTTACACTTCGAGACGGCGCCTTCTGGCGCCTCCTCAGTGCGAACGGCTGTTTTTAATTCGTGGGGATGTATCAGCTCCTCAGGGCAAACGGATTAGCCGCAATGACTCAGGTATAACGCTGCTGTAAATGTTGGATGAAATAACGTGCTGACAACGGTGTGCCTGTCGCCTGCGTTAATAACTCCGTGGCAGAGATAGACGACGCACGACTGTGCACGTGCGTACGTAACCACGTTAACAACGGACTAAAATCGCCACGCCCAATTGCAGTCAATAAACCCGAACACTGCTGTTGCGCGGCTTGAAACAATTGCGCAGCCGTCAACGCACCCAAGGTATATGCCGGAAAATAACCGAATAAACCGGCTGGCCAATGTACATCTTGCATGACACCATCGCGATAATTGCCGCGCGTAGACAAACCCAATAAGGTTTGCATACCGGCATCCCACGCCTCGGGTAAATCAGCCACGCTTAATTTATCGGCAAATAAATCGCGTTCTAATTCATAACGCAAAATGATATGTAAGGGATACGTCACTTCATCTGCATCCACACGAATAAAACCGGGACGCACGCGCGTATAGATCGCATACAAATCTGCAGCGCTAATGCCTGCTAACTGTGGGAAAGTACGTTGTAACAGCGGTGTTACATACGTAATGAAGGCTTGGCTGCGGCACGCTTGCATTTCAATCAACAAAGATTGGCTCTCGTGTATATCCATTCCCAAACTACTGCCAACCGGCTGATCGTAATACGCAGCCGGTAAGCCTTGTTCATACAAGGCATGTCCGGTCTCATGACATACACCCATCATGGCAGAAATAAATTCCTGCGTGTTATAGCGTGTGGTCATGCGCACATCATCGGTCACACCACCGCAGAAGGGATGGTGACTGACATCTAAACGACCACGATTAAAATCAAAACCCAATTGCTGGCACAGCTGTAAACCCAACGTTTTTTGCTTATCGATAGCAAAAGGTGGCGCTAATTCACGGTAATCATAGCCCTGCTGTAGCGTACACACGCGCCGCAAAAAATTCGGCAAAAAGGCTTTGAGTTCCGTGAATACCGGATCGATCACCGCTTGCGTCAGGCCCGGCGAAAATTCATCTAACAACACATCATACGGTGCTTGGCCTAAGGCGTCGCTTTTGATAGCAGCAATCTGTTTAACGAGACGTAAATTCTCTGTCAACAATGGCGCAAAGCTTTGCCAATCATTGTCAGCACGCAGTTTACGCCAAGCTTGCTCGCAGCACAAAGTCGCGTGGGTAAACTCCGTCACTAAATCAACCGGCACGCACACCGCACGTTGATATGCACGCTGCATCAAACGCAGATTGGCTTGTTGCCAGGGATCAGATAATGCGTCAGTGGACACTTGCGCTAACAACGCACCCACCGTCGGATCCGTTAACTGGGCGTGGTGCAGCGCGCGCAATGTCGCCAACGCGCGTGCACGTTTGGCACCCGCCGCTTCCGGCATATTAACCGCCTCATCCCAATTCACGATGGCTTGGATATGCGCCAAATCCGCGAGGCGCGCAAAAATGCCGGTTAATTGTTGGTATGACATGGCTCCTCCGTATAGATGCCGTTGGCGCACCAGTATAAAGTGAATGTCAGCAAAAACCCAGCGCTCTCTCAAAAACGAAAATTAGACCGCAGTGCGGTCTGCCACCCAAACACCTGCGTTTCCACTTTTTTGACACAACTAGGCGTGGGCTTAAACACCGTGCAATGTGAGGTCTGGTTGTGTGACGCTGCCACGGCTTTGCGTACCGGTACTGGCTGCGGCTGTACGGCAGGCACAGTGGTCACAGCTTGCGGATGGTTAGCCTGCGACACCCAGAAAAAATGTTGCAATCTGCGTGCTAGTTCTGAGTCCTGCTGTTTGATCGTCTGCACCGCCTGCTGTTGAATCGCTGGATCGGTATGCGTCAACCATGCCTTACTCACGGCGTCCGCTAAGTCCGTCATACTCCCGCTGCGCTTGCGCGTGAGTACCGGTGTTGCGACTACGGGTATTGGCGTATTATTCTTGCCAACAGTAAATATACGCGTCAGTCTCTGCGCCGCACTCGGCTGCGCTGTCGACGGCGTAGCACTCATTGCTATGGGCTGCGGCTCACCGGGTACGCCCGCTGCATCAGCCAATGCGGATAAATCCTCTTTAGTCATGACTAACAAGGAAATTTTCACTTGTTCTTGTAGATCACGCTTGTCGCTGCAGCTTTGCACCAAGTGTACACTCGCCGTCTCACCGTACGCCACGGCAGCATGCGCAATCACCGCGTGCGCTTCGGTGAAAAATGCCTTCTCGGTATCTGCCTCACCCAACTTGGCTGCCACACATCCGTAACCCAAATGACAGCCTTGCGCCGCCAGTTGCGCTGCGTCACGCAAAGCAGATGAATCTGCTTTATTACGTTGACGCATCACTTGCAATTTGACTAAGGGATGGTCCTGGTGCTTGATCAGCGCGGCCACTATTTTGTGACGCAGTTCCTCAAAATCAGTTACGCCTTTCTGAGCGTAAAATGCTTGTTGCATCTGCGTCACTTGCTGTTGCTGCTGACATAACTCCGGTCGCACCTGCTGCATCTCCGGCCACGTCCTACTACCATCACCTGACTCAGCGCGTATTTTTTCATACCGTGCTAGGCGTTGCTCCAACAATTCGGCGTAATGTAAATACGCCAGCTGTTGATACACGGCAAAATCCGCTGCACCCCGCACGGGCACCGCCCTATTCTGCCATGCCAGCATCTGCTGTTCCAACGTGGAAAAATCCACAGAAGACGGAGTTTCCTTGATTAACAATTCTTTCATGCTAAGTAGCAACGCACTGTACTCTGCCAAAGGATCCGTCGCCGGCACAAACGGGATTAGCTGGCGTAGTTCCGCAACGGTATGCTGTAGTGCGTAGGTCGGCATGAAGCTTTCTGCCTGCTGCGCTGACCAGTCCAAATCATGGGGCCTATACCATAACTCTTGCAGATAACTCGCGAGTCGCACCATTACCTGATGATACGCGTGTTCTGTCTTAGATAACTGTTGCGTATACGCCGCTATCGTGTCTTGATTGGGTTTAGCACTGCGCCGGAACCACTTGCGCCAACCCGTGGTCACTGGCGTCTGTTGCCGGTGCAAATCCGCTAATGCATCCAGTTGCTGCTGCAACTGCTTTAAATTATCGTGCAACTCCAAGTATTTTTGCTTGGCATAATCTTTGGGATATCCCGGCACCGGATGGCAAGCTTGATCTAGCGTGAAGTCAGGCAACGCCGTTTTGGCTTCTAGCATAAATGCGTGCCGTGGATCTAACGGGGGCGTCGTGTTGACAAACCACCATTGGCGCAGCGCACTGCCCCACCGTGCTAATGTTGTAGATACTTTATTCCGCTTAAGCATGATCATCACCTCCCTGTGATAACAGCACCCGCACTATGCGTTTACGTTCAGGTCAGCATAAGTCACTAAGCTTAAGGAATTATTAACACAGTGTTGAATTATTTGAGTGCGTTATGCGCTGGATGCATCGATCAGATACAATTTGTTTATTAATGGTGTCGCTCCGAGTATAGACGTGTCATTCAGTTCGGGATGACAAAGAAAGGTGTCATCCCGAGTGCAACGAGGGATCTCGTGCAAGCGGCACGTTCTCACTAACAACACCATGCAAACATTCCTGAGATCCCTCACGCCGTTCGGGATGACACCGATTTTAGTTGCGATGTTCGGGATGACAATCATTAGAAAGATCCCTCACTACGTTCGGGATGTCAACGACTTATGGATGACACGAGTATCGCGCCTGCCACAGCAATTGTTTCATCTCAGTGACTGCCGCCGCAAAACCCACAAACAACGCACGTGCCACTATACTGTGACCGATGTTCAGTTCGGTTAATTCGGGTAAGGCAGCAATCGCCTGCACATTGTGATAATGCAAACCATGGCCCGCATTTACTTGCAGACCCAATTGCTTGGCATAGCCCACCGCATCGCAGATGACATCATACGTGTCTTGCACTTCTTGTGGCTGTACAGCATCGGCGTACTGTCCCGTGTGGATTTCAACCACGCTTGCACCACAGGCACGCGACGCTGCGATTTGTTGCACATCGGGATCAATAAATAGGGACACTTCAATGCCCACAGCTTGCAGACGCTCGCACACCGCTTGCAACCATTCACTGTTGCCTATCACATCCAAACCACCTTCGGTGGTTAACTCCGCGCGCCGCTCTGGGACTAGGCAACAGGCTTCTGGACGCACCCGCTCGGCAAACACCACCATAGCTTCCGTCGGGGCCATTTCTAAATTCATCCGTGTTTGTAAGATCTCTTTTAACAGATGCACGTCGCGTTCCTGAATGTGCCGCCGGTCTTCACGCAGGTGTAAAGTAATGCCATCTGCACCCGCTTGTTCTGCCGCTATCGCAGCTTGTACCGGATCAGGATAGCGTGTACCACGCGCTTGTCTCAATGTGGCCACATGATCGATATTTACGCCTAGACGTAATGTATTTTGCATCACCCACACTCCTCTTGCATTGGCTGAATAGTTACCCTTAATTTTACGCCTACCCAGTAAAACGGGGCTTAACGGTGCTCAAGGGTAGAATCGCGATTCTCCCCTTGAGAATCCCCATCGCGTAAAGAACACACTGCATTTTCAATGCAAAATCATCCTATTTTAGAAATTTGCTGAATCGCTACTGGTTCTCTAAATAAACTCCGACTCTTTAACGGACGCAAGCCCAGCAAGGGCGCAAACGCCAAACGCATCAAGCGCTTTGCATCGCGCAACTTTTCATGCGTATCTAACGCGTCGTGATATAAGGCTAACACACTCACACCCGAGAAAAGATGGGGTTCGGATGTCCTGTTGTCACACGGTGCCGCATGCCGCGTCAAGCCATGCTGCGCGGAAAAACGGTAATACGCTTCCGCTTGTACCGGCTCATTGCTGTGTGCTTCGTGCGCCAAAGACAGTTCATAACCCAAAGCATGCAGTACACTTTTTTCAAAGCGACGTAAATTGGCCTGCACCTCGGTTTGACTACGCAAACGTTGTAATATGTCGACATAGGCGTTAAACAAATGCGCGCAACTGTCTTGCTTGGGCACAACGCGCAACATGAGTTCATTGATGTATAACGCACTCAATAAACACTCGCCTTGTAACGCTGCAACGTATGCTAATACTTCGGCTTGCACCAACGTCAACAACTCACCACGCCCTGTCCAGGACACCGATAAGGGCGTAAACGGCTGCAATACAGCACTGCGTTTGTTATTACGTACACCGCGAGCAACGACACTGATCCGCCCGTGCTGCTGGGTAAGTAATTCCACGATATAGCTGGTATCACGGTAGCTACGCCGATGCAGTACATAAGCCAGTTGTTGCTGTTGCATTTTTTAGTATCACCCCTAAAATTCATTCGCCAGCGATATACGAACAATCAACCATACCCCAAACTTTGTAACGCACGTTCATCATCAGCCCAATTGTCCTTGACCTTTACCCACACTTGTAAAAACACTTTGCGTTGCAATAAGGTTTCCATCTCGGTTCTGGCTTTGGTTGCGATGATTTTCAGACGCTCGCCATTTTTACCAATGACAATGCCTTTTTGCCCCATCTTTTCTACCCATACAATGACACCAATGCGCGTCAGCTTCTCTTCTTCTTTAAACGATTCCACTTCTACCGTTAAACTGTAAGGTAGCTCTTGACCTAGACCGCGAAATAACTTTTCACGCACTAATTCCGCCACTAAAAAACGTTCACTGCGATCGGTAACTGCATCTGCAGCAAACACATGCGCTTGTTGCGGTAAATAGCGCGCGACGGCCTGTTCTAAGGCAGCGACATTATCCTTGGTTTTAGCGGAAATCGGTATGATCTCTGCAAACGCATAGCGCGCTTTTAAGGCGTCGATGTGCGGCAACAACCAGGTTTTATCGGCTATTTTATCCACCTTGTTTAACACCAACAGCACCGGACACTGCACATTCTGCAACTGCTGCAATACCCAGGCATCCGCTTCCTTCCATACTCTAGCATCGAGCAAAAATAAGATCACATCGACCCCGTGCACACTGCGCATGGCGACTTGATTCATGTGCCGATTGAGTGCACGGTGTTGCCGTTGGTGGATGCCGGGAGTATCTACATAGATACTCTGTACCTCTGCGTTGGTCTGCACCCCTAGGATGCGGTGTCGTGTCGTTTGCGGTTTGCTGGACGTAATACACAGCTTTTGCTGTAGCACACAATTGAGTAGCGTAGATTTACCGACATTGGGTCTCCCCACGATTGCCACATACCCACATTTAGTCATCATCATCGTCATATATTTTCTCTAATAGCATTTGTGCCGCTTGTTGTTCGGCTTTACGCCGCGTGGTACCGCGCCCTTGTCCCGTCTCCGTTAAACCTTGGACTTCACAACGCACATGGAAACGCTGCTGATGCTCCGCGCCTTCCACTAAAATCACCACGTATTTGGGTAACGCCACATGTTTTGCTTGCAAGTACTCTTGCAAACGCGTTTTCGCATCTTTATATAGGCTATCCGTGTGGGTGGTCGCCAGTTTAGCATGATACCACGCTAAAATACGTTCGCTACTGGGTACGATGCCCGCATCCAAGTAAATAGCACCAATAATAGCTTCCATGGTATCAGCCAGAATAGAATGGCGCTGCTTGCCACCGGATTTGAGTTCGCCCGCACCTAACAGCACATAGTCGCCTAAATCAAACTGTTGGGCCAATTCCGCGAGACTGTCTTTATTCACCAAGTTAGCACGCAGGCAACTGAGTTCGCCCTCACTGGCCGCAGGGAAACGCAGGTACAGCTCAGTGGCAATCACTAAGTTAAGTACGGCATCGCCCAAGAACTCCAGACGTTCGTTGTTGGCACCGCGCACACTGCGATGGCGTAACGCTTGTTCCAATAAATCCACCTGGCTAAAGGTATAGCCTAGGCGTTTGCTTAAGCGTTGCAATGGCTCCATCATTCGTGTGTGACCACGCCATGCTGAGCAAACACTGCGACCATATCAATATTACCTAGCATACGCGTACGCACTTCATAATCGACACTGACTTTAAAATTATGTCCCTCTGGAGTAATTTTAGTATCTTGTTCTGGTACGGCGCGGCGCACCGACTTAGCGTCAAATGTTTTGCGCAACAATGCAATCACTCGCTCTTTGGTCAAGGGATCATATTTCACCTGTTGCTGTTGCAATGTGGTAATCGTTTCGCTGAATGCAGACTTCATACGCCAATAATCAAAATAAATCGGCATTAACTTCGCTACTATGCTTAACACAAACATCAATACTGCAGTCAATATGACATCCATCCACAAAGCCATACCTGCGTGTTTACGGTAATGCATTGTCACTCTCCTCTGTGCATCCGATATCTCTTACACGCGCGCGCCCATGCGTTGCCAACGTACACGGTGCGCGGTCCTATCCCAACTCAACACAATCCATCTGGCTTTACCGACCAAATTTTCTTCCGGTACAAATCCCCACACGCGACTATCATTACTGTTATCACGGTTATCGCCCATCATGAAATAGTGGCCTGGTGGCACTACCAACTCAAAATCACCGGTCTCTTGCGTCGTCTTACGTAAAAAAATCTGATGCGTCACCCCATTAATGGTTTCGCGACGCAGATTAACCGGTAAAGACGGCGTAGCTTGGCTATCCTCAACCGTGCCAAGATCGGTTTGCACAGCCGCCTCACCATTTACATACAATACCTTATCACGGTATTCGATCTTATCGCCCGGCGTACCAATGACACGTTTCACAAAATGTTGTGACGGATCCACGGGCCATCTAAACACAGCAATATCGCCCACCTGCGGCTCACCTACCGGCCATAATTTATAATGGAATACCGGTAAGCGCAAACCATAGGCAAATTGCTCTACCGCTAACAGTTCTACGGGAATCACCGTAGGTTCCAGTGAAGGAGTGGGTACTAAAAATAATTGCCCCACAAAACTGCGCAGCAACCACACCACTAACAAGGGCACAAACAAACTGCGTGGATAGTCTATCCATATCGGCAACGTCATCTGCCCCACGCGTTGACGGCGTGGTGCAAAGAACCAACGATCCGTGCAATAAATCGCGCCACACAGAACAACCGCCACGGTTAAATACAAGGCGAAATCAAATGTCATGTTCACTCCTGCTTATCTACTTTCAATACTGCTAAAAAGGCTTCTTGTGGGATCTCCACCTTGCCTATTTGCTTCATACGTTTCTTACCCGCTTTTTGTTTTTCTAATAACTTACGTTTGCGCGACACATCACCCCCGTAGCATTTCGCCGTCACATTTTTGCGTAAGGCTTTCACCGTTTGCCGTGCAATCACGTGATTGCCTAAGGCCGCTTGTATGGCCACATCAAACATTTGGCGGGGAATCAAGGCATGCATTTGTTCGACCAACGCACGTCCGCGTGTATACGCTTGTTCCCGGTGCACAATCATCGCTAATGCATCCACACGTTCGGCATTAATCATGACATCTAAACGCACCAAGGCTTCACTTTGGAAACGCAAAAAACTGTAATCTAACGAAGCATAGCCACGGCTCACAGATTTGAGTTTATCAAAAAAGTCCAACACCACTTCGGCCATCGGTAATTCGTAGACGAGTGACACTTGCTTACCTAAATACAACATTTTCTTTTGCGTGCCGCGCTTTTCTATACACAAGGTGATCACACTGCCGACATAATTTTGTGGCACTAAGATAGCCGCTTCAACAATCGGCTCGCGCATTTCGGCAATCTCACCGACGGGCGGTAAACTCGCCGGGTTGTCTATATACAATAACTCACCCTTATTAGTCACAATCTCATACACGACCGTGGGTGCGGTAGTAATGAGATCCAAATCATATTCACGCTCTAGCCGTTGTTGAATGATTTCCATGTGCAACATGCCCAAGAAACCACAGCGAAAACCAAAGCCTAAGGCTTCTGAACTTTCCGGTTCATAAAACAAAGCAGCATCGTTTAAACGCAACTTACTCAAGGCTTCACGAAAAGCGCCGTAATCCGTCGCACTGAGCGGAAACATGCCGGCGTAGACTTGCGGTTTGATTTTCTTAAACCCGGCCAACGGCTGCTGTGCAGGCAGTTTCGCATGGGTTAAGGTATCCCCCACCGGCACGGCTTCAATCTCTTTGACACCGGAAATAACAAAACCCACTTCGCCCGTCATTAACTGCGGCATTTCCTGACGCTTGGGCGTGAAAATACCTAAGGCATCCACGCCATAGGTTAATCCGGTCGACATCACTTTAATTTTGTCACCGCGGCGCAAGATACCGTTCTTGATACAGACTAACGACACAATACCTAAGTAACTATCGAACCAGGAGTCAATAATCAAGGCTTGCAATGGCGCCGCGGGATCACCCTGCGGTGGTGGAATAACCGCGATGATTTGTTCTAACAGCTCGGTTATGCCGATATTATTTTTAGCGCTAACCTGCAATGCGCCGTGTGCTTCGATGCCGATGATCTCTTCGATTTCTTGGATCACACGCTCGGGATCCGCTTGATCTAAATCAATTTTATTTAATACCGGTAATACTTCTAAACCTTGCTCTAGTGCGGTGTAACACACCGCGACGGTTTGTGCCTCTACGCCTTGTGCAGCGTCCACCACGAGCAACGCGCCTTCACAGGCCGCTAAAGAGCGCGAGACTTCGTAGGAAAAGTCGACGTGTCCTGGCGTATCGATAAAATTCAATTGGTAAGCCTGCCCATCGCGCGCCACGTAATGCAAAGTCACGCTCTGCGCCTTGATGGTAATGCCACGTTCGCGTTCGATGTCCATGGAATCGAGCACTTGCTCCGCCATCTCACGTTCGCTCAAGCCACCACACAGTTGAATGAAACGATCGGCCAAAGTTGATTTGCCGTGATCGATGTGCGCGATAATAGAAAAATTACGAATAGTATTCATGCGGCAAAAGATCCTATCGCGTGCAACCACCAACCACTGCTCAACACACCCAGAAAAAAGGCTAAGGTACTGAGCACAACGTAACGCGCATAACGCCGTAACCAAGCCAACACCGCATAAGGTCTACGCGCGGGCAAGTGTAAATCGGGTTCATGACTAATGCGTTGTTGCACAGAACGTCGCACCGAATGCACGGCTTGTGGCAAATCACCCTGCAATGCCGCACGGATCACCTGATAAGCTTCCCAGGTCGCCAATGCCTGTTCGTCTACTTTATCTAACGCGCTTGTGCTTTCTTCATTATCAAATAAACCCGAAAGTGCTTCCCGCGCCATCATCTGCGTATTCATAGCTGGCTACCGCCTCTATTCAACAAGGGATTGATCTCCTTAAGCACTGCCTCACGCGCACGAAACAAACGCGAACGCACGGTGCCGATGGGACAATGCACTGCATCAGCGATTTCCTCGTAACTCAACCCCGCCATTTCACGCAAGACCAACGCCGTACGTAAATCTTCGGCCAAGTGATCCACCGCTTGCCACACGGCTTGTTCCACTTCATCACGCAACAACAACCCCGCCGGATCCCCATTATCGCTGTGTGTGCCGGGTACATTGGCCAACGCATCTAAATCATCGACCACGCTCATGGCCGGTTTGCGCTGATTAGCCAGTAAATAATTTTTTGCCGTATTTAACGCGATTCGGTACAACCAGCTGTAGAACGCACTCTTGCCTTGAAAACTGGGTAATGCTCGATACGCGCGCACAAAGGTTTCTTGCACAATATCTGATGCTTCTGCACTGTCACGCACGTAGCGCTCCACGAGTTTGAGTAACTTAAATTGGTATTTAACCACCAATGCATCAAAGGCGCGCTTGTCCCCGCGCTGCGCTGCATAAACTAACGCTTGATCTGTGTCTTGACTGGCCATAGCCGGCGATTATAACAGAGTTTGTGCTGATGTGTAGTGTAACAACTCGGTCGCAAGCGACCGAGATTGTTCCCTTAATCGATCGCCTGCGCGAAATAAATTCGCGCGACGGCGACCAGAGAGGAGCGATTGCATACGCTCCCCTCTGGACTCCGCATCGCTTTGCCTCACCCGCAAGCGGATGAGATTCCTTTACTTTAAACCCATCGCAGAGGTCATGGCGCTTCATCCACCACGCCACGACGCTGCTGAAAAAACGCCGTGAGCAATGCCGTACTGTCCTCGGCAAGCACGCCACTGTGCCATGCCACGTGATGATTGAGTTGCGTACCATGCAGTAATGTGTGCAACTGCCGCACCGCACCCACGCGCGTATCGGGTGCAGCAAACACCACGCGCGATACGCGCGCTTGAATAATCGCGCCTATGCACATCACACACGGTTCCAAAGTCACGTACAAAGTTGTTTTAGGCAAACGATGATTGGCGATACACTGTGCGGCGGCGCGTAACGCCACCACTTCGGCATGTGCACTGGGATCGCAATCGCTGATCGTACGATTATAGCCTTGACCTATGCAGTGCCCTTCGCTCACCACCACCGCACCTACCGGTACTTCGGCGTGACGCGCAGCGGTTTCTGCGAGCTGCAAGGCCTGACGCATCCACGCTGCATCACTGGCTTGTTGCATGCGCTTATTCCCACTCAATCGTCGCCGGTGGCTTGCCGGAAATATCATACACCACGCGCGAAACGCCGCTGACTTCATTGATGATACGACTAGACACGTGTTGTAAAAATTCGTGTGGCAAGTGCGCCCACTGCGCCGTCATGAAATCAACCGTTTGTACCGCACGCAGTGCAATCACGTAATCGTAACAACGCGCATCGCCCATGACCGCCACTGATTTTACCGGCAAAAATACCGCAAATGCTTGGCTGACTTCGTCGTATAAGTCGTGCTTGCGTAATTCCTCAATAAAAATGGCATCTGCATGCGCCAGCGGCACCAAGTATTCTGCCTTGACTTCACCCAACACCCGCACCGCAAGACCCGGACCCGGAAAAGGATGGCGATACACCATCGCCGGCGGTAAACCCAAGGCTAAACCCAATTGGCGCACTTCGTCTTTGAATAACTCACGTAAGGGTTCGATCAGCTTGAGGTGCATGCGCTCCGGTAAACCACCCACATTGTGGTGCGACTTGATCACTTTTGCTTTGCCGGTATGACTCGCGGCAGATTCAATGACGTCGGGATAAATCGTCCCTTGCGCCAACCAAGCCACACCACCGAGTTGTTGCGCTTGTTCAGCAAACACATCTATGAATAATTTACCAATGATTTTGCGTTTTTGTTCGGGATCGGTTTGTCCCACCAAGGCAGCAAGAAAACGCGCTTTGGCATCGACATACAGAAGATTCAGCTTAAAATGTTCCGTGAATACCTGTATCACTTGCTCTGCTTCCTGCGCACGTAACAAGCCATTATCCACAAACACACACACCAGTTGCTCACCCAACGCTTGCTGCAACAGACACGCCACCACCGACGAATCAACGCCACCGGATAAGCCTAAAATCACTTTATCCGTACCGACTTGTTGCCGAACCAAAGCGATGCTGTCGTCAATAATATGACGGGGTGTCCATAACCCAGCGCACCCGCAAATGCCTTTGACAAAATTCTCTAATAAACGTAGTCCTTGCCGTGTATGCGTCACTTCCGGATGAAATTGCACGCCGTAATAATGCCGTGTCACGTCGGCTATCGCCGCAAACGGTGCATTGTCGGTCGCTGCAATGGCGACAAAGCCCGGCGGTAAGGTGTGTACCTTGTCGGCATGACTCATCCACACATCCAGGTAACACGTACCCTCTGCATCGACGCTATCTGCAACATCCGCAAATAATGCGCTAGTCGCACACGTGCGTACTTGGGCATAGCCAAACTCGCGTTTCGCGGCTGTGACCACTTGCCCACCGTGCTGTGCAGCAAGCGCCTGCAAGCCATAACAAATACCTAACACCGGGCAGCCCAACGCAAACACCGCATCTGCAACGCGTGGCGCCGCCTGTGCGGTAACCGTCTCAGGACCTCCAGAAAGAATAATGCCCTTAGGCGCAAAAGCAACAATAGCCGCTTCGTGCATGTCGTAGGGATGCAATTCACAATACACCCCGAGTTCACGCACACGTCGCGCAATCAATTGCGTGTATTGCGAGCCAAAATCTAAAATTAAGATGCGATCCTGATGAATATCTAGTTGCATTTATTATTGCTCCCGCCAGTAATTAGGCGCTTCTTTGGTAATACTGACATCGTGCACATGCCCTTCACGCACACCCGCTTGGGTAATCCGCACAAACTGCGTGGCACTGCGCATCGCGCTGATGTTGGGTGCACCCACGTAACCCATGCTCGCGCGCAATCCACCGAGTAATTGATGCAGCACCGCCGCTAAACTGCCCTTGTAAGGTACGCGACCCTCTATGCCTTCAGGCACTAACTTATCCGCACCTAAATGCACGTCTTGAAAGTAACGCTCGCTAGAGCCTTGTGCCATCGCACCCAGTGATCCCATCCCACGATACGTTTTGTAAGAACGCCCTTGGTATAACTCCACCTCGCCCGGCGACTCTTCGGTGCCAGCAAATAAACTCCCAATCATCACCACGTGCGCACCGGCGGCGATCGCCTTGGCAATATCACCGGAAAAACGTACGCCACCGTCTGCAATCACCGGAATCGTGTGATCACGCAACGCGTGTGCGACCTGATCGATAGCGGTAATTTGCGGCATGCCCACACCACTGATCACCCGCGTGGTGCAAATCGAACCGGGACCTATCCCCACTTTTACCGCATCAGCACCCGCTTCCGCTAAGGCACAGGCAGCGGCGGCCGTCGCGATGTTTCCCGCCATCAACTGCATATTAGGGTAATGTTGTTTGATCCAACGTACGCGATCCAACACCGATTGAGCGTGCCCGTGCGCGGTATCTACCACCAATAAATCCACACCTGCCGCCACCAAGGCCTCGACGCGCTCCTCGGTCCCGGCACCTGTGCCTACTGCAGCACCCACACGCAATTGCCCTAAGCCGTCTTTACACGCAAACGGCCGTTCCTTGGCTTGTTGCATGTCTTTACAGGTAATCATGCCACGTAATTGGAATTTATCATTGACCACCAACACGCGTTCGATGCGATGTTCCTGTAATGAGCTAATGACCTGCTCGCGACTCGCCCCTTCTGGCACCGTCACTAAGCGTTGTTTAGGCGTCATGACTTCCGCCACCGGACGCTGCAAGTTAGTTTCGAAACGAATATCGCGCCGCGTTACTATACCGACTAACTGCTCGCCATCTACCACCGGTAAACCAGAAATACCGTGCGCATTACTCAACGCCAATAATTCTGCGACCGACGTCGTAGGGCGCACCGTGATCGGATCATGCACCACTCCACTTTCAAATTTTTTCACGCGTTTGACTTGTGCGGCTTGATCTAACGCCGACATGTTGCGGTGGATAATACCCAAGCCTCCCTCTTGCGCGATGGCAATCGCCAGACGTGCCTCGGTCACCGTATCCATCGCAGACGAAACCAGAGGAACAGGCAATACGATCTCGCGGGTCAATTGCGTTTGTAGATTCACATCCTTGGGCAGCACCGCAGAATGCCCCGGTACCAATAACACATCGTCGAACGTCAATGCTTGTTGTAACTTTTCCATCGCTCCCCCCACCGCTACACAGCCCACCTTACTTTAATTAACCGCGTAATATAGCAAGAAATTTCGTTTTTAAGAAGGAATTTCTGCAACAAAAACCTAAGATATATCCATTACACTTCAAAATGCGCTTTTTGCATTTTGCAGTGTTCTCTACGCGATGGGGTTTCCAAAGGGGAGAATCGCGTATCGATCCTTGGGTCACCGTGCACAAATTTACTTTGTGCCGGTCATAAAAACAATATACCGCGCAAATAATTATCTTAAATTCGCCTGTTGAAGCACAAGCGGTATAGCGACTCGTGTGCGTAAATTTGATGCTGGTGGGTTAATCCAGCCGTTGGCGATTCCACCTCTCCCGCCGTCTGCCACCCTGTGCTATGCTGCGCGCATGATGATACAACCCACTCACACACCCGTTGTCGTTTATTCGGTGTCTACACTCAATGGACTGGCCAAGCTATTACTGGAGGAACACTTCCCACAGCTGTGCGTAGAGGGCGAAGTTTCTAATTTTGTTTGCGCCAACTCGGGGCACTGGTATTTTAGCTTGAAAGATGCGACATCCCAGATCCGCTGCGCGATGTTCCTGCAACAAACCCGACATTTGACGTGGCGACCACGCAACGGTGATCACCTGTTGTTGCACGGAAAAATCAGCTTATATGCGCCACGCGGCGACTTTCAACTGATTGCAGAACACTTGGAACCCGCCGGTGAGGGCGCGCTACGCCGCGCCTTTGAACAACTCAAACAACGTTTGCTTGCAGAAGGATTGTTTGCTGAGGCGCGCAAGCGCGCCTTACCCAAATTACCGTTGCGCATCGGCGTCATTACCTCAACCTCGGGTGCTGCAATCCGTGACGTACTCGTTGTCCTGCAACGACGCTTTGCCTGTGCCAGTGTGGTGATCTACCCCAGTCTGGTGCAAGGCACGCAAGCAGCCGCACAAGTGGTGCGTGCGTTACAGACCGCCAATCGTCGCCAAGAATGCGATGTGATTTTATTGGTACGCGGTGGCGGTTCGCTGGAAGATCTATGGCCATTTAACGAAGAAGTCGTGGCACGCGCCATTGCCGCCAGCCAACTGCCCATCGTCACCGGCATTGGGCACGAAACCGATTACACCATCGCCGATTTCGTGGCGGATTTACGCTGCCCTACTCCGTCCGCCGCCGCAGCGGGAGCAACCCCGGATCAACACGCCTTGTTGCAGCAATTGACCGCGTCACAACAACAATTACTACGTTGCATGCGCCATACTCTCGCGCACCAGCAACAGCGTCTGCGCTTGGTACAAGCCACCCTACGCCACCCCACCCAATTAGTACGTGATCGTTTACAACAATTGGATCACATAGAACAAACCTTGCAGCGCAGACTACGCAACACCTTGCAACACCGCCAGCAACAATTACAACACTGGCAGAGCAAACTACTGCAAATACAACCGGCTTGGCAGGTGACACACTTACAACAACAGCAGTACACCTTACACCAACAACTGCAACACCGCATGCAGCACTACCTACAGCAACGCCAGCATCAACTCGCAGCCGTGGTTGCACGCTTGCAAGCGCTGAATCCGCTCGCCACCTTGCAACGGGGTTATGCGATAGCACGTCAGCACGATCAACAACATATTTTATATAACAGCCAGCAAGTTAAGGTAGGCGAAAGCATCGATGTACGCCTAGCAACGGGCATGTTGTTGTGTACGGTGGATGAGGTGGTTTAACATCATCCCGAATGCAATAAGGGAGCTCACGCAGGAATGTCATGCCGAGTGTAACGAGGGACCTCATGCAGGCGGCACACACCCACTAATAACACTATACAACCATCACGAGATCCTTCCGCAGCGTTACTGCGTCAGGATGACACCCTTCTTTAAGGATGTACCCTGCAACGCTGCGTTAACATCCGGTTAATTTCTTATTCATCTTACAGGCCAATCCCGCCACCGCAAAGAAAGCAACACCCAACAGTATGAGTATGACCGGCCAACTGACCGAATTAACAAAGTAACGATTGGTGTAATAACCGATAAATACAAGCATGGCGATAACGCTGTTCATCAGCAACATACGGCTACGCAACACGATACACACATACAACATGACAAAACAGACCACAAGAAGAATCAGGTCAGCGGGCGTCTGCCGCACTAATTCGAATACGCTGTAATACAATAAATAGGAGCTGATAAAATAACCCAGACCAACCAACCATGGATGGCGTTTATCCCACTGTAAGCCATAACTAAAAGAAAGTACGGAGAGTGCAATCACCCACTTGCTCCACATACTCCCATTCAGCTGAGAACCGACAACAGCGTACAACCCCACATTAAAGCAGTATGCACCGATGAAAAAATAACAGGCGCTCAACACGCGATGGGGCGTTTTTTCCAGCCCTTGCGCGACCATAATTAATGAACCTCCGAGCAACAACGCGATGAGATCGTTGCTCACGCCACACAGTGACAGCGCTTGGTCCAAAAAGGCATAGGTGAAATAAAGAGTGGTAAATACCAGGCTAGTGCGGTGATAACGCGAGACAATAAACGCCTGCTGTGCCGCCATGATTCCAAACACACACGTTCCTACCCAATGTAAATCAGTCGTCCGCGGAAAATAGTCATACCACACGAAAAACCAACCCATGCTTTGCATCAGCGCTTGGGCCAGGGTCAGCGGTAACAACAAACGCGGAAATTTACCCTCGCGCAACGCCAGCAACAACACGCAGAGCAGCATGAAGCCCACACCCAGCGTGAGAAAAACATGCATCGCCCTCGGCATATCAGACCAAAACATCGCGCTATATACGCTGATGCCCGCAAAAATGAAAATCCCCCCCAGCCAAGACAATAAGGTGCGCGCAACAACAACCGCACGCGATCGCAGCGTTGCGTCTGTGGATGGTGTCTGGGGTAACGACTGTAATGCCAAGCCAAGCTCATCGGGTGAAATAGCGTGGGCACGCATGGTCTCAACGATGTGTGCTATGGCATGCGCTTTGGGTGTCGCTGTAGCGTCGATAGGTATCATTGTGGTATGACCCAACCCACGAAACGAATCCAGCCACTCCGCCCATCCATCGTGGGATAAGAAACGACGACACGACGGCCCTGTTTGGTTAAGGTAGCTGCCGCAGCGTTACACGGCGAAGACAACCAAAAATTAAGCCAATTCCCCGACGAACAATAGCCACGTGCTTGAAATTGGTAACCGTCTGGTGCCACCGCCGCCGCATCAATCAGCAACGCAGCAAGCTCGGGCATGGCGACAGGGATAAGCACCGGTGCCCCGGGTGATTGGTCGTTGCTCGCAACGGGAGAGGGTAACGCGGGCCACGCGATCTCACGTGCAACGCCGGTTTTTGCGCTGTAATACCACATGCGCGATGCATTATTCATTCTGCTTGCAGCATCGCGCGTCACCTGTATTTTTTTATCGATTACCTTTACTTCTAGGCTAGGCATGTATGTTTGATAATCGGTAAGGTAAATAAAATCATACTGGGGCGGCTTAACCAACCAAGTAGATAAGAGCGTAAACGCGCCTATCACCAACACCAGTAACAACGGTAAGCCCAAGCCAAATACGAGGGTTGGGTTATTGCGCACAAATGCTTTCATCGCATTGATTCCTTTTAAAGGGTGCCGAACATTCTATAAAGAAAGGGCGACTTATGCAAACGCAGCTAGGGCGTTAGATTTAGGGTCCTCCTCCAAACCCGGGACGCGATGAAATCGGAGACATGGACTCACCTCTTGCTTGGCTTGTGCTTGGGCTGTTCTCATTGGCTTGCGAGAGTTGCTGAGAGCGCTCAAACATATACTGCGCGGCTGATGATAAGGGTGGCGTTTGCAGTACAGTAGATAATTTGAGTGGCTGCATTTGCTCGGGAACAGCCGTAGACTTAGCGTGTGATTCCGTTGCTTGGCTTGCGCCCCCCGAAAACACATGTTGAAATAGCCGCGCGAATAATGGTAATCGCGTTGCCTCTGGTGTCGATGTGGGTGATGTTCCCAGTATAGTAGCCAAGGTAGGTAGCGGTATTTGCTTGCGAGCAGCCGTGGGCTTACCGTGTGGTTCCGTTGCTGGGGTTTCTTGTGTTTTTGAGTTTTGTTCCAGGCGCGCCGCGTTTTGCTGAGACAACCCAAGCATTATCTGTCCTGTTGATGATATTTTTGGTTTTGTGAATGATGATCTTGACGTGGATTCGGGGTCAACGTGCTTATCGCGATAAGTCTCCTCCGACGCAATCGCCGCATCCCTGCTAAATTTCATCGAAAGCAATATGATTTTTTCCGTAACGAATCTGTTCACAGAGTTAAACACACCTTGTAAAGAATTCTTCATACGCGCACACGACTCAAACGAAACCCACACCTTAACTTTCAGTATAGTTTAATTTTCAGACCACGCGCGGGGACGAGACTATTCCTAGGATTTGGCTTAACGCTCAGAAAAACAATGTTTTTTATATACCGAGCGACTTACCCATCAAAATTCGCATTTTGAAGTACACGCGGTATAGGTCAACTCACTCATACAGAGCACTGACTATACCGTGAATTTAATTGGGACGACGTACTAAGCAAGACACATACAGCATCATGAATTACAGAGCGCCCGCAGCAGGACTGGTTTATGCCGGAGTTCAGTGATAGAGTGAGTGCTTAGTACTGTTAAATCATAAAAATAAGTAAGGAGTAAGTTTGCAAAGTTTAGTTGTAAATGAACATCATCAACCCCGTGGACTGTACGTGCTTTTTTTCCTTGAACTGTGGGAACGTTTTAGTTATTGGGGAACTCAAAGCATATTAGTGCTTTACCTCATTCGCTATTTCCTGTTTTCTGACGCAAAGTCTTATACTCTGTTTGGCGCGTATACCGCACTCACTTACGCAACCGCCTTGCTAGGTGGTGTCATGGCCGATAGATTCTTAGGCTTTAAACGCTGTCTCGTGCTAGGGGCTCTCCTTATCATACTCGGCAATATTGTTTTAGCGTTACCCGACAAAATGTGCCTCTATTTGGGGTTGAGTCTCGTCATCGCTGGAACCGGACTAATTAAGCCGAATGGCGCCAGCCAGCTAGGTACACTTTACACTAAAAATGACAGTCGCCGAGACAGTGGTTTTACTATTTTTTATGTGGGCATCAATGTAGGTGGCATCTTGGGGCCGATTGTCTATGGCTTTGTTGCAACACGATACGGTTGGCATGCTGCGTTTATCACGAGTGCTGTAGGTGTGCTTGTGGGATTGGCGGTGTATGTGTTACATGACGCCGCATTTAAAAAGTCGGTGCTGCAAAAATCATTAGCGCGTCAATTGGTTTTATTGAGCTATCCCCTGTTGGTAGGACTATTTTGCCTATTGCTGTTACATCCCAAATGGGTAGCCCATTTGCTGAATGGGCTTGGATTCGTCACGTTGACGGGGTTCTTGTTCTTTGCCTACCGGGCAAATAGCAAAGAAAGACGGTCTATTATCATCATTTTTTTAATGGTGTGCTTTTGCGTGCTATTTTTTGCCTGCTTATTTCAATGCAGCACCTCACTCATACTCTTCATTGAACGGTTTGCAGATCGCAGGATATTGGATTGGGTCATACCCACAGCAAGCTTTGTCTCGTTACAACCCTTGTTTGTGGTACTGTTGGCACCGCTCTTAGCCCAAGTAT
Source organism: uncultured Gammaproteobacteria bacterium (assembly GCA_964646995.1). GTDB lineage: Bacteria > Pseudomonadota > Gammaproteobacteria > CAZYIF01 > CAZYIF01 > CAZYIF01. Next base: position 78,523 of record CAZYIF010000008.1, read on the forward strand.
GGACTAGACTAAAAACGCATGAACCAAACGCGCCGAAAAAAATTGTGTTGGGGCTGCTGTGTACTAGCCTGAGCTTTGCTTGCTTTATGTTAGCTACGCTAGACGCAAGCAACACACACAAGGCCGGCTTATTTTGGATTATAACGGGCAATGTATGGTTGAGCCTGGGAGAACTTTGCATTGCGCCACCCATCCTAGCAGCGATTACGCAACTCGCTCCCGTCACATTGCAAGCAACGTTGATCGGTTCTTTTTACCTGTCCCTAGCCTTTGCGGGGTATCTCGCTAGCCTCATTGCCAAATTAACCACGGCCATCGCAATAGACGCGCATGCATCCGTGCATTATTTTACGGCGTATCAAGCCATTTTTTATTTGGCTTTGGCGCTGTCAGCCATAGCCTATGTGATTAGTTACTATGGACATAACACCTATCAGGTGTTAACTCAGGACAACTGAATTTTGTGGAACAGTGTGTCAAGTAAGACACAGGCCGCGTCCTGAATTCCAGGACTGCTGGATTCGCGGGGCCCTGCCACGTTGAGCGTAAAAACCTTATTGTCGGCTAACCAACGTAAGGTTTGCGTAACGGCATCATGCTGATCATTCAATGCAATGACCAGCACGGGTTTAGCGTGGTTAATAGCATACGTATACGTAAACTGCGTACCATCGCGAATGTCTGCTGGCAGCGGCCAACTGGGCACAATCAGTAAAGTGCCATCGGCCGCACGAATATTTTGCTGGGTCCTTAATGTAGGGTCTACGCTGTCGGTTTCAGTTAACGGGTATTTATCCCGTATACATTCGCTGTTTTCATCTAATCCGCCCTTAGGGCACCAACCACCCACCGTTATACCCAACGCGGTAGCCACGGCTAATGCCGCTTGATCAACCCCGGTTTGTCCACCTGAAATAATTTTTGCTATCATTGTGTTTGCCACTGCTTATTGTGTCGTTCCAAGTGTAACAAAAAAACCTTCGATAGTGGCAACACTAAAACCGCTACTCATTCAACACTATGCTACCATCACAAAAATTCTCTGCGGCACCACAGCGCAGTTATCCCTTGTAAGTGGCAACCGTTTAAAAACACCCGTCCACCCTTCGAGACGACACTGCGTGTCTCCTCAGGGCGAACGGCTATTTTTAAGTTATTGCAACGTTACAAACAAGGTATACGCTAGCCGTCGTTCAGCATACTAAAAATGGTGTCAGGATTAACAACATAAGGGGTACGCACGCACATCTCAAAAACACGCCATTCACGCCACAATCAGCATACGCAACAGAGCCAAACCATCACTCGCGCTTTTCTCCGGATGAAACTGCAAGCCAATAATATTGCCGCGTTGAATGATTGCGGGTACCGCATGGCCGTTATAGCAGGTGTTTACTTTGATGTGAGTTGGATCGCTAGGATGTGCGGCAAACGAATGCACGAAATACATCATGCCTAAGCCCTCTAATCGCGTCTGCCACAATGGATCTGCTGTATTCAAGTCTAACGCGCGCCAACCCATATTGGGTAGGCGATGCGTCGCGAGCTGTGGCGCCACGCGCGGCAACGCGGTGACTGCACCCGGAATCAGATCCAGACCTTGGTGCATACCAAACTCTGCACTACACGTTAATAATAGTTGCATACCCAAACAAATGCCGATGATTTTTACGCCCGCCTGGGCCTGTTGTTGCAAGGTTGTTACTAATCCCAATTCAGTAAGCGCCTGCATTGCATCACCGAAGGCGCCCACGCCAGGTAAGATAATCGTCTGTGCTTGCTGCAACGCGCTACGCGTAGTCACCACGGTCGCCTGCAGATCCACGTGTTGCAACGCATGCTGCAAACTGAATAAATTACCACAACCGTAATCGACAATAGCAATCATCACCGCACCTCTATATCTGCCGCACGTAATGCATGTTTGAGTTCAGTCACCGTGCTGCGTTGATAATGCCACAACGAGGCACACGCAACCGCGTCGACTTGCGCGGTACGGATGGCAGTTGACACGTGCCGTGCATTACCCGCACCACCACACGCCACTATCGGCACTTCGACCACGCGCGCAACCTGTTGCAATAAGGGCAGATCAAAACCCGCCATTGTGCCTTCTTGATCGACGGAGGTTAATAAAATTTCCCCCACGCCTAAGGCACAGGCCTGTTGCACCCACGTCAATACATCGAGACCCGTGCGTTCTCTACCGTTGTCGGTTAAGGCTTCCCATTGCCCGGCAGCCACTTGTTTCGCTTCTACCGATAAGACAATGCATTGACTGCCAAACTTGCGTGCGGCCTGGGTGAGTAAGGCGGGATTTTTCACCGCCATGGTGTTGATAGCCACCTTATCTGCACCGTGACGCAAGGCCGTGTGAATGTCGTCTAGGCTACGTAAGCCACCCCCTACCGTTAACGGCACAAAGACTTCAGACGCCACCTCACGCACCACACTGAATAAGGTATTACGCTGATAAAGTGAAGCCACCACATCCATCAATAGCAATTCATCAATACCTTGCTGATAATAGGCTCGGGCTAACGCACCGGGGTCACCTACGATTTTTAATCCCTCTAAATGAATGCCCTTGATAACGTGCGGCGCTTTGATATCCAAGCGTGCGACCAGCCGAACAGCAGCCATAATCTAATCCTTTAGATAACCTTGAGTAGACACAGTCTAACATAGTTGCCGCCAAGATTGACGCCCCAACAGGGGTGATTCAGCGGATAATGCGTGCCTATGCGCCGCATCAGTGATGGCTACTGTACTCTGTAACACCACTTGCATTGTCTGTTGTTTATCTACTGCACGCGTGGTAATGCGATAATAATCTACAGGAACATAGTGCCCATCGCTGTGTAGCACTGCAGAAGTCAAATGTTCTAGACGTTGCAGCACCTGGCCCTGCTGCAATGGGCACGTCACGCTAGCAGACCAACTGTCGGCAGCGCAAGGTGTCGTGTACCAGTGTTGTGGTTCTACATACGTACACCTAGGTATGATGCCCTGTTGCAATTGCTGCTCGCCGCGTACTAAACCCATTTCTGCGGTTTGCATCAGCTGTAATAACGCGTGTTGTTGCACGGCACTGTGTAATGCCAATGCGCTGTTTTCGCTAGCCGCGACACTGAGCAACAACACTATCAACGCAAACACACTCACCAGATACAGTGCCACCGCTATACTCCTGTATTGCGCAATGCCATGTCGGCATACCATAGGCTACGCCAACGCTTGTCTTGATCTAACCAACACACATCGAATAGGCACAGCTGCTGCGGCAGCCGCGTCAACACGCGTTGTTCACTCGTCAGTAATAATCCCACGCGTAACAGGCGTACACGGGCCCAATCGCTTATGGCATTGGCCGGATAAAAATGCAAAGCCCCCGCATCCAATACACCATAACGGATCACGAACGCACTCACGCCGCTAACGACTTCCTGCGCCGCCGCAGCATTGTCTTGCAGGTATAAACCCGTGATTTTGTCGCCGCTTGCATTGACGCGCCCGGTATCACGCACGAAAAACACGCGCTGTTGGTATCGACTTACTTGTGCTTCTGTACTGTAGGGCAAAAGAAAATCTTGGGTAAAACACAGGGTTTGCGCAGCGCTCTGCTGTTGCACCGTGGCTATCATCAAGCGTTGTGCGTGACGACAATCGCTGAGTATGACAGATTGCTGTGGTGCAAAGTCTGCATTGTTATCGAGGCGCAAACAACGCCGCTCCGTAATCGCTAATACCCCCGCGTACGCAGCAGCGGCACTGCGCACAGTGAGTCTATCACTGACTGGCGTAAGATGCCTGTCCGTGCGACTCTCTAGCGGTGTTAACCAGGGAGGATGTTGGCATCCACCCAACCCTGCATGTGCCACCGCGTCGCTCAACAATGCCGTCGCGTTACTCGCTTGATCTTGTGTATCCAGCATGGCAGATACCCAACGCGCGTGCGTCTGCGCGTGCAAGTAAAGACATAGGATACCGGTCAACAGCGCCGTTGTTAGACCCAAGCCAAGTAACACTTCAATCAAGGATAACGCACGTTGTTTACTGCAACGCATATGGGACCACCGACACATGACTCATATATGCATGTCCTCTACTCTGCCACGCCACACGGCATTGTAATGCAAGACCATCGGGCTGCCGCACACACACAGCCTGCATGCCAAGCGTACGACAATCACGCTGCCACTGGCGCAGCGTGTCGGCCGTTGCCACAGGTAAGCTCAGCTGTTGCACGAGGCTATGTAATTGCTGGGTAGCGCGGTAATAATCGCGTGCCGCATACAGGCTGTCTGCACTGTGTAACCAGGCACTGATGCTCAGCAACAACAAACTAGAGGCCAAGCCCATTGCGATGAGTACTTCTAATAAACTGGAACCGACCATACGCATGTTCAGCCTCGACCAAGTAGAAGTGCAAACACTAAACTCATGTGCAATGTAACGATTTAACAAAATGCTGAGTAATCACTGTTCAATTTAAATACGTTGCCCCGCAAATAACAAGCCTTTTTGTTACTTTTTTTGCTAGCGCACGTGACATAACAGACGAGCTGGTTTACATTGCCTACTCGTTATTGCTGGTGCAAGGACATCTCATGACTATTAACATTGCCGAGCTCGCTAATTCACACATACGTGACTTGCAACCCTACCAACCGGGCAAGCCCATTGAAGAAACGCAACGTGAATACGGTCTGACGCAGGTGATTAAATTAGCCAGTAACGAAAATCCACTGGGGCCTAGTGCACACGCTATCGCAGCTGCACATGCAACCCTAGCGCACGCGCACTTATACCCCGACGCGAATGGCTATCAGTTTAAGTGTGCGTTGGCACAACACCTAGGTGTGGCACGTGAACAACTTACACTGGGCAATGGATCCGACAATGTGTTGGCGCTGATCGCACAAGCATTTTTAAATCCTGAACAAGTGGTGCTGATTCCCGAATACGGTTTTGCGACATTTGCCATCATTACGCACGCCATGCGCGGCATACCGCGCATGGTGCCCGCGCAACACTACGGTTTGGATCCGCAGGCGATGGCACGTGCCGTCGATCAACACACTAAACTGATTTTTATCGCAAACCCTAACAACCCAACCGGTACCTGCTTCGATCACGCCACTCTCGCCACCTTACTCAGCCAAATTCCCGCGCACGTATTAGTCGTAATCGACGAAGCGTATCACGAGTATGTGCAAAATGCGGATTATCCCAATAGTCTGGCGCTACAAAAGATATATCCTAATTTAGTCATAACACGTACCTTTTCTAAGTTGTATGGTTTAGCAGGATTGCGCATAGGCTATGGCATCAGTAGCCCCGAGATTGCTGACTACCTCAACCGAGTACGCTTACCGTTTAATGTCAGTACTCCGGCGTTAGCGGCTGCCACAGCGGCACTGGCTGACACCGACCACGTGCAACGCACGTTGCTGTGCAATACAATCGGCATGCAGTATATGCAGCACGAATTACAGCAGTTGTCACTGGACTACATCCCATCGGCGACCAATTTCATCACCGTGGATGTAAAAACGAATGCACAAGTCATTTATCACGCCATGTTGGCGCAAGGGGTTATCGTGCGCCCCCTATTACCCTATCGTATGCCGCAGCATTTACGCATCAGCATAGGAACTGCAACGGAAAACGCGCACTGTCTACAGGCCCTTAAGCACAGTCTACAACAAGCGAGGATTCTCTGATGTCTGCATTACGCACTTTCCCTAAAAATAAAGTCTCGTCTTACACGGCTAAACAACCCGATGTACAGGGCATTATCCACTACAGCGACGAAGACCACGCCGTGTGGCAACGTTTATACGAGCGTCAAATCAAACTATTACCCCACCATGCTTGCCAAGAATTTATTCGCGGTTTGGACATACTCGATTTGACGACCGATCGCATACCCCAGTGCGCTGACATATCCAGCAAATTGCAGGCGGCCACCGGTTTTAGCGTCGTGCCCGTACCGGCACTGATTCCGGATGAAACATTTTTTTCTCTGCTCAGCCAACGTCAATTTCCCGCCGCCACGTTTATACGTTCCGCAGCAGAGTTTGATTATCTGCAAGAACCGGATCTGTTCCATGAGTTTTTTGGTCATTGCCCCATGCTCACCGATCCCGCATATGCTGATTTCTCACAACGCTATGGTCAAGTGGCGTTGGCAAGCACACCCAGCGAACGCATGCTACTGGCGCGATTATATTGGTTCACGGTGGAGTTTGGTCTGATACAAACGGCTGAAGGCATACGCGCCTATGGCGGCGGTATTCTGTCGTCACCGGGGGAATTACCTTACGCCGTCAACGCTCCCGAACCCTTACACCAAGCACTCACGGTGCTAGATACGTTTCGTACGCCTTATCGCATTGATATGTTTCAACCGCTGTATTACGTGATAGACGATTATGCGACCCTACATAACTTATTAGATGAAGATTTACCGTACTTATTTGCCGAAGCAGCACGTTTAGGCGATTATGCCCCGCTGTTTCCTACCGATGATTTACACTAACTTATCCCATCAATGGAGGCTATTATGCACCACCTAGAAACCAAACGTTGCTTACCGTGCGAAGGCGGTGTAGCCGCATTAGATCCTCAACAAGTAGCAACCCTATTGCACGATGTTCCGGGTTGGGAAACCACACAAAACCATCAAGAAATTCTGCGTTGCTTTGCCTTCACCAACTATTACCAAACCATGGCATTTGTCAATGCGATCGCTTGGATGGCACATCAAGAAAATCACCATCCAGATATGGAAGTTAGTTACAATCAGTGCACCGTACGCTACAGCACGCACGCGATTGGTGGCTTGTCGGAAAATGATTTCATTTGCGCCGCTAAAGTCAATCGCCTGCTAACGGATGGCTAATGACCAGTTCATTACGCGTCATTGTCGGTATGTCCGGTGGTGTTGATTCATCGGTTGCAGCCTTGTTGCTGCAACAACAAGGCCACCGCGTTGAAGGCTTGTTCATGAAGAACTGGGAAGAAGACGATACCGACACGTATTGCTCTGCAGCACAGGATATGGCAGATGCACAAGGGGTTTGCGACAAGCTCGGGATTACGTTGCACCGCATTAATTTCGCCGCCGAATATTGGGATCACGTGTTCGAGCATTTCCTGGCAGAATACCGCGCTGGCCGCACCCCGAATCCCGATATCTTGTGCAATCGTGAAATAAAATTCAAAGCATTTTTAAATTACGCGCTACTTCTAGGCGCAGACTGTATTGCCACGGGGCATTATGCACGTTGCCAACGTGAGGGTGAATCGTATGCGTTACTCACCGGCCTAGATGCCAACAAAGATCAGAGTTATTTCCTCTATACGCTAGGTCAAACCCAATTAGCTAAAACCTTATTTCCCATCGGGGCGCTACACAAGACTGCGGTACGTCAACTCGCCGCACAACACGACTTCGCCAATCACGCGAAAAAAGACAGTACCGGCATTTGTTTCATTGGCGAACGGCGTTTTAATGCTTTTCTACAGCAGTATTTGCCGGCACAGCCAGGCCCCCTGCAAACCGAACACGGCGAGATCATCGGTCAACACCAAGGCTTGATGTATTACACCATCGGGCAACGCCAAGGCTTGAGAATCGGTGGTCGTGCACTCAGCACAGAGCAAGCTTGGTATGTCGCCGCCAAAGATCTCGACAGCAATAGCCTGGTGGTCGTGCAGGGAGAACAGCATCCAGCACTCTTTAAAGAAACATTACGTTGCCATCAACTGTCATGGGTGGGTAAACCAACTGCGGTTGGCGCAACCGACTGCTATGCCAAAATTCGTTATCGCCAAACAGCACAGGCCTGCCGCGTACACTGGATCGACACTGACTGCTGTGAAGTGCACTTCGCACAACCGCAACGTGCAGTTACACCGGGGCAATCGATTGTGTTTTATCAGGCAGAACACTGTTTGGGTGGCGGAGTTATTTTATGCTGACGCAATCGAAATATTATCCGATCGTGCTCGCATTAGCCGGCGTACTGCAAACCATATCACTGGTTGAGTCACTGGCCAAAACGGGTAAAGCCGATCCCGCACTCATAGAGACACAGCTACGGAGTTTATTGGCGCTGACACCCGACTCTGCCCTCGCCGTTTATGGCAATGAAACCAATCTGCTCATCGGCTTACACGCAGTCATTGATCTGTTTGATCACCGTCATGGCCGACGCTACACCGCGCACATGCATTACTTGATGGCATTGATCTATTTACAAAATAAATTACGCCGCAATACAGCCATGTGTCAGACGATTCATACGCAATTGCAACAGATCGCAAAACAAACGCATTTCATGCCATTACTGCACCCTACGCTGGTCAACAACATCGCCCATTTATACCTGGACACGCTGGCCACTTACCGTTTTCGCGTGCAAGTACATGGCAAAAATACCTATTTAACACAAGACGGCATCATCGCACTGGTCCGTGCCTTGTTATTTTCCGGTGTGCGCGCTGCCATGTTATGGCGGCAAGTCGGTGGTAATCGCTTGCAATTTCTATTCGCTCGCCATCAGATCATGCACACAGCCATGGAAATAATCGATCATGCACAACATACTGCACCTCGTTAACAAGTCACCGTTCCACAGCCAAGCGTTACACGACTGTGTGCGCTCGCTCCAACCAGGACACGCGATCGTGTTATACGAAGACGGGGTATACGCTGCGCTCGCCCATACCGTGCACAGCCAATGGATTCACGCTGCAACCTCACCGTATGTGCTCTACGCGTTACAACCGGATCTGCAGGCACGAGGCTTACACGCAGCGCTGCTGCCGCATGTTCAATTGATTGATTACGCGGGCTTCGTCGATGTCAGCGTACGTTACTACCCTAGCCAAAACTGGAATTAAGCCATGGATAGCTTGATGGTTAACGGCCGTACGCTAACGCTGGATAGGCACGGACACTTAAGCGATCACACCACCTGGGAACCGGCCGTGGCTAACGCGCTAAGTCATGTACCACTCAGCGCACAACACTGGGAAATCATTTATTTTCTGCGTGAATTTTATGCCCTATACCACGACATTCCGATCATGCGTTTGTTAGTCAAAGCCATGCGTGCCCAACTGGGAGAGGCCAAAGCCAATAGCATTTATCTCAATCAGTTATTTCCGGATAATTTTTTACGACACGCGTGCAAGGTAGCCGGCTTACCCAAGCCCAGACATTGCTTGTGATCACGTTTCCGAATCAACCATGGGTTCCTGCTAACTATTCAGCAAACTTTTAAGATAATCTGATTTTGCTTGAATAAGCGCCGTTAAGCCCAGTGTTACTGGGTAGGCGTAAAGGTAGGATTAACAGTA
>CAZYIF010000009.1:0-82808 GCA_964646995.1 uncultured Gammaproteobacteria bacterium
AATAAATTAGATTTATCAATCAGTTACGTTAAAAATTCGCGGGGATATGTCAGCTGAGGAGATGTCCTGAGGAGGCGAAGCCGTCGCGAAGGGCATCGTCTCGAAGGGTAAACGGGTATTTTTAATTTTGGTGGTCCACACTTCGATACGGCGTCCTTTGAGAACCTCAGGACGTCTCCTTGAGACGAACGGCTGTTTTTAATTCGTGGCGATATACCGCTACGTTTCACGCTTTTTTTTCAGCAAACGTTGTAATTTCAGTGGGGATAAATAGTCGGTGAAAACGCGGCCGTTGATATGATCGATTTCATGTAAAATGCAACGCGCTAATAAATTATCTGCTTCGATCAACACTGTGCTACCGGTGCTGTCTTGTGCCCGTACGGTAACTGCCGCGGGACGCTCTACCGGAAAAAAAAGGTCGGGGAACGACAAGCAACCTTCTTGCATAACACAACTTCCGGCTGTATTGATAATGTGTGGATTTACCAGACAAATAGGTTGCGATCGATCAGGCGAAACATCGATGGTGATGATACGGTGCAATACGCCAATTTGGTTGGCGGCTAAACCAATGCCATTGTCGTCGTACATCGTGTCAAACATGTCAGCGATCAATTGCACAATTTCATCATTGACAGATGAAACAGGTTTGGCTTCTTCCCGCAGTGCAGGATGTGGGAACTCTAATATTTTTCTAATCGACATCGCATAACATCTCGTAAAGCCAACAAACTTACGTTACCATATGAAGCTTAATCGTATAGGAGTTGCGCGGATTCTACAAGCATCGCGCAGGATCTAAAGAAAAATCTCATCCGCAAGCGGATGAGCCAAAGGAGGAGTCCAGAGGGGAGCGTATGCAATCGCTCTCCTCTGGTCGCCGTTCGCGCGACTACTTCGCGCAGGCGAGCGATTAGAGAAACAATCTCGGTCGCTTGCGGCCGGGTTGTTTAAGGATAAACTTATGCGTTACGGTCGTTGGCTGCACGGATTGCTTTTATGCATCCCTTTTATTGCGATGGGATATGCGGTGGAACTTGTTCCACAATACCCAGCACACTACACGGTGCAAGACAACGACAGCCTGTGGGACGTGTCTAGTCATTTTTTAGTAAAGCCTTGGCAGTGGCAACAATTGTGGCATAACACGCCCCAAATAAGGGATCCTAATCGCTTATTCCCGGGAGACGTTATCTCGGTATCACAGCATGATCACGCCATACAACTGCAGCTGTTGCATCCCGTTGTTGCGAGCAAGCACGCACCGCGTATTCGCTACTCGCCGATTCCGCCGGTGAACATGGCCATTCCGCGCAGCAAGGCCAATAAATTTTTAAAGCATTTTTTGATTTGGGATAAGCAACAACTAACGCACGCGGCGCGCATTGCTGCGTTGCAGGAAGACGAATTGCTAGTGTCGGCGGGGAAGCACATCTATACCAAAGACGCATTACCGCCAACGGCGCGCAGCTATCACATTATTCATCCTGGGCGCACCTACTATGGCCTGGATGGTAAAACGGTCCTTGGCTATGAGGCGGCAGACATAGGTCGCGCACGTGTCGTTAACCAAGACGCACCGTCTACCCTATTAGTGACGCATGCTATTCAAGAGATCCATGCGGGTGATTACGTTATCCCTGACGATCAGGCTAAGCGCGAACCTTATTTTATGTTGAAGGCGCCTGCATCACAAATTAACGGTCATATCGTCGATGTCGTAGATGGATTAGAAACGTTTGGGCAAAAAGGCATTGTGGTGATTGATCAAGGCAAAAATGTAGGGCTAGTGCCTGGGGATGTATTAGCCATTTACACAACACCGCGTACCGTCGCGAGTGATATCTTTCATCAAGATATGCCGCAAGCACAACGCACTAAATTACCCAGCACACGCATTGGTGAATTGATGGTGTTTAATGTTTTCTCTAAAGCAAGTTACGCATTTGTGGTGCACACGAATCAGAATGCTAAAGTATCGGATGAAGTGCGTAATCCATAGTGGCTACAGCAGCAAAATAGCGGGGTATCCCGCTCACGGTATAGTGGTGTGTGATGTCAGTGTCTGCAAATCATCCGCATTTAGCCTATTGGTTGTGTTTAGCCAATGCGCCTAAGCTGTCGCCCCGTGTCGCTATTACCTTGGTCGAGACGTTGGGTGGCATCCATGCATTGTTCGCACAGTTGTCTGCTTTGCCACAGGGCCTATCACCTGCAACGCTTGCGTATTTACACCAGGCAGATTGGGCCGCTTACGCAGCCATTTGTCGTTGGACGCAGGCGGAGAATAAACACATTATCTGTTGGGAAGATCACGATTACCCGCCTTTATTGCGTGAACTAGCAGTTCCACCGTTGGTACTCTACGTGCAGGGTCAGCGTGACACATTAAATAAGCCGCAATTGGCGATGGTGGGTAGTCGTCAAGCCAGCATCGGTGGCAAAGAGAATGCGTTTCACATTGCGCAGCAGCTAGTAAAAACAGGCTTACTGATCACTAGCGGTCTTGCACTAGGCATTGATGCGGCCAGTCACCAGGGTGCGTTGGCGGGTCAGGGCCAGACGGTTGCGGTGCTGGGCGCCGGCTTACACCACATTTATCCCAAGCAGCATCAAGCGTTAGCGGATGCGATTTGTCAGCAGGGCGCGTTAGTGTCGGAATTTCCATTGCACGCGCCGCCGCAGGCGTGGCATTTCCCTCGGCGTAACCGCATCATGACGGGGCTTTGTCACGGGGTATTGGTGGTGGAAGCCAGTGTGGCGAGTGGCTCTTTAATCAGTGCGCGTTATGCGCTGGAACAAGGACGCGAAGTATTTGCTATTCCGGGTTCTATCCATAATCCATTGAGTAGGGGGTGCCACGCGTTACTCAAAGACGGTGCCACCTTGGTAGAGAGCAGTGATGACATCATCGCGGCGTTACAGCCCGTATTGCCTTGGCTGGATTGCGTTGCAGCGGACGAAGACATGGGCCAAGCTCGCGGTATGTTGTCGTCTTTGCAAGAAAAGCTGATCCAATACATTGGTTTTGAACTGACGTCCGTGGATAAAATCATTCTGCGCAGTGGGTTGACTGCACAGGCGGTTTGCTCCATGCTGCCGTACTTAGTGATGGCGGGGTATATCGCCGCTGTTCCGGGTGGTTATATACGCAATAAGTAATTATTCAGCAACATTAAAATAGTGTAATTTTGCTTGAAAATGTGCTGTTTTCTTTACGCGATGGGGATTCTCAAGGGGAGAATCGCGATTCTTCCCTTGAGCGCCGTTAAGCCCAGTTTTACCGGGCTAGGCGTCGAATTAAGGGTAACTATTCCGCATTTTGCTGAATAGTTACCGCAATAAATCCTGACAGCCAAGTAGCGCCTCGTTTGTCGTCGCTAGCGGTGAGAGAGAAAGTCAGATGAAAGATGACATGGTAGATGTGTTGATTTATTTATATGAGAACTACATAGGCGAGCCTGTGCATGTTGTGCAGGAAATTTCGGTTAACGATCTGAAAAATGTGGGTTTTACTCCGGAAGAGATTGATAAAGCGTTTGATTGGTTGGTTGAACTGGCGGCGCGACCATTGCCACAAATAGTGCAAAAATCAAGCGGCCGGGCTGTGCGTATTTTTACCGAGACGGAGTGTGCGCACTTAAACGTGGCGTGCCGTTGTTTTCTATTGCGCTTAGAGCAATTGTCGTTGATCGATGCCTTTACCCGTGAATTGATTATTCAATGTGTCTTGGCTCTGCCAACGAGAACGCTGAATATCAACCAGTTTAAGCGCATCGTATTGCTGGTCTTGCTGAATCAGGGAGAGCAAGAGCTGGCTGTCACGTGGATTGAGGATTTATTGTATGCTGAGGATTTGCCAACGCTGCATTGAGGGCTAGGTAATCAGCACGGGTATGACCTCTAGAGAATAGGACGAATGAGCAAAAATCTTGTTGTAGTAGAATCACCAGCGAAAGCTAAGAAATTGGCGGAATACTTGGGTAAGCACTTTCAAGTGCTGGCGTCCTATGGTCACGTGCGTGACTTGCGTCCCAAAGAAGGCGCTGTTGATCCCGATAAGCAATTTGCTATGCATTATGAAGTCGTGGAGAAAAACAGCAAACACTTGGACAACATCGCTAAGGCGATGCAAAAAGCCGATCACTTGTTTTTGGCGACTGACCCTGATCGCGAGGGCGAAGCCATTGCATGGCATATTGTCGAGGTGCTCAAGCAGCGCAAGGTGTTAACCGATCAGCCGGTACAACGCGTGGCATTTTACGAAATTACCAAACACGCCGTGAAACACGCGGTAGAACACCCGCGCGAAATTTCTATGGATCTCGTCAATGCACAACAAAGTCGTCGTGCGTTGGATTACTTAGTGGGCTTCACCTTGTCGCCCTTGTTGTGGAAAAAAATTCGGGGTGGTTTATCCGCGGGCCGTGTGCAAAGTCCAGCATTGCGCATGATCGTTGAGCGCGAAGAAGAAATAGAAAAATTCAACCGCCAAGAATACTGGACAATAGAAGCCAGCGCAGTCGCCAGTAAACAACAGGCGTTTAACGCTAAATTGACGTTGTATCAACACGAAAAGATCACGCAATTCAGTATCACCGAGGCTGCTGCTGCAGACAGTGTGAAGCAGCAATTACTGCTTCAGGCTAATGGCAAATTACACGTAGAAAAAGTCGAAAAGAAACAGCGTAAACGCTACCCTGCCCCGCCGTTTATTACGTCTACCTTACAACAAGAGGCGGCACGTAAATTAGGCTTTACCACGCAGCGTACCATGCGCGTCGCACAGCAACTGTATGAAGCGGGGCATATCAGTTATATGCGTACCGATTCCGTTAATTTAGCGCAAGAAGCACTAGAGGCCATACGTGCGTTGATCCAACAGCGCTATGGGCAAGCCAACGTACCCGAGCAAGCACGGCTGTTTAAGACCAAAACGAAAAACGCACAAGAAGCCCATGAAGCCATTCGCCCGACCGAACCGGAGCAGACGCCCGAAGTGTTGAAACGTGAGCTCAATGAAGAACAACACAAGTTGTATCAATTGATCTGGAAGCGCACGATAGCGTGTCAAATGATCCATGCCACACTCGATACTGTCAGCGTAGATTTGAGTGCGGGAGCGGGCAATCTATTCCGTGCTAACGGTTCTACGATCACCGATCCGGGTTTTTTAAGTGTGTATCAAGAAGGTACGGACGATGTGCCGGGTAGTCTAGCCGTCGATGAAGATGAAAAATTATTACCGCCACTGCAACAAGGCGACGACGTGTTGTTACAAGACGTGATTAACACACAACATTTCACGGAACCACCGCCGCGGTTTAGCGAAGCCAGTTTAGTGAAGGCGTTAGAAGAACACGGCATAGGCCGGCCTTCAACCTATGCATCGATTATTTCTACCTTACAATCGCGTGGCTATGTCGTCTTGGAAAAACGCCGCTTCCAGCCCACCGATGTGGGCCGTGTGGTGAATCGCTTTTTGACGACTTATTTTACCCAATACGTAGACTATGCGTTTACCGCTACGCTAGAAGATCAATTAGACGATGTGTCACGTGGCGAAAAAGCCTGGGTGCCCTTGATGCAAGCCTTTTGGCAACCGTTCAAAGAGTTGGTGGTACATACGCAAGAGCATGTGCAGCGTAAAGACGTGACCCAGCAACAGTTGGATCAAGCCTGCCCCAAGTGTGCTAAGCCCTTATCGGTACGCTTAGGCAAACGCGGTAGTTTTATCGGTTGCACGGCGTATCCAGACTGTGATTACACCAGCAGTTTGGATGGCAAAGAAGAAAGTACCTCTGCCGTAGAAGTGATCCCCGATAAAACCTGCCCCAAGTGTGATTCGCCACTGCACGTCAAACAGAGTCGCTACGGTAAATTTATCGGTTGCAGCGGTTATCCCAAGTGCAAGCATGTCGAAACCTTGGAACAAGCCAAGGACACGGGCGTCACCTGTTGTCAGTGCAAACAAGGCAGCATGTTGCAACGGCGTTCACGCCGCGGCAAAGTATTTTTCTCGTGTTCGCGTTATCCCGATTGCACCTACGCCGTGTGGAATGAACCCATAGACGAACCCTGCCCGCAGTGTCATTGGCCCATGCTCACGATCAAAGCCAGCAAGCGCAAAGGCACCGAGTTAGCCTGTCCGCAACCCGAATGTGGTTATACCCAGGCTTACGCTAAACAAGACGCGGATGCATAGCGTGGGATAATGCGTGTGACTGAAATTGCGCTTTACACGGCCCAAAGCGGCCGTATCCAGTTGGATGTAAATCTTGTTGGTGAAACGGTTTGGCTGTCTATAGGTCAAATGGTACAGTTGTTTGGGCGGGATAAGTCCGTCATTTCGCGCCATCTAAATAATATATTTAAAATCAATGAATTAGATAGAGATGCAACTGTTGCAAAATTTGCAACAGTTCAAAAAGAAGGCGGCAGAGAGGTCAAGCGTGAAGTTGAGTACTATAATCTTGATGCCATCATATCTGTCGGTTACCGAGTAAACTCCAAAGAAGGCGTACAGTTTAGAAAATGGGCCAGCCAGATATTGAAAGAGCACTTAATCCGTGGCTACACAACTTATGACAAACGCCTGTCCGAACGGGGCACGCGGGAACTACAGCAGACCGTTGAGTTACTACAAAAGACACTGGTGCGGCATGACTTAGTGACGGATCTGGGTCAAGAGGTTATTCAACTGATATTGACTTATACCAAGACATGGCATTTGCTGCTTGCTTACGATGAAGGGCAGTTGGCATTACCCATCCAAGGCAAACTAGCAACGCCAACACTTAACTACCAGACTGCACTGTCAGCCATTGAAGCATTGAAAATAAATTTGAGTGTACACAACGAGACGACGCATTTGTTTGGCTATGAACGTGATAGCGGGTTGGATAGCATTTTAAATAACATTGAACAAACCTTTGATGGTGTTCCCTTATATAAAACTGCTGAAGAAAAAGCTGCGCACTTGTTGTATTTTGTCATTAAGGATCACCCATTCACTGATGGCAACAAACGGATTGGCAGTTTTATGTTTTTACTTTATCTGACGTCGCAAAATATACCGGTTAAATTAAATGAAAACGGATTAGTTGCATTGGCTTTGCTAGTAGCGGAAAGCGATCCAAACCAGAAAAACATGATCATTCACTTGATTACTAACTTTCTTGTGGATTGAATTTAAAACACAAGTCTTACAGAATTTCCATTGGCGCAACACATTATAGAACATTGCAAATAGACAGGAAAATACGTCTCATTGAACGATTAGCCTAAAATAGGCTGGGAGGATACATGGAGTTAGGACAAATGAATTCGCTGATTGAGACAGGCATAATTTCATTTATTACTGCTTTGGCCGGTGCCTATTCTGGTGCTTGGGGCGCCCAAGCGATTATTGGAAAAATCAAAGACAGAGAGACTTTAACGAAAGAAATACGCAATATAAACGCTGCCATTATAGTTACCTATGAGATTTGCAATTTTTATCTGTCGTCTAAGCAACAGTTCCAGGGTAGAAAAATAAAATTTGATGCAGCTAAGAAGGCATACGAAAATTTGCAGTATGCTCAATCTACTGAAAGACACTCGTTACAGCTAGACATTGAGATAATGCCACGTTTTTTTCTGCCTATAGAGGTATTACGAGAGCAACTATTTGAAAAAATCACCCCCGGCAATCAAGTACTGAGATTGTTTGTCACGTTGAATAATAGAATACACAGTCTTAATCATTGCATAGAGCAGATAAATGCATCGATTGCATCCTTCAAAGAAAGATTACCACTATCAGATAAAGAACAACTGGAATGGTACCTTGGACTAGAGAATGAGCACGGAACTACTGATCGTACTTACCCTAGCTTTATTGAGCATATTTATGCTGACATAGACGATTGCATTTCTTGTAGTCGCATTCTCTACGAGAAGCTAGTAGGACACGGAGAAAAGCTAAGAGACACGTGTAAAAATAAGGTTAGAAAAAAATTACGAAAAATAGAAACAGTTAACTTTGCCGACATTGACGCAGGGGACTTAATGCCAGATTTAAAAAAATACGCGGATAATCTAAAGATAGATTTTGAATGGCCAGTTGTTTCTGTTGCTTCTAAAGATAAACACAGGCGATGGTGGGAATTCGAGAGAACCGTTCGAAAATAAAATGGTAATAGGGTATTTAGTTTTGAAAAATCGTAACTATTCAGAAAATTTGAGGATGCTGTTTATTTGCAAGCTAAAAACAGCTGTTTTATCTACGCGCTGGGGGTTTTCAAAGGGGAGACTCGCGACTCTCCCCTTTGGTGACCACAAACTTACCTTGTGCGGTTATCAAAACAGGATATGCCGCGCGAGCGTCGCATGAAAACGTGAAACGGGGGTTTAATTAGCAACGGTCGGCATACAATTCTTATGTCGCCTGACGAATCATGCCCCAATAGACTAGCGCGCAGCCTAGCAGTAGTAATAAATACATCCAAATAAGAGAAACAACACTTTGTACGTTAATGAAGCTTACTAGCAAGCCGCATACACTGGTGATTAGCATATTAATCAAATACATGGTGGCTGAGGCGGTGCCGGCAATATGGCGAAACAGCGACATCCCTTTTCCCATAGACATGGGAAAGAGAAAGCCGCAGATAAAAAACATTAAGCCACTCGCAATAGCAGTTAAAACGATACTGTCTGTTAACAAAAAGCTAATACCAAACAGTGCTAGTGTGATGAGTAAGGCAAGATTGATGGTGGCAAAAAATAATTTTTCTACGGGATATTTTTTTAGAAAATATCGACAGACAAACGTAGCAAATAAAAATACCAAACCAAAATATAACGCCAAGTGACCAAAAAAAACCGCGGAATAATGAAGTGTTGATTGGATTAAAAACGGTCCCATGATGTTAAAAATGATAAGCAATGAATAAACCAGTCCCATTAAAATGACCATGGCCAGGAATAAGCGGTTTTTGAGAACTTCACTCAAATTCTTTTGGATGGTTTGTAATTGCAAAGGATGTCTATTGAAATGCGTTTCAGGCACGATGAAGAATGTGGCAGTAAGACCTATGAATGTGATTAGGGCAAAAAAATAAAAGCCTGCTTGCCAACCAAAATAAAATTGCAAGTAACCGCCTAGGATAGGCCCAATGACTGGTCCCAAGCCCCACATGGTTCCAATCAGTACGCCAAAGCGAATTAATTTTTCTGGCGGTAGAATATCAGAAAATATGGCTCTGGCTAGTACGGCCACTGCGCCAAGGGTTACGCCTTGCAACAGACGGGTTAATAATAAAAAATCGATATGCGGTAAAAAGATCGGGATTAAGCTGATCACGATAAATCCCAATAAATTTAGCCGCATTAACTTTTGTCGTCCTAACGCATCGGTGAGAAAGCCAGTAAAAAAATTACCTAAGGCGTAACCCAACAGATACAAAGAGATCATATTCTTGGCAGACGAGTTTGCAATATGTAATTCGTTAGCAATCGCCGGTAGTGAGGGACTAATCAAATCAACGGCCATGCCTACAATAGGCATCAAACCAAGTAGCGTCCAAATAATAAGTTGGATGCGTTGTGGCGATAGGTTAAGGGATGTCGCATTTTGCATTAGAATTATCCCGCTAAGAATAAAACGACAGCAGCCGTCATCGGCAGCATTCATCGAGGTATGGGACGCATTGTATCGTTAGTCAGTACGATTACGCTAGACAATGGCAAGGAATTTTGTCAACACGAAATGCTGTCAGCAATACTCAACGCTGACGTATATTTTGCTAAACCTTACCATTCATCGGAGCGTGGTCTTAATGAAAATACACATGGACTGGTCAGGCAGTAATTCCCAAAAGGATTCAATTTGATAGGATTAGCAAGGGTCAATTGCAATACGTAGGAGATAAAATTAATAATCGTTCACGAAAATGTCTAGGTTATAACACTCCATTTGAAGTCTTGAGACAATCACTCAAAAACAGGTGTGTTGCACTTCGTGTTTGAATTTTCCCTTGGGTGACACATTCATGAATTTGAATTTTAGCGCAAGGATTTTCTGCTTAACGCTATCGGTCACGAGTACGTGATGGTTTTCGGTGAATGGCGAGGTAAACACGTAGTCTTCGGTGATTTTACACCGTTGTTTATTGGCGTTGAAGTGTTACATTAAATTGCGTTTGTCATCTCCGGTTAAATAGAGGGACGAGGTTTTAATATGCATGCGATTTCATGCCCATTCTCCAGGAAGCCGCTAAGCGCTAACACCACCGCGACAAAAAAAACCGCGGTGGTGCCCGAAGTCTTGTTATGCGAGGTGGTTGGGCTGTAGTAGGTTACGCAAAACATAACACAAGATGCCGCCGTGTCGGTAATAATTTAATTCATCATCCGTTTGAATGCGGCACAGCAAGGGAAGCGTCAGCGTCTCGCCGCTGCGGCGCGTGAGGGTTGCTTGCAGCTGCATGTTGACGCGGATACCAGCGGCTAAACCGGTGATATCAATGCGTTCGCTACCATCTAGACTTAAGGTTTTGCGCGTTGCACCATCGACAAATTGCAACGGCAATACGCCCATGCCGATTAAGTTGGAGCGGTGTATGCGTTCATAACTTTCGGCGATAACCGCGTTCACACCTAGCAACTGCGCGCCCTTTGCCGCCCAGTCACGCGATGAACCGGTACCGTACTCTTTACCCGCGATAACGACTAGGGGTTGTTGTTGCGCTTGGTATTGCATGGCCGCGTCGTAAATCGACATGACTTGACCGCTGGGAATATGTGTCGTAACACCGCCTTCTGTGCCCGGCGCCATTTCATTGCGAATGCGCGTATTGGCGAATGTGGCGCGCATCATGATTTCATGGTTGCCGCGGCGCGAGCCATAAGAATTGAAGTCGGCAACCGCAACGCCTTTGCTTGTGAGGTATTGCCCGGCAGGACTGCTGGTTTTGATGCTGCCGGCGGGTGAAATGTGATCGGTAGTGATGCTATCGCCGAGCAGTGCGAGAATGTAAGCACCATGAATGTCTTGGCTAGCCTTGGGCTGTGGGCTGAGGTCAGCAAAATACGGCGGCTTAGCGATATAGGTAGAATCCGTTTGCCAGGGATATGTTTCGCTGGCCGCTGTACGTAATGCTTGCCAATGGGCATCGCCAGCAAATACGTTGGCGTATTGTTTGCGGAATAAGGCATTGTCCACCAAACTCACCGCTTGGGCCACTTCTGCATTGCTGGGCCAAATATCTTTTAAGTACACTGGCTGCCCACTGGAATCGTGTCCGATCGGGTCGCGGGTTAAATCGATCCGCGTGTTGCCCGCGAGCGCAAATGCGACGACTAACGGGGGTGAAGCCAACCAATTGGCTTTGACCTGTGCGTGGATGCGGCCTTCGAAATTACGGTTACCGGAGAGTACACCACAGACCTCTAGTTGGTGATCCGTGATGGCTTTGCTGACGGCATCGGGCAGTGGACCTGAGTTGCCTATGCAGGTTGTGCAACCGTAACCGACTAAATTAAACCCCAGTTGATCCAGGTAGGTTTGTAATCCTGCTTTCTGCAAGTATTCCGTCACCACCTTAGAGCCCGGTGCTAATGAGGTTTTGACCCAGGGTTTGCTGCGCAAGCCCTTGGCCACGGCTTTTTTCGCTAATAAGCCGGCAGCCATCAAGACACTGGGATTAGAGGTATTGGTGCAGCTAGTGATGGCTGCGATGACAACATCACCGTGGTGCAACAGAAAATCTGCACAAGGGAAGCCGGTAGTCGCCTGCTCGGTTTTGCCGGTTTCTTGCAACACGCCGGTGAATGCTGCCGGGATGTTGGTTAAGGTGACGCGATCTTGTGGGCGTTTGGGTCCGGCAACGCTGGCTTCCACATGGCTGAGATCTAAAGTCAAACTGTCGGTAAACAAGGGTTCTGCATGCGGATCGTTCCATAAGCCTTGGGCTTTGCTGTATGCCTCCACCAATGCAATCGTTGCGGCATCACGTCCAGAGAGCGACAGGTAATCTATGGTTTTTTCGTCGACGGGGAAAAAGCCGCAAGTAGCGCCGTACTCGGGCGCCATGTTGGCGATGGTTGCACGATCAGCCAGTGGTAATTGGGCGAGGCCTGGTCCGTAAAATTCTACAAATTTATCGACTACGCCGCGCTTACGCAGCATTTGAGTGATGGTGAGCACGAGATCGGTGGCGGTGATGCCTTCGCGTAAAGTGCCCGTTAATTTAACCCCAATCACCTCAGGAATGAGCATGGAAACCGGCTGCCCTAACATCGCCGCTTCTGCTTCTATGCCGCCTACGCCCCAGCCCAGCACGCCTAGACTATTGACCATGGTGGTGTGACTGTCGGTGCCGACTACGGTATCGGGATAAGCGAAGGTGGTGCCGTCTTCTTCGTGTTGCCAAATGACTTGGGCTAGATATTCCAAATTGATTTGATGGCAGATCCCGGTGCCTGGAGGGACCACGCGGAAATTTTTAAAGGCGTGTTGTCCCCAATGCAAAAATTCGTAGCGTTCTTGGTTGCGTTGCATTTCTAATTCTACGTTTTGAGCAAAGGAGTTGCCGTGCCCGAAGTAATCCACTTGCACGGAGTGATCGATCACTAAATCCACACAAATCTGCGGATTAATTTGCTTGGCGTCGCCACCGCGGGCGGCAACGGCATCACGCATGGCGGCGAGATCAACGACCGCGGGTACCCCACTGAAATCTTGCATGAGCACGCGCACCGGGCGATACGCAATTTCTTGCAGCGAGGTGCGCGTCTGCAACCATGTACTCAGCGCGGCAATGTGTGTGCTGTCAGCCTGATGGCGTAACAGATTTTCGAGTAGGACTTTCAGCGAAAACGGTAAGCGTGCGAAATCACCTACTCCGTTCTCATTGAGTGCGGGAATACTAAAATACGTATAAGGTTTGCCATTGACAGTCAGGGTGCGGCGTACATTCATTACAGGGGTATTCGTCACGGTGCATTCTCCTTGAAAACAGCTATCAGTGGGGCGATTGTACCTTAACTGTGACTTAAGCCACACATTTTTGTAGACTGTTGCGTGTTGAAGCAGAAGTAATGGGAGTTAAACGGATATGTTGTTTAAAGTAGCTACTTGGAATGTAAATTCACTGCGGGTTCGCTTGCCGCAGGTGTTGCAATGGCTTGCCGATACGCAGCCCGACGTGTTGGCGTTACAGGAAACCAAAGTAGAAGATAAGGATTTCCCGCTGGCGGCCGTGCAGGAAGCCGGTTATCACGTGGTTTATGCCGGGCAGAAAACGTACAACGGGGTTGCCTTGTTAAGTAAGTCTGTGCCGCAAGCATGCGCGACCGATATGCCGAATTGGGCCGATCCGCAACGTCGTTTTTTGGCGGCAACCATCGCCGGGGTACGCATCATCAATCTGTACGTGCCCAACGGTAATCAAGTGGATTCCGATAAATATCAGTATAAATTGCAATGGTTGCAGCATTTATTGGGTTATTTACAACAGGCATTGCAAGATTATCCACGGGTGTTAGTGGTAGGCGACTTTAATATTGCCCCTGCAGACGCTGACGTGCATGATCCGCGTGCATGGCAAGGCCAGGTGTTGGTGAGTGAGCCGGAACGTGCGGCACTACAAGCGGTGTTGAATGCGGGTTTTTCGGATTGCTTTCGTCAATTTACGCAAGAGGAAGGGAGTTACAGTTGGTGGGACTATCGTTTGGCGGGATTTCAGCGTAACCACGGTTTGCGTATCGATTTGATTCTGGCCAATAGCTCGCTCAGCCGTTTGTGTACCCAGTGCTTCATTGACAAACAACCTAGAGGATGGGAACGCCCATCCGATCATGCTCCGGTGGTTTCTGGTTATAGATTAGACGAGCCGGCTTGATCTGTGGTGGGTGTTCCTATATGATGCGCCTCTTCTACCATTTTATGGGCGCTCGCAGGTACGGGCATTGCGCGCCAAAGAGGTTAACTATGAAGAAAGACATCCATCCTACTTACGTTGCAATCGATGTGACGTGCAGTTGTGGTCACCAATTTGTGACGCGCTCTACTTTAAATAAACCATTGCATTTGGAAGTTTGCTCCAAGTGCCATCCGTTCTACACCGGTAAGCAGAAGGTGATGGATGCAGGTGGTCGTGTCGACAGGTTTAAGCAAAGATATGCATTCACCCAGGTTGGCAAAGAAGGCACTTAACCCGCAAGCCAGCGCATCTATCGCAACAGATGCTAACGGTATGTTATGCGGCAAATAGGCCTGGTCTTAGGTTTTGATCGCGCCAGCTGCGCGGGTCTTCTAAGCCCAATTTCCATACGGATATGCCGCGTAGTTGGTGTCGCTTAGCTAATGCCAGCTTTGCCTGGAACGAACGACTGTCTTCGATAAACAAAAATTCATTCTGGCCCTGGTTGCTGTACAGCGCGTAAGACGATTGCCATTGTTTATGCCACGTCACGTCGGGCTTGAACTCCGCGAGTAAATCCAGCGCCTTTGCATAGCTGATTTGGCGCTCCTTGGAGCGGTAGATAAATTTTTCGGCGACGTGACCTGGATCCAGTTTACCGGTGGTCCAGTGGCCTGAATAAGTGGGGATGCCGAGTGACAGCTTGTGTGCGGGAACTAATTTCAATAAGCCTTGTATACTGTTGTCTACCCAATCTAATGCAGCGATAGGGCCTGGTGTGGTTAAACTGGTGTGTTGGTCGTAGCTCATGACGCTGATGAAGTCGGCGTGTTTAGCCAGCGCTTTATAGTCATAGGCGCCAGACCAATTGCCGGCGACCCAACGTTGGTAATCGGTGCGCGGATTATCCACTGTGCGTGGGACCACCGCGATACTGATACGAAAGCCGTGGGCATGTAGACGTTGCGCTGCCGCTTGAAAAAATGCAGTAAACAGGGCTTTATCCGCTGCGAGAATATTTTCAAAATCAAATTGTAAACCATGCAGGTGTTGTTGCTGGCATAAGGTTAACAGGTTGGCTAACGCCTTTGCTTGGGCAGAATGATTGTGTAAAAATTGATGAAATTTTTCTTGGTTGAAATTGGGATTTACCACGAGTGGCATGATGGGTAGGTGGTGTTGCTTGCCGAGGGACAGTAGCTGCGGATCGACATGGCCTGAGATCGTGCCGTCTGCGGCGAGCTGATATACTTGCGGCGCCAAGACATCAATGGCATTCGCGTGCTGATGAATGCGTTGTAATTGGCTTGGGCTAAATTGTTGGTGTGCGGCATCTGGTGTGAGGTAAAAGAGTCTTTCTAGCGGTTTAGCGTGTGCAGTGATGATCGCACAAGCGAGCAAAAGTGTGATGTTAATTAATTTCATCTATGACCTCTTTTTCACGGCGCTTAGGCTGAGATTCGCGTTATCTGCGTGTCGATCTCAAGCAGTTGGCCGCCAGCCTAGCGTAACGGATAGAGTGCCACAAGAAAATTTTGCGTGTTTTATGATTTAGGACTAAAATGGTCCGATTTCAACAGCTCGGTCGCTTGCGACCGAGTTGTTTCCTTAATCGATTTCGCCTGCGCGAAGTAAATTCGCGCAGGCGACCCGAGCGTAGCTATTGCATAGGCTCCCCTCGGGACTCCCCATCGCTTTGCCTCACCCGCAAGCAGATGAGGTTTTTTCCTTTAAATGAGGTTTGGGGATCCCTATGTTAAGCCTGAGTAAATTAGCGGATTATGCCACGTTGTTGATGGCCCATTTAGCACGTGATACGGTTGCGCTGCACAATGCGAAGGCATTGGTGGCAGAGACCGGTTTGACATTACCTACGGTGAGTAAGTTACTCAAGTGTTTGGTGCATGCCGGGTTATTACAATCACGGCGTGGTGCACAAGGCGGCTACGCGCTTGCTGTGCCTGCAGCGCAAATATCGCTTATGCATATCATTGTGGCGATCGAGGGTGTGTTTGCATTAACGACGTGTAGCCACGGGACAGGAACCTGCAGTTTAGAGGAATCCTGTAGGATGCGTAGCAATTGGCGCTCGATCAATAGGGCGATTGTGGCGGCGTTGCAGCAAGTCACACTGATGGATTTACTGGAGCAGCCTATTGCGACGGATAACATGCAGCAAGCCTTAGTGCAGCGTTTGCGCCATCATCCGAGCAATCGCGTGGAGAGAGTATCATGACAACGCAAGCGGAACATTTAACCCAATTAATGACCCAGGATTATCAGCATGGGTTTGTTACTGATATTGAGTCAGATACTATTCCTGCGGGATTGAATGAAGACATTATTCGGTTAATTTCGCACAAAAAAGCAGAGCCTGATTTCATGTTGCAATGGCGCTTGCGCGCGTACGCACATTGGTTACGCATGACCGAGCCGACCTGGGCTAACTTGCGCATGCAAGCGATCGATTACCAAGACATGATTTATTATTCCGCGCCCAAGCAGAATAACAATGCGCCTAAAAGTTTGGATGAAGTAGATCCCGAGTTGCTACGCACGTATGAAAAATTAGGCATTCCTTTGCGTGAGCAAGCGTATTTGGCTGGTGTGGTCGGGTCGGCTAATGTGGCGGTTGATGCGGTGTTTGATAGCGTATCTGTGGCCACCACATTCAAAGAAAAGCTCGCAGAGCACGGCGTGATTTTTTGTGCGTTTTCCGAGGCGTTGCACAGCCACCCTGCCCTCATTGAGGAGCATTTGGGTAGTGTCGTTTCTTACCGGGATAATTTTTTTGCGGCGCTGAATGCAGCGGTTTTCAGTGACGGTTCATTTTGTTATATCCCGCGTGGGGTACGCTGCCCCATGGAGTTATCGACTTATTTCCGTATCAATGCGGCAAAGACCGGGCAATTTGAACGAACCTTAATTATCGCGGAGCCAGGCAGTTATGTCAGTTATTTGGAAGGGTGTACTGCACCTATGCGCGATGAAAATCAATTGCATGCCGCGGTGGTAGAGTTGATTGCGAAGACCGGTGCAGAAATTAAATATTCTACCGTACAAAATTGGTATCCGGGTGATGCACAAGGGCGTGGCGGTATTTATAACTTTGTCACCAAACGAGGTGAATGCCGCGGTGACAACGCCAAAATAGCGTGGACGCAGATCGAAACCGGATCGGCTATCACCTGGAAGTATCCCAGTGTTATTTTACGCGGTGATAATTCCGTGGGTGAGTTTTATTCGGTGGCGCTGACCAATCATCACCAACAAGCCGATACCGGTACCAAGATGATTCATATGGGTAAAAACACCCGTAGCACGATCATTGCCAAAGGCATTTCCGCTGGCCAGGCGCAGAATACGTATCGTGGTTTGGTACGCATGGCCAAGTCTGCTGAGGGCGCACGCAATTACACGCAATGTGACTCGTTGTTACTGAGTGATACCTGTGGGGCGCACACCTTCCCTTACATCGAAGTTAAAAACCCAACGGCGCAAGTAGAGCATGAGGCGACTACGGCTAAAATCAGCGAAGATCAGCTGTTTTATTGCAGGCAACGCGGCATGACTTTAGAAGATGCGGTATCGCTGATTGTGAATGGGTTTTGCAAACAAGTGTTGCGTGAATTGCCGATGGAGTTTGCGGTAGAAGCGCAGAAGCTGTTGGGTATTAGTTTAGAAGGTAGCGTGGGATAACAACAAGAGGTAGGCATGTTAACTATTAACGATCTACACGTCAGTGTAGCAGACACTCCGATTTTAAAGGGCATTTCGCTGGTGATAAAGCCTGGCGAAGTACACGCTATTATGGGGCCGAATGGATCGGGTAAAAGCACTTTGTCGCATGTGTTGGCGGGACGCGACGGTTACCAGGTCACGCGTGGTTCTGTGCTGTACCAAGGCCGTGATTTATTGGCTTTGTCGCCCGAGGAGCGCAGTTGGGCAGGTATTTTTCTCGCGTTTCAGTATCCAGTGACTATTCCGGGTGTGACCAATATCTATTTGCTCAAAGCCGCTTTCAATGCACAACGCAAAGCGCGCGGTGAGCCGGAGTTAGACGCCATGGATTTTATGGCTTTACTCAAAGAAAAAATGGCCATTGTCGCGATGGATCAGGATTTAGTGTACCGTGCCGTGAATGATGGTTTTTCCGGCGGTGAAAAAAAACGGAATGAGATTCTGCAAATGTTACTGTTAGATCCCACCTTGGCCATCTTAGATGAAACCGATTCGGGCTTAGACATCGATGCATTACGCGTAGTGGCGGAAGGGATTAATGTATTACGTGATAAGCAGCATAGCTTCTTGCTGATTACGCATTATCAGCGCTTGTTGGATTACATCGTTCCCGACTACGTACACGTGTTAGCACAAGGCCGCATTGTGCGTTCGGGTGATGCGCAATTGGCACATGAACTGGAAAGTAAAGGTTACGGATGGTTAACCGACAACGTGACGGATGAGGCTTAGATCATGCAGCAGGCAACCGCGCATTACTTACACGCATTTGCACAAGCGCAGACGACTTTGCCGGGTGCGACGCTGGGCTGGTTGCAGCAGTTTAGGCAGCATGCCTTGACTTCTTTTGAGCAACAAGGTTTTCCTACGCAGCAGCATGAACAGTGGAAATATACCCAGTGTGAAGCCTTGCTTGCGCAGTCATTGCCTTTAGCCATGACGCCAGGTGTTGGCATAACGGCCGCGCAGTTAGCACCCTACGTGTTAGCCGAGAGCCATCGCTTTGTATTTGTTGACGGTCATTTTGCAGCGCAGTTATCGGATGTGGCGTCATTACCCGCGGGGGTGACGTGGCACAGTATCAGTGATATCGCATTGGCTGAATCTGCGTTTTCACCTTTTTTCAGCACAGAGGCGCAGCATGCACATGGTTTCGCTGCGTTAAACGCGGCACTCATTAACGGTGGCGTGTTAGTGTCAGTGGCTGCGGAGACGGTGGTGGATAAGCCGGTGCAGTTATTATTTGTGGCCAGTGGTGCACGCGATGCCTGGGTGACATGTCCACGCGTGTTAGTGCAGTTAGCGCCGCGCGCGCAATTGCGACTGTGCGAACATTACGTTGGTTTAGCAGAGAATAGTTATTTCACCAATAGTGTGACGCAGCTGCGGGTTGCGGCAGATGCGCAGTTACATTATTACCGTTTGCAACAAGAAAGCATGCAGGCTTGGCACGTGGCGACAACCGAGTTGCGGCAGGCTAAAACCAGTCAGGTGTTTGCCTACAGTGCTAATCTGGGTGCTAGCTTGGCGCATCATACCATGGCCGTGCAGCTGGCGGAGCCGGAGGCGTACATCACATTACACGGCTTATATCACGCGCGTGCACGCCAGCAGTTAGCTACACAGGTGTTAATTGAACATGCGGCGCCGTCTACGACGAGCAAAGTGAATTACCGTGGCATAGCGGATGATAGGGGGCGCGGTGCATTCGGTGGCAAGATTCACGTG
Source organism: uncultured Gammaproteobacteria bacterium (assembly GCA_964646995.1). GTDB lineage: Bacteria > Pseudomonadota > Gammaproteobacteria > CAZYIF01 > CAZYIF01 > CAZYIF01. The sequence goes on from CAZYIF010000009.1 coordinate 19,380, forward strand.
CAGCCACAGGCACAGCGTACCGACGCGCAGTTAAGCAATAAAAATTTGTTGTTATCCGCGCACGCTGAAATCGATACCAAACCCGAATTAGAAATTTTTGCGGATGATGTGCGTTGTAGTCATGGTGCGACCGTAGGCCAGCTGGATGAAGAGGCGTGGTTTTATTTACGTTCGCGCGGACTCGCCGACGAGACGGCACGTAGCATCTTAGTGTATGCGTTTGCGCGCGATATAGTAAGCACGATGACAGAGCCTGCACTGGTGCAGTTATGGCAAACGTGTATCGCGGCAAGCTTGCCCACGGCGCACGGCGGAGAGTTACCATGAATACAGTTGCGTTACCCTCTGTGTTGGAACACTGCAGAGCCGACTTCCCTGCCCTGCATCAAGAGGTGAATGGCAAACCCTTGGTGTATTTAGACACGGCGGCCAGCGCACAAAAGCCGCAAGCAGTGTTGGATGCGCTATTGCATTTTTACCAACACGACAATGCCAATGTGCACCGTGGCGTGCATGCATTAAGTGAGCGTGCCACGGTAGCGTATGAAGCAGCGCGTTTGCGGGTTAAAACATTTATTAATGCGTCTTCGATACGTGACATTGTGTTTGTCAAAGGTACGACTGAAGCGATTAATTTGGTGGCGCACAGTTACGGCGGTGTGGTGTTAACGCCGGGAGATGAAATCATTGTTTCTGCACTAGAGCATCACGCCAATATTGTGCCGTGGCAGTTGGCGTGTGAGTACTACGGTGCCGTGTTGCGCGTCATTCCCATGAATGCAGACGGCGAGTTACAGCTAGCCGCGTATCAAGATCTATTAAACCAACGCACCAAGCTAGTCGCATTGGCACACGTATCCAATGCGTTAGGCACTATCAATCCGGTGGCTTCGATGATTCGCATGGCACACGCCGTGCAAGTGCCGGTGTTGTTGGACGGTGCGCAGGCGATTCCTCATATGCCGGTAGATGTGCAGGCTTTAGATTGTGATTTTTACGCGTTTTCCGGGCATAAGGCGTATGCCCCCATGGGCATAGGGGTGTTGTATGCCAAACAGGCATTGCAAGAGCGGATGCGTCCCTACCAAGGCGGTGGCGATATGATACGACACGTATCCTTTGCCAAGACCACGTATCAAGATCCGCCTTACAAGTTTGAAGCGGGCACGCCCCATGTTGCGGGTGCCATTGGTTTAGCGGCGGCTTTGGATTATTTGAGCCAGTGTGATTTAGCCGCTATTGCTGCCTACGAGCACGAGCTATTAACCTATGCTACCGCGCAATTGTTGCAAATACCGGGTTTGCGACTCATTGGTACGGCACGTGATAAGGCCGCGATTATTTCTTTTGTGTTAGACGGTGTGCATGCGCATGACATAGGCACCATTTTAGATAGCGAAGGCATTGCCTTACGTGCCGGCCATCACTGCGCCATGCCGGTGATGACGCATTTCGATGTGCCGGCTACGGCGCGTGCCTCTTTCTGTCTCTATAATACGCGTGCAGAGGTGGATGCATTGGTCGACGGTTTACTGCGGGTTAGACAGGTGTTTGCATGTTAGATATTCGTGAACTGTATCAAGAAGTGATCTTAGATCACAACAGACAACCGCATAATTATCGTCTGATGGCCGACGCTGATCGACACGCACTAGGGCACAATCCCTTATGTGGTGATCAAGTCACGGTGTATTTAAAAATCGCGGATAATCGGATTACGGACATTAGTTTTCAAGGCAAGGGCTGCGCCATTTCCACGGCATCGGCCTCGCTGATGACCGATTGTTTAATGGGAAAAACCCCGGCTCAAGCGGAAGCCTTGTTTCAACGCGTACATCAGATGCTAACCGGTCAAGGCGAAGCGGTGTTATCGGATAAGTTGGCGGTGTTAGCGGGGGTGCGTGAATTTCCCGCGCGGGTGAAATGTGCGACCTTGGCGTGGCATACGTTTGCCAGTGCGTTGCAGGGTGATGCTGAGACGGTGGCGTCTACGGAATAGTGTGTCTATTGTGCGAAGGCAAGGTTAAGCGCGCCTAAACGCTAGCGGAGAATACATAAAGTTTCAGATTGTTGACGTGTTTACGTCAAAACCGTATCACGGTAATCCTGCCGCGATAGTGTCAAGGAGGAAATGAATGAGGATCTGGATTGTCGATGCATTTACGACAACACCGTACCACGGTGGTCCTGCGGCGGTGGTTATGGTCGATGGATTTCCTGAAGGTACGCTATGTCAAAAAATAGCGGCCGAAATGAATTTATCAGTGACGGCTTTTGTAAAACCTATCGAGAATAACTATTATCACATCCGTTGGTTTACCCCTAAAGTAGAAGTCAAGCTCTGTGGCCATGCCACCCTGGCATCCGCGCATGTCTTGTATCAAGAAAATCGGGTTAAAATGCATGAAATTTTCTTTGATTCACAGAGTGGTGAGCTTAGGGTTTACAAACAGCAGCAGCGTATTACCTTGGATTTTCCTTTGCACAGGACCGGGATCTCATTAGACAAAGACCATTTTCAACAAAGTCTGGGCGTAGAGGTTGTTGGCGCAGTGCAAGCGCTGGAGGATGTTATCGTAGAACTGTACAGTGCTGCAGCCGTCACCGCACTCAATGTAGATGCTGAAAAAATTAGCGCGATCGATTGTCGCGGGGTGATTGTCACGGCAAAAGCCAGCGGGGAATATGATTTTATCTCACGTTTTTTTGCGCCCAGGGAGGGGGTGTTGGAAGACCCGGTGACGGGATCCGCGCATTGCAAATTGGCCGACTATTGGGGCAATAAATTAAATAAATCACACTTGCGCGCATATCAAGCTTCTGCGCGCGGTGGCGCGCTCGATCTTAGCATTCACGGCGATCGTGTGCATATCACCGGCGATGCCGTGACTGTGTTAAAAGGCGAATGGTTACCGAGTGTCGTATAGTAAAATTAATCGCGCCCAGCGGGTTGCCTGGGTACTGACACAGGCTAAAACTTGACAAAAACAGGTAAAATGTACTACAATTTGCGCCATAATAATAATTCATATTAAAGGTGCCATCCGATGTTATCACCAGATCTTTCTGCAACCTCCTCCGCCACAACAAATAGTTTGCCACAATGGATGCGTTGGTTGCGGCATAAACTTGGGCTGTATTTCGGTAGTGAGAGCGTACGCGAGGAGGTAGTTATCGAATATGTACCTATCGAATCGCGACTAACGGCGATACCGGTACCGGTATTACCACCTGTAAATTTTTCTATGGATTTTTCCATAGATGTAAGATGAGACTTTGCTTCTATACTAGAAACCAATAATGCTGAATTACTTGAGCGGCGTGCGCAGATGCATCAGGAAGAGCCACTTTTGTCTCGTTTGCGCTTGCTCGATCAGCTTTCTGCAGTACCAACCACCCATGTTTCGACATGTGACTTCAACCCACATCACGCTGATAACCGCAGTGTAGCGAACGCAGAAGCAACAGCCAGCGCGGCAGCTGCGAGATATGTCGGTAAAATGCAACAGAATGCTGAAAAATGGCGGAGTGGCATTACTACGCAAGCAGCGTTAGACATCATTCCAGACGATCCATGGGGTCTGGTGTTTAATGCGTTGGATCCAAAATCGCTAGCCGCATTAGCCGGAAGCTGTAAGAAATTTTATTGCCAAGTCAGCGCAACGCATGATGAGGGTAGACAAAAAAGATTAGCCAATTATTTTCTGGGAAAAACGTATTTACACTTGTTACCCAAGGGTTGTCTGCGACCCACAGACGATGACCCACGCACAGGTTACGTATTAAGGTGACGCCACAATTAAAAGCGGTGTTATTCTTGCACGAGATTCTTCGCTGCGCTCTGAATGACACACAAGGGTGCCATCCCGAACGTAGTGAGGGATCTCAGGATGTTTGTACGTGTTGTTAGTGAGAATGTACCGTCTGCACGAGGGATGACGTTCCTGCACGAGATTCTTCGCTGCGCTCTGAATGACAAAGAAGATGGATTAACGGTCTTGCTCGGTGCGGCTGATGCTTACAGAGGCAATCATGGCGGGTACACCTATTCAAGAGCGTATGCCCCGGATTTTTAGCCACAATGGTGTGTACGTCGGCGCAATGAGCCGCTATAATCCAGCACCTGACCTTGTGCAAAGGGTAATGCCTTGGTTTTAGCCCGGTGGGGATTTGTCAGATTCATCAATCGATTTCTAGTGAGCGAAGGTATCTATGTTAAAACGCACACCCCTCTATGCGGCACATCAACAAGCGGGCGGCAAGTTAGTCGACTTTGCCGGCTGGGAGATGCCATTGCACTACGGTTCACAGGTGCAAGAGCATCACGCGGTGCGTCAAGATGCCGGTATGTTCGATGTGTCTCACATGGCCGTGCTTGATATTAGCGGGCAAGACGCCCAGCGCTTTTTGCGCTATGTGCTGGCTAATGATGTGGCGCGCTTAACCACGCCGGGCAAGGCACTGTATACTTGCATGCTCAATCCGCACGGTGGTGTCATCGACGACTTATTAGCGTATTTCTTCACGCCAACACAGTACAGACTGATCGTCAATGCGGGAACCCAACACACGGATTTAGCCTGGCTTATGCAACATCAAGGTGCCTTTGATGTGGTGATACAGCCACGTCCTGAATTGGCGATTATTGCCGTGCAAGGTCCGCAGGCGCGTGCCAAAGCCGCCACGGCCTTGTCTACCGCACAGGCCCAACTGGTCTCTACCTTAAAACCGTTTCACAGTGGCATGGTAGACGATTGTTTCATTGCGCGTACAGGTTACACGGGCGAGGATGGCTTAGAGATCGTAGTGCCAGCCACGCAAGTTGTGGCCTTGTGGCAAGCCTTATTGGCGGCGGAGATCAAACCGTGTGGTTTGGGCGCGCGTGACACCTTGCGTTTGGAAGCGGGCCTTAATCTGTATGGCCATGATATGGATGAGGACACCACACCACTGGAATCTAACCTGACATGGACAGTGGCATGGGAACCTACGGATCGCGACTTTATTGGTCGCCCTGCGTTGACGGTGCAGCGGCAACACGGGGCAACCCGCCAATTGGTGGGGTTAGTGTTGACTGAGCGCGGTGTGTTACGTGACGGTCAAGTCGTTGTGTTAGAAGACGGCCAACAGGGCGTGATTACCAGCGGTAGCTTTTCACCTAGCTTGCAACGCGCGATAGCCTTAGCTCGTATTCCTGCCGGCAATTATTTACAGTGTCAGGTCAACATACGCGATAAACCCGTGCCGGCGCGCATCGTAGCACCCGTTTTTGTGCGCAACGGTAAAAGTCAAATTGTAGAATAAGTTTAAAAACAGGAGGAATTTTATGAGTCATGTACCAACGGATTTATACTACACCAAAACCCACGAGTGGATTAGCTTGGGCGACGACAACGAGATCACAGTGGGTGTTACCGAACACGCGCAACAATTACTGGGTGACATCGTGTTTGTTGAGCTGCCTGAGTTAGACACTGAGATTGCACAAGGCGATGATGCTGGCGTGATCGAGTCGGTTAAAGCCGCCGCCGATGTCTATGCGCCGATTACCGGTGTGATTACCGCGGTGAATCGTTCACTGTTGGAAAACCCGGAGTTAATTAATCAGGATCCTTTTGGTGACGGTTGGTTGTTTCGCATCAAGCCCGATGATGTGGCCGATGTCCATGAATTATTAGACGCTGATGCGTATTTGGCAGAAATAGAAGAATAAAAGGTAAGTTATAACTTATGTCATTTACACCACACACTTCCGCAGAAATCCGTGCGATGTTGGATGCGATAGGCATCACACAGATAGATGCATTATTTGATGAGATTCCGGCAGAATTACACATCAAGCGGTTGCCTGAAATCCCCGCGGGATTATCTGAATACGCATTGACGCGCCTGATACAGCAGCGCGGCGCGCAGAACACCCATGGCTTATGCTTCATCGGTGCAGGTGCGTATGAGCATCATATTCCGGCTGCGGTGTGGGATGTGGCGAGTCGCGGTGAGTATATGACAGCGTATACGCCGTACCAAGCGGAAGCGAGCCAAGGCACCTTACAGCTTATCTATGAATACCAAACCATGATGGCGCGCTTAACTGGCATGGACGTATCGAATGCCTCGTTGTATGAAGGCGCTTCTGCGTTGGCAGAAGCTATTCTCATGGCCGTGCGTGCTAATCGTCGTAGCAAATCGCAACGGGTTTTAATTGCAGGTAATGTGCATCCGCACTATTACAGTACGGCACATACCATCGTGCGCAACCAAGCCATCGAGCTGGTACACTTACCGTTTGATCCACACACGGGTACGCTGGGCGATTTAGCGGCGCTGGATGAGATAGACTTTACGGGTCTGGTGATAGCCCAGCCCAATTTCTTTGGTCAGCTCGAAGAAGTCGATCGTCTTACCGATTGGGCCCATGCACGGGATGCCTTAGTCATTGCGTGTGTTAATCCATTGAGTCTGGCCTTGCTGAAAGAACCAGGCGCTTGGGGTAATCGTGGTGTTGATATTGTGTGTGGTGAAGGCCAACCGCTGGGTGTGCCATTGGCATCGGGTGGGCCCTACTTTGGATTTTTATGCACACGCACCGAGTTTGTGCGGCAATTGCCAGGGCGCATTGTGGGACGCACCGTCGATCAACACGGCAACAGCGGCTTTACCCTGACCTTGCAGGCGCGTGAGCAACATATTCGACGTTCCAAAGCAACATCAAATATTTGTACCAATCAAGGCTTGTTGGTAACGGCAGCAACGATCTATATGAGTCTGTTGGGTACGCATGGTTTGCATGCTGTTGCGGCGGTGTGTCATAGCAACACACGCAAATTGGTGCAGCAGCTGACGCGCATACCGGGTGTAGAGTTGGTCTTTAACGGCGCCTTGTTTCATGAAGCCGTGCTACGTTTGCCTAAGCCGGTACCTGCCGTGTTGTCTGCTTTAGCGGAAGTGGGTATACAAGGTGGTCTTGCATTAGAAGCGTATTATCCACAATTGGCCGATTGTGTATTGGTGTGTGCAACCGAAACCAAGACCGACGAAGACATTGACTATTACTATCAAAAATTACAAGAGATCATAACGGCATGAGTACATTGATTTTCGAACTCTCTAGTCCCGGACGTAAAGCGATCACCGCGCTACCGCAGCAAGCCGTTGAACCCAGTGCTGTCCCTAGCCACTTGTTGCGTACTACCCCGTTAGGCTTGCCTGAAGCATCGGAGTTAGATGTAGTGCGTCACTACACGATGTTATCGCGTAAAAATTTTTCGATTGACACCCAGTTTTATCCTTTGGGTTCTTGCACCATGAAGTATAACCCGCGTGCCGTGCACAAGTTGGCGATGCACGAGCGTTTCTTATCACGCCATCCGTTGACGGCGGACGTAAACAGTCAAGGCTTTTTGCAGTGTATGTATGAGTTGCAAGAATACCTGAAGCACATCACGGGCATGGCGGGCGTATCGCTGACACCCATGGCTGGTGCGCAGGGTGAGTTTGCGGGTGTGGCGATGATTCGTGCGTATCATACTGCGCGTAAGGATCAGGCGCGCACCGAGATCATCATTCCCGATGCGGCGCACGGCACGAATCCCGCGTCAGCCGTGATGTGCGGTTACCGCGTGCGTGAAATTCCAACCTTAGACAACGGCGACGTTGATCTCGAGGCGTTGCGTCAAGCCGTGGGTGCGCAGACCGCGGGCATCATGTTAACGAATCCGTCCACCCTCGGCGTATTTGAACGACGCATCACAGAGATAGCCCAGATCGTGCATAGCGCGGGAGGCTTGTTATATTACGACGGCGCCAATTTGAATGCGATTGTCGGCAAAGTCCGTCCCGGTGATATGGGATTTGATGTGTTGCATTTGAATTTACACAAAACCTTTGCCACGCCGCACGGTGGTGGTGGACCGGGTGCAGGACCGGTGGCGGTAGGTCCGCGCTTATTAGATTACTTGCCCGTACCGACGGTGGGACAACGCGATGGCAACTATGTTTGGTTGGATCAGACCGAGTGTCCGCACAGCATGGGTCGATTATCGGCGTTTATGGGCAATGCGGGTATTTTATTGCGTGCTTATTTGTATATACGTCTATTGGGTGCGGAAGGCTTGACCCAAGTATCGGAGTTGGCGACATTGAATGCCAATTATCTGATGGTGAAATTACGCGAGTTGGGTTTTACCTTAGCCTATCCCGATCGACGCGCCACGCACGAATTTATCATCACCTTACGCCAAGAAGCCAAAACCTACGGCATCACCGCGATGGATGTGGCCAAACGTTTATTGGATGAAAACGTGCACGCCCCGACGACGTATTTTCCGTTATTGGTTCCAGAGTGCTTACTGATAGAACCCACCGAAACCGAGAGCAAACAAACCTTAGATCGGTTCATTGCCATCATGGCGAAGATCCGCGACGAAATGCAGACTAATCCTGACTACATCAAACAAGCGCCGCACAAGCAAGGCGTCAGTCGTTTGGATGACGTGAAAGCCGTACGCGATTTGGATATTGTGTGGCAGGGGTAGTGTGCTTTTTGCATGAAGTATTTCTGAATGCTCAGGACATAGTTCGGTTTGGCGTCTAGCAAAACTGTCAACCTTCATCTTTAGTCATGACCGCTTTGGCGCGATCACTGTTTGCTTATTGCGTGGCACTATGGGCTTATGTGACCAGCGGACTGTTCTGACTTGGCCTGTTGTAATTGGATATTAATCATGAAATGATGTGCCATTGTTTCGTGTGAATGGTGATTAAATCAAAGCAAACAGAGCTCAGTTTTTCTCCCGTGGGCGACTAAAATTTAAAAGTGTGAGTGGAGGATGTTATGCGTAATACAAAAGCGCAAGGAACTAAGATAAAAAGACATCAAAGGTAGCTAACAAGCTAAGCCTAGAGACTTATAAGTTTGATACATCAACGTATGTCAAAGTTCCTTCCTCGGTCAGAAGAGACCTTAAATCGGGAAGGCTTGTCACAACGTCCACCGCGAAAACTTCATAGTTCTGTGATGAAAAATATTGCGATTGTTTGGGATCTTGATGGAACTTTAACACCGCATGATGCTACCAGTAAAACTGTTGAAGTTCTTGTGATTTTGTCAACCTTAGTGATTTTATTGTCAACCATCAGGGACTCTTGATTCCTATACAGGATTGTTTGTCAGGCAATATCGAGAGCGAGTGATACTGACCCCGTATGGCTATTTTCACGTGGGATTTATCGCCGTCGGATTAAGCGTAAAAATAATGCGGTTAATAGCGCACTTGCTATTCCTATGCCTAGTGCGTAAATGGGCAAAAAGAATAGTCCTATGGCTGCGGTTGAAGAATGGGAGCACATTATGCATATAAAAAACACAAGGCTAAATATTCCTGCGGCTATCCAACCGGCACGTATGCTACAAGATCTAATGGAATTGGCTGTTTTCATATATTACCTCGCTGCATTAAATAATGAGATTAAGTGTATATTTTAATCTGTTGAACATATACCGCTCGTACTTCAAGATGCGAACTTTGATGGGTCAGTCGCGCGGTATATCCTGTTTCTAGACCTATACAAAGTATGTGTGCACGGTCACCACCGGGGAGAATCGCGAGTCTCTCCGGTGGAAACCCCATCGCGTAGAGAACACTGCAAAATGCAAAAATCGCATTTTGAAGTGAAATGAGTATATATTATTCCACCGTCACCGATTTGGCTAAGTTACGCGGTTGATCGACGTCGGTGCCTTTGAGCACGGCGACATGATACGCCAACAGTTGTAACGGTAGCGTGTAGACGATGGGTGAAATCAGCGCGGGAACACGCGGTAATTCAATCACCGTGATACCGTTGTTAGGCGCTATCTTGCTGTCTTGATCCGCAAACACGATCAATTCACCACCGCGCGCGCGGACTTCTTGCAAATTGGATTTGAGTTTTTCCAGCAGTTCATCGTTGGGTGCAATCACGATGATTGGCATCTCTTTATCGACCAGTGCCAAGGGACCGTGTTTCAATTCACCGGCCGGGTAAGCTTCGGCGTGAATGTAAGAAATTTCTTTGAGCTTGAGCGCACCTTCCAGTGCAATCGGGTAGTGTATGCCGCGCCCTAGAAACAAGGCGTGTTGCTTGTGGGCAAAGCGTTGCGCTAGGGTTTGAATGTCGGTATGTAAGGCTAAGGCGTGTTGCAAATCTTGCGGCAAGTGACGCAGTTGCTGCACGATCGCCGTTTCGTGCTGACGTTGTTTATCCAGTGTTGCCGCCAACAATAACAGTGCCACCAATTGGGTGGTAAATGCCTTGGTGGAAGCGACACCCATCTCCGGACCGGCATGGGTCATGAAACACAAATCGGCTTCGCGTACCAAGGTGCTTTCGGGGACATTGCAAATGCCTAATGTCGCCAGATAGCCGCGTTGTTTCGCTTGGCGCAGCGCGGCAAGCGTGTCTGCGGTTTCACCGGATTGAGATAAGGTTAAAAATAAGGTGTTTTCCTCTACGACAACGTCTCGATAACGAAACTCACTGGCGATTTCCACTCTACACGGTATGCCCGCTATTTTTTCTAACCAGTATTGCCCTACGATGCCGGCGTGGTAGCTGGTGCCGCAGGCGACGATGTGCACGCGTTTGATTTGCGCGAAGAGACGCTGTGCTTGATGACCAAAGCAAGCCTCTAGCACGTGAGTGTCACTGATTCTACCTTGCAGGGTTTCGTTGATGGCTTGTGGTTGCTCGAAAATTTCTTTCAGCATGAAATGGCGGTATTCGCCGCGCTCTGCTGCATCGTGTTGCTGGTTGTGCGTTTTGATCGGTCGTTCTACACGCGCGCCGCTGTGGTCGGTGATAATCACTTTGTCATTGAAGACTTGCGCAATATCACCGTCTTCTAAATAAATAAAACGTTGTGCTACCGGTAATAATGCGAGGTAATCCGATGCGATAAAGTTTTCGCCTATGCCCAAGCCTATGACCAGTGGACTGTGTTGACGTACGGCGAGCACACAGTCAGGTTGGCTAGCATGCAAAATGCCTAAGGCAAAAGCGCCGCGTAGCTGCGCCACGGTCGCACGCGTCGCCGCGAGCAAATTGGGTTGTTGTTCAAAGTGATGAGCGAGTTGATGCGCAATGACTTCGGTGTCTGTATCAGACGTGAAGCGGTATCCTTGTTGGTGCAGTGATTCACGCAGCTCAGCAAAGTTTTCTACAATGCCGTTATGCACGACGGCGACGCTGTCGCCGGAGTGATGCGGATGCGCGTTGCGTTCACAGGGTTCACCGTGCGTGGCCCAACGCGTGTGGGCTAGACCAACGGTACCCGCAAGAGGTTGTTGTTCCAGTGCATCGGCTAACATGGCGACTTTGCCCGGCGTACGTAGGCGTAGCAAGTGGCCTTGGGTATCGATGGTGACAATCCCCGCGGAATCGTAACCGCGATATTCCAGCCTGCGTAATCCTTCCAGTAACAAGGGTGCAATGTTGCGTTGCGCTACGCCACCGACGATGCCGCACATAGAGAGTTCCTTTTGTTAGTATGAAAGGGCGCTAGCATAGCACACCTGTACGGATAAGGGACATCATTGCTGTGATAGGGTGCACGCTAAATTAAAGGAAACAAAGCACATTAATCATAAATAATTATTGACTAACAATAATTAATGTTTTATTTTACATGGGCTGTTTAGCCTTGGAGTAAATGAAATGAATAGAATTAAACGCGTGAGTTGCTTTTTCAGGGTGCTGTTTCAAATTACGTTCGTCCTGTTACCTTTGCCTGGGATTGTCTACTGGGTAGTAGCGCCGGTGGGAACAAGTTGGTTATATGGCGGCATTCATCTGAGCGTTACGGGTATAGGCATTACCCATCCACTGAGTGTGACCAGCCAGATGCTGGGTGGCTTGGTGGGCCTCATGGGGGACGTGCCGTCGCTGTTTGTCTTGTATTTTCTGATTAGATTATTTCGGCTGTATGAGCGCAACGAGATTTTTACCATGGGCAACGTGATTTATCTTCGCAATATCGGTTATGCCTTGTTAATCGGGCTACCGGTCTCTGTGTTATGCGAGGCATTGACAAGCTTACTTCTGACATGGGGCAATTCGCCTGGGTCGCGTGAGGTGCAATTTGGCGTGCAAGGACACGATGTCGTGATTTTATTGACGGGATTGCTCGTCATTCTAGTGTCGTGGATTATGGCGGAAGGTTGTAAGTTACGTGAAGAGCAGAGCCTTATTATTTAGGATGTGATTATGACAATTATTGTTAATGTGGATGTCATGTTAGCCAAGCGCAAAATACGCTCGAAAGAATTGGCGGAAGCGATCGGTATTACCGAACAGAATCTCTCTATTCTAAAAACAGGCAAAGCGAAAGCCATTCGCTTTGCCACCCTCGATGCGATATGCGCTTATTTATCCTGTCAGCCGGGCGATATTTTGGAATATAGCCCATCTGATTCAGTGGATAATAAACGGTTAGTCATAGAGAATGTGGAATGATGAATAACGCGCGATTAAGGCAACACGGTTGCTTGCGACCGTGTTGTTGAACCGGATTATCGTTTTAGCTCCATGTTGTGACTAGGCATACACAAATACTGCATTAAAGTCTGTTGAACGGCTTGGCCAGAGGCGCTGGCTGCTTTGGCGAGGCGTTGCACGTCATCGATGACCAGCAGTTTATTGAGTAGTTCTAGAGTACCTTCGCGTGTCGTGATCGCATCGGCGGTGGCAAGTGCTAAGGCCTTTTCTGCCGCGGTGTTTTTTAGGTGACGACGTCGTGGTTTGGTTAGCGCAGCATCGGGTTTTTTGGCGGCGCGCTGCACGGCGGGCAATGGCGCATCGGTTAATTCGGCGTAATGCGCTAATGCAAATTGCAGTTGTTGTGGATACGTGAGTGTGTCCTTGCTCGAGGGTATCTGTTCTATCAACGATAAGGGGTCATAGCTTTTATATAACCGTGCTAATAAGCTGATGGCGATATTTTTCAGGGTGAGGCCGTCGCTAATTATAAGATTGTCAGCGAAAGCAACTTGGGATTGTAGCGGGAATGCATGCAAAAGATTGATGGCCCAGTCTCTGGGCGCCACGTGGGACTGTGACAGATTGCGGGTAATGTTCACAATGTCTTGCTCTACCCACTGTGCAAATTGACCGGCTTTGGTGGGTTGTGCGAAGAACGTAAAAGGAGTGCCGCGTTTGTTGCAGCCCGCGCGCGTAGGGGTGGTAGTCAGTAAGGGGTGATCACCTTTAAAAAGGATGACGGGGTTGCTACCGCTACTTGTTAGACGTTGTTTGACTTTCTTGATCAGCAAAGGTGCTTCTTGTGGTGATTTGTAATTTTCCTCATGATCAGAGAAATTCTCCGGGACTGTATCGTGGCCCACCGGAATGCGCACCACAAAATTAGGTTCAGGGAAATATATTCCATCGGGGAAGTGGTTGGCGGTGGCTGTTCTGACGCGACGATCCAAGAGGCTGGCAAATTCCAATAACGGTTTGTCGCGTGCGGAAAATTGATAGCCCGTACTCATGATGTCGGCCGTTCCCTGGCTGCCGGTGTATAGCGCGGTATATGCGCTGTAAATGCCGAGGCAATTGGGTAAGCGCAATGCTTTACTGTCGGCATCGATGAAGCTCATGTACAACGGCGCATGTGGGTATTGTTGGCGTGTGCTGCTTACCAGCGCGGTAGTTTGCGGGTGATTTTTTACGTGATCTCTGAGTTCACGATAAGGCACCATGGCATTGCGTAATTGATTTTCGTTGGTGCGACGAAAGGCCCGCGCTTTGCTGCGGTCACGTTGTTTCAATTGGCGGTAAAAGCTCCTGACTTTGGCTTGTTCTACAGGTTTGCTGGGCACTGTTTTTGTTGTGATGCTGCCATCTTCTTGCGTTTGTTGTACGACGCGTGTGGTGTACCATTGAAAATCCCAGAAGCAGGCAAATGTAGACGTTGGAATGGGGCTGTCTAGCGCCGTGTCTAGGGCTGTTTGCAATAATTGATTTTTACCATGGCTCAATGAGCGCGGACGGTTCAAGCCTAGGCTCGCACGCAGATGGGTGCTGGGATCTCGCGTGGGCGAGCCGTTTAAATCAGCATAGCCTTCGTTTAATAACTGCTGCAATAACAGTTGTATTTGCTCGAAGCCACTGTCTGCTGCACGGAGTAAGGTCGTACTTTGTCTTAATTCTTCTGGATGGAGCGTGCCGCGACGCGTGGCGTCAATCATGAAGGGCATGGTATTAAAATCATGCTCGGTGAATACATGGCGTTCGTCGTAACTGTCAGAGCTACCTTGTGTTTCGCTATCGGACGGCACATAACAGGCGGTACTTATCACAAAGCGTGGCTCGGGGAGCGCGGGAGTTTTTGCCTTTGTCGCGTGGCTAGAAGACTTGCTGTGTTTCGTTGTGCGTTTCATGGTGTGTTTCCTGACGGCTTGTTGTTGTGGTTCGTGACAGGAGGCGAATCGAATGATCTGTTATTGTTGTTGTGGTGTCGGCTCCTGTCTTAGGTAGATTACGCCAAGGTATGGGTTTCAGGTATCCGTTACGGTCACGCACTTAAATATTGCGTACGGTATTTTTACTGACAGCCCGTTGTTTCCCAGCACACATCGATTTTGCGGTATGAACGCAACAGTATATTAGCTTGGTAATGGGCCATGTTTTCTACGCTACGGGTATAGCTTTGATGCATGCGGTCATGCGGTGGCTCTCTTTTACGCGCAACGCGTGTACGCTCGTGGTGTGGACGACATGTTGTGCATGGAGATACACCGCTTGCGGTATAGTAGGCAACGTAGCTTTTGCGTTTGTTGGGTAGCTAGGCGATAATGCGCGGGCATACCACAAAAGGAAACACGTATATGGCAAATGCGGTAGTTGATTGGATACTAGACGGAGTTGATTCTTTTCTAGCCTGGATTAGCTTTTCCATGAAGCAATCCATCGATGCTTATTGCGACTTGGAGACAGCGGATGGTCCGCATACCTTGGTTGCTCACGATGGTTCGTTCATTTCTGTGCTGCGTATTCACGGCAATAAGGCATTACTAGGCGGTGCTGAATTTGATAGGTTGCATGAGGGCTTAACTTTATCGTTACAGTCTGCCATGTCTAGGCCGGGTCATGCAGTGCAAGTGCTATTTAATTACGACAAAGAGAACGTTACCCAAACCTTACGTGACATATTAACGCCCGCACACAATACGGCACAACGTTTAGAGCTGGCCTTAGATGATTTGTTTGACGAGCGCGTGAACTATCTCGCGCAGTATTGTGCGGAGGAAAGCGTTTTTTTTGTGGTATGGACCAGGCCTTCTTATTTGAGTGATGAACAGCAAGCATCAACCACCAAAGAGAAACTCAAATACATCAGAGACAATAAATTTCCTGCTTTCAAAAAGACGCAAAATATATTGGCTACCATTCCTGCCTTGCGTGATGCCCACGAGTCCTTTGTGAATGCGGTGCTGGGTGACCTCAACGGATTGGGACTCTACAGCAGTTTACTGGAAGCGCACGATGCGTTATATCAGATTCGGCTTACGGCAGATCGGAACTTCACGGATTTAAATTGGCAGCCGTTGTTGCCTGGTGATACCATGCGCGGCTTGAAACAATACAGTGATTTTGCGACTGACGTATCAACATTGATGTGGCCACCGCTGGCTAAACAGGTGTTGCCGCGCGATGCAGAAAATCTAGACCTACGTACAGTACGCATAGGTGATACCATTTATTCTGCTGTATTTATCGATTTGTTTCCTAAGGAAATTCGCACTTTCATTGCGTTGCTACGTCGTACCTTACAAACTAACATTCCGTGGCGAGTGTCGTTCTTCATGGAGAGTGACGGTTTGCCATCGCTGAAATTTAAGCAAATGCTAACGACCATTTTAGCATTTTCGTCGGCACAGAACCGTTTGATTGCGGATTCGGCCAATCTACTGAAATACATCGACATCAATACCGATGACGCGATCGTACGTTTGCGTGTGGTTGCGGCGACGTGGGCGCCAGAAGGCAATTTACAGTTATTGCGTTTGCGCACAGCAGAACTTTCTAGGGCCATTCAAGGTTGGGGTGGTTGTGATGTTTCTGAAGTCTCGGGTGATCCGTTCGGCGGGATTGTGTCTAGCATGTTGGCGATGACCGCCAATAGTCTAGCGGTCCCTTCGGTTGCGCGCTTGTCGGACGTCGTTTACATGTTACCTATCACACGACCTTCTTCACCGTGGGAATCCGGGGCTATTTTATTTCGTTCACCCGACGGCAAGCCGTGGCCGTTTCAACCGGGGTCCAGTCGTCAAACTACGTGGATAGACTTGGTGTATGCACGGCCGGGTTCAGGTAAATCGGTGTTATCTAACACGATTAATCTTGCCTTGTGTTTGTCGGCTGGCATACAGCGCTTGCCACGTATTGCTATCATCGATATTGGACCTTCCAGCAGCGGTTTGATTTCATTGTTGCGTGAAGCCTTGCCGGTAGGTAAGCGGCATTTGGTCGCGTATCATCGTTTACGGATGACACCGGACTATGCAATCAATCCCTTTGATACCCAATTAGGCTGTCGCTACCCTACCCCACAAGAACGCAGTTTTCTCGTTAACTTCCTCACCTTATTAACGACGCCATTAGGTAGCAATAAACCGTACGATGCAGTTCCCGATTTAGCCGGCATGGTTATTGATGAAATGTTTAAAGCATTTGCCGACGACAATAAACCCACGGTTTACAACGCGGGGGTGGAACCATTGATTGGCGGTTTGTTAGAAGAGATTGGGTTTATGTTAGATAACCGCACCACCTGGTGGGAGGTAACGGATGCCTTATTTTCTGCGGGCTTTACCCATGAAGCGATGCTAGCGCAACGCTATGCGACACCGCTATTGGCAGATGCCGGTGCGATTTGTCGCAGTACGGCAGTAGAAGACTTATACGGTTCGATTAAAGTTCCTACCGGCGAAAGCATCATTGCGGCATTTTCACGCATGGTGTCTGCCGCGATTCGTGAATATCCCATTTTATCGCGGCCTACCAGTTTTGATTTAGGTGAAGCGAGAGTGGTGTCGTTGGATCTGGATGAAGTTGCAAAAAGTGGTGGTGATGCGGCAGATAAACAAACCGCGGTTATGTATATGCTCGCCAGGTACGTTTTAGCAAGGCACTATTATTTAACGGAAGAGAGTGTGCAGGATATGCCAGCACAATATCGTGATTACCACGCACAACAAATTGCAACGTTGCGTGAAGATCCTAAACGTATTGTCTACGATGAATTTCATCGTACCTCTAAGGCGCAGGCGGTGCGTGAGCAAGTGTTACTGGATATGCGTGAGGGTAGAAAGTGGAAGGTACAGATCGCGCTGTTGTCGCAGTCCATCGAAGACTTCGATGAGGTCATGATAGAGTTTGCAACGGCCATCTATATTATGGATGCAGGGCCGGGTCAAGCAGTGGAAAAGACCGCACAGATTTTTGGGTTATCGGATACGGCGAAGACGGCGTTGCGCACGCGTGTGCATGGGCCCAAAGAAGGTGGTGCAACGTTCCTGGCGCAGTACTCTACCAAAGAGGGTGTTAATACGCAGTTGCTGACGGCCACCTTAGGGCCGATAGAGCTATGGGCATTTAGCACCACGATGGAGGATGCCACGGTACGTAACCAATTGTATAAACGCATAGGCCCGCAGGAAGCTCGGCGCGTATTAGCCACCTTGTTCCCCACGGGATCCATCACTAAATTGGTAGAGGCGCGCATGCAAAAGATGAAGCAAGAAAACGAGTTGCTGGATGATAATGCGCAATTGAGCGTGATTGAAAACATAGTCAAGCAGATCCTCGAAGAATATAAGAAAAATCCTCATGTGATGAGCCTGCCGAGTTAGTGGTGTAACGCGGGGTAAGCGGCGTATGCATGGATGCGGTGTGTTTTCTACGAGTTAGTGGGAACTTTGCTAAAGGCTATTGCGCCACGCAGAAAAACAGGTTAGAATCGACCGGCAAGTTCAAGTAGTTGGAAGAGTAGTATACGGGTAAGATATAAAGTGTTAGGTGTTTATTTTCATGAGATAAGGCAGTACGTTTCGTGCTTGCGTTATCAAAAGAAGTAGATAGATGCGTTACAAAAAAGCTCCTTTATTAAGTTAACAGTGTTGGCCAAGTGAAGTGAGTGGGTTATTTTTAATAAATTTAACATTTACCGCGCAAACCATGCTATAACCTAGGTGCACTGTTGTGAGTGTGCTATGTTCCTGTGTAGACCGCCTGATATTTATCTGCTCGACTCCGTCAATTGCTTTGGCTTTTATTATTTTATTTACAAAAGTTATAAGAGGAATGCTCGATATGGGAAATGGTAAAGTTAAATGGTTTAATAACGACAAAGGTTATGGTTTCATTGCGCAAGACAGCGGTGGTGACGTGTTTGTTCACTACAAGTCAATCGTAGGTACGGGTCGTCGCGTTTTAAATGAGAACGATCGCGTTCAGTTCACGGTAACGCAAGGTCCAAAAGGACTGCAAGCCGAAAACGTGACATTGGTAGAAGAAGCTTAGTCACTGCAGAATGACTCCGTATCTCTAGCGCAGGCTTACTGCGTGAGGGATGCGGGGTTGTTCGTGTCATTGATGTCATCGTAATTCTTACTGTTTATGCAGTTGCTTAGACGATGGGTCTAGGTTTTACGCGCGCTGTTCGTTGTCCCGCATAGTTTTTTTACTTAACGTAGATTCTTTTCGAAAAAGTCAAAGACCGCATAACCGTGTCTTGCCATAAACTCCGCTAAGTAGTGTTGGTTATACTGGGATCCATTCATGCCGTGTGAAAAGAGGAGTAATGGAAAAGAGCCGTTGGCTATCTTACCTGCGCGAGCGGCTTTCCCTTGCCATGCGCGATAATGTATGTTTTTCTCTTCGGCGGTGGTGGGATACCACAGGGCTAGGTCAATGCTGCGTTTTTCAGTAGTAAAAGATAACGGTTTAAATCCTGCATTGTAAGCATTGGCGTTGCCGCCAAGCACTATTAAAAATAGTCAAGGCACGATTGTCGCTGGCTTCCAACCTTTATGTCTAAGTGTTCTCATCGGTGGGTTTACTCAAGCTTTGCTGATAGAGCAGCCTATATAATAGGGCGTTCAACAACGCGGCCGCAAGCGATCGAGATCGTTTCCTTAATTGATCTTCGCCTGAAATAAATTCGCGTGATGGCGGCTCGAGGTTAAGTTATTGCATAGCCCTCTGGATTTCCCTTTTGCCTCAGCGCGCAAGGGGATGAGATTTTTTTAAAAAACATTCGTTGTGGGTTGGATTTAATATTTCCTTAATCTTAATAAGATAATGTTGCTTTTTCATAATAATAAACGGGGGTAATTATGCGTGGCCAATTCCAGGGACAGCAACAACAAGAATTAAACCGATTACAAAGAAGACGGGAGCGTTTGGAGTGGGCCGTGGACGTGTGGCAGCGCATGATGGGGTATGCGGCTGTATTATTGTTAATGACCGCTATTTTGCTCGCTTTAGTTATGTTAAGCGTGCCGCTCATTGCCATGGTCGCCGCAGCATTTGTCTACGTAGCAGCGAGTTTTTTCATATTAGAATCATACAAACGTGATATTAGGACTACAGGTCAGTTAGCGGTTTTATATGCCCCGTTATTAGCAGGGTTGCTGATTCCTGTAGTATTGGGTGCTGTTTCTGCCTTGCCTGTTATCTTGTTAACAGTGGGCATAGTGTTGGGGCTCTCGCGGTTTTTATCAGGGCCGTGGCAAAACTGGACGCCTTTCAGTGGGTTACTCCGGCGCACAGTGTCCGCAGTGAATGCAGTGAGTGCAAAACTTAATACAGAGCGTAATACTGTACCCCAGCAGCAGAGTTTGCTGGGCGCGCAGGTGCCAACAATACCAAAACCCTCAGCGCCGCCGCTCAAAACTTTGGTGGAGTCAGCAGCAGAGCTTCAAATAATTAAGCCGCGTGTACAGATACCAGCACCATCAGCGCCGCCATCACCAGCCTTGCGATCTTATTCCAACGCAGGTACGGGCGTGTCTGCAATGGGTGGGCCGGGTTTCTTTGCAAATAACGGCGGCAAAACGGAGTATACACAATTAGTAGAAGGCGATAGGGATGATCATCCGAAAAGCCACTGTTGTCCAATAACCCAAGAAGTGATGAAAGAACCCGTCATGGCGGCCGATGGGCATAGCTACGAAAAAGCGGCGATAACAAAATGGCTTAGTGAGCATAACACGAGTCCGCTGACCAACGAGGTGTTGCCGCATAAAGGTTTGACGCCTAATCATGCCTTGAGAAGTGCGATTGAAGAATATCGAAACGGTGCAAACCAACAACCAAAAGAGTTTGTTATTTAGGCGTGCACTAAGATGGCCTAGGTGGTGTGAGTCAGATACACCACCTCGAATGAATGGATGAGTTTGTGGTATGGCAAGTTAACGTCTGGAACCTAGATCTTTATCTGATTTTTCACCTGCAATTAAATGAGTCAGTTCGTCGCATAAGATAATTTTACCGTCCTTTATTTGAAATAGCGCATTTACTTGTGCTTTGACTCTGGTTTTATTTTTCTTTACGCCATCGATAACATGGATGGTAGCCACTTTATCTCCCTCTACGACGATATGCTTCACCGTTATCTTAACCGATTGCATAACATTCTTTTGCGCTTTCATATGGGCCACAAAATCAGCGTAGTTTAATTTTTCCCCGTCGACGTATTGCACGTAGGTTTTAGAAAAATAGGTGGCATAGGTTGCTTCTGTTGCATGCATGTTTTCTACGACATTTGAAAAAACGTTTCGTATAAATTGTTTGGTCGCATCGCCCTGCATCGGTGCTTCTGCGGCAAAGCATGCAGAAGTTAACAGCGTGTTTATACATAATGCGGTAATGAACCTGACTCTACGAGAATTCATACATACTTTCCCTTCAATGCTTACGTTAGGCGTCTGACCCGTGGCAGCGGGTTTAGTCAAGGGAACAGTGTAATGGGTGGGAGACGCTATTTTCAAGCGGTTTGCCTTTTCATGAGGCAACAAAAAACCCCGCGAACGGGGTTTTTTGCGTAACAAAGGCGTTTTAAAACGGATGATTACATCATACCGCCCATGCCGCCCATACCGCCCATGCCACCCATATCACCGGCGCCTGCATGAGACGTTTCGGCTTTAGGTAGTTCGGCGATCATGCATTCTGTCGTGATCATCAGACCAGCGATAGAGGCTGCATGTTGTAATGCACTGCGGGTTACTTTGGTTGGATCCAAGATACCTAATTCGATCATGTCACCAAACTCGCCGGTTGCGGCGTTGTAACCAAAAGCAGCTTTGCCATGTAACACCTTCTCTAACACAACAGAAGGTTCTGCACCGGCATTCGCTACGATCTGACGCAATGGGGCTTCTAACGCACGACGTACGATATTGATACCAATATCTTGATCGTTGTTGTCGCCTTTGAGTTTTTCCAGCGAGCTGATCGTACGAATCAATGCGACACCACCACCGGGGACCACA
The DNA here is from genome assembly GCA_964646995.1 of uncultured Gammaproteobacteria bacterium. GTDB lineage: Bacteria > Pseudomonadota > Gammaproteobacteria > CAZYIF01 > CAZYIF01 > CAZYIF01. Next base: position 40,916 of record CAZYIF010000009.1, read on the forward strand.
CCTTCTTCTACGGCAGCACGTGTTGCATGCAATGCATCTTCTACGCGGGCTTTCTTCTCTTTCATTTCCATTTCTGTTGCAGCGCCTACTTTGATGACGGCTACACCACCGGACAACTTAGCAACGCGTTCTTGCAATTTTTCACGGTCATAATCCGAAGAGGTATCCGCGATTTGCACACGCAATTGAGCGACACGATCTTGGATCGCCTTGCTCTTGCCTGCGCCGTCGATAATCGTGGTGTTGTCTTTGGTAATGACGACGCGCTTAGCGCTACCCAATACTTCCGCTGTGGCAGATTCTAGGTTAACGCCAATTTCTTCAGAAATGACACTGGCACCGGTTAAAATGGCGATGTCTTTGAGCATTTCTTTACGACGGTCACCGAAGCCTGGGGCTTTCACTGCAGCTACCTTAACGATGCCACGGATGTTGTTTACAACTAAGGTTGCCAACGCTTCACCTTCTACATCTTCAGCTATCAACAGTAATGCTTTGCCTGCCTTTGCGACGGATTCCAAAATAGGCAGCATTTCGCGTATGTTAGAAACTTTCTTGTCTACTAATAAGATACAAGGAGCATCTAACTCTGCTGTCATGTTTTGTTGGTTGGTGACGAAGTAAGGGGAAATGTAACCGCGATCAAACTGCATACCTTCAACGACGTCTAGCTCATTCTCTAAGCTGTTGCCATCTTCTACGGTAATAACACCTTCTTTGCCAACCTTCTGCATGGCGGAAGCAATGATATCGCCGATCACAGAATCCGAATTCGCAGAAATCGCGCCGACTTGCGCAATCGCTTTGTCTTCTTTGCAAGGCTTAGATAATTTTTGCAATGCTTCTACGGCAACAATAACAGCCTTATCAATACCACGTTTGAGGTCCATAGGATTCAAACCAGCAGCAACAGCCTTAATGCCTTCTATCAGGATAGCTTGCGCTAACACGGTTGCTGTTGTGGTGCCATCACCCGCAACGTCAGAGGTTTGTGAAGCAACTTCTTTCACCATCTGAGCGCCCATGTTTTCAAAATTGTCTTTCAGCTCGATTTCTTTAGCGACTGAAACACCGTCTTTGGTTATGGTTGGCGCGCCAAAAGACCTGCCTAACACGACGTTACGGCCACGTGGCCCCAACGTTACTTTTACTGCATTGGCGAGGATGTTGACGCCTGCCATCATACGCTTGCGCGCACTTTCATCGAAAATTAATTCTTTAGCACCCATATTTCTTCTCCATTACGAGATTAAAACTTACTATTAAATTCCTGTTAGTTAAGCAACGACGCCGATGATATCGTCTTCGCGCATAACTACCCACTCTTGGTTGTCCAATTTGACTTCAGTACCTGCGTACTTGCCAAATAATACCTTATCACCTATCTTGACTGACAGATTGCGCACATCACCGTTATCCAAGGTTTTGCCTGGACCCACCGCAACGATCATGCCCAAGATTGGCTTTTCTTTTGCCGTGTCAGGTATGACAATACCACCTGCCGTTTTGTGTTCTTCTTCTAGACGTTTGACAATCACCCGGTCATGCAGCGGGCGAATATTTGTTTTTTCAGCCATTCATATTCTCCTTCCGAAAGAAAGCCCGGGGGTAAAACCATACACCTTGCGGGCAACATTATAAATACCGTATAACACTCAACTACCCGAGTGTTGTTGACAAGCATATGGGGCTATCCTAGCAAATATCAAGGAAATTTTGTTGCGCAGCAGATTTTTGCTTTGCCTGTTGAGTGGGGCGTTGGAGTCCGAGTAAATTTATTTAAAAATCAATGTATTATGTTTTTTCTTGGGTGTGTCGCATCTTTTTTTGGGGGGTGGGTGCTTCAATGGCTAGCTTGGGTTTTAGGTGGTCTTGCGCAACGGCTGAAGTACGCTGCAGCGCAATCTATCTGTTGCTGCGCTGCTGTCGCCTGTGTTAGGTATTGTACAAAAAGGAGCAAACGGGCATGATAACCGAACAGTCAGTTGTGGTATTTTGCACCTGTCCTGCTGGTGAGGAGCTTGCTAAAAGTTTGGTGGAGCAGCAGCTGGCGGCTTGCGTTAACATTTTGCCTCAGGTGCAATCTATTTACCGCTGGGAAGGTGTCATCGCGCAAGAGCAAGAGCAGTTATTGATAATCAAGACTACCCTGCGGGCTTATCCCGCGTTAGAACAGGCGATACGCGCACAGCATCCTTACGCTGTGCCTGAAATTATCGCGTTACCCGTGACGCAAGGCTACGCGCCTTACTTGGCATGGATTACCGAAAGCATAGGGGATAGTCGCTGACTAATGCGTGTAACCCCGTTATACTTCTGCGTTGTCGTGGTTTAGCGAGGGTTGCTGATGAAACAAGTACGTTGGTTTGTTTGGCTGTGGTGTAGTTTGTTCTGCATGGCGGCAGAGGCTTTTGCTGCGCCCGATTTTCTCTCTGTGGAGCAGGCGTTCCATTTGAGCACCCACTTGGAAAAAAAGCCCGCCGCACTGCGGATTAACTTCGCGATCGCGCCAGACTGCTATTTGTACCGTGATCGTATTCACGTGCGTGCTATAGCAACGGATAAAGTGACATTGGGAGAACCTACTTTTCCGCCAAGTAATAAAACACTGAGTGATGGTAAACAAACGTATGCTGCTTACAAGGGCACGGTGGATATAAGGTGGCCCATACAGCAGACGCAGGTACAGCCTTTTGTTGTTGAAATCAGTTATCAAGGTTGTGCGGAGGCAGGCATTTGTTATCCCCCGGTTACGCAGCGCTTGGAAATTAATCCACTGACGCAGGCTGTCACGGCGCAAGCAGCGTCAGACGCGTTAACGCGTTCGGTCGCTTTGCCTAAACAAATGCGTTTGCAACAAATGCTACAAGAAGAAAATATACTAAAAATCATCTTCTCTTTTTTTGGATTGGGGTTGCTATTAGCATTTACACCGTGTGTGCTACCGATGATCCCGATCATTTCGGGCATTATTACCGAGCAAAAGTCATTAACGACCGGAAAAGCATTTCGGTTGTCTCTCACGTATGTGCTTAGTATGTCGGTTACGTATGCGTTGTTGGGTATAGGGATGGGCGTAATTGGCAGTGGCCTGCAAGCCGTCTTGCAATCGGTGTGGGTTCTGAGCTTATTTAGTCTGATGCTGGTCTTGCTTGCTTTATCCTTATTTGGATTATATGAATTGCAATTGCCACGTGTCGTGCGTCAACACATTCATGGGTTGAGTCTGCGCCAAAAAAGCAACTACGTGGGTGTGGCTAGCATGGGGGTATTGGCGACGCTGGTTGTTTCGCCTTGTGTGAGTGCACCGTTGGTGGCGGCGTTAGGTTACATTAGTCAAACAGGCAATGCTGCGATGGGTGGTGTTGCTTTGTTCAGTCTTGGTTTGGGTATGGGTTTGCCCTTGTTGATCGTGGGGACTACCGAAGGAAAATTGTTACCGCGCAGTGGTCCATGGATGCATGCGGTTAAAAACTTTTTTGGCATATTGCTATTGGCTATGTCGATTTGGATGTTGAGCCGTGTTATCCCGGTGGCGTTACAAATGTTGCTGTGGGGTATGTTGTGCATAGGGTGTGGCGTTTATTTGGGCGCATTAAATAATAATAAAAAAGGTTGGCCGCAATTATGGCAGAGCGTGGGTATTGTGTTGTTGACCTATGGTATTTTGTTACTAATCGGAGCGAGTACAGGTCACCGCAACCCGTTGCAACCTCTCATGAAGGCTACCGTGGATACGCAGCAGTCGCAGGTGCGCGAGGTAAGCAGTCGTGATGAGTTAGTTGAACAGCTGGAGCATGCCCATGGTCGTTTAACCCTATTGGACGTCTATGCTGACTGGTGTATCGAATGTAAAAAATTAGAAGAGCACATATTTACATTGCCCAAAATAGAACGCATGCTCAGCGCAGTGCAAGTGCTGCGTTTAGATATCACACACCTTACGCCAGACAAGGATGCAGTGTTGCGTCAATTTGCTGTGGTAGCACCGCCTACCCTATTGTTCTTCGATCGCGAAGGCAAGGAGATAACGGATGCACGTTTAGTGGGGGGTATAGATGCGTCTACTCTTGGCGCGCAGTTACAAAAAATAAACTAGGGTGGGCACCGATTGTCCGCATGCTTAGCGAGTTTGGCGGCTGGATGTGGGAGGCTGGATGGTAGCGTTTGTCGGTATCTCCAAACAAATACCCAGGATCTACAGCAAACGCGCAAAGAACTCCAAACATCTAGACAGCCCCATGGAATTACGTCACAATCCGTGACCTAGTGACTGGTCAAGGTGTAAGAATGCCACATATCCGTGTACTGCATGGCCCTAATTTGAATCTATTAGGGCAGCGTGAGCCCCGCCATTATGGCGCACAAAGTCTGAGTAGCATCGATGATCAGTTGATCAGCAACGGCCACAAGCTTGGTCACCGGGTAGATTGCTTGCAGTACAATGCGGAGCACCAGTTGATAGAGACTGTGCATGCGAGTGTAGCAGAGCGCATTGCGTTTATCATTATTAACCCGGCAGCATTCAGCCATACCAGTATTGCGTTACGTGATGCATTGCATGCTGTGGCTATCCCTTTTATCGAAGTTCACCTATCAAATATTTATGCGCGTGAGCCCTTCAGACAGCATTCTTATTGTGCGGGGATTGCTGTTGGCAGTGTAGTGGGTTTGGGTGCGCAGGGTTACTTATTGGCTTTACAAGCGGCACATGATTATCTTATTCGGCAACACATGGGGGAGACTAAACCTGATGGATTTTCGTAAAATTAAAAAGCTCATTGATTTGGTGAATGAAACGAAGATAGCAGAAATTGAAATTCGTGAAGGCGAAGAGTCGGTGCGTATTACGCGTAGCTCACCGGAAGTGACTGCTGCACCGATTATGTATCAAACGCCCAGCATGGTGAGTCATGCCTCCTTACCGGTGAGCGGATCCAAAGAAGAAGCGTCAGCGCTCGTGGTAACGCCATCAAACACCTCGGGAGTGGAAGTAACGTCGCCGATGGTCGGAACGATGTATCGCGCGTCCTCTCCCGATGCGAAGCCTTTTGTAGAGATAGGGCAACACGTTAAGATGGGTGACACACTCTGCATTATAGAGGCTATGAAAATGTTTAATCCTATCGAAACGGAAGTAGCGGGTAAAGTCGTTGCGTGTCATGTAGACAGCGGTCAGCCGGTAGAGTTTGGTGAAGCGCTATTTACGATCGAAGAAAATTAATAACTATGCAGCAAATTTCACACTTATTCATTAATCAATTGCGGAATACCTATGTTAGATAAAATTGTTATTGCTAATCGTGGAGAAATTGCACTACGCATTTTGCGTGCCTGTAAAGAATTGGGAATTAAAACGGTGGCGGCGCATTCCAGCGTTGATCGTGATTTATTGCATGTGCGTCTCGCGGATGAATCTGTTTGTATTGGTCCTGCGGCGGCATTAGAAAGTTACCTGAGTATTCCCGCACTCATTAGTGCGGCAGAGATAACGGATGCCGTAGCGATCCATCCTGGTTATGGTTTTTTAGCAGAAAATGCAGATTTCGTCGAACGCGTAGAGCAAAGCGGTTTTACTTTCATCGGCCCCACTGCAGCCACGATTCGTACCATGGGCAATAAGGTCGCTGCGATTGAAACGATGCAACAGGCCGGCGTACCTTGTGTTCCCGGTTCGGATGGCGTACTCAATGAAAATAGCGATGAAATGAACCTTGCCATCGCCAGGAAAATAGGTTACCCCGTGATCATCAAAGCCGCGGGCGGTGGTGGTGGTCGTGGCATGCGTATCGTACGCAGCGAAGCGGCATTGCTGCATGCTATCGGCACGACCCGCCGTGAAGCACAAGCGAGTTTTGCCAATGAATCGGTGTACATGGAAAAATTTTTGGAGAACCCACGGCATATTGAAATACAAGTGTTGGGAGATGGTCAGGGGCATGCGATACATTTGGGTGAGCGCGATTGTTCTATGCAACGCCGCCACCAAAAAGTATTAGAGGAAGCTCCTGCGCCAGGTATTACGCCAGAGCAACGCAATGCGATAGGCGAAGTTTGTGTGCGTGCGTGCAAACAGATGCGCTACCGTGGTGCGGGAACGTTTGAGTTTTTATATCAAGATGGTGAGTTTTACTTCATTGAAATGAATACCCGCATTCAAGTCGAACACCCGGTAACGGAAATGGTGACGGGTATCGACTTAGTAAAACAACAATTGCTTATTGCTAGTGGTTATCCGCTGAGTATCAAGCAAGAAGATGTTTGTATCACAGGGCATGCCATCGAATGTCGGATTAATGCGGAAGATCCGTTTACCTTTATTCCGTGCCCCGGGAAAATTAATTATTTTCATGCGCCAGGCGGCCCAGGTGTGCGGGTAGATTCGCATATTTACAGCAGTTATGTCGTGCCACCTAATTATGATTCCATGATAGCAAAATTGATTACTTATGCTGAAAATCGTGTTAATGCGACGGCGCGCATGCGCACTGCATTGGATGAAATTGTGATAAATGGTATTACGACTAATATCCCGTTGCATCAAGAGTTGATTCGTGATGGTAATTTCCATCGTGGTGGCACCAATATTCATTACTTGGAAGATAAGCTAAGCCAAAAGCAAAAGGGCTAGGAATACAGTTATGCCGTGGATCAACCTACAACTGGAAACCAGTGCTAAAGATTGTGAGACCGTTAGCGCATGGTTAGAGGTATTGGGTGCGGTCTCGATTACCCTGCAAGATGCAGCGGATCAAGGCGTCTTTGAACCTGCACCCGACAGTACACCGCTGTGGGAGTGCGTCACCCTGCAAGCCCTGTTTGACATAAATACCGATCCGGCACCCATTGTAGAACAATTGCAGCAGCTTCCCATAGAACTGCGTCATTGCGTGGTGACGACTTTGGGTGATGAGGTGTGGGAACGCAAGTGGTTAGCTCACGCTAAACCGCTGCAGTTCGGTAAACGGCTGTGGGTATATCCGGGAGATTGTCCTGGTGTCGACGATACGCAAGAGTGCTACGTGCGCTTAGATCCGGGTCTTGCTTTTGGTACGGGCACGCACCCCACGACACAGTTGTGCTTGGAATGGTTAGACGCCAATATCCAGGGTGGCGAAAACATTATTGATTACGGTTGTGGCTCGGGCATTTTGGCGATTGCTGCGCTTAAGCTGGGTGCTAGGCATGCGCTTGCGATTGATTACGATCCACAAGCGTTGTATGCGACGCAAGACAATGCCGTGCGTAACGGTATTTCTGCAGAGCAACTGTCAACTCAGGATAACCAACAAACGATTACGCAACGCAGCGATGTCTTATTAGCAAATATTTTGGCGAAACCGCTACAAGATCTTGCGCCTACTTTTGCAACACTGCTTAAACCACAAGGGTGGCTGGTGTTATCCGGTATTTTGTCTACGCAGTTATCGGCAGTGGTTGCGAGCTATGAGCCGTATTTCAGCGTACAGAGTGTGCAATGTAACCAGGAATGGTTACGAATAGATGCACAACGTAATCATTGATAAAAAGCGCACGCAACTTATACTGCGCTTTGAGTTTACGCCTAGTCCAGTAAAACGGGGTTGTTGCTCAAGGAGCGATACACGATGCTCCTCTTTTTGGAATCATCCTCGCGTAAGTAAAATACCGCGTTTTTAAGCAAAATCATCCTATTTTAATGTTGCTGAAGAGTTATCCGATTTTTTTATTTTCGGATAAAAAATTTCCAAAAAAAATCTCATCAAACGATTTTGTGCAAGCCGTTAGCAATTTTCGTAAAAAACAGTAATTTTTTGTGAAGAATGTTTATTTTACCTCTTGAGCAAGCGAGAGCCATTGCGATATTATTGCCTGGTTACAAAGAATAGCTAGGAGCTAGCACTGCGTAACATTAAGCAGGAGGCGAAATCAAGCTGCTCTACATAAGACGGTAGGCGGCAATTTTTGTTATCGTTTTATCCATCATTGGAAGAGGGGTCGATAAATCATGTCTACAACATTTGCTACACATGGCGTTTTAGCGGAACAAGCAGTCGCACAAAGTCATAATGAGACCTTGGGTGACAAGGTAGAGAATTCTGTCGCGAAGTTCCTGGCTGAAGTGGGAGATCAAGCAGCATCCAATATCTATACTATGGTAATGGCTGAGGTCGAATCTCCTTTAATCAAAGCAGTCATGCGCCATACCAAGGGTAATCAGAGCAAAGCCGCTATTCTCTTAGGGATTAGCCGTGGAACGTTGCGCAAGAAACTAAAGCAATACGACATAGAACGTATTGGTTAGCACATACCGCTACATGCCGGCATAGCGCTATGCCGGCATGCTCCAACCCGATTAACCGCGCTGAATTTTCCCGAGAACCAATTCCCCGCCGGGCTAGCGAAAACGCTACCCCCGGGTTCAGTTGCGTGTGAAAAAGCATTCGCTTTAGCCCAAATTATGCGGTAGCATTGCGCACTATGACAATCCATAACACACCTATTCGTACGGCGTTGCTGAGTGTATCAGACAAGACGCACCTCGTTGAGCTTGCGCAAGCTCTGGTAGCGGGTGGCGTGGAAATTATCGCAACGGGTGGTACGGCTGCGTTGTTGTCTGCACAGCACATTCCTTGCATTGATATTGCAACGTACACTGGTTTTCCGGAAATCATGCAGGGCCGAGTCAAGACCTTACACCCCAAGATATTTGCTGGTTTATTGGCTAGAGGTGAGCAAGATGCCGCATTGTTGGCCGCGCAACACATAAAACCTATTGACCTCTTGGTGGTTAACCTCTATCCCTTCGCGCGTATTACGCAGAGTGCGGATTGCGATCTGAACAAGGCGATTGAACACATCGACATTGGCGGTCCTTCTATGTTGCGTGCAGCCGCTAAAAATCATGCTCATGTCACGGTGTTGTGTTCTCCTTCTGATTATCACGTTGTCATGCAAGAATTGGCAGACAATCAGGGTAGCATTAGTGCGCGCACGCGTTATCAGCTTGCGCAACAGGTTTTTGCCCATACACGGGATTATGACACCGACATTTTTAATTATTTGTCCCAGGACGAGCATGTTCAGCCGGGCGTTGCTGTGTTACCCCAGCGCTTACAGTGGGATTATCGTAAACAACATGATTTACGTTACGGAGAAAATCCACATCAACAAGCGGCTGTTTACACGAATACAACGACGGCGAGTGGCACGTTGCTGGGTAGTGAGCAATTGCAAGGTAAACCTTGTTCCTTCAATAATTTAGTGGATGCTGATGCGGCGCTTGCCTGCGTAAAAGCCTTGGGTGATACACCCGCTTGCGTGATTGTAAAACACGGGAATCCGTGTGGTGTTGCATTGGCCCCGAATCCTAGCGAGGCTTATCTGCGCGCGTATGCCACCGATCCGGTGTCTGCATTTGGCGGTATTTTAGCGTTTAATGTTGCGCTAGATGAAGCCACGGCGCTTGCTATTACGGGTCAGCAATTTGCTGAAGTAATAGTGGCACCTGCGATTACTGTTGCCGCCCAGCACGTATTACAGACCAAGCCTAACCTACGCGTGTTGTGTTGCGGTAATTGGACGGATTGTGTGGATGAACAAATAGAGTATAAAACGGTAAGCGGTGGTCTGTTGGTGCAGCAATGCGATACACACAACGTCGCTAGAGAACAATTGCATACAGTAACGCAACGTCAGCCAACACAACAACAAGCAGAGGATTTGTTGTTTGCGTGGCGCATCGCTAAATATGTTAAATCTAATGCTATTGTTTATGCTAAAGATCTTGCGACGCGAGGCATAGGTGCTGGGCAAATGAGTCGTGTGTTTAGCGCGCACATTGCTGGGCTTAAAGCCAGCGATGCGCAGCTGAGTTTAGAGGGAAGTGTCATGGCCTCTGACGCATTTTTGCCATTCGCTGATAGCATTGAAGTGGCTGCACGTCACGGTGTTCAGGCGATTGTGCAACCGGGCGGATCGGTGCGTGATGCCGAAGTGATTCAAGCAGCGGATGCAGCTGGTATGGTCATGGTGTTTACCGGTATACGTCATTTTAAACATTAGTTTTTCCTGTGACGATGCACAGCAGGTTGAGTGCTTGCTGTCTGAGCCGGTGCTGTGTGAACGAACAAGGGAGAGCGATGGCCACGAACACATCCGATAATATCTTCTTAATTGGTCCCATGGGAGCAGGCAAGAGTACGGTCGGTAGTCAATTAGCAAAACGCATGAACCGTAAATTTTACGATTCTGATCAAGAATTAGAGATGCGTACCGGTGTTGATTTGGCCTGGATTTATTCTTTAGAGGGTGAAGAAGGCTTTAACCGTAGAGAACAAGCCGTTATTGAAGACTTAACCCAGATGCAGCATATTGTACTGTCTACGGGTGGCGGTTCAGTGATTTATCCGGAGAGTCGGCGTTGCCTCAGTGAACGCGGCTTAGTTATCTATTTACAAACCTCTAAGCCAGAACAATGTTCACGCACCGCGCGCAATCGTCGCAATCGACCCTTATTGCAAGTGGATAATCTACAACAGCAAATAGAAACCTTGATGCGGCAACGGGCGCCACTCTATGAAGAAATAGCGAATATCCGTATTTCTACCGATGGCAAGTCGGTGGCCCGCGTGGTGGATGAAATTATCACTGCGTTGGAGTAAGTGCTGCTAACACGGCGTGTACGTCGGGTCTTACGCCATGCCATAGATAAAAGGCTTCGGCGGCTTGCGCAACTAACATAGACAAACCGTTCGCCGTGTGGCGTGCACCGTGCGCGTGGCACCACTGCATAAACGCAGTGACGGGTTGTTGATAAAGTATGTCGTAAGCATACGCATCTTTAGTTAACAGCGTAGGCGGTAATTGCGTCAGCAGCCCATCAGGCAAGGTGGTGGCGTTGATGATCACGTCAAATTGATAGTCAGCAATCTCGGTTATGGTGTAGGCTCTAACGGGTTGTGCTGCATCTACACTGTGTTGCAATGCGACGGCATGCTCCCACGTGCGATTTACTATGGCGATGTGTTGTGGTTGTAAGGTCACTAGCGACGGCAAGATGCCGCATGCAGCGCCGCCGGCACCCAATAACAAAATACGTTTGTTGCAAACAGGCCAAACTAATAATTCTTGTATGGCATACAACAACCCTGCCCCATCGGTATTGTCACCTAACCATTGGCCTGATGCTTGTACCGCTATCGTATTGATAGTACCGGCTTGCTGTGCTCTAGGTGTCACACTGTGTGCCCACGCATAGCATAACTGTTTATACGGTGCGGTTATATTAAACCCCAGCGTGCCTTGTTCGCACAAGGCATGGAGTGTAGCGTGTATTTCTTCTACGGTTACATCACGTGCCAAGTAGTCGATATGCAAAGAAAATTGCTGGCCAAATAAGCGATGTATCCGCGGCGATAGGCTGTGTATGACGGTTTTGCCGAGTAGCGCATAGTGCAACGGTTGCGGCATGGATTGTGCTCATGGCAGTGAAAAGAGCGTTGAGTATAACGTAAAAGCGTTGGTGTTGAAAACACAACGATGGCAATAGAGTGGGATGGCTTCGTTATTTGAACATGTTACAATTGCTCCCTTTGCAACAGGGTACAGGAGCTTTTTATGCAGGTGTTAATCGTGGGCGGTGGTGGTCGTGAGCACGCGTTAGCGTGGAAAGTAGCGCAATCTAGTTTGGTTGAACAGGTGTTTGTTGCACCCGGTAACGCTGGGACAGCGGTCGAAACAAAAACCAAAAATATTCCGATCAGCGCAACCGATATTCAACAATTATTGCAGTTTGCCATACACCATCGCATAGACCTCACCATTGTTGGTTCGGAAGCACCGCTGAGCGCGGGTATTGTCGATTTATTCATGGCGCATGATTTGTTGTGCTATGGACCTACGCAAAAAGCGGCGCAACTAGAGAGTTCTAAAGCATTCGCCAAAGCGTTTATGCAACGTCACCACATCCCAACTGCAGCCTATGCAATTTTCACCGAATTATCTCCGGCACTGGTGTATTTATACCAACAGGCATTGCCGGTGGTGATCAAAGCAGATGGGTTAGCTGCGGGGAAAGGTGTCGTGATCGCGCAGACCATTGCCGAAGCCGAGCAGGCATTGCATGGCATGTTCAGTGCAACGGCCACCAAAGTGGTGATTGAAGAATTTATTGCCGGTGAAGAAGCCAGTTTCATTGCCTTATGTGATGGCAAAGACGTATTGCCACTGGCCACTTCACAAGATCATAAGACACGTGATGTCGGCGATGTGGGACCCAACACCGGTGGCATGGGTGCCTACTCGCCCGCCCCTGTCGTTAGTGCCGCCTTGTATCAACACATCGTTGAGACAATCCTGTATCCCGTGGTACGCGGCATGGCGGCAGAAGGCATTGTTTATCACGGTTTTTTGTATGCAGGATTGATGATTACACCCAACGGTACGTGCCAGGTGTTAGAATTTAACTGCCGTTTAGGTGATCCTGAAGCGCAAGTGTTAATGCTGCGTTTACGCAGTGATTTAGTGACGTTGTGTTTAGCGGGTTGTCGACAAGGTTTAGCGGATTGCGCCATTGAGTGGTCACCTGAGCCTGCGTTGGGGGTTGTGTTGGCAGCCAAGGGTTATCCATTTGACTATCCACAAGGCGACGTTATTCATGGTTTAGATAAGCCGCTAGACGCAGGCGAAAAAATATTTCATGCAGGCACTAAAAAAATCGGGGATCAGGTAGTGACGCAAGGGGGACGTGTGTTATGTGCCACGGCGTTAGGGCATACCGTAGGGGATGCGCAACGCAAAGCATATGCGTTGGTTGATGGTATTGACTGGGATAACAAATATTTTCGCTCTGATATAGGGCATCGTGCATGCGACTGAAGAATCGCAAACCGGTGAGTGGTATTGTATTTTCACCCGCTGCACGGCTGCATTGGTTAGTTACATTTGCGTTGATAAACAGTGTGTTGGTTTTTGCCATTGGCATTAGAAATGCCGTGCTGATTGGTGCCTCATCCGGGGTTTATGCGGCAATTGGTAAGTTGGGTTATGCCGCGGTTTGGTTTTTCATTATCACGGCGAATCTAGGTCAGGCGTTGCTGTTGGTGGGTATTGCGTTGAGCGTCACCTTGGCGCTGCCGTTGTACTTTAGGTGTCGTCCGCTGATTTTGCCACTCGCCATTGTTGTGATGAGTGTCGTGAATAGTTATCTATTAGTGGATAGCTTCGTTTATGCCTTATACCGCTATCATTTGAATGGCATCTTGTTAAAGTTGTTGTTTGCACAAGGGATACAACAAACATTTTCTGTGGGTATGCAACCTGTTTTTGCTGTATCTTGGCGTGAAGGATGTTGCTTGGCTATGGCGTTATTTTTTATTGTGTCAGTAGAAGCAGCGTTAGCATATGGGTTATGGATTAAAAAAATCTGGCTTAAATATCCCACCCCTTGGCTGATTGTCGGTTTTGGCAGTTTACTTATTTCTTACTTTATGTTGTTGATTGCCTACGACGACACGCGACAAAATTTTATATTGTCTTTACGTAATCATGAGATATCGATCAGGGCGCGCGCTATTCCTTTGTATTACGACATAATCAGTGGTATTTTTCCACAGCACTATGGATTGGCTAGATTGAGTGTAGCAGGCAGCGATTTTTTCAGGCAACCGATTAAACCAACGGCACCGCTGCATTACCCGTTGCATCCCCTCACGTTTATGCCAAATAAATCAAAATACAATATCCTAATCATAGGTGCAGATGCGTGGCGAGCGGATATGCTAACGCAGGATATCACCCCCAATGCGTTTCGACTGATGCAAGATGGCTTGTATTTTACCAATCATTTTAGCGGTGGTAACGCAACACAGCCTGGCCTTTTTTCACTGTTCTACAGCTTGCCTCCGAGTTATTGGGATGCGATGCTGAGTCAACAACAAGGCCCGCTATTCATACATGTATTATTGCAACAACACTATACGTTGAATATTCTAACCAGCGCAGAAAACGCTATTCCTCCACTGAACAAAACTTTGTTCCGTGAAGTCAGCCCATTACGTGAAGTAGCACCGGGTGCCACCCCGGCTCAACGTGACGCACACCTAGTGCAGGATTTTCAACAGTTTCTTCTGCAACGCAACGTAACCAAGCCATTCTTCAGTTTTCTTTTTTTTGATACATCGCATGGTTATTGTAGTGAAGTAGATTACCCTACCCCATTCCAACCTGCCCTCAGTCATTGTGAACGTTATGCCTTGAACAACAACACGGATAAGTTACCCTATTTGAATCGCTATAAAAATGCATTGCATTATGTGGATCGCTTAATGGGTGATGTGTTAGCAATCCTAGACCGTCAGCATTTGCGTAACAATACGATTGTTATTTTGCTCGGGGATCACGGCGAAGAATTTAATGACAATAAACAAAATTATTGGGGGCATGCCAGTGCCTTTTCTGATTATCAGTTGATGACGCCTCTTATCATACGGTGGCCTGGGCAACACGCACGGCGTTTTGCGCAGATGACCACGCATTACGATGTGGTACCTACCCTGATGCAAGCGGTATTGGGCGTCAATAATCCCAGTATCGATTACAGCGTAGGTAAATCTTTATTCGACCCTGTCGATCCTGATTTTTTGTTGCTAGGTAGTTATATTCACAGTGCCATATGGCAACCGGATCGGGTAACGGAAATACTACCTACCGGAGGGTACCTGATTTATGATAGGAAAACGTATGCGTTGCAAACGAATGCACAATTAGATACGGCAGTGGTAAAGCGTGGATTCATGTTGATGCGGCGTTATATTATGTAATGCGTTTAGTACGCTGATTAAGAACCTAGGTTTTTACAAGGGAATACGCAGACACTTGCGGACGAGGGACACATGAACCGTTATTTACTTGCAATCGATCAAGGGACAACCAGCACGCGTGCTATATTATTTACGCCAGACGGCAAGATAGCCGCACAAGCACAAGTGCAGATGAAAGCTTCTTTCCCCCAGTTGGGTTGGGTAGAACAGGATCCCGAAGAAATTTGGCAAGCGGTATTATTAACGTGCCAACAAGTATTGCAACGTATCCATTATCCGCAACAGGTAGTAGCGGTGGGGATCACGAATCAACGGGAAACGACGCTGTTATGGGATAGAAGCACCGGTGCGGTGCTTCATCCCGCTATCTCTTGGCAAGACAGAAGGACGGCTAATCATTGTGCCGCATTAAAACTACAGTACGGTGAATCGTGGTTCCAACAACGCACGGGATTGTTGCTGGATCCCTATTTTTCAGCGAGCAAACTAGCGTGGTTACTGGCACAGATCCCACACGCGCAGGCGCGTGCTGCCCGGGGAGAATTGGCGTTTGGTACCCTAGATAGTTTTCTCGTCTGGCGTTTAACCCAAGGCCGACGTCATATTACCGATGCAACGAATGCGTCACGGACCCTATTATTTAATTTACAGTCCCAAAATTGGGACGACGAGTTGTTAGCGGCATTTGCCATTCCACGTACAGTACTGCCGGAAATAGTGGATAATGTGGCTGATTTTGGTGTGATCGACAAACAGCACTTTGGTGTAGAGTTACCTATTACAGGCATGGCCGGTGATCAGCATGCGGCATTGGTTGGGCAAGCCTGCTTGCATGCAGGGATGGCCAAAATTACCTATGGAACCGGTGCGTTCTTATTATTGAATACAGGCGAGACGCCGATTTTCTCACAGCATCGTTTATTAACGACCGTAGCGTATCGTCTGTACAATAAACCCTGTTTTGCTTTAGAAGGCAGTATATTTATCGCGGGTGCGGTGGTGCAATGGTTGCGTGATCAATTGCATTTATTTACGGATGCAGCGCAGACGGAGCAGCTTGCAGCAAGCATCGATGACAATGCCGGCGTGTATTTTGTCCCGTCTTTTACTGGCTTAGGTGCTCCGCATTGGGATCCACATGCGCGCGGTGCGATCGTGGGTTTAACCCGGGATACCGACATAGCGCATATCACACGTGCGGCACTAGAAGCGGTGGCTTATCAAAGCAGAGATTTGTTAGACGCTATGCAGCAAGACGGTGCATACAGCAAAGAAATACGCGTTGATGGCGGCATGGTTGCGAATGCGTGGTTTACCCAGTTTCTGAGTAATATGCTGGCGTTGCCGGTGAACAAACCACAACACGTAGAAACCACCGCGTTAGGCGCCGCCTATTTAGCGGGATTAGGCGTGGGTGTTTACACCACATTGGCAGACATCAGTGTACAGTGGAAGAGTACAGCGACACTGACGCCGCAGCTAACGGAGGAGCAGATCGGACGGCTTTACGCAGGATGGCAAACCGCAATTAACAGGGTTAAGTGACGTAACTATACTGCTAGCGATACATCTGGAAATGTGTGTTGCATAGTTACCGTTACTGATGTATGGATTCGCGCGGGGTGAAACGGTGTAATCGCGAGGTGCGTGAACAGAGAAAATTAAACGGCGTACCATTTCCTGAACACAAGGTTTCTGCTTGCTTATAGTCTGAACAGGCCAAGAAAAAATATGTGTTTACGTGGCAAAATTTCTTGGTACTTTTTGTTTGAGGGACTGGCATAATTGATAATTTAGGCTTATAGTTACCCGTCGTTTTATACCTAATAGGAGAAGACATAATGAAGAATGCATTTTTAATTGGATTGGCCGCATGTGCGTTGTTTGCTGGTGAAGTTGCTTTAGCTGCTGACGAAGTTGCAGTTGAGAAGAAAGACAAAGCAGTAACAACTGACACTGCTACAACTGATGGTGCAGCGACTGCAACAACTGATGCAGCTGCAGCAACTGGCGAAGAAAAAGACGACTAAGCTCAGCGTTAAGTTAAGAGCGTTCGTTCTAGGTAGAGGAAAAGCGCTGTAAGGCGTTAGTTGCATGGATAGTTGTTATCCCTTGTTAATTGATAAATGAAGCGCCTTTTCCTTACCGATTGTTGTTCATGAAATAAATCCCGCTACACTTACGCTGCTTTAACGTTCGGAAGAACAGGCCCGTTTTCTCGTGCCCTGTTTTAATATTCAGTTTAAAAGAAAGAGGTCTCATCCGCTTGCTGCCGAGTTGTTGAACCGGCGCTTCTGCTGAACTTGCGCTGTGTTGCTGGCAAGTTAACTTAGCTTGAAAGGGAGGTTTTACCATGCACAAGGAAATCATCACGACGTTACAGGCTCCGAGCGCAATAGGAACTTATTCTCAAGCGGTTAAAGTGGGTCCAATGTTGTATGTTTCGGGGCAAATTCCTTTAGTGCCCGGCACGATGGTGCTACACACGGGTGATTTTAAACAACAGGTGGAACAGGTTTTAGATAATTTAGCTGCTATTGCTGAAGCCGCCGGTGGTTCTTTGCAAGACATTGTTAAATTACAAGTTTATCTCATCGATTTGGCTAATTTTTCCATTATCAATGCAGTGTTAGCCGAACGTTTAACTGCACCCTACCCTGCCCGCGCAGTGGTGCAAGTATCGGCGCTACCTAAGGAAGCAACGGTGGAAATGGATGCCATTCTTTATCTGCAAGGCAAATAATAAAGGGGCTAGAACGGTGCACCACGCACAGAGAGTCCTCGGTTTATTGGCTGTTGTCGCTTGAGATATTTCTCAAATAAGCCTAGTCAAAACGACTTATATTTCTCGATTTATTTTATAACACATTGATTTTATTAATTTTAATTGAAAAAGACGTGCTGAGCCGATTTTTCTTTTTACTCTTTGTCGCTAGATCGAACGTAATTCCCAGTACAATGGCATCTTGTGGTCAGGGAAGACCGGCACGGACGGCGAAGCCAAAGGAATGGCTGACAAGGATGTTACCTAAACCACTAGTTAGCGGCCATTGGACGGCCGCTTTTTTTTGCCTGTCGATTCTAGCTACTTTCCAACGATAAGTATACTTGAACTTATTTGACGATTTGTCTCATTTAGTGGTAACATGCACAAAAAATGTGTTTATCCATCCTATACCTGTGGGGGTGCTATGCAACTCGTTATCGCCAATAGTTATATTACCTTGCCTTTACAGCGCTTACCTTTCGTCAAGGGTAATGGTGATTTGCTGGTACAACAGTTGTTAGTGCCGGCACCTCATGCCTTGTCGTTGCAAATAGAGTCTGCTTTGCAAGCATTACGCCGCCAATCAGTACACGGCAGTTGCTACGTGGATGTGGTGATCGAGGTGAATAGTTTTTTTAGCGAAGAATTAGTGAGAGCTGCGTTGACCCAGTATCTCACTTTGTTGAATCAGCACATGACAAACTGGCACGACAGAAATTATACCTTGCGTGGTTGGTTGTTGCATGCGGAAGATGGGCAGCTAGAATCCTACGCCTATCAGCATCAATATTTGCATACCGTTGGTAAGCAGCAGATTACGGCTGCGATAGCGATAGAGGCTTGCTGATTTTTCATATCTGCGCATGTGCGTGTGTTTAAGCTACCTTAGTGGCGAGTAGATTCAGCACGATGAGTCCTGAGCCTAAGAGTATCGCGGCGTATAGCATGGCATTTCCTCCAGCGACTTGATAACGGCTTTGTGCGCTACATTTTTCGCGTGAACGCCGGCTAGACCATGCCATGATGCACGGGAGAATGACTAACAGTAGAATACACAGTGTTCCTGCATAGCTGAGTGCAGTGATGAACATGCCAGGGTAAAAAGTCACTAGCGCAATCGGTGGCACGAATGTCAATGCATGAATCAATAGACTGTTACTTCCTTTTTTCTCTATTTGTAAACCATCCGCTAAAAAATCCGATAAGCCTAACGAAACAGCGAGGAGTGACGTTGTCACACAAATACAAGGAAAAAACGCCATGCACAGAGTAAGCCAATGATTATGTAATGAGAAAGTATACGCGTTCATTATGCCAGCGGTAGGGTTGTCGGATCGTTGTATTTGCAATAAGCCATGGTCGCCGTTTATGGGTAGACTGCCTAAGATAATGCTGTTCCATAGTAGGTACACACATAAGGGGATGACGCTTCCCACTAAAATAACAAAACGCAACTTTTTTGCATCATCATTTAAGTAGCTGCGTAAGCTCGGGATGATGACCCCAAAGCCAAAAGCAGTGATGACCACCATGCAGCCTGAAATGGAAAAAGTGTTCGGTTTATATTGTAACAGTGCCAAAGAGAGGTGCGGTGTAATCAAAACAATTAACGCAATATAAAGCAGAAGCTTGCACAGGATGAGCACGCGATTGACGCTATCCACACAGTGAATTCCGTGTTGTAACAGATAAATTACGCTGCCGCTTATTAGCATAGCGGCGAGTGGAGAAGGCAATGCAAAGAAGCCGTGCAGTGACATTTGTGCTACTTCACTGTCAGCGGCAATATACAGAGCCGTCAGTGTATAGAGTAATAACAGATAAATGATCCAAGTGATGATTTTTCCGGGATAGCCTAAGGTAGCGCAGGCCATGGAAATAATATTGCTATTTTGGGGTAATTGCAGATTAACTTCAGCAATGAGTAATGCACAAAACGTCATAAGCATCCAGGACGTGATGATCAACAGGGAAGAATACCATAGGCCAATATGCGCATTGGCGATGGGCAGTGCTAGCATGCCACCACCAATGGAGGTGGCAACGACGAGTAAAATTCCCCCTACAGTTCTATTCACACTATACCTCTAGCCCACGAAAGTTGGATGATCATATACCCATTACACTTCAAAATGCGATTTTTGCATGTTGAAGTGTTCTCTACGCGATGGGATTTCCCAAGGGGAGAATCGCGATGCTCACCCTTGGGTGACCGTCGCTAGAAGCCTGTCTCACCCTTTCGCATGTGTTTGGGACGCACGAGGCTCGTCATGGTACTAAACACAATAAAACTTTAAAAGGAAAACATCGGTAGGTCGTTGCATGGGGTAAAGGAACTTCGTCTGTTGGTACGCATGGGCGTTGCGCCCATGCGTGATGCGTCATTCTATTCTGTCGCTATTTTATCGATGTGTTGGAAGCCTCGTGGTAATTTTTGTCCGCGTTGCCCACGCTCGCCAAAATAAGCAGCTAACTCTTTAGGCTTCAATGTGAGGTGACGTCGTCCCGCATACAGAACGACATTTTGCTTCTTCGTGAGACACAGTACGCTAACAACGTATTCCTCACGTGTGCTGGCACGCTGGCTTGGAATCGCTAGCATTTTGTTGCCTTTGCCTTTGCTCAGCATGGGGAGTGCATGGCAAGGAAAAATCAGCATACGACCTTCGTTACTGATATTCACCAGCAGATCGTGCTCAGGGTCTTCTACGATGGTGGGAATGAGGGGACGTGCGTACTCTGGGAGATGCAGTATCGCCTTGCCATTTTTGTTTTTGGCATGTAGCTCGTTGACGGTAGTGATGAAACCGTACCCTGCATCGCTGGCCATAATGACGTGCTGCGTATCTTGTGCCATTAAGACACTCATGAATTCCGTACCGGGGGGAGGATTGACTTTACCGGTGAGTGGTTCGCCTTGTCCGCGTGCTGAGGGTAAGGTGTGTGTAGGCAATGAGTAGGTGCGCCCACTGGAATCTAAAAAGATAGCGGTTTGATTGCTGCGACCGCAAGCCAAGTGGCGCAGTCCATCACCCGCACGGTAGCTTAATTTGTCTTGATCGATATCATGTCCTTTCGCTAATCTAACCCAGCCTTTGTCAGACAGTATGATCGTCACCGGTTCATTGGGCGTTAACTCGGCCTCTGATAGTGCTTTTGCTTCTTGACGTGTGACAATGGGTGAATTGCGGGCGTCACCAAAGGTATCGACAATTTCTTTTAACTCCTTGCAGAGAAACAATTTGAGTTGTTGGTTTGAACCAAGAATTTTGTTTAACCCATTTTGCTCTTTGCGCAACTGTTCTTGATCGTGTTTTATCTTCATTTCTTCTAGTTTGGCCAGGTGGCGTAATTTAGTTTCCAAAATCGCTTCGGCCTGTATTTCACTCAGTTGAAATGTACGCATGAGCACGGGTTTTGGTTGTTCTTCTTGCCGAATTATTTGAATGACTTTATCCAAATTCAAATAAGCAATCAGTAACCCATCGAGTACGTGTAGACGGTCGATAATTTTTTGTAGACGATAGTGTAGGCGTTTTTTGGTAGTCTCCGTGCGAAATGTTAACCATTCTTGCAGGATGGCCAGCAAATTTTTTACTTGCGGTTTGCCGTCATTGCCTATCATGTTTAAGTTAACCCGATACGTTCGCTCCAAATCAGTCGTCGCAAATAAATGGGTCATTAATTCTGCTATGTCAGTGCGGTTAGAGCGCGGCACAATGATGAGACGCGTGGGGCTCTCGTGATCAGATTCGTCACGTAAATCCGCAACCATCGGCAATTTCTTTGCTTGCATTTGCGCGGCAATTTGTTCCAACACTTTAGCACCGGATACTTGATACGGTAACGCAGTAATCACGCAGTTACCTTCTTCCAGGTAATACACGGCGCGCATGCGTATACTGCCATGGCCTTTGCTGTATAGGTCGATAATGTCTTTACGTGGGCTAATGATCTCTGCTGCAGTAGGATAATCAGGGCCCTGAATGATTTCACAAATATCCGCTAATGTACTTTTCGGTTTTTCGAGTAGCCTGATGCAGGCTTGCACGACTTCACGTAAATTATGGGGTGGGATGTCAGTTGCCATGCCCACGGCGATGCCGCTGGCACCGTTGAGCAAGATGTTGGGTACACGTGCTGGAAGTAGCGCAGGCTCTTGTAAGGTACCATCGAAATTAGCGACCCATGCTACGGTGTTGTGTTCGAGCTCCGTGAGCAACAGTTCAGCGTAGCGCGTTAGGCGCGATTCGGTGTAACGCATGGCGGCAAAGGATTTAGGATCATCCGCTGAGCCCCAGTTGCCTTGCCCATCGATGAGGGGATAGCGATAAGAGAAATATTGTGCCATAAGGACCATAGCTTCGTAGCAGGCGCTATCACCATGTGGGTGAAATTTACCTAACACGTCACCCACGGTGCGTGCGGATTTCTTATACTTTGCGGTAGCCTTTAACCCGAGTTCAGACATGGCGTAGACGATGCGGCGTTGCACGGGTTTTAAGCCATCGGCCAGATGTGGTAAGGCACGATCTAAAATAACGTACATGGAGTAGTCTAGGTACGCTTTTTCGCTGAATACTTTTAATGGTTGTGTTTCTATATTCTCGACAATGTTAGTCATGTTAGTTTTACCTTTGTACGTGAGCATTGCGGTGCTGCATGATAAAGTTTTTGGCAAGCGAAATGCAATTTCATGATTGCGTTAGGACGCGTTATACTGGCAACTCGCGAAGTTAGCAATAAGTTGGGGTTTATTGATGAGTAATATTTCAGCAACAGCAGATGTGCGTATTGAGACAGACAGTATAGGGGAGATCGCAGTACCAGCAGCCTGTTATTGGGGCGCGCAAACACAACGCTCACTACATCATTTTGCGATTGGGCAGGATATCATGCCGCTGGAAATCATCCACGCGCTGGCGTTGTTAAAACGCGCTGCCGCCATGGCTAACCA
The DNA here is from genome assembly GCA_964646995.1 of uncultured Gammaproteobacteria bacterium. Taxonomy (GTDB): domain Bacteria; phylum Pseudomonadota; class Gammaproteobacteria; order CAZYIF01; family CAZYIF01; genus CAZYIF01. The sequence goes on from CAZYIF010000009.1 coordinate 63,441, forward strand.
GACATTAGGTCTATTGCCTGCAGAGAAAGCGCAATGGATCACGTTGGCGGCGGATGAGGTCTGTGCGGGCAAACTAGACACGCAGTTTCCACTGCATGTGTGGCAAACCGGTAGTGGTACCCAGACCAACATGAATGTGAATGAGGTCATTGCCAATCGCGCTATCGAATTGGCCGGTGGCGAGCGTGGCAGTAAGCAGCCGATACATCCCAATGATCACGTCAACATGTCGCAGTCATCTAATGATACGTTTCCTACGGCCATGTACATTGCGATAGCCAAAATGACTAAACAAAAGTTGCTGCCCGCTATGCAGTTGTTGCGTACGGAATTACAGCAAAAAGTACACGCGTTCAATGACATTATTAAAATTGGCCGTACGCACTTACAAGATGCGGTCCCCTTAACGCTAGGGCAAGAGTTTTCTGCTTATGTTGCCCAGTTGGATCATGCGCTAGCTGCATTGGAGGGTGCGTTGCCCGCGGTGTATGAATTAGCCCTGGGTGGCACGGCGGTGGGTACTGGTCTGAATGCGCATCCCGATTTCGCTGTAACGGCGACAGCACATATCGCTCAGTTAACGGGTTTACCTTTTGTGACGGCGCCTAATAAATTTGCGGCTTTGGCCGCGCACGACGGTTTGGTGTCGTTGAGTGGCGTGTTACAGACACTGGCGACGGCATGGATGAAAATGGCGAATGATATTCGTTGGTTGGGTTCAGGTCCGCGCTGTGGTTTGGGAGAGTTACACTTGCCAGAGAATGAGCCGGGCTCGTCGATTATGCCGGGCAAGGTGAATCCTACGCAGTGTGAGGCGATGACGATGGTTTGCGTGCAGGTGTTAGCAAATAATACGGCGATTGCATTTGCGGGTTCACAGGGTAATTTTCAATTAAATGTGTTCAAACCGTTATTGGCGTTTAATGTGTTAAACTCATTGCGTTTGTTGGCGGATGCGGGTGATATGTTCAGACAATTCCTATTGCATGATCTACAGGCCAATCGCAAGCAAATCGCGCATTTTTTACAACGTTCACTGATGCTGGTTACAGCATTAGCCCCGGTGATTGGTTACGATAAGGCGGCCCAGATCGCACATCATGCGTTACACCATGATCTGTCGTTGCGTGAGGCGGCGTTGGCTTTGGGTTATTTAACAGAGCAGGAATTTGATCGTTACGTACGTGCGGAGGATATGCTGGGTCCTAATCGATGTACCGCGACGTGAAATAGGTGATACAAGTTTTAATGTAGCTAGTTAGCATTAAGTGCTTACAGTGTGCGTTTACAATATACCCCGCGGCTTGCCGCGGATACTAATCCTAACAGAAACAATACGGTGAGGTGGTTGCTATGGATGGCCAAACCATGAATCTGGATTTTTCGAACAATCTGAATGCAGAGCAGCTACGCCAGTTGATTCAGCGTATGGGTCAGTTTGTCGCTTTGTATGAAGTGGCAGAGGAAAAGCTACGCCAACGTGAAACATTGTTGGAAGAGCATCTGCACATGCACGAAAGCTATGTGAATCAGCAGTTAGAACGCATTCATTATACCTTGCAAGAATTCGAGCGTCTGATGACAGAAGCGGGTGTAGCGCGTTGGCGTCTAGCGGCAGAAGACACGTTGCGTCAGGGCCAAGATCACGTGAAGGCGCTAGAAAGTGCTGCAGCGGACTTTAGGCAGTTGAGTAACGAGACCTGTGATCGCCTCGATCGTGCAACGTCTTATACCGTGAAGGGTGTCTCTGAGGCCGTTAATTCGTTTCGCGTGGCTGACTTTAGAAAATTAACCGAAACGAGTTGTCAGCGTATAGAGCAAGTTGCGATAGGGGTAGCCAAGCAAGTGGCGCAAGTGACACGGTGGTTTTATTGGAAGAAAGCGATTTTAGTATTCTGTCTTTCGGTGTTAGTCGCTGTGATTATGGGCCTATACATTAATGGCGAGTGGCCATGGGAAGATCACCGTAATATATTGCAGCAGCGCGATCTGGGCAGAGCCGCGTTGCATGTGTGGACGCAACTCAGTCCGCATGACCAACAGGAAATCCTCAAACATTTGACGGATAAGCCGGTTTAAAGGAAGCGCTTACCCGCTTACAGTCTAATTATTAAACAGACAAGCTTGTAGGTGCATTTTTTCCAGCATGGGGACTTTGCTCTGCCGGTGGTTGAGTAGACGAAACCCGCGAACACACGGGCATACCAAAATAGTGTGCAAAATCTCGCTACTGTTCCAGCATGAATTTCACGGCCGCTTCTATTTCTGCGTCAGAGCACTCTATACACGTTCCCTTAGGCGGCATGAAATTAACGCCGTTGATGGCGCTCTTGATGAGTCCATCCACCCCGCCTTTGGCCTCTTTGCGTTTTTCCCAGGCGTCTTTGTCACTGAGCTTGGGGGCGTTGGCTACGCCGGAATCATGGCAGGTAATGCAGTTGCGTTCATAAATTTGTTCACCCGACAGGGCTTGCTTGCTTGTTTCTGTGCTGGCTTGTTGTGTACTACCTTGGGCACTTTCCCCTTGTATTTGCACTTGGCCGACCGGTTTCAGACGTTCTGCGATGGCGGCAGCGGCTTGCTGTGTTGGGTTGGCTTGACTCGTGTGCAGTACCCCCAGGCTCGTGATGATAAGGGTTAGGGTGATCATGTGCTTACGGTTAGCCATACAGCCTCCATCGGTTTGTTTATCCATGTCGTCGCATGCTAGCGGTATGGCATGGACTTTTCAAGCAAACTTATATATTGTGCCGTGTGATTGCGCGCCCGTAGCTCAGTTGGATAGAGCGTTGGCCTCCGGAGCCAAAGGTCAGAGGTTCAAATCCCCTCGGGCGCACCATAAAACTGTTATTTGACGGCGGGGCTGTCTTGTTGATCCAAGTAATGGTGATAGGAAGTGATGCGATCGATTTGTACGCCTACCGGGTTTTTCACTAAAGCGTAGTAATAGGTTTCGTCACATTCGATTTTTTTTGCCGGATGTAGCAATGCCTCGCAGTTATCCCATTCGTTTACATGAGGATTCTGTGTGGGCCAGAACAGTGGAATGCATAAACCTTGCTTCAATTGCTGCAATACGTGTGCAGGAACTTGATTGTCCATTGCCATTTCATAGCAATGTTGCATTTCAGCTTGATTTTTAACGACCAAGCAGCTGGGATATGCGTACATGTCAAGCAAGAGGAAACTACCGGAGTTTTCTACGAGGTAGTATTCAACGATGTGTTGTTGTTGGCAGATTTCTTGGAAAAAGTTCGCAAATTTTGCGTCCTGCAAGCAGCGTAGGCCATTCATCGCGAGCATGGTCGTTGCGAGCATGGACATATCTTGGAAATAACGTCTTTGTAAGCGCGAAATACTGTGATTCACTTTTTCAATGATGGTAGGGTCATTTTTTTGGATGAAAAAATCGATTAATCCTGCGTTGAACGCATCAAGGCCCGTGGATTCATCCGCACGTCCCGTCAGTAAAATTTTGCGGATGAATGGGCTTTTTATTTGCTCACAGAGTTCTAGGCCATTGATGCTGGGCATGGAGTAATCTACAACTAGCACCGTCACTTCAGCAAAGCGTTGCGGATTATAGGGTTCCATCAGCATGCTGGCTAAATTGATGCTGAGTGCATCTATCGTTGACGGTGATCCTGTTGTGTCCAGTGGTGTGCTTAACCCACGCTGGTGAAAGGGGTTTTTTTCGGGAAGATTGTGCAGCACATCCAATGCATGATGGGGTGAATCATACAGTTCATAGTTCAAGGTGGAACTGAGTTGTAAGCTGAAATTAACGAGGAAGTCTTTACTGTCATCCACAAAAATAACTTTGCTTGGGAAATAACAGATTGGGATACCCGGCGTGCCCATGTGTTTCTCCTTGTGTGCCTTACCACAAATTCAATAGCGTGAGTGCGAGACAAATTTACAGGACTGTAACCATTAAACTGCATGTTAGCAAGACTATCATCGTATGGACAGCGGTTGTCGCGGAGTATCGTAGCCGTGAAGCAAAACCGCAGGGGTGAATGAAACGGGGAGCTAAAGTACAATCGTTATACTGTTGTGCCGCATGGGATGCGTATTGCCGTCTGCCGCGGGCGAAGTGGCGTGTGTCTTTACCACCTGAAGAAACAAAAAATGTAACTATTCGGTAAAATACCGAATAGTTACAAATCTCCGTGGCTTGTCGCCGTGATTTTTATTAAGATAAGCTTCAGATTGCCGCAGGGAGAAGGGCTCATGGCTGATTTTTCGGAGGCCGCGCATTGGCGCGATTCGGCGCGCACAGCGCGATTTTGGTTTATTGACGCGCGTGCAGTGTTTCCTTTTGTACTGTTTCTGTTGCATATACGCTGGTGGACGTTCTGGTTAGCGTTAGTTGCCATGCTATTTTTTGCTATGCTGGAACGGTATGGCTTTACGGTGCCTATTTTTTTGCGAGTTTTACGTACTTTTTTTGTGGGCAATCATAAAGTGGCTGCACCATGGTGGCGAGAATGAGTGTACATCTGCAAAAAAAATTCATCCAAATAGCCCAAGCATTAAACGCGAGTTTTACACTCAATGGTCGCATCATGTCTTATGAAGAAGTTTTTGCTGATACGGGGTTGTTACCGGCCATTGCGCGAAGAGCCGATCAGTTGTGTTCATTGTGTTTGGGCTATGGTATAGGCATTTCTTTCGACGAGGCAGAAAAATCTATTTTAGGTGTTAAAATTACGTTTGACGATGTGACGCCTAACTTGCTGCGTTATTTGTGCGTGATGGACGTGTTATCGGAACTGATCAAGGCTGGACCCAGTAAATCCTCGACACCGTTGGATGAGTTGATGTATGATTAGGGTCGTTTTACCGTTTTTTTGTAAGCAACGGCTTGATTTTTAGTGATTTTTTTTAACTGTAGTTTTTTTAAAAAGATAATGCTTCTGCTGTTAAGCTTACGTTAAGGTTTGCCGATGTATTATGAGTGGGTATGGAGCAAACAAGGAGTTTAGTTCTGGATTTTTTGCGTGGCTTGGCCGGTTGGAAAGGGCGGTGGTCAACAAAAATGGGTACAAACAAATGTTCGAAGAAGAAAAAAATACATTTTTGACTGCATCACCTCCATCGTCGCTTGACGGTGTGGTACGTGAGCATGGCCCCAAAGTAGAGCAGATGCTGTCTGCTACCAGTCGTCTTGCCAGCCAGGAGGATAAGCAACCCCCTAGCAGCGTTACTTTCTTCAAGCCAGAGACCAGCGACGCGCATCCCAATCAGCAAGCCTTGGAGTTGTTAGCTGAGGTTAATAAGGCAGTGGCTGTAGTGACTGAACCGACATTTGCACCGCAAATATCCTCTTTGCGATGCGGTTAAGGTAGGGTTTTATCCTAATTAGCGGATGAAAGTGATGGATAGCGTATGGAGTCCAGTAGTGAATACAGTGAACGCTATTTGGCGTTGTTGGAAGCGCTCAACAAAGCCATACAAGAAGGCCCGTGGAGTCATAGCCTGTTTTTGAGTGTTGTCGGAAAAAGCCTCACTAAATTTCGCGATGATTTACAGGTAGAACTGAATAAAATAGAGCCTAATTCGGGACAAGATGCTGTTGCCGCGCTGGCAGCGGTTCCAGCCGGAATGGTTGAGATATACATCGCCTTGTATTGCCTTAACGGTAATACGCTAAGGAACTGGGAAAATCTATTAAGCACCCTAGATAGTACGGTTGTTACCAGGCCCATCTACCGGGATGAGGCGCACGTACGCACACTAATCAATAGCAGACCCTACAAACAAAATGATGCCTATTGCGTCATACAAGTGAAAGAGACCGACATAGTGAGGTCTTCCGCAGGCAAAACATATTCGGATAAATTGGGGCAGGAGCTGGTCGTGTTAAAAAGGGCGGCCATTCAAGACGGTAACATCATGCGTTTCATGCATGTGAGCGGCGAGTACACTTGGTTGCAGGGTAAATTAGTTCTCCGCGCATCGCCCAACTAGCATCTCTGTACAAGTCACCTTAACATCGCTTACCATGCCGAGATTGGTGTGTATTTTTTGTAGTCCATCTTGCTTGGCTTGTGGGCGTTGGCGAGTTTGTGGCAATGGCTAGTTTAAGTCTCGGTGTAATGAACGTATACGACAAAGGGGAAGTAGCATGGCAGAACAGGGACAAAATCCAGGCCAAGATAGCGGGTTGGGTCCTCTTTGGGTGACCATTGCCATCATCATCGGTTTTGCCTTGATCTGGTATTATGCGCATACGCAGATTGTGAGTTTTGTGCTGAAAGTGAAACTGGTTGAGGCCTATGCGATTGGTTTATTTTCTGCGACAGCGGAGGCTCAGATACAATTGATTAAAGGCCTTAATCCCGGCGATGTGTCGTTTGCTTTGTTAGGCAAAATTTGCAATGACGTAGGTGCATACCTTGCCTATCCCAGTGCGGTGGTGTTGGTTGTTTTGGCGGTTGTCATTTACCTTAACAGTGCGCCGTTACGTTTTCGTAGAACCTATAGCATGCATGATTTGTTGGAAACAGAACACGTCAATTGGCCGCAAATAACCCCGGTACTGAAGCTCAATTTGGTAGAACAAGATTTAATGAAGGGTCCATGGGCTATGGCATTAGCACCGATGGAATTTGCCAAACGCTACCAATTGCTGAAAGAAAATCCACTAGATACTACATTAAAAGGTTCTTTAAAAAATCGTGCACGGATTACGGTGACCGTGTTACGTGGTGAGGCTACGCGTGTTTTTGCCATGCAACTGGGCGCCTATTGGCGCGGTCCCGAAGCGTTACCTATCTACGTACGTGCGTTGTTTGCTATGTTCGCAGCGCGAGCCAATCACGATGTGGCTGCTGCTGAGAAACTGGTTAAGCGGATAGCGGCATCTACGGTTAACGAAGAGTTAGATTTTTCCGGTACCGATGAGTTACTTAACCAATATAAGCACACGAAAGTTGTCACTTCGCTTGCAGAGAAGCACGGTTTTGTATTGACGGTCATGGCCACTATGTTGCAACTATCACGTGCGGATGGTGTATTTGCGACGGCAGATTTTTTATGGTTAAAGCCCATGGACAGAACGTTATGGTTTTTACTGAATAGTGTCGGTAGGCAAACGGCGTTTTGTGAAGTTGCCGGTGTCTTGGCGCATTGGCGTGCTGAAATAGAAATAACGCATAGGCTGTATGTTCCTATGGTGCATGAGGCAGTGACTGGCTTAGAGCTAGCGATTACCGACATTCTCTATGAGCCAGATGAAAAAAATGTGGCAGATTCTTCTGCCAAAGAAATGGCGGCATAAAACATGGCACGAAAAATACCTTTACGTGGTTTAACGGCGAGTGACGAACAAGATCCACGACATCTGTTGCGTGATACACGTACGCTAGGGCAAGCCACCTCTGATTTTTTTAGTAACGCGAGCTATGTGGCGGTTTTTCTGGTGACATTGGCAGGCTGTAACATTGTATTTCCTGCGTTGAGTGATTTGGTGATGATCCTCGGGATTTGTCTTTTTTTGTATTGTTATACGCGCAGAATTACCCTGCCTTTTCGTATGCCGTTACGTGCTAAGGTTTTAGATTACAATGACCTTAGGCCTGGAACGAAGAAACCCAACCAGGCGCGGGGCATTACATTTTTGGGTAATGAGATCAGTACCAACGAAGAATTGTGGTTTAGTAATGAAGACATGCGTACGCACGTGTTGATCTTTGGTTCTACGGGTAGTGGTAAAACAGAGGCATTAGTTTCATTGTCTTATAACTCATTGCTGCAGGGCAGTGGTTTTATTTATATCGATGGTAAAGGCGATAATACGCTGTATTCAAAAATATTTTCCATGGCCCGCAGTATGGGTCGTGAAGACGATATGCTAGTGGTGAATTTTATGACGGGCGCACGCGATATCGTTGGCCCGCAAGCAAAACGTTTATCCAACACGATGAATCCATTTGCCGTAGGGTCATCAGGCATGTTAGCTCAGTTGGTGGTTAGCATGATGGACAGTTCATCGGCCTCGCCAGATGGTGATATGTGGAAGGGTCGTGCTATCGCATTCGTTGAAGCATTGATGAAAGTATTAGTATATGCGCGCGATCAGGAAATGATTTTACTGGATGCCAATGTTATACGTAACTACTTTTTGTTAGAGCGGATCGAAGCCATGGTCGGTGACAAGGTACTGCTGCGCGATAAGCAAGAGCCAGCGAGTTTAGCGGATGCTCCTGAAGTCGTATTAGAGCCAATCAACAACTACCTCTTCACATTACCCGGTTATGACAAGACTAAAAAAGGCAAGCAAGTGTCGCAAGTCTTGGAGCAACATGGCTTTATTACGATGCAATTAACGCGGGTATTTACCTCGTTGGCTGATACTTACGGGCATATCTTGCGTACGGATCTTGCAGAAGTGGACGTCAAGGATGTGGTATTAAATAGACGTATCTTAGTGGTATTGTTGCCTGCATTAGAAAAATCGCCGGAAGAATTATCTAACTTAGGTAAAATTGTCGTGGCGTCGTTAAAAGCGATGATGGCGTCGGGTCTAGGTGAAGATGTTGAGGGTGAGTATCGTACGATTATTCAACGCAAACCGACCAATTCACCGACGCCGTTTGTGTGTATTATGGATGAATACGGTTACTATGCGGTGCCTGGTTTTGCGGTTGTGCCTGCACAGGCGCGTTCATTGGGTTTTTGCGCGGTGTTTGCCGGACAAGATTTACCTGCGTTCCAAAAAGCGTCAAAAGAAGAAGCTGCCTCCATCGGCGCAAATACCAATATTAAAATCTGTATGAAGTTAGAAGATCCCACCGAGACATGGGACTTTTTCTCCAAAACGGCAGGGGAAGCGTATGTCACTAAAGTCGATCACTTCCAAACGAGACCACAAGCGATGACTAACAGTTATTTAGACACGCGTAGTGCTTCTTTTGAAAAACGTGCGCGCGTCGATTTATTAGACTTAAAAGAACAGGTAGAAGGTGAGGCGCACTTATTTTTCAAATCTAAGGTGATACGTTATCGCGCGTTTTATGCTAATCCAAAAACTACCGCGATATTGCGTTTAAATCAATTCTTAAAAGTCAAAGCACCCAAGGTACGTGAATTGATCGAACTTAACAACAGCATGGTGCGCTTCCGTGAAGCGGTGGATAAGGGTGACTATTTTAGTCATGCAGAACAATTGGTAAATGATGAAATAAATCTTATTAGAGATAGTTTATTAGCCAATGACTTTTTGGATCCTGTAGCGCGTAATGTCCATGCCCTGCTCGATTACCACAATCGCACGGAGCAGAAAAAAGTGTATGTGGTTGAAGAAAAACTATCGCAACAAGAGTTAAATATCTTCACTCCGATGCGCATCGATGACAAACTCAGTCGTGTTTTGTTAGTGAAAGATACCAGTGTTTTCGCACAGTCTATCTTGGATAAGGCGATAGTCAGTGAAAAGTTGGGTACGATAGAACGTTTGTCGGGGCGCAATGAACAGCATGCACGCAGTATTGCCGAAGAGATTGTGAAAGACATGCGAATTGCCACGCATTATCCACCGGATATTATCAATTCGCCAACGGCTGAGCAGATCGTCAGTGTGGTCAATGAATTAATGGTTCTTATCCGAGAAGCACGTGCCAAGCAGCCAGCAACGGATAAATAAATGTAACTATTCAGCATATGTACCACTCCTCTAAAAATACCCGTTCGTCCTGAGTAGTCGCGAAGAGCGGCGTCTCGAATGGGTGAACATTTAGACTATACCGCAAGCGCAAGAGTTTGTGTGTTGCGTTTCTAGTGTTCCGTCAATGCATAGTCCCTGGCGCGTAAGATGGGCTTTAGCAAGTAGTCCAACACAGTGCGTTTCCCCGCGATGATATGAATAGTAGCCGTCATTCCAGGTATTATAGGCAAGCGTTGTGTGCGGTTAGTTAAGTGGTTGCTATTGGTTTTTACGGTGACGATGTAATAGCTGTGTTCTTGACGTTCATCCAAGATAGTATCCGCACTAATGTATTGCACGGTTCCGGTTAAGCCACCATAAATGGCAAAGTCGTAGGCGGTAATTTTCACGCTGGCGGCTTGTCCTGGGTGAATAAACGCAATATCAGAGGGTTTAACTTTTCCTTCTACGAGCAAGTTATCTTCAAGAGGCACGATTTCTATAATATCCATCCCGGATTTAACGACAGCGCCTAGGGTGTGCGTATGCATTTTTTTTATGACTCCGTGTACCGGTGAGCGGATGACAGTACGTTGCATTTTGTTTTGCAAGGATGACATGGATTCCACGAGTGTTTCTGCTTCTGCTTTTAGCTGATTGATTTTACTCAGCGCCTCGTCACGGAACTCGTCTGTAGTTTTGTTGATTTCCGCATGTAGCTTATTTACTTCACGCTCTATACGGAGTAATTCCACACGAGAGGTAACCCCCTGCTTAACCAGAGGCCGCATGATATTTAATTCGTCGTGCGCGAGCTGGTAATTTTGTTGTAGGATATCCAACATGCTCTTGAGCGCTAATGTCCGTTGTTGGAATAGATCATTTTCTCTGGCCATCAAATCAGGCCTGGATTCGCGAATGTCAGCGGGAAAAACAATTTTTGTTGCATGCTGTGCTTGCGCCTTTAGTCGTGCAATGGCCGCATGCAATGCTTGTAGTTTCGCTTGAGCTTGCCGGTAATCAGCGGTGGCATGTATGGCATCTAATTCAATAAGCACTTGGCCACGTGCAACTATCTGACCTTGTGTGACAGGGATTGCCTTGACCACGCCATCAAATAATTCTTGGATCACTTGCACATTGGATGAGGGAATGACTTTGCCTTCTGCTACGGTGATCCTATCCAGCGTTGCCCATTTCGCCCATACAATAAAACTAATGCAAAAAACTAACATGATCCAAACAATGAGATTGGGCAAGATGTTACGTTGTAGCAAGGTTGCCGCAACACAGTCTTTGACATAATCAATGTCATCCTGTTTTAGGTCTTTGGATGCATTTTGATGGTGAGAAGGCGGTTGCTGTAATGACATTTAGTTTATATCCGTAGCGAATGATTTTTAGGTGCTGGCGCCGCACATAGCGCCCCCCATCTTTTTTCGTTTAGCGGCAGAAAAACTGCGTTATTTAGCACACACAACTCCTTGTTTTTCCACTGCCAAACGAACAAATCTCGGCACGTTCCACGTGTGCCAGCGTAATGTTTTGCACCGTATATGTCTCTCCACCACCAGCCCTACATATCATTCTGCCACGGGTATATTCTCTGCTGGCATGTGTTGGGTTTGCAAGGCATAGAGGACTTTATCTTTAGGGCCATCGGCAATGATTTTTCCTGCATCAAAGATAATTAAACGGTCCACTAGTTTCAATAGGAAGGGCTTATGGGTGGTTAACAGCAGCGTTTTGTTCTTACTGAACTGAGTGAGCGACTCTATGATATGGCGTTCTGCGATATTATCCATGCCCGTAGTGGGTTCATCTAAGAGAATGATCTGTGCATGACTCAAGAACAGGCGTGCGAGGATAATCGCTTTTTTTTGCCCGCCAGATAGATTCTCGCCACGTTCAGCAACGGGCATGTTGTAGCCTAAGGGATGTTTACTGACGAAACGATCGACACCGGCTAACTTAGCAGCCTGAATGATGGCTGTATCGTCCACCCAGGGTTTACCGAAGGTAATATTACTTCTGATGGTGCCAAAGAACAGCGTATTTTCTTGTGGCCCGTAGGCGAAGAATTGACGTAAGTCGGCCGGATCAATGTGCTGACTGTCGACACCATCCAGCAATATATTGCCACTGGAAGGTTGGTAGAGGCCCATCAGTAATTTCAGGATAGAGGTTTTTCCTGCGCCGATATACCCGAGTAACCCCACTTTTTCGCCGGGTAGTACACTGAAACACACATCCGTCAAGCACTGTTGGGTTTCGTTGGGGTAGCTAAAATTAATGTGGCGGAATTCCAGGTGATTGTTCAGCTGCGTGGGATGCAGAAATTGTGTGCTGTGTATGCGTTCATTAGGGAGGCGCATAATCTGGTGTAAGCTGTGTAAACCATTTTTGGCTTGATGATAACGCGTAAGTAATGAAGTGACTTGAGTGAGTGGCGCCAGGGCGCGGCCACTTAGCATAGAGCAAGCAATTAATCCACCCATGGTCATTAAGCCTGTTTCGATACGATAGACACCGATAATAATGATCGCAACGGTAGCCATTTGAATAGCCCAATACGTCACATTGCTTGCAATATTTGCTATGAAGCGTGCTTTGTGACCGGCTTCTGTGGTTGAGGTGACGGCTTGTTCCCATTGCTGTTGTAATTGGCTAGCGGCACCTAAGCAGCGCGAGGTTTCTAGGGTAGATAACACTTCTACCGATAATGCTTGTTTTTGACAGGCGCCACGCATGCTTATGCTGATGTATTTTTCCATGGGGACAGCAAGGAGTAAGGTACAGAGCAAAATGCAGGGGACAGCGACTATGCACACCAAAACCACACTGCCGCCGAGTATTCCTATGGTGATTAAGAAAAGTAATACAAACGGCAAGTCTACCAAGCTGGTTAAGGTAGCAGAGGTGAAAAACTCGCGCAGGGATTCAAATTCACGTAGATTATTAGAGAACGCACCGGCCGACGCGGGCTTATGACTCATTTTTAATTGTAAAACGTGGGCAAATATACGGTTTGACAATAGCATGTCTGCTTTTTTGCCGTAGTGATCGATGATATAGGTGCGTGCCAGTTTGAGGATGAAATCAAATAAGTAGATGATGCTGATCCCTAGACTTAATACCCAGAGTGTTTCTATGGCATTATTGGGGACAACACGATCGTAAACATTCATGACGAAAAATGGGCTAGTGATAGCAAATAAATTGATGAGCAAAGCCGCAATTAACACTTGTAAATACTGATAGCGGTAATTCCACAGAATGGAAAAGAACCAAGAATCGTTGGCTGGTTTCTGGAATTCTTTGCCGCGTTCGTCAACGTCATGTAATGGATTAACGAGTATGCTATAGCCAGCATAGTCTTGCTTAAGTTCGGCGAGTAGAACTTGTTTTTTTGACATGTGTCCATCAGGTAAAATAATTTCTGCATGCGTTGCACTGATGCTGTGTAAAACACAGGCTTGATTGTCACGTAAGATCAACACACAAGGCAAGAGTAACGCGGGTAGGTTATGCAGTTTTCGTTTACTGAGCTTCATGTTAAACCCATGTTGTTGCATGGTTTGTATGAAGAGTTGTGGTGTTAGTCGGTTATTTACGAGTGGCAAGCCCAAGGTCAGTGTGCTTCTGGAATGGGGGCGCCGATACATCTGCGCCAAAAATACTGCGCATTCCAGCAATGAGTCACATGGCTTTTCGCCATACGGTGTTGCGTCATCCATGCCACAACTCCTTTGTGGTTATGCGAATCCTAATCCTTTGTAGCTACACCAACTGTCCTGTTTGATACAACAAAGCATACGCATTAAGTAGTGTTTGGTATTTGGCATCCGTTGCGTTATTTTGGGCATTAAATGCCTCTATTTGCGCATTAAGTTGATCCAACAATGTACGTTGCCCTAACTTAAACTGCTCTTGGTAACTCGCCGCGGTATTTTGCATAGACTTAAGGTGAATAGCCAGAAACGGCACACGTTTTTTAAGGATAGTGTAAGCGCTCCATGCGTTACGTACATTAGCCAATACACTGCGTTGCACTTTGACTAAATTACTTTGTGCGTTAATGTGTTCTTGGGTTGCAGCTTTCGTGGCGGCATAATCTGAACCACCACGGAAGAGGTTATAATTCATATCCACCGTCGCTTGGTGACTGTCGTATGAACCGTAAATACCGTTAAAATTCATGTTGTGTGCAGCACGTAAATTAAAGTCGAAGCGTGGGTAAAACGTTGCTTTTGCGCGTAGCATACTTTGATAGGTTGCCTGTACTTGTGCTTGTGCTTCCTTGATGGTGGGATTACGACTCAAGCCAAGTTGTTCGGAGTATTCCAAGGATTTAGGCAGTTGTTTCTCCGGGATCTTGATAGGTTCTAGTCCCTCTGCTTCCATATCAGTCAAGCGCATGAATGCATAGCGTGCTCGGTTAAGTGAGTCACGAGTATTTTCCAGTGTTGCATAAGCCAGTGCGACACGTGCTGTGGCTAGGTCTACGTCGGATGCACGGCCTGCACCCGCGCGAAATTGTGCTTTTACCTTTTGCAAAGCACTTTCATGAATCGCAATATTTTCTTCTGCCAGTTGTTCTAGTTCGCTAAAGCGCAGGGTATTGATATAAGACTCAATCATGCCGAGTAATACGGTTTGTTGTGTGTTGACCAAACGGTATTTGGCAGCCAGCGCATTGTCTTGCGCGGCCTTGACTTGGCTGCGTACATTACCACCGTCAAACAATAATTGCGTCAGGGAGAAGCTAGAGGTTCGCCGGGTGAGTATCACTTGATTTTCGCCACGTGCACGCGTACTGGGATTGCTACTCAGTTCGCGCCCGGCCATGTATTGCATGTTGACACTGGGCAAGTAGCCACCCTCTGCTTGTCGCGCAAGGTATTCGCTTTTCATCCAGTTGGCGCGTTCAGCGAGCATTTCTGGATTAGTGCTGATGGTTTTCTGAATGATTTGCGCCAAGTTATAACGGTAAGTAGGACGCAACGCATTTTTCTTGGTAACGGATGTATATTTTTCTTGGGCTAGCGCCTGTTGTAACAACAGCGTCTCTTCATTGACTAGGCGAGATTGGGATGCCGTGGGTATGAGATCGGTTGCCGTGCTAGCATTTACTTTGACGACGCTAGATTTTTCTTTAGGGGTAACAAGCTTCTCTTTGGCTGCAACCTTCAATGCGGCATTGTTATTGTTTTTCGGCGCGTCTATCCGTGGCACATGCGCTTTTGCGGGCACCACCGTCGGTATCAGGTCGCTAGGTGCGGTTTGCTGGGCATCATTGGCGGCAAGTAATAGCAGTGAAGATGGCAGTGATGATTTATTTCGCTGCGGCAAATCATCGTTTATTTTTGCAGACGGCGCGGTATTCATTGCTGACACGGGCAGTACGAAGGATTCTATCGGGTGCGTCGCTTGGTGTGTCGCGACGCTGGGTTTGCGGTGCAACAGCCGATCCAGCGCATGGGTTAGATAGCTTTTTGTAGAAGCAAGAGACGAGGAATGTGTAGGTGGTTGCTCTTTTCTGTGTTGTATGGGCATCGTCGGCGTTACTGTTGCTACAGTAGACGGCGGTCTTGCGGGTAGGCTGTCTGCTGGATCTGCAATACGCACAGAAGCCACTGGAGACGAGGTTTTTGCCGGCGTCGATATTGCCGGCGAAGTCACCACGGGCGCTGGCGTTGTTACAGCAGGTGCTTGTGCCACTGCTGCGTTATCCGCAGTAAGGCTGGGTGTCGTGACGGGCGGCGTCAATACCGAGACAACAGGGACAGCAGGAATTTCCGCGTAAGCACCCCACCGTGTATGTGGCGCTGTCTGTGATGCGGCGGCCGGTACGTGTGTGTTTTCAGTTGATGCGGTGTTACTTTGTGTGGCTGCAAAGCAAGGTGCGGTAGCACACATTGCGGCAACTAGCATAAACAACAAAGGGGCGCGGGCGCCGGTGTGTTTTTGATGATCCATACTAAGAGGGCTTCCTTTTCCTTAAATATTTCTTCTGTTTCTTGCAGAATTAATCGCTAAGGAGTCAATTATCCGTTACTCTTTATCGGCAGGAAGCATTCTCGTCAGCATGCCATGCTTTACGCAGCCCGCCAAAGCGAACCAATCTAACCTATTACAAAACAGATAACAAGTTAGGCACGGCAAATTTTAAAGAAAGAAATCTCGTAACAATTCTGCAAATTTCTAAAATATGTGCAATAGCCCTTCGGGTTGTCGTCGCGCGAATTTATTTCGGGTCAGCGATGAAGGAAACAAACTTGGTCGTTTGCGGCCGAGTTGTTGGAATGTGCAACTGTCTCTCACACGGGTAAGGGAGACGCTTTTACGAACGGGTGCAATGATTTGTCTTGGTACGCATTGAAAATCCACTGCGGTAGGTTGTCATGTGCAATAGAGTAGAGTTATGCTGCCGAGTCAGTTACATAGGGGTGGGTGATGAAAATAAAATGCGGTGGTCAGTGGTTACTTATGTTTTTACTCGGTGGTTGTTCTGGTTCACACACGGGTGTGTTTTCTCACGTCGAAGCCAAAGCCGAGGTTATTGGTGCCAACAAACAGGTGCGTTGTGCTGCACTGCGACAATTAGTTAACACACCCGTGCAAGTGGTCCAGGTGGGCGCGCAGCTCAAGGTAATTTTGTCGACAGATGACTTGTTTTATTCTAAATCGGCAAGATTGCGCGTGAGTTCTTATCCCCTGTTGGACAAGGTAGTGGCTCTACTTAATACCTACGATAAGGAAGTCATGAGAATTGCGGCGTATACGGATGACAAAGGCGAGTTCAAGCGCGATCAAGCATTGTCACAGATGCGCGCGCGTTACCTGTCTAACTACATGTGGCAGCATGGGTTGGATACACGCTTATTACAGATGGACGCCTCTGGGCAAGCGGGGGCCATTGCGAGTAATCGTAGTATCCATGGTCGATCGCAAAATAGGCGAGTGGAAATTACCATTTGGGAAATATTACCTCTTACCTAGGGTTTGTGTTGTTGTTTGAAGCGCAATGCACATAATAATGTCAGTCGCTGGTTAATGCGGTACTGGTGTTTGTGTCGGGATATTTTCTTGTGTTTGCTTGCCGCAGAGGGATTACGCTATACTCCGAAGCGTTTGTTGTGGGGGAATGTGACGATGGGGCAGCGACGTGTAAAAGATGTTAGGTTTTATCGTGGCGCATACCGTGCCTCACTTACTGCTGTACGGGTGTCTTTTGTAGTGATACTTTTGTTGTTGGCGAGCATTGCTACTTGTCTGTTGAGGCGTTCGCCTACACAATTTTATGCCACAAGTAATGCGGGTGGTTTTGCCCAGGTAACTGCGTTCCCTAGTCCGGAGAGCGTGAGGGTTACTGTAGTTACTGGTGAGCGTGCGTACCGCCAAGGCATTGGCTTTTAACTTAAGCTGAAAGGAGTGGTGGGTGTCGCAAAGGGATAGAGCAGCGGAGCAAGACGATATGACACAGCAGCAATCAGCGCCGCCACCAGAGGATTTGGTGGCAAGTAGTGGTGTGGAATTGGTGCACCTGCGTAACGACTTTTATCGCGATAGTTATCAAAAGATAGTAAAGCTACTGCTCGTATCGGTGCTAATTATCGTCATGTTATCTGGTTTGCTGAGTTATTTGCTGTTGAATCCGACTAAGCCGCAGTATTTTGCTGTGGATACCAATGGCCGCATTACGCCGATTATTCCCCTGAACCAACCTAATGTGTCTCCAGCAGCGTTGCTGCAGTGGGCAACACAGGCGGTGGTTGCATCGTACAGTTATAACTTCGTCAATTATCGCCAAGAGTTGCAAGCAGCCTCAGAGTTTTTTACGCCATCGGGATGGAGTGCTTTCCTTTCCGCGTTGCAAGATGCGGGTAATTTGAAATCGATTAAAGAGAAGAAGTTAGTGACAACGGCCGTAGTGGTGGGTGCGCCCGTGATAATTCAACAAGGAACAGAGTCCACGGGACGCTATATGTGGCGTGTGCAGTTACCGTTATTAGTCACGTATCAGAGTGCTAGTGTATTGTCGCAGCAGCATTTGGTTATTACGATGAAAATTGTGCGTATAGATACGGTGTATTCTGCTCGTGGTTTGGGTATAGATCAGTTTGTAGCAGATGATAGTGGGTATAAAGAATGATGGAAAAAACAAGCCAGAACAGATGTAAGCGTATGGCGTGGAGTGGTATCGCAATGGTTGCGTTGTGGGGTATCGGGGCATGGTGTTTTGCCGCGGATGCAACCGATCAGCAAGCGTTGCAACAAATGCGTGAATTACAGCAGCAGCAGCTGAGTAAGGAACGTGCGACAGATGCATTGGCGACTTCTATTGCTAGTCCGACGACGCAAGCGACGCCTAAGCAAGCGTTTGAGCAGGCAAAAGCGGAAGCGGAAGACGCGAATGATGCGGCATTTGCGGATATGGCCACTAAATTATTTCCACTTGATCCGGAACAAGTGCATCGTTTACGCCAAATGTTTGAATCTTCGCAAGCCGCTGCAGCTGCTTCTGCGGGGACACCTCCGCGCCCAACTGCCACATCACAAATGGTGAGTCTTGCTCCGGGTGCGACACCGCCAGTGATTCGGTTGTCGCAGGGTTTTGTTTCGTCCGTGTTATTTCTGGATTCTACGGGTGCGCCATGGCCCATTGCTGCTTATTCGTTGGGAAACCCGCAAGCGTTTAATATCGTGTGGGATAAAAAAGACAATACCTTAATGATTCAAGCCAATAAAGGCTACACTTACGCTAATATGGCCGTGCGTTTACAAGGCTTGGAAACTCCTGTTATGCTCACCCTGATTCCCGGCCAGAAAGCGGTGGATTACCGTGTGGATATGCGGGTGCAAGGGATAGGGCCTAATGCACAGCAGCCGACAGGACAAGATCTTCCTAACACGACAAACCCTGAATTACTGTCTGTGTTAGATGGTGCAACGCCGACCGGTGGGCACATCTTGGAGGTGGATGGTGGTGATGCGCAAGCGTGGAGTGTTGCCGATAAACTATTTTTGCGTACGCACGATGTTGTGTTGTCGCCGAGTTGGCTAGCTACCTTGGCCAGCGCCGACGGCACAAGAGTATATGAAATGCAAAAAACGCCGTTAATTTTAGTATCGAATCATGGCAAAGTTATGCAACTAAAAATCAAAGGATTTTAAATGTCTGGACGGATGAAAAACGTAGCGGAATTATTTAAAAACGGACGTACGCGGACGATCTTGCTATGTACGATGTGCATCTTGTTGGTTGCGATAATATTTGGTGTATATAACCTGCGTAGTAATTTGCGTGTTACTAATACTGCAGAGGCAAATTTAAATAGGGTACCTAATGTGGAGTCCGTTCCTGGTGCATTTAATCCCACAGGTCAATATGTGAAGCTGCAACGCGAAGAGAATAAGATCAAAGCGCAACAGGCCCTAAAAACAGGGGGCAGTGCAATGCCCACCTTAATTCGCTCGGAATACTTGGCTGATGGTGACGATAGGTACACGCAGCAGCAAGCGGGTGTGCGTTATGGTGACGGTGCTTTGGGGTTTTCTAGTTTGGGACGTTTGCAGCGTGATAACCAGTCGTTGCAATCCATGGGAGTAGCGGGACAGGCCAGTAGTGGTTTCGATGGTACAAGTATGTCGGGCGCCAATGGTCAAGGCCAAAATGGTTTGGGTGCAGATGGCAAGGGCTTAGCGGGTGCGGGCGC
>CAZYIF010000010.1:0-80246 GCA_964646995.1 uncultured Gammaproteobacteria bacterium
GTTTTGCTGAATAGTTACGAAAAAGCCTGCTATTTTCATCGGCAACACAAAGGATAGCACCATGTTTACATTCTTTAGCGCACCGCCCACGCAACACGAATATAGCGTAAGAGATGCAGCACTGCATGCTACACTTTGCGCCGCAAGAATAAATTATGACAGCGATCCGCAAAGCAACGCGGCAATACTGCTGCAATTATTCCGACAAAAGCACCGCCTCATTGTCGCTGACACGCTAAGCAATCTCTTGTTCACTCAACCACTAACGGATCGTAACGCGTTCGATTGCCTCATTACATTGAATCAAGAACTGTTTGCCAATCGCCGCCGCTTTGGTGCTGCCGTGTATGTCATCTTGGCCGCCATCAATTACCGCCTAGTGGGTCACCATAATGAACGCATTGACCAACTGTTGAAACAACAAGATCCGATATTATCCCAACCGCAACGCGCAACCCTCGCTAGCGAACGTCTACAACATACGGACGCTTGCGGCCAACGTTGGCGTAGCCTATGCATTTACTTGCACACCGCAAAGTTTCTCGACTTCGCTACGCTAGGCCAAGATTATCACGACACCAGATATACCTCGGCACAACAACTCATGCAACAGCGCTTCTCCAGACTACTACCATCAACGCCACCACAAAACATTGCAGCGGCAATAATCTTGATTGAAACAGAGATAAGGCAACGCTATCCCATCACCGACGACGCGCTACTAAAAAATGTAGCGCAAGAAGCAACTCGCCTTGCCGCTACGCATATAGCGCAACCCGCTCCTCGCCCTGTGCCAAACAGACGCTTTAGCTTAGACTAACAGGCTGTGTTTAATGACAAGCATCAGTCGCTATAAAGCCATACGCTGCACAGCACATTTCGCTATTCACCCGTATAACCCGGGCCGCAGTGCGCTTGTATCGGTTGCCTCATCCATCACAACACCTTGCCGCGCAAGACGTGCCAGCGCCGCCGTGTCATTGCGTTGCTGGTGAAATAGCACAAATTGCCGTGGCTTTTGTCGCGTCTCACAAATTGCGCGGCTCAGCGCCGTATCCCACGTAGGTAACTTGCGTCCCGCATAGACACTCTGTGCCACCAGCGCGTCGGCATATAGTATGGGATGATTATCATACATATAACCATCGCCCTGTTGTTGCAATTGCGCGGCGCTCACCCAGACGTACCTTGTATCTGGATTATCGCTCTGCCATCTTTCCATCAACTGTGGCTCATCTGCTGCTGCAACGCGGTAATAACGGGTGAGGAGATGCCGCGACATTGAGTCCGGCAGATAAAGGGTATATAGATCCGTTGCTGAAGCAGGTGCGTAGTGTGGATTCATCGGTAACTGCCAAGGACCATTGCCTGCACGCCCCAACAGAATAAACAATCCATCCGCGCGCTGCTCCGTATACAACACCACGTCATCTTGTTTTTTTTCATACTTGCCCATCGGTAGATAGCCATGTTGCAAGAGCAGCCACGCAATTTCACACAATGCGACCACATTAGTTTGCTGCATCATTTGCGTATTCACCAGCGACATCGGTGTTTGGAAGAGATCGCGCTCCTTTCGCCAAAACGTAGCACGCGCATCAATAATTAGGAAAAAATTGTCTACTTTGAAAGATAATACACTCCATAAGTCAATACCCGATTGCGCATCATGACAGGCCGCTCGCTTCGCCAGTAGCAAAGCAACTATCGGCGCTAACTCGGCGTTAACCGCTGCACGCAATAAATTGGCATTGCCGCCCCAATCAGTGTTTAACTTTTTATTAATATCTAACTGCTTTCGCCATTTATCCAACAACTGTTTCGCTAATTGAGCGTCTTTACGTTTAATAGCGACCAACACAGCCTGCTCCCCGCAATCTCCGGTTAGCTGTGTGCGGCCCAATAAAAAGTTAAAAAAGCCCTGTGTACTTTGGTCTTGTTCATCGTATACTGCACAAATTGCGGTTAATGCACTGGTACCACTGCCTGGCACAATTAAATTGGGATCGGCGCCACGCCAGATAAAATCGATGGCTAATGCAAACCGGCGCTGGCTAATTAAGTAAACCAATGGTAATACCATCTGCGCTGGCATACCCCATTTACTCGGTATACTAGCGGGTATATTCATATCGTACTGAAACGCCAAGAGCAGGTGTAACCAATCTTGATCCTCATCCATCAGAAAAACCAGCAACAACCCGGGATAAACGTGGGGATCAAGGTTACCGCGTGCTAACATGGCTTGCACGGCCTGTTTATCTTGATTTTTATAATTGCTCAACAGTTCATGCTTAGCAAAATGCATTTCACGCAACGCCCTATTTAGCGTAGTCTCTTGCAGAGGCAAGCCTTCACAAATGGCTCGCGCGACCAGTGCATGGGAGGTACTTATCAGCACGCCTCGATAACGAAAAGCGACGCCATCGCTCAAAGGTTGCTGTTCTACGTCGTACCATGGCACCCACGCGGCGTCACCCGCATCATCATTCGCGATAGGGTTTAACGCGGTGGTGACTACGCTATGTCCTATCACTAATTCCACATATTGGCTGAGTTGGCCTGCCGTCGCATGATACTGTTCCCAACGATACAATGGCACGGGTAACTCATGCAGTGGAATGCTGGTTTCTTCTAAGCATTCACGTCGCATAGCTACGCTAGCATCTTCATTCTCCGCCCGTAGCCCACCGGGAAATAACCAATAGCCGGTAGCACCTTGGGTAAGTGGATTTTTTTTACGAATTAATAGAATTTCTACGCCGTTGTGGCCTTGGCGCGTGACCAGCACCGCCGCGGCGCTGATCACCTGCGCAGCCGACTGACGCGCTGATTTAACATAAGCGATGTTGGTATATTCCCTCTGTTCTAGCGACTCTATGATTGCACGTATAGCTCGCTGTTCCTGCTGTCGTTTATTTTCAGCCCCCGCTCGTTTAACTTCAACGGCAAACATCGACAAAAATAAGGGATGATCCGTATCCTCCTCCTGCGCTTGCGTCAGTGCGGCTTGCTCCACTAACGCTAATGCATAAGCACTGTCGCCAGCAAGATTGTGGTGCGTAGCCAATGCTTGTGCCTCGTCTAATTGCAACAAATGGGTAACGCCCGCAGCGCTTTTCGCGCGTATTGCACGCTGTAACGCATTATCGCCTTTGTGATCCGTCAACAAAACATTAGCACCTAGCGCCGCAAACAATTGCATGGCAGGCACATCACCTTTGCTTGCGGCCAGCAAAAATACGCTTTGCCCCAGCCTATCTTTGGAATCAATATCACAAGCAAATCCTCCTATTAACTGTTCAAAATGCACTTTCTGCAGCTTGCCGTGATAAGCCGCATGCAACAGCGTCTTACGCTCATACTCAATCCTTATGTAGGGTGCTAATAATAAAAAGTAGTCCCAACTACCCTGCGATAATGCAGCGTACAGTGGCGAAGAACCAGACCAGTTTTTACCCCCTGCTTGCGGTTGATAGAAATTGGGGCAACACCGCAGCGCCGGTAACGCTGGGTCGACCGCCAGCCCTCCCAACAGCTGTTGCAATAAAGCTTGATTTTGCGACGTGAATGGACTGCCGAGTAGGTGACCTAACACACTAGTATGCCGATCCGGCATTAAAGCCACATCGATTCCGTAAGAAAATAACCATTCAATAAACGCTTGTTTCTCTTGCTCAAACCGCCCAGGTTGCGCAGAAAACGTTTCGGACTGCAATGCCGCCAATATCGGTGTTTTGTTATCGCGATTAGCATCTTTTAAACTTGGCTTTTCCCGTAAAAGTTGCTGCGCTTCAGCAAAATCACCTTCTCTTATAAGCGTATGCAAGCTAACAATCGCTTGGTCTTCCTGCTTAGTGTTTTCTTGCAATGAAACATAGGGGCTGCAAATGCTCACCAAACCTGTGCTGTCTTTTGCTTCCAGACTCACATCGGGAATAAACAACACGTTAAATAGCTCACGTAAAGGCAAAACAGATGGCTCACGCGTCATCAGGCTGTCTTGTGTGGGTTTATCCAGGTAACGCAACATCGTGAGTAACTGATAGAACAACCCATCAAAAATCGTGCCTACGCCATCTTGCGCACAGAATATTTGTTGCTTACGTTCGACAACGTAGCAGTACCATGAAGCATCCGCGTAGCGGTAGTGGATTTCTAGTTGTTCTTCGGTGTAACGCAGCGTGATCCACGTATCTCCCACACGTATTGTCGGTAAATAACCGCTAGAGACTTGTGGTGAAATGTGACTGCCTAACCATAACCCCGGGAAATGAGCCTTCCCCTCACTATAGGCTTTGCCTATGTTGATACGTACCACTTGCAGTTTGTCTTGCCAATACGCCACCGTATCACTGGCATTGAGTCCCAAGGTCATATACACATCGCGCGTACGGGCGGAACCACCGCCGGTATGTGAGTTATTGTCCTGCCGTCGCGCTACCGCCTTGAGACTGCCCGAAGCTTTAATCGCTGGTAAATCTTTAGTAACATGGTTCAGCACAAAGTGAGGAACTATCTGCGTGTCCCAACTCTCCCGCCAAACAACCAGGTCTTCTGGCGCAAAATACGTGGTGGCTTGCTCGCGCCAAAACGCCAGATTTTTTTTGGACTGTTGCGGAATGTCAATGCCAGTTTGTCGCGCATGCATCATCCATGTGTCCACAAGGTATTGCTGCTCTAGCGCTTGCTGCTGCTCGGCCATGCGTTGCAACACACGCTTGCCACTGGGCGTATTGCGACGACCACGCAATAGCGCACGCAAAGCCAACAAAACTCGCTGCCCGGTCGGTTGATTTAATGCAGCCGAAAGTTTTTCCTGGAATGAGTGGGCCATGCAAATCCTGTATTGTGCTAAGGAGTAAAGTTACTCGTGGCATCCGTAGTGACTGCATGATCTAATTGCGCCAGCAAAACTTGTTTGCAGGCAGCAGCAATCGCGTTAGGGAAATCCAAACAGGCTTGTGTTGCCGTTTGACTCGCGGCATGCAGATTTTTTTTAGCGACATCGACTATCACCGACACCGCCGGACCATCATTAAATTCCAACACATGAAACTGATCCTGTTGAGACAACACGTCAACACCTATCACGCCCTCAGGACAGCCACACTGTTCTTCCAAAGCACGTAGCTTGTGCTCAGAAAAAAACGACAACTCTATCGGTTTGTCTATTGCCTCACGGAACTCGCGTAACTTCTTATAACCACCCGTCGTGGACTCCCAACGCAATTGAAACTGCATAGCCGACTGCGCCCTACCCGCAACTAAATTGATGCGATAGTACTCGGCTAAATCGATATCGCTTGCATCCGTCTGAATAAATTGCTGCAACAAAAGCCCGTGTGTTAGTTCAGAGTGAACCGGGTTACGCGTCAATTGCAAGAATAAACCACCCAACAACTGATGTAATTCTTCCACTGTGTCTACCCGATAAACACCATCCGTACGACAACCCTGCGACGTCTTAAATACCAAAGGGAAACACAGGCCTTGTTCCGCTATTTGCTGCAGTACGTGCGCACAACCATAATCTGTCATACCCTTTGCTGTCGCAACAAAAGCCGCGTCGAAACACACACTACGCGGAAATAACGCATGTAGCTTTTCATGTTGGTATTGCGCTATTTTGTGGTGAGTCAATTCAATATAATCACAACCATTTAACACCGTTATCCCCTGCTTTTCTAAGCCACGACACAAGACTAACGCCTTACTGCGCACGGGCCCCCAGGTGCGTTTCATGACTAAGGCAATCTCGGCAAACGGGATGAGGCTGCTTTGCCACAGCGAATGTGCTAACGCTATTTTAATTCCTTGCTGCGTCAGTTCTGCGGTTTTCACTGCAACCACATGCAACTTATATGGCGTGCCGTGCAATGTACTGCTCAATGCGGCTCGAATCATTTGTACAGACGCATTATCTACTTGTTGGGTAAGAATGACGATGGTGTGGCGCATATGCTTCCCGGTGTATTTCGACAATAAAGGTATAACTCACCGCATTATGCCAGATACGCATGTGTCACACACCATGCTTCGTGTTGTAGCGTAAGCATGGTGTTGGCTTTGGTAAACGACGCACGGAATGACGTGCATCCGTTGATAGCTGCGTCGTCGCCTTTACTTACGCATTTTTTTACGGGGCTGCTCTTCACTCTCATCCCGCTCGGTAGCTATCACTTCCGGTGCTTGGTACAACGGAATTGCGGCAGCCGCAATTTGTGATGCAAAAAATCTGTCTGCAGTCGTGTTGCGTCCACCTGAATATTGAAAGCTTAATGCACGGCAATCATAACCCTGCATGATCGGCATACTTGAAAAAGATTGAACAAGGAACTGTAACGATACGCTTTGTTGCGACGTAATACGCGAATCACTCAACAATTCGCTTAGCAACGTCAAATGTTTGCTTATCTGCTTAGCTTGTTGTTCCTGATCGATAAATTTAAGCGTATCACACCGTAAACTTTCAAAGAAACGAGACACCTGCTGTACTTGTTGCACCAAACAATAGCCTTCTGGTAATGCAGCAACAATCTGTTGCACTGCCTGGCGCTGTGTCGTTGTAAGTAGCCAGTCACTCGACAATGAATCTAGCAACGACCAGTGCGCTGCGATGGCTTGTTGTTGATTTTCATCGTTAACATCATGGATAGCTGCCACTGAGAAAAAATGTCCTACCCGTGCAAGCGCAGCATCTACCGGCAAATGATAATTTAAAATTTCCATGCGTGGGAAATAGTCAATAACCATGTTGTGTAACGTGATATGTTGCTCTGCTGTCAACAGCGGATCACGCGAAACAGACGTTAACAGTGATAACTGTTGGCCTATTTGCTCACGTGCCTGTTCGGCATTAATGAAGCTCAGCTGCCCTAAATATAAACGTGAAAAAAAATTAACGAGGTTATTAAAGTTTGACGTAACTAGTTTTAACAGTGCCGCATCTCGCATCATGGCCTACCTTATTTATCGTGGTATAGTAGTGTCTCCTTTATGAAGTAATTCCGTTTGACGCAGACTACCTGTCTGGTCGATGAGTAGAAGTGAAAGCGCACCAACAACGGCACACAAAACACGCGCGTTACTCGATATGCACTGGCGAAGCAAATATACACCAGGCAAAGAACGCCGGATTTTAGCGTGAGGATCATTAAATTACAACGACTAAATAACGCCAGCCGTCTATCCTTTGCGACACCACGGGCTCATCAAGGCAAACGACGTATCGTTGCGATAGCAAACGGCGAATAAATCCTACGCGTTACTGCGATTTACGTAACATCTGCCATAAACACCCCCCGGTGAGTATGACAAAACTCAGCATGCTCCACTCTGCGAGTGAGACGTGTAGAAAGGTCCATTGCACATCTGAACATTCCCCGGAACCTTGCAACAAAGAGTGTACGACCGTCATGAACGGAAAGTTACTCAGCATATAACTCAAGCTGGCACCACAACTTCCCGCTGCAGCGACAGGCGCAAGTTGCAAATGCACTTGCCACGCCGACAAGCCTAAGCCGCTGCTTGCCAACAACAATGCCACGCTGTAATACCAACGCCTGGGGGTAGGCATAGGTACAAACAAACAGCCGGGGATCAGGTAAATCCCTAACAATAAAATAACTAAGCGTTGCAACACGCACAACGGGCACGGTATTAACTGCCAAGCGTATTGCAACACGCCCGCTGCCACTAACAATAAGCAACAAAACAGCACTAACAACGCACTGGTCTTAGTTATAGAAGGCATTCGCATACGGTTATCTCCCTGTCTTTACAACCTTTCGTGTGTTGCTTGAAAACGCCATGTATTATTGCGTACGCAATGGAAATTCTCAAGAACATAAGCACCGCGACACAGAATTCAACTACTCGCTATCATGCACATTGCCTGCAGCAATAAGCCACTGCTGCAAAATAACCATTGCAGCAAAACTATCGATTGCTTTACGTTGTTTGCCTGGACGGCGTAATTTCGTGGGTAATAAATCATAAGCAGCGCGGGTAGACAAGCGCTCGTCTGTGACATGCACCGGCAAGGCATAGCGTTCACGTAACTGTGCTGCAAATCCGTTAGCGCCCGCGGTAATCACATGAATCACGCTGCCATCCATATTCAGCGGCAAACCAACAACCAGTGCGGCAGGCTGCCATTTTTTTATTAATACATCTACCTCACGCCAACACGGATCGCCTTGTTGCGCTAACAATACCGTCAATGGACTCGCCGCCGCAGTCAGGGTTTGTCCCACCGCCACGCCAATGCGACGCAAACCAAAATCAAAGCCTAGCAGCGTCTGTTCGTGTTGCATCACGCGTGGCCCACGTGCGTAGATAAACGGCTGGGTTCTATGCCCAAGGAGCGGGTGGCCGCACTCCAGCGCTCTGCAAACGGTTGTTGAAACAAAATATCCGCTGTGGCAGGACTCGTTAACCAATAATTGCGTAACAACTCTTCCTCTAATTGTCCGGGTCCCCAACCCGCATAGCCCAATGAAATCAGCGCATGCTCGGGACCCTCGTGCTTGGCCATGGCATGCAATATGTCTTGCGATGTCGTAATCGATATATCATTTGGCAAGTGCAGCGTAGAATGCCAATCGTGTTTATTCGGATGGATGACAAAGCCGCGCTCCGGTTGCACGGGACCACCGCACACAATGGGCTGAGCAGCCAAGGTCGCATCCTGGTTGGCAATACCCATTTGCGTAAATATTTCACCCAATTTAATGGCCAATGGCCGATTGATCATAATCGCTATCGCACCGTTAGCATTATGCTCGCAGACATAACTGACGGAATGAGAAAAGAAACCGTCCTCCATGCCCGGCATGGCAATAAGGAAATGATTCGTTAAACACGTTGCATCTTGTGGCATGGCGACCCTCATGGCTTTTTATTTTTAGCGACGGCAATATAGGAACACACCTGTTTTGTAAGTGGTAGCATCTTATTTAAAAACAAGTAACTATTCAGCAAATTTTCAAGACAGCGCAATCGTGCTTGCGAACGCGGTGCTTTCTTTATCCAATGGGGATTATCAAGGGTAGAATCGCGATTCTACCCTGAGAATGAGGCATGCTCACAAACTATGCTTTCCTCGCGTTTTATTGACTCGTTTTGTCATGTTTCACCGCATAAAGTGGTTGCTTCACGTAACATTGTCTATATAATGACTCCCCTAATCGAGCTATGAACAAAAATATTCGTGTTTAGGAGATTGCAGACATGTACGATTCTGACCAAGAAACAGCCATGGTCGTTACCCACGTTGATTTACCCACTAAAGAACTCATACAGTTCGCCCTAGCCCGCAAAGAAGGGGTGCTCGCCGCTAACCAAGCGCTATGCGTCAACACCGGCGCTAGAACCGGACGTTCTACCCTCGATCGCTTCATAGTACAAGAACCAAACACCACTGCCGATATTGATTGGGGACGTATTAACAGACCCTTCCCGGAAGACAAGTTTGACATGTTGTGGCAAAAGGCCAATGCCTATATAGAAGAGAAGGAGCACTTTGTATCCCATTTACAAGTAGGTGCCGATCCCAAGTACTATCTGCCTGTCACCGTGATCACCGAAATGGCATGGCAAAATTTATTTGCCCGCCAACTGTTTATTCGCGCCGCAGAACAAATAAACGCAACCCATAAAGAATGGACGCTGCTCAGCGTACCTCATTTCAAAACCGATCCACTCAAAGATGGCACCCACAGCGATGCCGCCATCATTCTGCACTTGCATAAACGTCGCATCCTCATTTGCGGCACTCACTACGCCGGTGAAATAAAGAAAGCGATGTTTTCCGTGCTCAACTATCTATTGCCTGCACAGCAGGTATTACCCATGCATTGCGCCGCGAATGTGGGTGAGGCAGGCGATGTCGCGTTGTTTTTTGGTTTATCCGGCACGGGAAAAACGACCCTCTCTGCCGATCCCAAGCGGTTGTTAATTGGCGACGATGAGCACGGCTGGAGTGAAGAAGGCGTATTTAATTTTGAAGGCGGCTGTTATGCCAAATGCATAGACTTATCGCAAGAACGTGAACCGGTGATTTGGGATGCCATTCGCTACGGCGCCATCATGGAAAACGTAGTACTTAACTCGGATAAACAACCGGATTTTCACGATGCTAGCCTGACGCAAAACACACGTGCTGCTTATCCTAGGGAACACATCGCCTTGCGCGTAGAAAAAAATGCGGCGGGTCACCCACAATCGGTGATTTTTCTAACCTGCGATCTCTACGGCGTATTACCCCCGGTTGCACAACTGACAACGGCGCAAGCTGCGTATTACTTCCTCAGTGGCTACACCGCATTACTGGGCAGCACGGAAATAGGCTCTAGCGCAGCGATTAAACCGGTCTTCAGTTGTTGCTTTGGCGCACCCTTTTTCCCCAGACCTGCCCATGTGTACGCGGCCCTGCTGCAACAACGTTTACAGCACAGCAACAGTCCTGTTTATCTGGTGAATACCGGGTGGTTCGGTGGCGCCTATGGCAGCGGCGGCAATCGCTTTAGCATCCCCACCACGCGCGCAATTATCGATGCCATCTTGAGTGGCGCATTAGGTACGGCATCTTATACCCAACTGCCTTACTTCAATCTGCGTATCCCAACAGAAGTGGCGGGAGTATCAAGTCAGTTACTCAACCCACGCGATGGATGGCAAGACACCGCGGCATATGCCGCACAAGCCAAGAGTCTTATCTTGCAGTTTCAAGAAAACTTTAAGCAATATGACGTAGCCGCAGATATTGTTGCAGCTGGCCCACAACTCTAAATTTGATGTATTAGGTCCAGCCATGATCGTGACGTAACGATGCAGCCGTTTGCTGAATCGTTACGGATTTTTGCACAAGGAATACGCGCCGTGTCGAAAACGGATAACACTACACGAGCACCCGAAGCGAGCGCCAGATCCAGGGGACAACGCTTAAAACGCCTGCGTAACCTGGCCAATCTGCCACGAAAAATCATAGCAGAACACTATGATATCAACATCAATACACTCAAAGGTTGGGAAATCGGTAGACACGGTGGCTTAACTAAAAAAGGCGCGCAACACTTTTTACAGTTGTTGAGTCAACACGGTGTCAAATGCGAACTAGAATGGTTGCTGTTTGGCACAGGTGCACCACCGACTGTACATGAGATCTTTTCCGCTGCATCCTCCACGGCAGAGCCAAATGACGACGCCCACTTTATACCTGACAGTGAACCACAGTGTGCGCACGAACTCGCGCTCTTTCAGCAACAGGCGCCAACCCTACATTTCAGGGTAAGCGACGACGCAATGGCACCTAAATACCAATGCGGTGACTACGTCGCTGGCATCAAACGCCACGACTCGCACCCATTGCAGGTACTGCATCTCGATTGCATCGTTGAAACAACGACAGGCGAAATCTTGTTGCGTCATGTACGCGACTACGTCCCGCCACTGCACTATACCTTGCTCGCACTCAACCCATATTCTACCGTCGCCCAGCCTACCCGTTATGAAGTTCCGTTACGCAGTGCTGCGCCGGTGATTTGGCATAGACGCAAAGATCCGGTGTAACAAATAATCTTTTAAGTGGGTGTCATCCCGAGTGCAACGAGGGACCTCGAGCAGACGGCACGTTCTCATTAATAACACCGTGCAATCGTCTCGAGATCCCTCCATCGCGTTGCGATGTTCGGGATGACCCTATTGGAAAGATCCCTCACTGCGTTCGGGATGACGCCGTCCTTTATCATGTGCTAGCAACACACAATAACCGCTGAAAATAAGCCGGATCATGTTTACGTAACAAAGGATTGTCGGCCGTGAAATGCCAATCGAGCAAACGCGACAACCAAAAACGCAACGCCGCACTGCGCTGCATGACAGGCAATGCAGCCAACTCTCCCGGCGTTAACTCCCGTTCACTTTGATAGCCGCGTAAGAGCTGCTGATAACGCAACGTATCTATATTGCCGTCGGCTGTCACACACCAATCATTGATGACGATGGCTAAGTCCAACACCCAATAATCATGGCATGCGTAATAAAAATCGATGAGGCCCGTGATTTCATCCGCAACAAACAACACATTGTCACGAAATAAATCGGCATGAATCAAACCTTGCGGCAGCTGCAAACCCTGTTGTTGACGTTGGAACGTCAGTTCTTGTTGCAATAACTGCTGTTGTGGTGCAGACAAAACCGGCATGAGCCGCGCGGCGGCCGCATCACGCCACGTTGCACCACGGGTATTAGCCGGTACAGGCAACGGCAATGCCGTCGCGTACTGATGCAGTTGCGCTAACGTACGGCCCAACGCATAACACTGCGCGACATTCGCTTGCGCCACACAGTTTCCCGGCAAAAATTCAATGAAGGCCAACGGCTTGTCACCCAAGGCACCTAAATAACGCTGTTGTTTATCTTGCAAAGTATGTGGACACGGCAAGCCCTTCGCGGCAAGAAACGACATCAGTTGCAAAAAAAACAGCAACACGTCTGCACTGTCTTGTTCAAAGAGTGTTAACACATACTCGCCGCCTGTGGTGGTGACGTGGTAGTTTGAATTCGTTATACCCGCAGCAATGGGCGTGTATCGCAGCAACTCTCCCACGGCGTAATCGCGCAAGATATCCTGTAGTTGCAACGGACTAATGACTGTGTGTACCGACATAGACTTGCTATCCCTCAATAACGCCGCCGCGCAACCGATATTCTGTCAGTGTTCGGCAAACAATGCTTGCATAGCCACGCATTTAACTCTACCTTAACCACAAAATCGGCTTGTTACGGAACATACAGATGACTACATCAACACACACATCACCCTTTATTCTGGTAGACGGTTCGTCTTATTTATTTAGGGCTTATCATGCCTTGCCTCCACTCACCACGCAACAAGGTGAGCCGACTGGCGCTATCTATGGCATGCTCAACATGCTACGCAAATTATTACACGATTATCAGCCAGAGCACATAGCGGTGATCTTCGATAGCAAAGGCAAAACCTTTCGCCATGCATTATATCCCGACTACAAAGGCAACCGTCCTACCATGGCCGATGATCTGGCCGTACAAATAGCACCCTTGCAAGACATCATTCGCGCCTTGGGTTTGCCACTTATCTTGCAATCCGGCGTAGAGGCCGATGATATTATCGGCACCTTAGCCTGCCAAGCTACGCGCGCCGGTATGCAAACCTTGATTGTCACCGGTGACAAAGACATGGCGCAGCTCGTCAACGAACATGTCTCTTTGCTCAACACCATGACCAATAAACGCTTGGATGTCGCCGGGGTCACCGAAAAATTTGGTGTTCCACCGCATTTAATTATAGATTACTTAACCTTGGTGGGTGACACCGTGGATAACATCCCCGGCGTGCCCATGGTCGGCCCAAAAACAGCCGCAAAATGGCTAACGACCTTTGCCTCTCTCGATAAACTCATCGCCCACGCCGATCAAATCAGCGGTAAAGTCGGTGATAATCTGCGTGCAAGCCTACACCAATTTAGTCTGACCAAGCAATTAACCACGATCTGTTGCGATGTACCACTGGACTACCAACCCGAACAATTGCGCATGCAGGCAAAAGACAGCGCAACCCTAATCACTGCGTATCGGCGCTTTGAATGCAAAGCCTGGTTGGCCGAACTCCTCAACGAGACCGCAGCCGACGCATCCCCTCCCGCAGAACATCCCGTGCAATACAGCATCGTAACGGATGAGACCACGTTTATACGCTGGCTAGAGCGTTTAGCTAACAGTACGCTTTTTGCGTTTGATACAGAAACCACGAGTCTGGATTACATGCAAGCAGAACTGGTTGGGGTTTCGTTTGCGATCACCGCACAAGAAGCGGCTTATGTACCCGTTGGCCACGATTATCCCCAGGCACCGCCGCAACTTGCGCGTGAGTTTGTATTGGCAAAGCTAAAACCCTTACTGGAAAACCCCGCACTTGCTAAGGTAGGTCAAAACCTTAAATTTGATATGAGCGTGTTAGCCAATTACGGTATCACGCTACAAGGCATTGCCTTTGACACCATGCTAGAATCTTATGTGCTACACAGCACGACCACGCGCCACGACATGGATTCCTTAGCCTCCACGTATTTACACTATCAAACGACTACCTACGAAGATATCGCGGGCAAAGGCGCCAAACAACGTAGCTGTAATGCCATCGATGTCGCTGTCGTTGGTCCGTACGCAGCAGAAGATGCCGACATCACCTTACGACTGCACCAACATCTGTGGCCGCTGCTATGCCAAGAAAAAAAATTAGCGGCGGTTTTTACCACGCTAGAACTGCCACTTATTCCGATTTTGTCGCGCATGGAACGCACCGGCGTATTGCTCAACACCGCGATGCTGCAACAGCACAGCCAAGAGCTCGCCCACAAACTCGCTGCCCTAGAACACGCCGTGTATGACTTAGCCGGCGAAGCCTTTAACTTGGCGTCACCTAAACAATTACAAGAAATTTTATTCATTAAACACGGTTTGCCTGTCCTCAAAAAAACGCCCGGCGGACAAGCGTCTACGGCAGAAGACGTATTGCAAGAACTCAGCTTCGATTACCCGATCGCTAAGCTACTGGTAGAATATCGCAGCTTAAGCAAACTCAAATCGACGTATACCGATCGCCTGCCTACACAAGTACACCCTAAGACAGGCCGCGTACATACCTCCTACCACCAAGCGATCACCGCCACCGGACGCTTATCCTCCAGTGAACCGAACTTACAAAATATTCCCATTCGCACCGAACAAGGCCGCCGCATCCGTCAAGCCTTTATTGCCAAACCGGGTTATTGTTTAGTGGCTGCCGACTATTCACAAATCGAATTGCGCATCATGGCGCATTTATCCCAAGATGCCGGATTGCTTGCCGCCTTCGCGCAAGGCCTGGATATACACCGCGCTACCGCCGCTGACGTATTTGACAGCACCCCCGCACAGGTCACGCCCGAACAACGACGCAGCGCCAAAGCCATTAATTTTGGTTTGATCTACGGCATGTCAGCGTTTGGTTTGGCCAAACAACTCGGCATAGATCGCATGGCGGCGCAACACTACGTTGATTTGTATTTTCAGCGTTACCCCGGCGTCAAACACTACATGGAAACCACGCGCGCGACAGCACACGATCAAGGCTTTGTCGAAACGATCATGGGCCGTCGTCTCTATCTTCCCGAAATCAACGCGCGGAATGTGCAACGCCAAAAGGCCGCTGAACGCACCGCCATTAACGCACCCATGCAAGGCAGCGCCGCGGACATCATTAAACAAGCCATGTTAGCCTGTGATGCGTGGCTACAACGCGATCCCATTGGGAATATGGTAATGCAAGTACACGACGAACTCGTCTTTGAAATAGAGACGACACAGCTGACACGCGCACTGCCCATCATCAAACAGCTGATGGAACAGAGCGCCGAACTAGCCGTGCCGCTAGTCGTGGAAATTGGCCATGGCAATAACTGGGACGAAGCGCATTGACGCTACGCGCGCATCATCGCCAAGCTGGTATCTAACATACGATTGGAAAAACCCCATTCGTTGTCGTACCAACTCAAGACTTTGACCAAACGGCCCAATACTTTCGTTTGGGTAGCATCAAAAATCGAAGACGCGGGATGATGATTGAAATCCACGGAAACTAACGGCTCTTCGTTGTAGAACAAAATCCCTTGCAGTGCGCCCTGCGCCGCCGCTTTAAGTGCCTGATTAATTTCCTGCACATCCGTGTCACGCTGCGCCTGTAGTGTTAAATCAACAACCGACACATTGTTGGTTGGCACGCGCATCGCGAAGCCATCTAAACGACCATTGAGTTCCGGTAAAACTAAACCTACTGCTGCGGCAGCGCCCGTCTTCGTCGGAATCATCGATTGCGTCGCTGAGCGTGCGCGACGTAAGTCGCTGTGCGCGGTATCTAATAACTTTTGATCGTTGGTATACGCATGTATCGTGGTCATCAGCCCATGTGCAATGCCTACCTTGTCATGCAACACTTTGGCAATCGGTGCTAAGCAATTGGTAGTGCACGATGCATTAGACACGATGCAGTCACTGGCCTTGAGTACAGCGTGATTAACACCGTAAACAATCGTTGCATCCGCGTCATCTGCGGGCGCTGAAATCAAGACCTTTTTTGCACCTGCCTGCAGATGCGCGCTGGCTTTGCTACGACTCGTAAAAATGCCACTACATTCATACACGACATCAACAGCCAGATCACGCCACGGTAATTTACTCGGATCACGTTCAGCAAGAATCGCTATCGTTTGCCCGTTAACTTGCATGTGCTGATCGATCAATTCGACGTGCCCCGGGAAACGACCAAACGTACTGTCATACCGCGTCAAGTGCACATTGGTTTGAATATCCGCCAAATCATTGATGGCGACGATATGAATTTCTTGCTGCCGTGCTGCCTCATGCACTGCACGCAAAATATTACGTCCAATGCGACCATACCCATTGATTGCCACGCGGATTGCCATGTGATTCCCCTCTTTAATCAGCCAATAAAACCAATGCTTGCGCCACGATATTTTCTACGCTAAAGCCCAAATAAGCAAACACCTGTGGTGCTGGCGCTGACTCACCAAACCGATCCAAGCCGACCACACACCCATTTAAGCCCACGTACTTATACCATATGTCACTGACCCCGGCCTCCACCGCCATACGCTTAGTGATAGCCGCTGGTAACACCGCAGCACGGTACGCCGCGTCTTGCTGCGCGAACACCTCAACCGATGGCATGGAGACAACACGCACGCCATACCCTTGCAGCGTCAACCGCTCGGCCGCAGCACACGCCAGTGCGACTTCTGATCCCGTGGCCATGATGATGAGCTGCACCGCTGCACTGTCACGCAGAATGTAACCACCCCGACTGACCTGTGCCAAGGTCATCGCGCTACGTGCTTGATACGGCAATGCCTGCCGCGATAACAACAAACACGTGGGGCCTCGCTGATTTTCCACCGCATGACGCCAAGCTACCGCCGTTTCCACGCTATCACAAGGACGCCAAACCGTCACATTCGGTGTAACACGCAACATCGCAATGTGCTCTACCGGTTGGTGCGTAGGACCATCTTCGCCTAAACCAATCGAGTCGTGGGTCAAAACAAAGATCACACGTTGTTGCATCAACGCCGCCATGCGCACCGCATTACGCGCGTAATCCACAAACGTTAAAAACGTGCCGCCGTACGGAATGAATCCACCGTGCAACGCCAACCCATTCATGATCGCCGCCATCGCAAATTCACGCACCCCGTAATGCACGTAATTTCCCGCCTGCTCACGCGATAGCGCTGTGTGTCCCGGGGCAAAGGTGCAATTGGATTCGCTCAAATCCGCCGAACCGCCCAATAATTCAGGTAATACCGGCAATAACGCCTGTAAGCAGTGTAGCGACGCTTTACGCGTGGCAACGGTTTCTTGCTTCGCATAGGTATCCTGCACCAATTGCTCTATTTGCGCATTCCACTCCGCGGGCAACTGTCCCTGCATACGTCGTAATAATTCGTCAGCCAACGCCGGATACGCGTCACGGTACGCGTTAAATTGCGTTTGCCACGCCTGTTCGCGCGCGGCACCTACGCTACACGCATCCCATGCACTGGCCACGGCAGCGGGGATCGAAAACGGCGCTAAATCCCACCCCAGTGCCTGCTTCGCAGCGCGACTTTCTGCGGCGCCCAATGGGGCGCCGTGCACTTTTGCACTGCCCGCCGCTTGCGGCGCGCCGTAACCTATGACCGTTTTACAACACAATAAACTGGGCCGCGCAGTCTCTGCCTGGGCCGCTATGAACGCGTGACGTATCGCCTCCGCGTCGTGTCCATCCACCGTTAATACCTGCCATCCGTACGCCGTGAAGCGTTGCGCGACGTCTTCGCTAAACCAACCGCTGGTTGGCCCATCGATGGAAATGCCGTTGTCATCCCAACAGGCAATCAACTTGCCTAAGCCTAAGGTACCCGCCAAAGAACAGGCTTCGTGTGAAATACCTTCCATGAGGCAACCATCGCCCAAAAACACATAGGTATGATGATCGATGACCGTGTGCGACGGGCGATTAAACGCCTGCGCCAGACTGCGCTCGGCTAGCGCCATACCGACGGCATTCGCGAGACCTTGTCCCAACGGACCCGTCGTCGTTTCCACACCAGGAGTTACGTGATATTCCGGATGACCCGGTGTTTTGCTGTGTAGCTGGCGAAAATGGCGTAAGTCTTCGAGACTTAACGCATAACCGGTCAAATGCAGCAGGGCGTATAGCAGCATAGAACCGTGGCCATTTGACAGCACAAAGCGATCGCGATTAAGCCAATGGGGATTGCGCGGATTATGGCGCAAGAAATCACCCCACAGCACTTGTGCAATATCTGCCATACCCATGGGCATACCTGGGTGTCCCGATTGCGCTTGCTCGGTCGCATCGATGGCAAGCACACGTAAGGCATTAGCAAGCAGTTGGCGATTCGTCATGTTTTCTCTCAATAGCAGCCGTGAGGTGCGAATTATGCCACGCGGTCTCTAATCAGCCAACTAAAAAGACCGTCTTTGTAACGTCACGATGCATCTATACCGGCATGACGTAACAATGCATCGATCTGTGGTGACCTCCCCCTGAATTGGGTAAACAACTCCATCGGTTCTTGTTCACCACCCCGTTCTAAAATCGTTTGCAAAAATGCACGGCCTACCTCTGGATTAAACAAACCTTCTTCTTCAAAACGTGCAAAGGCATCGCTCGCCAAAACTTCTGCCCATTTATAACTGTAGTAACCCGCCGCATATCCTCCGGCAAAAATATGCGAAAAGCTATGTTGAAAACGGTTATACGCCGGAGGCAGCAATACCGCGACCTGCTGCCGCACCGCAGCCAGTGTTTGTTCGATCCATGCGCTAGTGATGGTATCTACATCGCTTACCGAATGGATCTGCATATCAAACAGTGCAAATTCTAATTGTCTTAACATATGCATAGCCGATTGAAAGTTACGTGATGCCAACAAGCGCTCAATCATCACCTGCGGTAACGTCTCTCCCGTTTGATAATGCGCCGAAATCAACGGCAACACCTCGGCTTGCCAACACCATTGTTCGTGAAACTGACTGGGTAGTTCTACCGCATCCCAAGGCACACCATTAATACCCGATACCTGTGGGTAATCCACCGCCGTTAACATGTGATGTAAGCCATGGCCAAACTCATGAAACAAAGTCACCACCTCATCGTGCGTCAATAATGCAGGTGCATCACCTGTAGGCGGCGCAAAATTACAATTTAATAAAGCAATCGGTATCTGTACGGTATGATCTTGACGTAAACGTCGCGCGCGACATTCATCCATCCACGCACCACCGCGTTTGTGCGGTCTTGCATATAAATCCATGTAAAATTGCGCACGCAAGGTTCCGTCTTTGTCCGTCACATGGAAAAAGCGTACACTGTCATGCCAGACAGTTGTATTGACGTGTTCGGTGATGGTGACGCCATACAAACGCTGCGTCAGCGTAAATAACCCATCCAGTACGGTGGGCATGGGAAAATAAGGGCGTAACTCTTCTTCGGCAATGGCGTATTGCGTTTGCCGCAAGCGTTCACTGTAAAAAGCCACATCCCATGCTTGCAACGGTCCTTCTAATCCTTGTTGCCGTGCGAAATCCGTCAACTGTTGCAGCTCTTGTAGCGCACGTGGCTTAGCGCGGGTCACCAGTTGCTGTAAAAAATCGTGGATTTGCTGCGGTTGCTTTACCATTTTTTTCTGCACCGAACACGCCGCATGATGTGGATACCCCAGCAAACGTGCCAACTGTAAGCGATGTCGTAGAATATCCACCATAACAGGACCATTATCCCAACGCGCCGACGCTTGATCCGATGCACGTGTGACATAAGCACTGTACATCTGCTCTCGCAGATTACGATCGGTGGCATAGGTTAATATCGCGTGGTAACACGGAAAATTCAATCCCAACAGATAACCACTGTGACCTTTGCTATGCGCAAACTCAGCAGCGGCTACTTGGGTGAGTTCAGGCACACCCGCTAACTGTTGTGCGCTCACAGGCAACTGCCAAGCATCGGTTGCATCCAATACGTTATCCTCAAAGGTGCTACATAAACGCGATAGCTCCTGGGATAATTTACTGAAAACCGCACGTTGATCCGTGTTTAAGGCAATTCCCGATAAGGTAAAATCAAGCAAACTGTTGTTGATGCTGGTGCGTTGTGCACGGGTAAGTGCTGCAAAAGTAGGACTCTTGGCAATACGCTGGCATGCTTGATATAAGCCATCATGCTGACCTAGCACCAAATTATATTCGGTAAGCTGCGGCAAACACGCATTATGTGCCTCACGTAAGGCAGGTGTGCTCACCACCGCATTCAAATGCCCGACGCAAGACCACGCCTCATGCAAACGATTGTCTAACTCTTCCAACGGCGCAATCGTGTTTTCCCAGGTAGGCTCTGCAGCCAAAAGTAATTGTTCTATACGCGCTAGGTTATCCGCCAACACGTATTTTATTGCGGGCTGCACCTGCTCCGGCGTAATGCCTGCGAAATCAGGCACGTCAGAAAATCCATCCAGTAAAAGGTTCTGCATCGTTTGTTACTCCCTATCCTAAAGTTCAGCAACTCGGTCGCTTGCGACAGATTGCTGCAGCATTGCGCATTAACCGACAATCTCATCGGCTATCATACCCAATAGCACGGAATAAATATGCTTTTTCCTGCATAGCTTATCCATTGCTTACGCATTAACCGACAACGCACCGGCGTTGCCAAACCCGTTGGCCTGCGTTGTTTAAGCAACACCATCCTATACCGTAACGCATGCATTTTAAGGGGACGCCAAAAAATAAGACTTGCTCCTGTAGCACGCCGCATTATCCGCCAATTGAGCTTGCATGACACGCATTAAACACGTAATAATCGCGGGTCTCTTATCGTCAAAGGATATGTTGTGAAACATACAACTGTAATGCCTTATGTTTACCTGTGTGTGGCACAGTGCATGATCGGTATCAACATCGTGTGTGCTAAGGTATTGCTGGCGGAGTCTCCGATGTTTTTTATTATCAGTGCACGCTTTACACTGGCAACTTTACTGTTGTGGCTATTGCATGTCGCATCGCGGCCTGGACGCATTCCATTACGCCAACAGTTAAATCAACTCAGCACACGAGACTGGCTCTTCCTCAGCGCGCAAGGTTTGTGTGCAGGCATTTTATTTAATTCCCTCTTCTTATTCGGCTTGCACTACACCGACGCCAATATAGCGGGCATTATTACCGGCGCATTACCCGCCATCATCATTTTAATGTCCCTGTTTTTTTTGCGGGAACGCTTAACCTACACTAGTCTATATTGCATGCTGCTTACGCTGATCGGTTTACTTTTTATTAATTTACACCCCAATACACAATTCCATCATCTACTGGGGAATAGTCTTATTTTACTCGCGCTATTGCCTGAGGCAGGTTATTACGTACTCGTCAAAATGCACCGCACAAAAATTCCTGTCTTACTAGAAGCGACCATTTTGCATGCCATCAATTTGCCCGTCTCGTGGCTATTGCTGTATGCTTACACCGATTTATCTACGCTGCATGTTTCCTTTAAATTTGGCATAATCACCACGCTAATGAGTGCCTCTTCGGCGGTGTTTTATGTGTTATGGAGCATGGGGCAACACAGTGTCAGTGGCACCACCTCCGGCTTGCTGACGGCGATTATGCCGGTTAGCACCGTGGTGATTGCATGGACTGCCTTGCACGAAACCATCAGTAGCACCCAATGCATGGGTATGCTGTTTGTGCTCGCCGCTATTGCATGGCATGCACTGCCTACACGAGAACCACAGAAATAACGAAACAACTCACCACGAAAGTGGATGCGCTGTTTTCTTTACCGGTACCACAACGGGCCGGTAAAATTCGCGAGAGGTAGAACATGACTATTCGCACCTTTAAGGATAAAACACCGATACTTGCTGCCGGGGTTTACGTGGACGCCTGCGCACTGGTACAAGGTGATGTTGTAATCAACACACACAGTTCCGTGTGGCCGATGGCCAGCATTCGCGGTGACGTGAATCCCATTCGTATTGGCGCCTACAGCAACATACAAGACAACTGCACCCTGCACGTCACCCACGACAGTCACTACCATCCACAAGGTGCCCACTTGCAGATTGGCGATTACGTGACGGTAGGACATCACGTCGTACTGCATGGTTGCACCGTTCACGACTATTGCCTCATCGGCATGGGCAGTATTGTTCTCGATCATGCGATCATTGAGAGTGGCACCTTGTTAGGCGCTGGCAGCTTGGTCCCAGCACGTCAGATATTAGACGGCGGATTTTTGTGGGTAGGTCGCCCTGCACGGAAAGTGCGTGCGCTCACCCCGGAAGAAACAGCGTTTTTACGTTATTCTGCGTTGTCCTATGTTAAGTTGAAAGAGGACTATAGCGCTAGCGAATAAACGCAATAAAGATGCGGTATCGCATTTCGAGCACGCCTAGTCCACACGCTTTTGTGCACACACGAGGTGCCGTGCCTCATTCAGCAATGGAACATCTAACATCACCACTTGTTGTAAACGAAATGACGCGGGTAATGTAGCCAATTCCTGCTGTGGGTAGACGCCTTTCATCGCTAAAAATCGGCTGTTTTTATCCCCCAGATGTTGCGTGGCATGCAGCCACGCCGATAAATCGGAAAACGCACGACTGAGTATATCCGTTGCCGGTTGCTGCGGCGTATAGGCTTCCACCCGACCATGCATGACTTGCACCTGCGGCAACGCCAATTGCTGAGTAACCGTCTGCAGGAAACGAATTTTTTTTATATTGCTATCTAGCAATACAAACGCGCGTTCAGGCATGACTATCGCTAAGGGGATCCCCGGTAATCCCGCACCGGTACCCACGTCGATGATCCGCGTACCTTGCACATAGGGCAAAATGGATAAACTATCCAACAGGTGTTTCACCACCATCTGCTGTCTATCGCGTATGGCCGTTAAATTATAGACTCTATTCCATTTCTCTAATAACGTCAGGTAGTGCAACAACTGCTGCTGTTGTTGTGCCGTTACCTGCAACTGCAATTGCTGCAATCCATGCGCGAGCGACGCTGCAAGATCAGCTGTCACTGCCTACTCCCACGGGAGCACTACGGTGTTTTTTTAAATACACCAACAACAAAGAAACCGTCGCTGGCGTAATGCCCTGCATGCGACTCGCCATGCCAAGCGTGGCAGGTTTGCTGCGTTGCAGTTTTTCACGCGCCTCGGCCGATAAACCAGAGACTTGCTGATAATCAAAATCAACCGGGATGCGCGTATTCTCATTGCGCCGATGGCGTAAAATTTCTTCATCTTGACGTAGCACGTAACCCGCATATTTTGCTTGAATTTCCACTTGTTGGGCCGCAATCTTGTCATCCAAGCCAGGGCCTACACCGTCGTTTTGCATTAAGGTCTGATACGACAAATCTGGTCTACGCAACAAATCCCATGCCGTATGCTCTTTGTGTAAAGGTTGTTGTAAACTCAGCCCTATGCCGCGTGCAGCAACGCTATCAGGCTGTATCCATAGTGTGGCTAAACGTTCCGTCTCTGCGCTCACCGCATCACGTTTAGTCGCAAACGCACGCCAACGCGTGTCGTCTACCAAACCCAACGCGCGCCCGACTTCGGTTAAGCGTATATCCGC
Organism: uncultured Gammaproteobacteria bacterium; assembly: GCA_964646995.1. Taxonomy (GTDB): domain Bacteria; phylum Pseudomonadota; class Gammaproteobacteria; order CAZYIF01; family CAZYIF01; genus CAZYIF01. The sequence goes on from CAZYIF010000010.1 coordinate 23,760, forward strand.
GTTGTCTTCACGCAATGACAAACGATACTCCGCGCGACTGGTAAACATACGATAGGGTTCCTGCGCACCTTGCATCAGTAAATCATCAACGAGCACGCCAAGATAGGCTTGTTCGCGGCGTGGATACCAACCTTCTTTATCTTGCGCGCGCAACGCGGCGTTCAGTCCCGCTAACAAACCTTGCGCCGCGGCTTCCTCGTATCCGGTGGTCCCGTTAATTTGTCCCGCAAAAAACAAACCGCTGATCCAGCTTGTTTCTAAGGTAGGCCGTAGATCGCGCGGATCAAAAAAATCGTATTCTATCGCGTAACCGGGTCGCGTAATGTGCGCGTGCGCAAAACCATCGATAGAGCGCACCAACGCTACTTGCACGTCAAAAGGTAAACTGGTTGAAATGCCGTTGGGATACACTTCACGCGTCGTCAAGCCTTCGGGCTCAATAAAAATTTGATGGCGGGTCTTATCGGCAAAACGTACGACCTTATCCTCTATCGAAGGGCAATAGCGTGGTCCAACACCCGCAATATTACCACTGTACATAGGTGAGCGATCCAAATTCGCCTGAATGATGGCGTGGGTAGCGGCATTGGTATACGCAATATGGCAACTTCGCTGCGCAGGGTGCTCCGCCACATTACCCAAAAAAGAAAACACCGGCACCGGACTATCGCCGGGTTGCTCGATTAAATTCGTGTAATCAATGCTACTACCGTCTATGCGCGGTGGGGTGCCGGTCTTGAGCCTGGCCACGCGAAACGGCAACGCGCGCAGACGCTGAGCCAAGCGATTGGACGGTGGATCGCCCGCTCTGCCGCCTTGATAATTGTTCAGGCCGATATGAATCTGTCCCCCTAAAAAAGTTCCCGCTGCCAACACGACCGCCTTTGCTCTAATCGCAACACCGATGCGTGTCAACACGCCGCAAATGCGCTCGTTCTCTACCATGAAATCATCCACTTCTTGTTGCAACAGAGTCAGCTGTGGTTGATTTTCTAATGCCGTACGAATGGCTTGTTTGTATAACACACGATCGGCTTGCGCACGGGTAGCACGCACTGCCGCACCCTTACTCGCATTCAAAATACGAAAATGAATACCCGCCCGATCCGCTGCGTGCGCCATCACGCCACCCAAGGCATCGATCTCTTTGACTAAGTGCCCTTTGCCTATCCCTCCTATCGAAGGATTACACGACATTTGGCCCAAGGTCTCGATGCTGTGCGTCAGCAATAAGGTACTAGCCCCCATGCGTGCAGCAGCCAACGCTGCTTCCGTTCCCGCATGCCCACCACCGACGACGATGACATCATAAATTTTTTCAATATTCATAGTATTATTTTAACGACCATTGGTTTACGCCGCTCAGCACACCCGTGCGAGACAAACGACACACCATACTTTATTATGTGCAAAAAATCATCTTTTTTATTCTTTTTACGCTAGCTTCGCAGCAAAAGCACACAAAATCCCACGAAAACAATCAACGCTAGACCTAAAATCCCCATGGAACGAAAGCTTTTACCCAGGTTTTCTTTACTTAAGGCCTGCGGATTCGCCCGTAAACTACGATATGCCATCCACACAAATAGTAGCCCTACCACCACCCCTATTATTTTCTCCCATTGCATTACATACTCCCCGCTTGCTTACTGCCCACGACAGTATAAACTTTTGTAACTATTCAGCAAAGACGTGGTTTTTTAGGGCGTTTTGCGCGAAGAATGCCTGCAGGCATTACCGCACCTCCGGTTTCATTCGCTAGCGGTGCCGTTACCTCGTTTTTAACTAACCCGTCTTGTTTTTATGAATAAAATCATGCTTAACTTGCGAAACAGACAACATACCCATTAATGCTCATTTTAGGATAACACCGATGGCTGACGCTACGCCGACTGTTTCACAACCACACACGCTAGGCCCTATTGCTGATTTGGAAAAGCACTTGCCTTCTGACTGGTGGCGCACGCTGTTTAATTCTTTATATTTAAAAACAGACGGCGACGTCATTGAGAATGATCTCAACACCGCACAAGAAATTGATATGCTCATCAACTCCATTGACCTAAAACCAGAACACCATGTTTTGGATCTTTGCTGCGGCCAAGGACGTCACGTCATAGAATTACACCGTCGCGGTTACACCAATGTCTCTGGTTTAGATCGTTCACGCTATTTGATTCGTGTCGGCAAAAAACGCGCGCAGCAACTTGGCTTTCGGATCCGTTTCTCGGAAGGGGATGCACGTAAAATTCGTTTACCAGAACTCAGCCTAGATTGCGTCGTCTTGTTTGGTAATTCCTTCGGTTATTTTGAATCACAAGAAGATGATTTGGCCGTATTGCATTCGGTATCCCGCGTACTGAAAAGCGAAGGAAAACTCGTCATGGACATCGTCAATGGCGAATGGATGCGACAACACTTTGAACCGCGCTCCTGGGAATGGATAGATGGCAATCAATTCGTTTGCAGAGAGCGGTCCTTATCGCAGGATAAATCTCGCATTATTTCACGTGAAGTGGTAGTCCATGCCGAACGTGGTGTGATTGCCGATCAATTTTACGCGGAACGGCTCTACACATTTGAAGAAATGCAAACGATGCTGACACGACTCAACTTCAAAAACGTCACCTTACACGACAATATGTTTGCGCAATCCACACGCGGACAAGATTTAGGAATGATGGCAAATCGTATGTTCATCAGCGCTACCACACCGGTCAAGTCCATCAAAATAGCCGCCGCCAAAACCAAAAAGACCATGTTGGTTATGTTAGGCGACCCACGCCTCTCGGATTCTGTAAAACGTAACGGACAATTTAATAGCGAAGATCTGGCAACCATACAGCAACTGAAAAAAGCCCTAAGTTTGGTGCCGTATCACGTAAAATACTCGGATCAACATAAAAAATTCATCGACACACTGTTACAAAACAAACCTGATTTCGTCTTGAATTTTTGCGATGAAGGCTTTGCCAATAAAGCCGAACAGGAGCTGCATATCCCCGCGCTACTCGACATGCTCGAGATTCCGTATTCGGGTGCAACACCAGCAAGCCTCGCCCTTTGTTACAATAAAGCCGTCGTGCGCGCGTTCGCACAACGCTTAGAAATTCCGGTACCGTTAGAGACGTATTATGATCCTAGCGATCAAGCCGCGACCTTACCGTCTATTTTCCCCGCCTTACTGAAACCTAACTTGGGCGATAGTTCGATTGGGATCACCAAAGATGCTGTCGTCCATACACCGGAAGCATTGGTTGCTTACCTTGACGATCTAAAGACCGCCTTGCCCAACACCGCTATTTTGATCCAAGAATATCTATCAGGCACAGAATACAGCGTAGGTGTCATAGGTAACCCCGGTAATTTTAACGTATTACCCATCCTGGAAGTGGATTACACCGAACTGCCGGAAGACTTACCCAAAATTTTAAGTTATGAATCAAAGTGGTTACCCGAATCCCCTTACTGGAACAAAATCCGTTACGTGCAAGCCTCTCTAGACATAGATGCAGAACGCAGGCTGATCGATAGCTCCACTATTTTATTTGAGCGACTCGGCTGCAGAGACTATGCCCGCTTTGATTTTCGCGCCGATCAACACGGTAAGATTAAGCTCTTAGAAGTCAACCCTAACCCGGGCTGGTGCTGGGATGGTAAATTAAACCTAATGGCCGGATTCGCCGGAAAAACTTACGCTGACATGTTGAATATGATCATAGAGGCGGCTGTTGATCGCATTTTTCAAGATAAGTTTATCGCCGCCGAGTTGTATGACTACACGTTTAGTAACGGATCTCGTTAATACCGCCAGCAGCAAAGGACATAGAACCCCTAACACACGCCGGTTAGCAGCGAATGCTAACCGGGGGGATCTCGTCACTGTTTGGCAAAGTGCCTCTATACATCTAAATTCAACACTTCCAACGCATTGCTTTCTATGAAGGCACGACGCGGCTCTACGTGATCGCCCATCAATGTTGTAAACAATTGATCGGCCGCTATCGCATCTTCTACAGAGACTTGTAGCATGCGTCGGGTTGCAGGGTTCATCGTCGTATCCCACAGTTGGTCTGGGTTCATTTCTCCTAAACCCTTGTAGCGCTGAATGTCTTGGCCACGCTTGGCTTGCGCCAACAACCACTCCAACGCTTGCTCGAAGGTATCGACTGCGTGCTGCTTATCACCGCGTTGCACGTAGGCACCCGCACCCAATAAATCACTTAACTGCGTCCCCAGTTTACGCAAGGCGCGGTATTCACTGGAAACAAAAAATTCGCGCGATAACACATAGTTATATTGTTTACCGTGACTCGTAAACGTAACGTTGGGTAAAAATACTTGTTGCTCCAAATCTTCTTTGATTTGTATCGCGTAATGTTCGCCATTCAGATTAAAGCGTTGCATGCTTACCATCAGATCATCGACCCACCCCTGCATTACAGTGGCTACTTTTAACTGCTCTTGCTCTAATGCCGACATGAAAATCAATTGGCGCAACACGGCAGCAGGAAAACGGCGGGATAAACGCACGATCATTTTCATCACACTGCGGTAATCATACACCAGCGTTTCTAAGCCCACACCGGTAATAGGTAACGCCTGCGCGCTGGGAAAAAGCGCCGCTTTTTCCAACGCAATTTGCACGAGATAGGCTTCCAATGCATCATCGTCTTTAACGTATTGCTCTTGTTTGCCTTTCGTCACTTTATACAGTGGCGGTTGCGCAATATAAATGTGCCCGCGCTCGACCAATTCCCTCATCTGGCGATAGAAAAAAGTCAGCAACAAAGTGCGAATATGCGCGCCGTCTACATCGGCGTCGGTCATGATGATGATACGATGGTAACGCAACTTATCGGGGTTGTATTCTTCACGGCCTATCCCACACCCCAACGCGGTAATCAACGTGCCCACCTCAATGGAAGACAACATCTTATCGAAACGCGCTTTTTCTACATTTAGTATTTTACCTTTAAGCGGTAAAATCGCCTGGGTCTTGCGATCGCGCGCCTGCTTCGCGGAGCCACCGGCCGAATCACCCTCAACCAAATAAATTTCACACAACGCGGGATCTTTTTCTTGGCAGTCGGCCAATTTGCCTGGTAATCCGGCAATATCCAGCGCGCCTTTACGCCGTGTCATTTCCCTGGCTTTGCGCGCTGCTTCACGCGCACGTGCCGCGTCAATAATTTTTGCAATGATCAACTTGGCTTGTGCAGGCCTCTCCAGCAAATAGTCTTGCAACTTTTCCGCCATCTGTGCCTCGACCACCGCCTTCACTTCGGAGGAAACCAGCTTATCTTTGGTCTGCGAAGAAAACTTAGGATCAGGTACTTTAACCGACAAAATAGCCACCAAGCCTTCGCGCGCATCATCTCCCGTCATCGCGATTTTGTGCTTCTTGGCTAGGCCTTCTTTTTCTATGTAGTTATTCAAGGTGCGAGTCATGGCAGCGCGAAATCCAGCCAAATGTGTCCCACCATCACGCTGCGGAATATTATTGGTGTAACAATGGATACTTTCTTGAAAACCATCGTTCCACTGCAGTGCAACTTCGACACCCATATCTTGCTTGTTTGTTGAAAAATAAAACAAATCATTCACCGGTGTTTTATTTTTATTTAAATATAAAACAAAAGAACCGATACCGCCTTCGTAATTAAAACAATCTTCCATACCGGTGCGTTCATCGATGAGTGTAATCCGCACTCCGGAGTTTAGAAATGACAATTCGCGCAAGCGCTTGGCCAATATGTCGTAATTAAAACAGATGTTTTTAAAGATGGTCTCGCTAGGTCTGAAACGTACTTGGGTCCCTGTCGTATCCGTTTCGCCTATTGTAGCAATAGGGGCCACAGGAACACCCAGTTGATAAACCTGCCTATACACGCGTTGATTAACTCTAACAATTAAATCCAGCTCATCCGAAAGCGCATTGACTACCGACACACCAACGCCATGTAAGCCACCAGACACCTTATACGAATCATTATCAAACTTTCCACCCGAGTGCAGCGTGGTCATAATGACTTCCGCCGCCGAGCGGCCCTCTTCATGATGCATATCAACCGGAATGCCCCGACCATTGTCACGCACAGAAATATCATTATCTGCATGTATTGTGACTAAAACCTGATCGCAATGTCCCGCCAGTGCTTCATCGATCGCATTGTCGACAACCTCAAATACCATATGGTGTAACCCGGTGCCGTCATCGGTGTCACCGATATACATACCAGGACGCTTACGTACGGCATCTAACCCTTTTAGCACTTTTATATTAGAAGAATCGTAGGTACTCTTCACGACTTCAACACTCTCCATTGATAATGACCCCTTCGCGGTTCACAGTTAATTCAAAAGCACGGCAGCACATCCAGGCAATATCTTTCACTATAACGCCGCTACATAACGCCAAGGAGCGCAAACATCCCAACAATCGCCTTAGTCGACACAATCCACTCTCGGCTTTTATTGCCGCGCAGAGCGGCACACACAGTCACACGGCTTTAGGCCGCATACTGTAGCATACTATGCCTCGCCACACCATTTTACCAACGCAGCCCCGTTCTACAGAGACCCGATTGTCTGCACTTACTTCGGTAAAGACCGTAGTCGCCTCAACCATCGCGCCGAACTGGATCCGTATGCCATGCCCTTACCCCTGTTGCGTCAGACTACCGTGTTCCACGTGAAACACGGAGCTGTCCTGCACCGTTACCCAACGCGACAAGTCTCGGTATTCTATCCCGGTGACGAACAGCTGCGCCTCCATTTCCAGCAACAATTCCATGACCAATTCGCGGTGAGCAACATCCAGTTCCGCACCCAAATCATCCACTAAGTAAGTACACGTGGCCCGTATTTTCTGCTTTAACAAAACCCCTTGAGCGACACACAACGCAATAACCAGCATTTTTTGCTGCCCTCGTGACAACGCATCGGCTACAGAAACCCCGTGGTACCGCATGACTAGATCGGCGCGGTGAGGACCGCAGTGCGTAAAGCCAAACTGCACATCTCGTGCAATCTGTTCAGCCAATACAACATCAAGACTTTTTCCGTTATCCCAACCGCGTCGGTACAGCACATCCAACTCCGTCAGATCCGGTAGCAAGCGCAGAAGTATTTGCTGCAACAGGGTTCGAAACTCCCCCATGTATGCCGCACGGTAATTGTCTATTTCTATTGCGGCACGCGTAAATTCAAGATTCCAGACACTCGCCTGAATCGCGGATGATTTTAAAGCGGCATTTCTCTGCTCCAAGCAACGCTGAAAGCGTTTCCACAGGGGGAAAAATAATGGTTCCACGTGAAACAACCCCCAATCCATGAACTGCCGACGCTTTTTCGGCCCATCTATCAATAAACCATAGGTGTCCGGATTGATCAGCTGTACTGGCAAGAAACGCACAAGCTCTGCCGTACTGTGCACATCGCGGTTATCGACACGAACACGCTGCCCCATTTGGCGGCCTTTTTCCAAGCCTATACTGATGGTTTGGCCATCCTCTTGGCCTAGCAACATAAAGACCACTGCTTTGGCCTGTTCGTAGCGCACCAGAGAATCAATTAAACCACTGCGGAAAGAACGGCCGTACCCCAACAGGTAAATAGCTTCTAAGATGCTGGTTTTACCACTGCCGTTGCGACCGTAAATCAAATTAAGCCGAGAACTGGGATGACAGTGCAACCCAGTGATATTGCGTAGATTGGTGATCTCTAGTTTGACAATGCTCATTAACGGGCCTTGCTCTCGCCTAAAGACGCATGGGCATCACCACATATTTAACATCTGTGGTCGCCGTTTCTTCGATTAAAACACTGCTGTTTACATCTTTAAAACTAAACCGAATAGTTCCAGAAACAACCGCTAAAATATCCAATAAGTAACGTATATTAAACACCACTTCTAAGGGTTGCCCCGTGTAATCTATTTCTACCGTTTCTTCTGCTTGCTCGTGCTCTGCATTGCTGGTCGAAGCGCTTAACACACCCGTTTGCAGCGCAAAACGCACACTTTTAAAGCGGTCATTACACAATGCCGACATGCGTAGTAGCATGTTTTTCAATACGTCTTTGTCCACCTGCATCGTCTTATCACAGCCCATAGGAATGATATTGGTAAACTCTGGGTAACGCCCATCGATTAACTTGGAAGTGAAGCATAAACCCATCATGTCGATTTTTAGGTGATTTTTATTAACGGTCAACACCGCATCTTCCGCATCTTCTTCCGTTAAGCGCAACAGTTCAACCACCGCTTTCCTGGGAATAATAATTTGCTGCTTTTTTTCTTGTGGTAACGCGATGCCGTATTCACACAGCGCTAAGCGATAACCATCCGTTGCCACCGCGCACAGACGATCCGCACCTATTTCTAACAGTAAGCCATTGAGATAATAACGCACATCTTGGTTGGCCATGGCAAAGTGGGTGCGATGCAACAAATAACAGAGCTCGCGTCGCGGCAAGGTGAGTTCTAATTCCGCAGGACCCAATTCAGACGCCGGAAAGTCGTCTGCAGGCAACGTCGACAAAGAGAACTTTGCACGCCCAGATCTTAATGTAACCAATTGATTTTCAATTGAAATTTTAATTTTCTGCTGCTCTGGCAAAACGCGACAAATATCCATTAACTTGCGCGCTGACACCGTGGTTTCGGCGCTCTCTGTCGGTTGCTCTAAGCCAAGGGAAACCACCAATTCCATATCCGTATCCGTTGCCGTAAACGAAACGACGTCCTGTTGGGTTCGCAACAAGACATTACTCAGAATAGGCATAGCTTGGCGCTTTTCAGTAACGCCACTTACTTTTTGTAAAGTCTTTAATAGCGCTTCTCTTTGTATGTGAAAATCCATTGCTACACCCTCTTTAGCCGTCACTCGTTATACACCACTAACCGTGCTTAGGTAGTCAATATCCTGAGTAGATTCGTGTAGTCTTGTTCTATGTCTACCTGCATCTCGCGTAAACGATTAATGGTACGGCAAGCATGCAGCACAGTCGTGTGATCGCGGCCACTGAAGACATCACCTATCTCGGGTAAGCTATGATTTGTAAGCTCCTTGGCCAACGCCATAGCCATTTGACGAGGCCTAGCGACAGAACGGCTGCGTCGTTTAGATAATAATTCCACGACGCGTATTTTATAATATTCAGCGACTGTTTTCTGAATATTTTCTATGGTCACTAGCTTGTCCTGTAAACTCAATAAATCGCGTAAGGCCTCACGCACAAACTCCAAGGTAATTGGTTTTCCGATGAAATGCGCGTTGGCAATGACGCGCTTAAGCGCGCCCTCTAATTCACGCACGTTAGAGCGAATCCGTTTCGCAATAAAAAAAGCAACTTCGTGCGGTATGACAATCTGACTTTGCTCGGCTTTACTCATCAATATAGCTACGCGCGTTTCTAATTCAGGCGGTTCAACTGCCACCGTTAGGCCCCAACCAAAGCGTGATTTTAATCGCTCCTCAAGACCCGATATTTCTTTGGGATAACGATCACAGGTCAAAATCACTTGACGCTGCCCTTCAAGTAAGGAGTTAAATGTGTGAAAGAACTCTTCCTGTGATCGATCTTTACCCGCAAAAAATTGAATATCGTCAATGAGTAACGCATCCACGGTGCGGTAATAGGCTTTAAAATCATTCATGCGATTGGTTTGTAATGCTTTTACCATATCCGCAACGAAGCGCTCAGAATGTAAGTACAAGACTTTCGCGCGTGGATTATTCTGCAAAATAACATCGCCAATGGCGTGCAACAGATGGGTCTTACCCAACCCCACCCCGCCATACAGTAACAAGGGATTATAGGCTTTCCCGGGGTTCTCACCTACCTGAAAAGACGCGGCCTTTGCCAGTTGATTGGATTTACCCTCAACAAAGTTAGTAAACGTAAAACTTCGGTTGATGTTACCGTGATGCGCGATAAAAACATTCGTAGGGACATCCGCTGGTAGGTTGCTTCGCTCGTTAATCACCTTGTGTGCCGGTGTATTCATCTGCGACAAAACGTCTTTGCCGGCGTCCCCCTCTTGAGCCTTCGTGCCTATCTCCAACACCACCGCACCAACGCCGTCGCCTACCACAGAAACCATTAATTCTTTAATTCGCAACAAAAAAAACTCATCTATACGATCCAAAACAAACCGATTGGGCGCGAGTAAATGCAGCTTGTCATCACGAATCTCTGCGTGTAACGGCCGAATCCACGTATTGAATTGTTGTGGAGATATTTCATCGCGCAAGTGCTCGAGGCACGAATCCCACGTTGCTAAAGAAACAGACACAGCGTACCAACCCCTATTAACCACAATTTCTCGCCCATACTAGCTGAATTTAGCAACAAAGTTAATGCGATTCGCGCGGAATGTCGAAACTCAGCAAAAAAGAAGAAGGATGCTTTATTTCACTTCATGTTAAAAAATGACCTTTCTCGCGACACCTCACTTCCGTCAACCGTTGTTTCCTGTGTGCTAACTGTGGATAACACGTTATGATTTTGCCGGTTTAACAAGAAACCCCAACGCTACAAGTCTTACCCACAACCGGCGGCAAGAGTTACCCACACAAAAAATGAGCGTAACTAATTGAAATTAAACAAGTTTAGCGAAGTAAGCACATAGACAAGCGATTAATAAGAAACATAAACATAAAACATTAAAATATATTTATTATAAAGATGTAAGCATTGTTTGACTTCCTTCATGCCCTTTATGTAAACTTTCGCACTATTTTGTGGTTGTTTCATTACTTTAAGGTGTGTTCATGAAAAGAACTTTTCAACCCAGTCAACTTAAGCGCAAACGTGACCATGGCTTTCGCGCCAGAATGGCAACTAAGAACGGTCGTAAGATAATCAACCGTAGACGCAGACAAGGTCGTATTCGAGTCAGCGCTTGAACGAAATCGGATCATCGTTTTCTGCTTTTCTTCGCTTGCGTGGTGATGATTTTAGTCGCGTTTTCAAGGAAGCGGTTCCCTTTCGTGTGCAAGGCATAACGCTGTTAGCCCGTAGCAACGGGCTGGTTTATCCACGCTTTGGTTTTGTCATAGGCAAAAAGCAGGTAAAAAAAGCTTATTTACGCAATCGCCTTAAGCGGGTACTGCGGGAAAGTTTCCGTCATAAGCGCATCGAACTACCTGCCGTTGATATGGTTGCTGTGATTTATCAACGTGGTTTACCGATTGATAAAGTTGCTTTTGCCAAGCGGGTGGATGATATATGGAAACAACTAAACGCATACTACAAGCCGCTTGCTGCGGATTGATACTGTTTTATCGTTGTTGCTTGAGTCCTTTCATAGGCTCGCATTGCCGATTTTATCCCTCGTGTTCGCGTTACAGTTATGAGGCTATACAACGGCATGGTCTTGGGTATGGGCTTTGGCTGAGTGGCCTACGGCTGTTACGTTGCCATCCCTGGCATTGTGGTGGTGTGGATATCGTTCCGAACAAGAAAAAGGTGTAGCGGGTTATGGAGTTTCAAAAAGCGATCTTATGGGGTGCCCTATTCTTAGTGTTGTTCTTATTTTGGGATGCGTGGCAAAAAGACCATTACCAACCCGTTACGACTGCTGCATCGGCGACACAGGCCGCGCGTGAGCAAGGGATTCCATTGCCGGAAAGTGCTGCGCTGGCAACGACCGATAAATCCACATTACCCGCTACCCCCGCAATGCGACCTACGCGCTATATCGTTGTTGATACGGATCTGCTAGGCCTGAAGATAGACTTACGTGGCGGAAATATAATTTACAGTGAATTTAAACGCTATCCAGAGAATAGCAAAAAACCACAACGCGCGTTGGTGTTGTTGAATAATGAAGAAGCTTCACGGTATTGGGCGGAGAGTGGACTCGTTAGCGCGACTGGGCCTGATCTACTTCATAAAGAGCAAGCTGAATATACCACGGAGGGCGCTACTTTTTCCTTAGCCGATGGTAAGGATAAATTGGTGGTGACCTTACAGTGGAATAAAGACGGCGTAGTGGTTAATAAAATATTTACTTTGCACCGAGACAGCTACGTCATCGATGTGAGTTATGCCATTGCCAATCGTAGCCCGCAGAATTGGACCGGTCACCTGTACACGGAATTGAAACGCAAAGAGACGGAACAAGCGGGTAATAGTTTTAATACATTCTTTGGAGCAGCTATTTCCAGTGCGGAAAAGCCTTACGAAAAAATAACCTTTAAAGCCATGCACAAACAAGCTTTATCGCGTGATATAGAAAATGGTTGGGCTGCGATGTTGCAGCATTATTTTTTAAGTGCTTGGATTCCTCCTGCCGGTGAAAAATACCATTATTATACTCGGATATTGCCCGGTGAAATCTATGCCATTGGAATGGTGAGCCCGTTATTGCAGGTTGCAAGCCAACAGTCGCTTACGGTCGGTAGCAAATTATACGTAGGGCCGACTATTATTCAGCGTCTCGCGGCAGTAGCTCCGCATTTAGATTTAACGGTGGATTACGGTTTCTTATGGTTTATTTCTTCCGCATTGTTTTGGCTGATGGAAAAAATGCATTCGTTTTTCGGCAACTGGGGTTGGTGTATTATTGCGGTAACTGTTTTGATTAAATTGCTATTTTATCGCTTGTCTGCGACGAGTTATCGTTCGATGGCAAGAATGAGAAACATGCAGCCGAAGATCCAACTGCTGAAAGAACGCTACGGTGATGATAGACAGGCGATGACAAAAGCCACGATGGAGTTGTATAAGAAAGAGAAAATTAATCCGTTAGGCGGATGCTTACCTATTTTGGTACAAATCCCTGTGTTTTTAGGCTTGTATTGGGTGTTGTTAGATAGCGTGGAGTTTAGGCAAGCACCTTTTATTGGATGGATAACCGATCTATCCATTAAAGATCCGTTTTACGTACTACCGTTATTGATGGGTTTTTCTATGTTCGTGCAACAGAAGATGAGTCCTCCGCCACCCGATCCGATGCAGGCAAAAGTGATGATGCTGATGCCGGTTATTTTCACGGTGTTTTTCTTGAATTTTCCTGCGGGTTTGGTGTTGTATTGGTTGGTTAATAATACGTTATCTATCTTGCAGCAGTGGTGGATCACGCGCAGTATTATGCACGCAGAAGCGCAGGGTTCTAGTAAGAAAGCGTATAAAAATAAGTAATGTTAAGCAGTGACCGCGATACGATTGCTGCAATAGCTACACCACCGGGACGTGGTGGTATAGGGATTGTACGTGTATCGGGTACACGGGTTCCTCTTGTCATTCAGCAAATGTTCGGTGCGTTGCAGCCACGTTATGCAACCCACAAAAAATTTTTAAACGCAGCGCAAGTTCTTATGGATGAAGGTGTTGCGCTCTGGTTTCCGGCGCCGCATTCTTTCACAGGTGAAGATGTGTTGGAGCTGCAAGGACACGGTAGCACGATTGTATTAGATGGCGTATTGCAACATCTGTTTACCTTAGGCGTAAGACTCGCGCAACCCGGTGAATTTTCACAACGTGCATTTTTAAATAATAAAATCGACTTATTACAAGCAGAAGCCATTGCCGATTTAATCAATGCAAGCAGTGTGCAAGCTGCGCGTGCCGCCATGCGTTCACTACAAGGCGATTTTTCTTCGCAGATAACGACCTTTAAACAAGCCTTGGTGCAATTACGTATGTACGTAGAAGCCACCATTGATTTTCCCGAAGAAGACATTGAACACGCCAGTGAAATTGGTGTGCAGCTATCAGTATTGCAACAGCATTTACACACGCTACAAAAAACCGCACAGCAAGGCGTGTTATTGCAAGAAGGCGTGACGGTTGTCATTGCCGGTTTGCCTAATGTGGGTAAATCCAGTTTGCTCAATCAATTGAGTGGCGAAGAAACGGCAATTGTTACGGCCATTCCCGGTACAACGCGTGATATTATCCGCTGCCACATTCAGTTAGAAGGTTTGCCGATCGTGGTCATTGATACAGCGGGATTACGAGCCAGTTCTGATCCTGTGGAGCAAGAAGGAATACGCAGAGCGATCGCACAAATGAGCAAGGCCGATCACGTGCTACTTATAGTAGATGAAAGGTATACGCCGGAAATGGTAGAGCAGTTGCTACGCGACTATCCCGCATTGCAACAGTGTCCACATACCGTGGTGCACAATAAAATTGATTTAACCGGTCAAGCGCCGCACGCAGAAAAAAACAAAGACAGAGCACATATTTATGTATCTGCTAAAACGGGTGCGGGGTTAGATGCGTTGCGCACGCATGTGACCCGAAGTATGGGGTATCAAGGCGGCGCAGGCGATTTCAGTGCGCGGCGACGTCATGTGGATGCGTTGACACGGGTGCAACAATTACTGATGCAGGCACAGCACACCTTTACCCACTCTCAAGCCGGCGAGTTAGTCGCGGAAGATTTGCGGTTAGCGCAACAGGTGTTGGGTGAGATAACCGGCGAGTTCACCGCGGATGATTTGTTAGGCGAGATTTTTTCGCGGTTTTGTATCGGTAAATGAGGTGTGCGTTATCGTGCTGAGGAGTAAGCTTTGTTACAAATTTCTCCTCAGGAACAAACAAGCAGAGTCCTTTACATAGCCTTTACGTTCAAAGTCAATTTGATATCCCAGTTTCGCATAGAACCCCTGCGCGGCTTGGAAGCTCATCGTTGCTAAGGTAGCCATCGTACAGCCCTGTTCATGGCCGTACGCGTGAACCCGTTCCAGCAACGCGCGACCTAAGCCTAGCTTGCGATGATCAGGGTGAACCCATAACTGATCGGTATAGATAGAACCAAAAAGCACGTAGCCATTGCATCCTGCAATGAGTGCTTGGATATTATCTCGTATAAAAAAGCCAAACGGACAGACCGTGCCAAACCCGGGTGTTTCCTGGCTAATTTTCTGGGTGAGAAGATCGATATCTTGGTTGGCGGGTGTTAAGGTGTGTTCGATGTGCATCGTACATTCTCCGGTATTGATACGTAGGGTACACGATTATTCGGGTGCTGTTTTGCAGAGTAACGCATAGTAAAAACCATCCATCTGTTGTGTGCCAGGAAGAATCTGTATGCCATGCCGCGTGTTGCGGGCACAGGACAGTTGCAGTGGCATTACCTTGGCGTCACGTTGCACGGATAAAAACCGCGTTATGACCTCATCATTTTCTACGCGCAACACCGAACAGGTGGCATACAACAACAGCCCGTGGGGCGCTAGGCAAGGCCATAGGGCCTGCAATAGCGTGTATTGTTGTTCATGTAGGGTGGCGATATCGTCAGCTTGGCGCAACCACTTAATGTCGGGGTGACGCCGAATAACGCCGGTGGCGGAGCACGGTGCGTCCAGCAAAATACGTGCGAACGCTTGACCATCCCACCATTGCGCTGTTTGGGTGGCATCGGCACAACACAATGTGGCGTGTAGTTGTAAGCGCTGCAGATTTTCGCTGAGGCGGGTGAGACGTGCGGCCGATTTCTCCACGGCAAGTAGCGTGCAATCCGGCGCACATTCCAGTATGTGACAGGTTTTGCTGCCGGGTGCAGCGCAGGCATCTAGCACGCGTTGTTCTGGCTGTATGTCTAATAAGGTTGCGGCGAATTGTCCGGAGGCATCTTGCACGGAGACGTCGCCGCATGCAAAGCCGGGTAATTGCGTCACGTCAACCGCGTGTTGTAGGGTGAGCGCAGAGGGTACCTCTGTTATCGGTTGCGCCGTAATTCCTTGTTGTTGCAAGCGTTGCACGTATTCTTCGGCGTTAACGCGTAGCCTGTTGACGCGTAAGGTCAACGGTGGTCGTTGATTATTTGCATGTAAGATAGCTTGCCACGCATCAGGCCAGTCGTGTTTGATGGCTTCGAGTAGCCAAGTCGGATGTGCATAGTGTGCCGATTCTTGCGTTGCACACCGTGCTAAGCACGCGCTACGTTCACGCTGACAACGGCGCAACACGGCATTGAGTAAACCTCTGGCCCAGGGTTTGCGTAAAGCAACGCAGGTCGCCACGGTTTCGTTGATCACGGCATGTTCCGGGATAGCGAGATGCAACAGTTGATAGAGGCCTACCCACAGTAAAATCTGCAGATCAATGTGTTTAGCAGGTAAGGGTTTTTCGAGTAATTGCGTGGTTAAAAAGTTTAATTGCGGATGAAAACGCAACACGCCATAGCACAACTCATGCAGTAATGGGGTGGAGACGTCGGCGCTAGGCGTGGGCTGCTTGAGCACTTCGGTCAGCGAAAGCTTGTTATGAATGACTTGATGCAATAGTTGTACGGCAAGCAGGCGCGTCTGGCTCATGGATTTTCCGCGGTAGGCAGTAGTCGTTTGCCCGGTTGCAGCCAGGCGCGCGCGGCATGACGCAGTTCCTTGATGGAGAGCACCTTACCTCCGGGCAATTGCAGTTGGGTGATACCCAATTGCCCTTGCGCGCAGGCGACGTGCAAGGTCGTGTCGGTGACTGCCACGATAGTGCCTGGCGGCGCTGCATCATCGCTGTGTGGTAAGGCGTGGCTCGCCCAAAGTCGCAGTCGTTCGCCGCTATCGATGTGGGTATAGGCGATGGGCCACGGATTGAAAGCGCGCACTTGTCTAGCGATGGCTTCGGCACTGTGCTGCCAATCGATCAGGCCTTCTTCTTTGCTGAGTTTTTTCGCGTAACACGCGAGTTGATTTTCCTGTGCGACGGGTTTTATGGCACCTGCTTCCAGTAGGGGGAGTGTAGCGAGCAAAGTATGAGAACCCAGTATAGCTAATTTATCGTGTAGCGTGGCGCTGCTATCCTCGGGTGAAATGTCTAGCGCTTGGCTGTGTAAGACGGCGCCCGTGTCTAGCCCTACGTCCATTTGCATGATACTAATGCCGGTGCGGGTGTCGCCGGCTAAAATAGCGCGTGCAATCGGTGCCGCGCCGCGCCAGCGTGGCAATATGGAGGCGTGGACATTGAGGCAACCATAGCGTGGTAGTGCTAACACGGCAGCCGGCAACAGCAGGCCGTACGCGACGACCACGATGAGATCCGGTTGTAGTGTGTGTAGTGTATGTTGCGCTGTAGCATCCAGACGTGCCGGTTGATAGACCGGAATGTCGTGGGTCTGCGCGAGGTGTTTGATGGGACTGGCATGTAGATGACGGCCGCGTCCCGCAGGGCGATCCGGTTGCGTATACACAGCGATGATGTCATGCGTGGAGGTCACTAATGCGTGTAGCGACGGCACAGCAAACTCGGGAGTTCCTGCAAAGATGATGCGCAATGTAATAATCCCTTGTGCAAAAGTCAGGAGCATATCACAGTTGTTCAACGCAGCTCTAGCAGATGAGACAGTCCGTTATCGGCTAACACAAGATCCATTGCACTGCAAAATGCGCTTTTTGCATTTTGCAGTATTCTCTAGGCGATGGGGTTTCCCAAGGGGAGAATCGCGATTCTTCCCTTGAGCGCCGTTAAGCCCAGTTTTACTGGGTAGGCGTAAAGTTAAGGGTAACTATTCAGCAAATTTGAGGATGCTGTTTATTGGCGAGGTAAAAATAGTTGTTTTCTCTACGCGATGAGGATTCTCAAGGGGAGAATCGCGATTCTTCCCTTGAGCGCCGTTAAGCCCAGTTTTACTGGGTAGGCGTAAAGTTAAGGGTAACTATTCAGCAAATTTGAGGATGCTGTTTATTGGCGAGGTAAAAATAGTTGTTTTCTCTAAACAGTCGCCAATAGGCTGTGTGAAAGGCTATACTCCTGCCTCACCTCGGTATTGCGGTAGGGTACAGCGAACCATGTTACACCGGTACTACACATTAACCAACGCGGTCAGCGCGCCTAATCGCTGGGATATATTGGCGTTGCTATTGATCCTGGGACTCGTGGCGTTGTTTACGTGGATCGCCAAGCAAATGGCCTTGCCCTATCATCTCGGTGATCCCATTGCGATTAGTTTAGGTGTCCGTGTGTTACCGGGTTATGCGTTGCATACGGTGCTACGCATGGCCATGGCGTTGGTTTGCTCTTTTTTATTCACGCTTATTTTTGGTGCGCTAGCGGCAAAGAATCGTCAAGCCGAGCGGATCATCATTCCCCTATTAGACATCTTGCAATCGGTTCCGGTGTTGGGTTTTCTCTCGATTACCATCGTGGGTTTCATTGCCTTGTTTCCCGGTAGTTTGTGGGGGCCGCAGTGCGCGTCCATTTTCGCTATTTTTACGAGTCAAGCGTGGAATATGACGTTTAGTTTTTATCAGAGTTTGCGAACAGTCCCCTCCGATTTACAAGAAGCGGCGATCATGTTTAGGTTATCTGCATGGCAACGATTTTGGCGTATAGAGGTGCCCTTTGCCATGCCCAGTTTGCTGTGGAATGCCATGATGTCGATGTCTGCCAGTTGGTTTTTTGTGGTGGCCTCTGAGGCTATTTCTGTGGCGAACCAAACCATTACCTTACCGGGTATTGGTTCGTATATTGATGTGGCGATCAAGCAAGCGAATCTACACGCGGTGGCCTATGCCATTGTTGCGATGATGATCGTCATTGTGTTGTACGATCAACTTTTTTTTCGCCCCTTATTGTGTTGGTCCGAGAAATTTAAAATAATCCAAGATACGCCGCAAGAGGCCAGTCATTCCTGGATCGTGAGCGTGCTGCAACGCACCCGATGGTTGCGTTACTGCAGTGCTAAGTTGGGTATTGCGGCGAGCCTATTTATTAACTTGGGCGGCGGCTCCAAGAAACCGCGTTATTTGGAACAACAGCCCTTGTCGACCAGTGCGCGGTATAGGGCGTATGCGTGGAACATATTGTTGTTTGCCGTGGTGTTGGGGCTTAGCATTGCCTTAGTGCGCTTTGTGGCGCTATCGTTGCATTGGCAAGAGGTGCGACACGCACTGTTCCTCGGTAGCGTGACAGGGTTGCGGGTTATTATTTTAATTGCATGCAGTTCCTTGTTGTTGATTCCGCTTGGCGTGTACATCGGCATTAATCCGCGCTTGGCACAGGTGCTGAGTCCGGTGATTCAGGTGGCGGCCGCGTTCCCCGCTAATTTGTTGTTTCCTGCGGTAGTGTTGTTGATAGTCAAATACCACTTGAATGCAGAGATATGGACGGCGCCGCTGATGATTCTCGGGGCGCAGTGGTATATTTTATTTAACGTGATCGCAGGAGTTTTAGCCTTGCCCAAAGACTTATATCAAGTGACGGCGAATTTAGGCGTGCGTGGCTGGTTGTGGTGGCGCCGTCTCATTTTACCCGGAATTTATCCCTATTATATTACCGGTGCGATTACTGCCGCGGGTGGCGCATGGAATGCGAGCATCATTGCGGAATGTGTTAGCTGGGGTGACACGACCTTAACGGCAACCGGCTTGGGCGCTTACATCAAGGCGTACACGGCCGACGGTGATTTCCCCCGTATTGCACTCGGCATCGGTGTCATGTGTTTGTATGTGGTGTTATTCAATCGTTTGTTGTGGCGGCCGTTATACGCGTTTGCGGAACGACGGTTTCATTAGGCGGTTGTCAGTCAAATAATAAGCACTAAGATAATAAAGGGATTGATTAACTCGTTGCCATTGTGCATAATAGCACCAGCAATCATAACAACAAGAGGTAGCCATGCTTTCATTATTTGGTTTTCGACGTGCGGTTGATTCCGCACAAGCAATGCGGGATTTAGAGGAAAAAGTTCGGGCCTATACCCCCGGTAAATTAGATTTACCGCAGGGTGATCCCTCCGCATTATTTGATTTATTGGCACAGCAGGGCGTTAACATCCCCATGAATCAGCGGGTGGATAGCATAGGGCAGCGCGGCTTGCTGAAGACCGGCGACATCCAAACGATGGCACTTTACCTTAGTCAGCGAGAAAACCTAACTATTCCTGAACAGGCGAACATAGGATACCTCACAAATTACCTGTATGACCAGTTCGTTGCGACAGCCGAGCCTGCTTATGAGAACTGCTTATATTTGCTAGTCTTGGCAGGTCATGCGGATGCTGCGACTAAGTTGGGTGATCACTACAGCGATGCGGCGCAGCGGGAGCCAGCGCGTAGCGGTCAGCTCTTGGGAATGGCAGGTTACTATTACTTAGTGGGTGCATTTCTGCCGCAAGATAATCAGGGTAATAACTTTATTGATCCGGTCAATGCCATTCGTGGGGCTAGACTCGTTATCACCCTGCAAGCCAGAACGGGCGTGCCTTCTCCCCACCCTCACCTACCCCTAGCGTTGGCCATGTTGGAGCATGTGGTTGTCTCTGATCAAAGCCCTAGCGGTTTAGGTCAGAATGCACAAGCTGCGTTGTCTTTACTGACTGATGCGCACTTAATGCAAGTGCGTTTTAGCGAGCAGGAGGTCAAGGCCTTGCGTTTTAATCCGCAGTCGGCGGTGACCATGCATGCTGCACCTGGTGATGCGGTCAATTCCTTGGGTTTGGCATTGCATTTCATGCAACGCTATCACACGGAGGGTCCTTTTCAAGATAATTTTTTACAGCTGCACTATCGTGTAAGCAGCGGGTATAACGATCTCGGTGTTGAGCTGCAGCATTTTAGAAACCCACAAGTCGAGTATTACCTCTGTCACATATTAAAGGTGGTTGCACCGAATGTGCCATTGCTAAATGGTGTTGAAGGCAGCCAAAATTTGCAGATTAGGATAGGCGAACTGGAGCAAGCAAGAGGTGATAGCGGTTCTAGTTCTACGCTTTCCTTAACGAAAGGGTCGACCGCGTAAGCGGCGAGGAATCGTCAAGTCAAACGCATCATTATTTCCTGTATTGGGTGTTTACAATCCGCGTCAGTGTCTGGGCTTCCTCCCAATCGCTGGCGTGGTGTTTCATCGCTGCTTCGTATACCTTAATAATCACCTCTCTTTTTTTGCCCACGGTTCTCTACCGTGACAGGCCGCATTTCAATACCTATAGACTGCGAAAAAGTACGGTTTGATTCCCATAAATAATTGTGGTCGTAGCTCACTGTTAAGAAAATCTTAAGAAAACTCTGTTACGCTCACTCCTTAGTAGTACAGTTACAGAATGGAACCTCAATATGTCTAGAGCGCTTGCTATCAAGAGGGCACTCGAATCCGGTGATATTGCTCAAACACTTGAACTTTTTGCACAGGCAGGAAAAACACGGGACATCAAGCTTAGACTTCCTCTCAATGAAGCACTTACCGCAGATGAACTTCTGCTACTGCTGGTGCTGAAAACCGCGTGGTTTGACCAGGGAAATAAAAAAAAGGGATACCTGGCAAGAGCACACCTATCACGTCAAACGCAACTCGACATCAGCGCTGCTCTGACTGCGTTCGCCGCGCAAAATCACGGAGAAATTAATCCCGCAAAGCTTCACTTAGTGCGCACCCTTGCTGAAGAAAACGGGGAACCACTACCAAATGCCAAAGCGCTTGAGCTCACTCAAGACTTGCTTGCGCATATGGACCTACATGTTTGTCATGAAATTCGCAAGTTTTTCAACAAAGAGGCGCACTCATTATTAGGGATCCCAAAACGCTGGTTATACCGCACAGGACACGTCTTGGCAGGTATTGTCGCTATTTGCTACGGCTTAGCGACAGGAGCTACGCTATTTTTCATCTTAACCAATATGGGTTTGCTTTTGTCTGTTGCGATTATCGTTGGTATTTTCGCGTTTTATCACACGTCATCCACAAATTATTATTTTGTCGCTAGAGAATTATCTGCCATATTAACCGGTCGCCGTTTTTGGCGATACATCGATGAAACCACCGGAAAACGCAAGAGGTTGAGCAGAAAAAGCATTCTATACGCGGGCCTAGGCGCCGTCACGATCGCAGCAGCTTCAGCGTCGATGGCGTTACTCAATTACCCCCTGCTTTTAAAATTTTTCCTCTTTGTCGGTTTAATCAAAGCGGGAGCATTTGGCATTTTACCGCTACTTCTGATCAGTCTAACCGTAATCGTTGCTGTCTGTGAGTTTCTCGCGTTCTCTAAACGTATCACTATGCTTGCGAGAAAAGGTGATTTGCTACAATCCATAAGGAACTATTACACGCGTCTTTTCGACCACAACAGTGCGCGTTACAAACGCTATAGCAATCGCAAAGAACGCGCACGACGTGACAAAATATACACGTATAGTTTTCTTACGGTGGCTTTTTTTCTGATCACTGCTGGGCTTGGCATGAGTATGGCAGTAAGCGCTATAGGACTGGGATTTACGGTGATACCTGTTATTGTGATAACGCTATTTGCTACGTTGATATTGTTACCTTCTTACTTGCTAATCGCCGCAAAAATAATTGAAAAACTCTGTGTTACGTCTATAACAACAGACGAAACCGATGCCGCATCGATGACACTTTCGCGTAAAATATATAAGGTGTGCAAAAGCATAGGCGAAGTGCTCATGAGTCTGCCCGTTTTACGTAAAATGAAATGGGTTTACGATTACTCTGCCGCACGCAGGGCACGTCAACGAATCAAAGCCCAACATCCAAAAATCGTCGCGTCGCTTGAAAGGTATCACATTGATCCGCTACATGTAGCGGTTGAACAGCAAGCAGACAAGACGCATATTCACTTTTTGCAAACAAACACGACGTACAAAGCACGCAGCGGAGCACTGCAAAATAACGCTATCTTGGGTGCGCGCGTAGAACAAGCCGCGAATCCTACGGGAGTTTATGCAACGATAGCTTCGCTTCCCACTGTGGACAATGAACAAAACGGCGTAGCTTCCCGTGTACGTCAGAATAGGATCAATACGATGAGGCAAAGCATCGCCACAAAAATGAATGTCTTTACTCGTAGCAAAACGATTACGCCTTCGCAAAGAGTAGATTCCATGCAGAGATCAACGTTGTGTTGGGCGGTTTTTTGGCGGCAAAAAGAAGCGCCTAGTGCCGTGCCACTGTCTCCTAACAACGCCGCCGGCACGTCAGCATCTGCAAATGCGCGTGCGTGCCATATTAATTTTTCTGGTAGCTACGTCGATCCATCCGAACTTAGTCAATATAAAGGTGCCGGCAAAGAAGTAACAAGCCATACGCAAGAAAAATTCAAGATACAGATGGAAGAAACAGGCTATGGTAAGGCCATGTATATCCACAGCCAAAAAACACAAGGCTCAGAAGAGAAACGCATGGCAACCATGTTGGAGATGGTCATGAGTGTACTCAGTACTTGCCCTGAAACATTGGTCTTAAAGGGTGATCCTTATATGGTGGAAGCGGGAAGGCTATTTGCAGAAATCATTAAAAGCGAAATGAAGAGACGATCGGGTTATGACTTCGAGATCATTGCGCAACCCATTTTTCCCACAGGTATTAGTAAACGCATGGTTACTGCCAGAGCCTCGGCGTTTATAGCAAAACTGGACTATTGCTGGGAAAAGTCTACTCCTGCAAGCAGCGGCAAAAATAGCGGTAATATCATTAAAATATTACAAGAAAACACGAAACGATTACACTGTAGACATCCCTCGCAAAGAACCTCACGAGACATATCGTTGAGGACATAAGCAGTATGTTTCTAGCCAACATGCAAAAAACTAGGATTGTGAGAACTATTTTTTGTGGATGTAAACAAAAATTTATAGACCTATACAAAGTATGTGTGCACGGTCACCCAAGGGGAGAAGCGCGCTTCTCTCCTTGGGAAAGCCCATTGCGTAGAGAACACTGCAAAATGCAAAAAGCGCATTTTGAAGTGTAACGGGTATATACCGCGAGCAAGTGAATTTTAGGGGTGATGCCCAAAGGTAACAGACTTCATTGAGTGGGCGAGCACCTAAATTATTCGCTCGCGGTATATCGTGATGATTAGCGTTAAAGTTCCTCTGGCCATTGCATGGCACAATGAAATACGCGGAGTATTTCAGGGGTTGGGTGAAAGAGCATGCGGTGAATAGACCCTATATTCACCGCATATTAAGCGGCGATAAAACTTGAAATTGCGGCGAAAATTCTTAATTTATGGTCACTCACAAAGACGTTGGGTAGCTCATGCCAACAGGTCGTATAGCGTGGTGAGCGGTTAATGGCTTTATGCCGCCAATTAGGTGTAAGTCCAATAGCCGCGCTAAACATCGTGTCACAGCCATAGCGACAGTTAATAGCATCCATCGGCGCTGGTGCAACGACAACAATCGACGTGACAATTTAAATTTTCATCCAGCTATGTATAGTGGACCCATCAAAATTCGCCTCTTGGAGTACGTGCGGTATATAACGCAAGGTGCACCATCAATATCAAACGTATTGTCTTTTATTAAGCGGACTATGACTTCTCGCGCTCTGTCTTATGCGGCGCATGCCAGTGTGGCAGCGTTTTTTGTGGTGCACGGGTCAAGGTGAGTTGAGCGGCGGGCGCGTCTTTGCTGATGACAGAACCGGCCCCTACCGTTGCGCCGCTGCCGATGGTGAGCGGTGCGATGAGTGAGACATTAGAGCCGATGAAGGCGCCATCTTGAATGACGGTTTGGTATTTGTTAACGCCGTCGTAATTACAGGTAATTGTGCCGGCACCGACATTGACGTGCGATCCTAGTGTGGCGTCACCGATATAGCTTAAATGATTGACTTTGCTGTGGGCGGCGATGTGTGATTTTTTGATTTCAACAAAATTACCGACGCGTACGCTGTGTTCTAGCTGTGTGCCCGGACGAATGCGGGCAAAGGGTCCGATGTGACAATTGGCTGCGATACTTGCGCCCTCGATGAGGCTGAATGCTTTGACGTGTACATTGTCCGCAATCGTTACATTGCGCAGAATCACATTCGCCTCAATAGACACACCGTTGCCTAACGAGACTTCGCCTTCGATCAACACGTTGCTATCTAGCGTTACGTCTTTGCCTACGCGCAATACCCCGCGTATGTCTAAGCGACTGGGATCTTTGCAGGTTACGCCCTGCAACAGTAGCGCTTGTACTTGGCGTTGTTGGTAGTAACGCTCGGCTGTGGCAAGTTGCATTTTATCGTTAATGCCGCTGATTTCTATGGCCTGTTGCGCGCGCACACAGTGTATGTTGCAGCGGTTTGTGGCGGCCAATGCGACAATGTCGGTGAGGTAATATTCGGCTTGGGCATTCCTATTATCCAGTTGCGGTAGCCAGTGTTGTAATTGTGATGTGCGTGCACTCAGTATGCCACTGTAAATTTCGGTAATTTGTTGTTGCAGGGGGTCGGCATCTTTGTCTTCGATAATTTGCAGCACTTGGCTATCGGCATCACGTAACACGCGACCAAAGCCACGGGGGTCGTCAACGCGGGCGGTCAGCAAGGTTAAATCGGCCGTTTGCTGTAGCACCTGTTGCAGGGTGGTGGTGGTAATCAGGGGCACGTCACCGTACAGAACCAGCACCTGCGATACGGGATTAAGGTGTGGTAATGCGCATTGCAAGGCATGGCCCGTACCGGCGACGGGGGCTTGCAACACCCAGTGTATATCGGGTTGTGCCGCAAAATAATCGTGTACTTGGTTGGCGCCGTGGCCATAAACCACGTGTATACGGGTAGGATTCAAGCTGCGCGCGGTTTCTAGCACATGCGCTAATAAGGGTTGATGCGCTAAGGGATGCAATACCTTGGGCAGCGACGAGCGCATCCTAGAACCTAAACCAGCGGCGAGGATAACAATTTCTAGTGACATAAGACGGCTCCTTGGCGTAAGGAAGATAGTCGGGTGTCTGCTTAGCACCGGTTGGCGTTATCGCGTGCCTTTTGAATCGTTCTGAGCTGGGCAACGGCTTGTGCCAGCTCGGCGGCGACGAGTGCATAGTTAAAATCACTGTCTTTTTTATGTAGCAACTCTTCGGCTTGTTGTTTGGCGCGTTGCACCCGCTCTTCATCTAACTCGGCCGCAGGCACTGCGATGTCAGCTAAAATGGTGACGCAAAAAGGCAATACTTCGATCAAGCCGCTTGCCACATAAAAAAAGTGTTCTTCTTGTGTAGGCAAACACACGCGCACAGTGCCGTGTTTTAACAACGACAAAAACGGTGCGTGTTGCGGGAAAATACCGACTTCACCCTGTGACGCAGGTGCGATCACGCAGCGCGCCTCACCCGTAAACAGCTGGCGCTCTGCGCTGATAATTTTTACCTGTATCGTTTTATCACTCATTGCTACAGACCTTATCAGGACACGGTTTTACTTTTTGCAACGGCTTCGTCTACGGTACCGACCATATAAAAGGCTTGTTCTGGGATATCATCGTAATCGCCGTTGATAATGCCTTTGAAGCCGCGGATGGTTTCTTTCAATGGCACATACTTGCCGGGTGCACCGGTAAATACTTCGGCCACGAAAAACGGCTGTGAGAGGAAGCGTTGTATCTTGCGTGCGCGGGTGACGGTGAGTTTATCTTCTTCCGATAATTCGTCCATACCCAAAATAGCGATGATGTCTTTGAGTTCTTTGTAGCGTTGTAAGGTACGCTGCACACCGCGTGCCACGTCATAATGCTCTTGTCCAATGACATGCGGATCCAGCTGACGGCTGGTGGAATCCAAGGGATCAATCGCCGGATAAATACCGAGTTCCGCAATTTGACGCGACAATACCACGGTCGCGTCTAAGTGCGCGAAGGTGGTGGCAGGAGACGGATCGGTTAAATCGTCGGCCGGAACATAAACAGCTTGAATCGAGGTGATCGAGCCGGTTTTAGTGGAGGTGATGCGTTCCTGCAAGGAGCCCATTTCTTCAGCCAGTGTGGGTTGGTAACCTACGGCAGAAGGAATACGGCCTAATAAGGCGGATACTTCGGTACCGGCTAAGGTATAACGGTAGATGTTATCGATGAACAGCAGCACGTCGCGGCCTTCATCACGGAAATTTTCTGCAATGGTCAAGCCGGTTAATGCCACGCGTAAACGGTTGCCCGGCGGCTCATTCATTTGGCCGTACACCAGCGCCACTTTATCCAAGACATTGGAGTCTTTCATTTCGTGGTAGAAATCATTACCTTCACGGGTGCGCTCACCCACGCCGGCGAACACGGAGAAGCCGCTGTGCTCAATCGCGATATTGCGGATGAGTTCCATCATGTTGACGGTTTTACCGACGCCTGCACCACCAAACAAACCGACTTTACCACCTTTGGCAAAGGGGCAGATTAAATCGATGACTTTAATACCGGTTTCTAACAGTTCGGTTGCTAACGCTTGTTCGGCAAAGCTAGGAGCCGCACGGTGAATGGAACAACGTTGCGTTTCGCCAATAGGACCTTGCTCGTCGATAGGATTGCCCAAGACATCCATGATGCGACCTAGCGTGTGACGTCCTACGGGTACACGAATCGGCGCACCGGTGTTGGATACCCGCATGTTACGCTGCAAGCCATCACTGCTGCCCATGGCGATAGTGCGAACCATGCCGTCGCCCAATTGCTGTTGCACTTCCAAGGTGATGTTGGCTTCGTCGATCAACAAAGCATCGTGTATTTTAGGCACTGCTCCACGCGCAAATTCTACGTCAATGATCGGGCCAATGATTTCTACTATTTTTCCAACACTCATGCGTGATTCCTCATCGCTAACTCAAATTATGTTTCTTGGCTATATAGCCCCATTACACCGCTGCTGCACCGGCAACAATCTCGGTCAATTCCGTGGTGATTGTCGCTTGGCGCGCCTTATTATAGGAAACCTGCAGTTCCGCAATCAGGTCGCCCGCATTCTCGGTCGCATTGCGCATCGCCAGCATCTTGGCGGCTTGTTCGCACGCTAAGTTTTCGACTACCGCTTGATACACCTTGGCGCTCACGTAACGACGCAGTAGTACATCCAAAATGTCGCGTGCGTCTGGTTCATACAAGTAATCCCAATGGTGATCCAAGCGCGGTTCTGGCATGGGCGGAATAGGTAACAGTGGTTCGATTAACGGACGCTGTGACATCGTGTTGATGAATTTGTTATACCCTAAGAACAGGGCATCGATTTCGCCGTTAAGATAGGCGTCTAGCATTACCGTGATGACCCCGGACAAATCTGCGGCGCGCGGCTTGTCACCCAAATGATCCACAGCAGCGCTGATGTTGCGGGTAAAGCGCGGAAAAAACGCCTTTGCTTTGCGCCCGATTAAACTCAAACACAGAGTCTGGCCACGTTGTTCCAGGGCCACAAACTCTTTGACTAAGGCTCTAAATAAATTGGCATTGAGGCCGCCACAGAGTCCCTTGTCGGTACTGACAATGATGTAACCGCAGCGCTTAATCTCACGGTGTTGCATAAATGGGTGTACATACTCGGGATGACTCTTGGCTAAGTGCCCCACGACATCCTGAATATGCTGGGTATAGGGATCCGAAGACGCTCTTAACAATTGCGCCTGGCGTATTTTACTGGCCGCGATCATTTCAGTGGCACGCGTGATCTTTTGCGTGCTCTTGATGCTGGCTATTTTTGCGCGTATCTCTTTACCACTTGCCATGTTATATGCCTACCATGCTTGCGTTTGTTTAAACGTTTCGATGATCTGTTTAAACTGCGCGATAACTTCGTCGTTATGTACCGGATTGGCATCGACTTGGGCGAGGAAGTTGCGATGTTCGCTACGCACATACGCCAGCAAGGCATGCTCAAATGCAACGACTTGTTCTAAGGCGACTTGATCGAGAAAGCCTTCGCCCACGGCGTAAAAGACTAATCCGATTTCCGCTACGCTAAGGGGTGCATATTGCTGCTGCTTGAGTATTTCCATCATGCGCTGCCCGCGTTCTAATTGTTTGCGCGTTGCATCATCGAGCTCCGACGCAAACTGGGCAAAAGCAGCTAACTCCCTGTACTGCGCTAACGCAATACGCACCGAACCGACTAACTTCTTGATTAATTTTGTTTGTGCGGCACCACCAACACGCGAGACTGATAAACCGGCGTTAATTGCAGGACGAAACCCTGCGTTAAATAAACTGGTTTCCAGGAAAATCTGTCCATCGGTGATAGAGATCACGTTGGTTGGTACGAAAGCGGAAACGTCTCCCGCTTGTGTTTCAATGATAGGTAGCGCAGTGAGCGAGCCGGTTTTGTCTTTTACTGCACCGTTGGTTTGCTGTGAAACGTAAGCGGCATTGACGCGTGCAGCGCGTTCTAGCAAACGTGAATGCAAATAAAATACATCACCGGGATAAGCTTCACGTCCGGGTGGACGACGCAATAATAAAGCGATTTGACGATAAGCCCAGGCTTGCTTGGTGAGGTCATCGTAGATGATAAGGGCGTCTTCGCCTTTATCACGGAAGTATTCGCCCATCGCACAACCCGCGTAAGGGGCGATATATTGCAGTGCAGCAGAATCGGATGCGTTAGCGGCGACGATGATGGTATGCGCTAGCGCGTCGTGTTCTTCTAATTTGTGTACCACATTGGCAACGGAAGAGGCTTTTTGTCCGATGGCGACATAAATACATTTCACCCCGGTGTGGCGTTGATTAATGATGGTGTCTATGGCAATAGCTGTCTTACCCGTTTGTCGGTCACCGATAATTAATTCGCGCTGCCCACGACCGATAGGAACCATGGTGTCTATGGACTTTATGCCGGTTTGTAACGGTTGATCAACCGATTGCCGGGAGATCACGCCGGGTGCTACTTTTTCAACGACCGAGCGGCCTTGCGCGGCAATCGCGCCTTTGCCATCAATCGGGCTGCCCAAGGCATCTACCACACGGCCCAATAACGCTTCACCCACGGGTACTTCTAGCATTTTGCCGGTACATTTTACGGCTTGGCCTTCTTGTAAACTTTCGTAGGGGCCGAGTACCACTGCACCGACTGAATCGCGTTCTAAGTTGAGTGCCATGCCGTAAATATTATCGGCAAACGCTAACATTTCGCCTTGCATCACGTTTTCTAAACCGTGAATGCGCACGATACCATCTTGCAAGCTGATGATGCTACCTTCGGTGGTTGCTCTAGGCGTAGTATCAAAATTCTCAATACGTTGCTTGATGAGGCCGCTGATTTCTGACGGATTAAGTGACATAGTCCAACCCTTTTATTTACATTAATTCTTGAGTCAAGCGCTGCAATCTGCCGCGAATAGACCCATCGATAACGATATCCCCAGCACGAATAATCGCGCCACCTATTAACTGTGGTTCAATAACCAATGACAAATGTACTTTACGTTGCAGGCGTTGGCTTAAGGCTTGGCGCAACACTTCTTGCTGTGTTGGGTCAAGCGCCAATGCCGAGGTAATATTCACACGGACTTCGCGTTGATGGTCTGCCACTAAAGCATCAAACACAACGGCGATAGTGGGCAGCAGCGTCAAGCGACGATTGTCGAGGAGTAAGCGCAAAAAATTGTCTGTGAGCGGCTGTAAAGCGCTGACACTTGCCTGCACTGCCGTCGCTGTTTCACTGATGAGCGTCAGCAATTGGGTGGATACAATACGTGGATCGGTCAGGAGTAATGCCAAGCGACGCTCACTGACAATCTGCGCCAGTATATGTAAGCAGTCACGCCATAACGGCAGTTGTTGCTTAGCCAGGGCTAATTCAAACACTGCATTGGCATAGGGCCTGGCTAACGTTGTGTTGTTTGCCATAGACTTAGATCTCTGTTGCCAACGTTGCTAATAACTTCGCATCGGACTGCACATCGATCTTGGCGGTTAAGATTTTCTCTGCGCCAAGGACTGCGAGTTCAACCACCCGTTGTTGCAATGCGTGTTTGGCGCGCTCGACTTCGTGTGCAATGTCAGCTTTTGCGGCTAACAGTATACGCTGACCTTCTTCTTTGGCTTGGTGCTTGGCTTCTTCTACAATTTGCTGGGCTCGCTTATCGGCTTGTTCCAGCAAGGCGCTGGCCTGTTGACGTGCCTGCTGCAATTGCAAATCTATCTCTTGCTTAGCATGTTGTAACGCCTGTTGGCCTTGTGTTGCTGCCGCTAAACCATCCGCAATGGTTTTTTGACGATCGGCGATAGCCGCAGTGATGAGCGGCCACACAAAGCGCATGGTAAACCAAACAAAGATGGCGAAGGTGAGCATTTCACCGAATAAGGTCGCATTAAGATTCACTGTGCTTTCTCCGAAATGATTAGCTTGCTAATTTGATGACTGCTGCAGCGAACGGATTAGCAAAAATAAACCAAAAGGAAATACCTATGCCTATCATCGTGACCATATCGACGAAACCGGCCACTAAAAACATCTTTACCTGCAGCATAGAGGCTAACTCGGGTTGTCTGGCAGAGCCTTCTAAAAATTTTCCACCCAACAAACCAAAGCCAATTGCTGTGCCCAAAGCGCCCATACCGATCAGCAAGGTGACGCCTAACACCGTCATCGCCTGGATATGACCTACTATACTTGCTATTTCCATTGTGTTTCCCCTTTTGTTATTGAAACATGTGTTGTGCCGCGGTCCTGTTAATGTTCCGCGTGCGCCATACTCAAATACACGATAGTCAGCATCATGAAGATAAATGCTTGTATGGTGATAATGAGAATATGGAATATAGACCAGGCGCTGCCAAAAGGCCATTGCGCCCACCACGGTAAAAGTGCAATTAGAATAAAAATCAACTCACCGGCATATAAATTCCCGTATAACCGCAGTGCCAATGAGATGGGCTTAACAATTTCTTCTATGAGTTTCAGTGCTAAGTTAAAGGGTAGCAAGCAGGCTTGCACCCACATTGTCTTGCTGCTAAACGGGGTGCAGGTAAACTCCTTGACGACGCCCCTCACCCCTTTGCCGTGGAAATTGTAAAATAAAATCAAGATAAATACCGATAAAGACAAACCAAATGTCACGTTGACGTCGGCGGTTGCTACCACGCGCAAGTGGCTGGCGCCCGCATGGCCTGCTAAGCGCGGCAACAGGTCCACGGGAAACAAGTCAAGGAGGTTCATCAAAAAGACCCATACAAAAATGGTGAGGGCCAATGGGCCGATGAAGGTGCTGGGCGCGTGGAAAGTTTCTTTCACCTGTTTGTCCACAAAATCTAAAATAATTTCTACCAACGCCTGCAGTTTGCCGGGTACCCCGGGTGTTGCTGAGCGCGCGGCGCGGCGGAATAACCACAGAAAGCTAACGCCAGCGAGCAAGGAAAAAAATAAGGTGTCTACGTTGAACGCCCAAAAACCACTGCCCGGCGTCAGTTGCCATGTCAGATGTTGTAAGTGGTGTTGTACATACTCAGCGGCATTAGCCGGAGGCACAGAACTCATGGTCATTCACCGTATATAATATGACTATTCATTAACCAGGGAGCCAAACTAAAAGCAAGGCATCCCGATAGGTAACCCATTAAAATAGGCACAACTGCCAACTTGAACACGATTAACGTGACGTAAAACAAACCCACAGTGAGGATTATTTTAACGATCTCCGCTTTGCACAAGCTTAACACAACAGGCTGTGCGCGTTGCGCACCACTCGTTGCAAGTGCTTGCCAACCAAAATAGGCGCTAGGAACGAGGCAAATTCCACCTCCAATCAGCACCACCCACGCAGCGTGGCCATCTGCCCATAAACCAGCCATACAGCTGACGACGAACACCACGATGCATTGTGCAAGCAATACACGACAAAAGCGAGCTCGAGCTAGTTTTATTTGTCGCATAGGCACTCGTGTTCTTTTTAAAACCTGCGCGAGTATAATGATTATGGATGCAGCATGCAAGACACGATTAGAACAACACACCGCGGCGCGACTCGCGTCGTGTGTTTTTTACTAGCCTGTTAGTGATTGTGGTTTGATGCAATTACTCTATAATCGGCGTTTTTCGTGGTTCATTCTGAAGCAAAGGCAAAAAGTGTGTTAAATAAAAAAGCAGGCGCGCATCTTATTGCTTTGTTTTTGCTGGGTGTGTTGCCTGTACTGGCGCTAGCTGCACCGGCGCAGCGCGTTGATGTGGCCACAGCACTGAATTGGCAACAGGACAACCGGCGTGTCTGCACGGGTTTTTTTAACGAGCCGATCCCTGCCCTGATCAGCACGGATGGTCAAACGCAGATTAGCGCCGATCAAACGACCGCACCGTTGCAGGGGCCATGGCATTTAGTGGGTAATGTTTCGTTACGCCAGGAAAATTTGCATATTCAAACTAAAGAAGCCTACCTCGAGGAACGGCAAAATAAACGGTCGTTGGTTAATCTCACCCAGCCTGTACGCATCAGGCAGCCGGGGTCATTATTGTTGGCTGAAACAGGAACGTTTGATCTCGCTACCAAGCGCGGCAAACTTAACGATAGTCTGTACCGCATTGATATCGACGATACGCAACATTACCTTGCTACTGTGGCAGCGGGACAAGCCTGGCAACCGAATGATGTGGCGTGGGGTAAGGCCGCGCAATTAGAGCAGCTTGATCCGCAACATTTACACGCACAGCAAGCGAGTTATAGCACCTGCGCGCCCTCGGTGCAGCCGGTATGGCAATTGCGCGCTAAACAAATTTATTTTAATAAAACGACAGGACGCGTCACAGCTAAGCATGTACGCTTGTATGCACGGGCAGTTCCGGTTTTTTACACACCGTATTTAAGTTTCCCTACGAACAAAGAACGGCAAAGCGGTTTGTTACCACCGTCGGTTGGTTATAACCATAGGAACGGTGTGGATTTACGCCTGCCGTATTATTTTAATCTAGCGCCTAATTACGATTTTTTATTGACGCCCCGTTTACTCTTCAACCGTGGTTTGCAATTAAATAGTGAGTCGCGTTATTTAACTCAAAATGCAGTCGGTACATTTCAGTTAGATCTCATGCCGAACGACAGTGTGTTTAATGTAATGAAACGCGATGCGCCGGCGACGTATGCAAACAGTGAGTTTTTACCGGATTTATTGCAGGCTAGCCACGTCCGCAAGAGTGTGGCGTGGTACGAGCGGCGTCAATGGAGTCCGCATATTAGTACGGCAGTTAACTATAGCCGACTCAGCGATAATTATTGGCTAAATGATTTAGGTAATATACACCCATTGCCAGAGACGATTAGCAGCAGCAACCAGTTAGTGCAGCAAGCCGAGATAAACTATAACAACGACCTCGTGAGTGCGAGCGGTAAATTAATGAATTACCAGACGCTGGAACGTGTTAATTTGGCGGCGATCAATAGGCCGTATAACCGATTACCCGAACTTAACACCAAAATCACCTTGCCTACTACTACCGCTTTGCAATCAGAAGTTAATCTGCAATATGTCAACTTTTCCTTGGCGTCACTACAGCCTGGTGAAGCGACGTTTCCTATTACCGGTGAGCGGTTGGTGGTGGATCCGCAGATCTCGATGCCGTTTAGTAATACCGCTGCGTATTTCACGCCGAGCTTACATTTGCATATGACGCAATACTATCTAAGGCATCAATTGGCAGGACGCAAAGACAATGTCACGCGTAATATTCCTATTTTTCAAGCCGACAGTGGTTTGTACTTTGAACGTGGCTTGCGCATCACACAACACGATCTCACCCAAACACTGGAGCCCAGAATAAATTACACGTATATTCCTTATCGCGATCAAGACAGCATTCCCAATTTTGACAGTGGACGACTTTACTATAATTACAATCAATTATTTTCTTACAATCGTTTTGCCGGTATCGACCGCATCGGTGATACCCAACAAGTTACCGTAGGTGCGACCACGCGTTTTATTGATAACGGTAATGGGACTGAAAAATTAACCGTGAGTCTGGGACAAATTTTTTATTATTCGGCACATCGCGTTACTTTGTGCCTGCGTCCGGGTTGCGAAACCACGACGTTGAATCCACCGCATCGCTTAGCCAATTGGCAACACTCCATCATCGCGGGTGAAGCGACTTATCGCATGGATAATCAATGGCAAGCTAACAGCAATTACAGTTGGGATCCTGCAACGCATCATCCGGTTGCTTACAACGCTTATTTTGGTTATAACCAAGATCAACAGCACATCATCAACGTGGGATATAACTACGCACAAGATGTAACAAATTATATTAATAATGCCAATGCCCCACAAAATGAAGACTTAAAACAAGCGGCTTTTTCATTTGTTTGGCCCTTGCAGCAGAAATGGTTGGCACTGAGCACATGGCAACAAAATCTAAAACGTGGGTATCTCCAAGATTATTTGTTGGGTGTAGAGTACAACAGCTGTTGTTGGGCGTTTAGGATCTTAGGGGGACGTACCTTTTTAGAATTAAGCCCTGAACGTAAGCCAAAATTTAATAAGGCAATTTATCTGCAGTGGCAATTGACGGGAGTGGGTTCATTTGGCACACTTAGGCGCGGTGCCTTATTGAGTTCGATGATCCCCAACTACAGAGGAGACATTGTGCCACGTTAGCGAGTAGTGAACGGTGGTGCAGTGGTGGGGTGTCTGTGGTTTGGCCGTGGCATGCCTGGTGTGGCCTAGCAATTAATCTAACGAGAGTACAGATCGTATGCGTAAATTATTTTTCTCGCTGTTTATGAGTGCAATAGGCATTATCGGATTATGTGACATGCCTACCGCCTTGGCTAAGGCCGGTATAAAACAACCGTTGGATCGTATCATCGCTATCGTTGAGCAGGAAACCATTACGCAATCCAAGTTGGATCAGGCGATTGCGGTGATTACGCAGCAGCTTGCGGCTAGCGCGCAAGCATTGCCGGATGAAACGGAGTTACGCAAGCAAGTGCTTAATAGGCTGATAGATAAGGCCTTACAATTAAATTTAGCGAAAGTGATGGGGTTAGCTATCAATGATATGGCGTTAGATCAGGCGGTAGGCGATATTGCTGCGGAAAATCATATGAGCTTAGATGAATTAAAACAACAGTTGTCAGCGCAACACATCGATTACCAACAGTTTCGACAAGATACGCGCGACAATCTGCTGCTACAAGCCATACAACACCGTGAGGTATTCAGCAAAATCAAAGTGGATACACAAGAATTGCGTAAAGCCGTTGAGGAAGTGCGTAAGCAGCAAACGCAACAAAGTGAGTATCGCTTGCAGCACGTTTTTGTCGCCGTTGATGAGACCGCAGATGCCGGTAAAAAACAAGCCGCGTTACAGTTAACCAATAGTCTTAGTCAGCGGCTTAGTCGCGAACAAGCATTGTCTGAGGATCAGTTGTTGGAAGGATTTACGGTTAAATTTGAAAATCATGATTGGCAAAAAGTGAATGAAATTCCCGCCTTATTTGTAGAAAAGTTACAGAAAATGCAGCGCAATGAAATCTCTACACCGATTGTCGCACCGAACGGTTATCATTTAGTAAAGTTGTTGGAGATGCGTCAACCGGCGCATGTCGTTAAGGAATATCACGCCAGACAGATTGTACGTAAAATCAGTGCCAATGCCCCGGCTGAGTCGGTGTTAGAAGACATACGGCAATTGCGTGCACGGGTCATGCACGGTGAATCGTTTGCGCGCCTAGCGGAAACCTACTCCCAAGAGCCAGACAGCGCAAGCAAGGGTGGTGATATGGGGTGGATAGAACCGGACGCGCTGGTTGCACCCTTGGCGCAAGCGTTGCAATCATTGCCTGTGCAGGCTATCAGTGATCCCATACGTAGCCATTTGGGCTGGTGTGTGCTACAAAAGTTGGGTGAACGCGAGGTGCATAACCAACAACAATGGGAAGAAAAACAAGCGCGTAATATCGTGTTGGAGAGAAATTTCAATAAGAGCCTGGTCTCGTGGCTGCAAACATTGCGTAATCATGCGTATATCAAAATCGACCCGGCGTACCAATGAAGGAACAGTGCGTACGGACCATTGCTATCACTAGTGGTGAACCCGCCGGTATCGGCCCTGACTTAGTGGTGCAATTGGCGCAGCAAGCACACGCGTGCGCGTTAGTCGGCATAGGCGATGCGGATCTCTTGCAGCAACGCGCGCGGCAATTGGGTTTACCTTTACACGTGCAAGCCTTTACCGAATCCACCGCACAACACCGACATCAACCGGGTACGCTGCAAGTCATACATGTGCCTTTACGTGAGCACTGCGAGGCAGGCGTGTTGCAACCACACAACGCGCAGTATGTGTTAGATATATTGCAGTGTGCGATAGAGGGTTGCCAACAACAGCGGTTCTCTGCCGTGGTCACCTGCCCGCTGCATAAAGCGGTTATTAATGCAGGTGGCATACCGTTTCGCGGTCATACCGAATTTTTCGCTCAACAAACGCAGAGTGAGCACGTGGTCATGCTATTGGCGAGTGAGCACTTACGTGTCGCATTGGCTACTACGCACATCCCTTTGGCTGAGGTTGCCGCGAGTATTCAGGCGGATTCATTAGAAAAAACCTTGCGGGTGTTAGCGCATGATTTGACGCGTTTATTTGGTGTGGTTGATCCTTACATCGGTGTTTGTGGTTTAAATCCACATGCGGGCGAAAACGGTTACATGGGGCAGGAAGAACAAACGATCTTGCGTCCGTTATTAGCAAAACTACGCCAACAGGGCATGCGCTTGAGTGAGCCCCTGTCTGCGGATACGGCATTTGTGCCGGCACATGCACAGCAATTTGATGCCATCTTAGCGATGTATCACGATCAGGGTTTACCCGCATTAAAAGCATCGGCCTTTGGCCATATTGTGAATGTCACGCTGGGTTTGCCGATTATCCGTACCTCCGTGGATCACGGCACTGCATTAGCCTTAGCCGGTACGGGTAAGGCCAATAGCAGCAGCGTGCACGCGGCGCTGGTGCTGGCACAACAACTCGTCGAGCAAGCGCGACATGCATAAACCGCAAAAGCAGTTAGGCCAACATTTTTTACAGGATACACAAGTCATTGCCGATATTGTAGCGGCCGCTGCTATCGGTAAACAGGATCACGTCGTGGAGATCGGTCCCGGTTTAGGTGCATTGACTACGCTCATCGCGGAACGCGCACGGCGCTTAGATTTGATCGAATTCGATCGGAATTTAGCCGACACATTGCGCCGGCAATTTGCCCATGACGCGCACGTGCACGTGCATCAAGCCGATGCGTTAACCTTTGATTTTGCGCAACTCGTCACTGACCAACAGCCATTACGTGTGATGGGTAACTTGCCGTATAACATCTCCACTCCCCTGCTGTTTCACGTGTTGGATTACCAGCCGCTTATCCAAGATATGTTGTTTATGTTGCAACAAGAGGTGGTGTTACGTTTGGTAGCCACACCCGGACACAAGGCCTATGGGCGCCTTACCGTCATGGCGCGTTATCATTGCCAAGCCGCGATGCTGTTTCATGTGCCACCCAGTGCTTTTTTTCCGGTGCCACGCGTGGATTCAGCGGTCGTACACTTAGTCCCGCATCGATCTGCGCTGGCGCCGACAACCTGTCCGGTTGCACTCAATGACATCGTCACGCTGGCGTTTAATCAACGGCGTAAAACCTTGGGCAATGCCTTAAAGACGCGTTTCACGCGGCAGCAATTATTGGCGTTGCAGATCGATCCCAACCTGCGTGCGGAGCAGCTATCCTTAGACGATTTTATAGTGCTGAGTGGCAATATAACGGATGTCGCCGGTGACGCGACGGAGTAAATGCAGCACTATTGTGGCAGTAACTTGTCGACTATCATATGTGCTTCGCGCACAACCAAAAGCGGAACTTGCAACAGTTGCCCTGAGCAAGCATTGACAGAATGTCTTTTTTTTTGCCATGCTCGCACGGATGAATGCCACGGTTGGCTAATACAGACAGCGAGAAGAGGTAGCGTGATGGCATTTGAGAATAATAATACGAAATCCACAGTAGATGACGTGAGCCAGGAGATTCAGCGGCTCATTGCAAAAAGACAGCAAATGGCTTCGATAGTGCCTCAATTGATCGAGGATCTGAAATATGGCGCGTAGACGCTATTGCTAGCTTACTATTGATGTGTCTTGATAAAGAGACATTTTTAGCTGTTTTGTCTCATGACAAGGTGAGTGGTTTTTTGTCAGGACGCCGAAACTTAAGTGAATTCCTCCTATTGCTTAGTCAGAATCAAGAGAGGGTAATTTGGTTTCTCGAAGTATTTCAGTTTAAAAACACAGACGACTTGCAACATGTTATTGACGTTCTTCCTCCAGAACAGAAGAAGGAAATAATAAAGCAAAATATTTCCCTGTTTTTCCAAGGATACGACGATGCACGCAAAGCGATAGCGCGAGTTAATTTCATAAGGGGATTATTTTCCGACGAAGAAATCTCACGTATGTTAGATACGGCGTTTTTTAATGCGCTCTTGGTGACGCATCAGCACACCGCCGTAGTTGTCTTGAATAAAGCACTGAAGATTCACGTTATGCGAGAGCAAGTAATGTCTGCATTTTTTGAATCTTTCTTACACTATCTACGCGATTCTTTCGGTGTGCAGGATTTGTCGGACACCGAGAGGAGTTTACTCCACATTTTACTGTATTCACTCAGAGATCAGAGCGATCTTTTAGCGGTTGCTCAGTCCCACCAGTCATTTGCCGCGTGGGCACGTCTTTTGACCTGTGTAAATGACGGTTTGCCCATTGCAGCCGAAGCAATAAACGCTTTACCTGTTGTTGTTCGTCATGCGCTTTGCTTACAAGAAATGAGGAGAAAACTTGTC
This sequence comes from uncultured Gammaproteobacteria bacterium, assembly GCA_964646995.1. Classification (GTDB taxonomy): domain Bacteria; phylum Pseudomonadota; class Gammaproteobacteria; order CAZYIF01; family CAZYIF01; genus CAZYIF01. The sequence goes on from CAZYIF010000010.1 coordinate 63,226, forward strand.
ACGGGAGATTTGATCTCAACCGTGAAAATTTTATCTTTTCCGGAACTCGAAGAGTTTTACGTTGCACACCTTTATAAGCATCCTGTCGAAGTATTTTTAATGCTTTTTTCCGACGGATTCTCTGAAGAGTTCAGCAGACGACGGCATAGACGGCATCTCCTTGGGGATTTTGAAGACCAACTCTTGCCAAGTTTGGCGCAGCAGGAGCCTGGCGCAAGAAAGGAAATTTTACACTTACTATTGAAATATATTGCCTAAGCTGAGAGTTGGTGTCCCAACCCCAACGCTTTATTGGTGTTAGCTGTGATGATGTTCTCGATGATGCTCATGGCAGTTCCTGATGATTTTCCCGTAAGTGTGCTCCTTGCGGCGTTGGTGATAGTCATCGCTGGATGCATCCGACTCGCGATGTTAGCAACTGAACGAGCTGAAGATTACGAATTCGACCCTGTGCTCGTTCGATTTAAACCCAAGGTAGAAGAAGCGTTGAGAGACGTGGAAGTACAGTTGGCTGAACGGGATGTGCCATCGAGGCCGAGAAGATTTGTGTTAGGTGGGCCTTTAACTCTTTTTCAGTTGCCGCGGAACAATTATCATGCGTTGTCTGAAGAACTTCACAGCGTGGAATTAGGTAGAATGCGCCAGGCATTGGGTGCTGGGTAATTTCACCGATGTGCTTTGACGGAGTTTCCTCTTGACTGGCAAGCAAGGGGCGCTGGCGTGTTTAGCTTTTCGCTGTTGCCAATTACGCTGCGACGTTGTGTGGTAGCGTGATCGCGGGGCGTGAAGGCGGTACATGTCGTAGCATCCGGCCGGTTTTCTTGACAAGCGCGAGTGTTTTGGCGAATAATCCGCCACGAGCTGTGTACGCTATTTATTTTTGCAATACTAGTGCGCACACTCAGTGTCTCGGCATTTTTCTAGGGAAGACAATGTGCGGTAAGGACGTCTAATTACTAATTAAAAAGTAGAGGTTTTTATGCAGAATGATCGTCCCATCCTTCCCATCCATGCGCTAATTAAATTTTTTAAGGGTGAGCAACGTAGAGGTTCCGTGACAGATATTGTCAATACCGTACATCCACACGCACCACAGACGGCGCGTGATGGCACTTACTGGTTGCAATTTTTACCTGAGAACAGCGAGGCACGGCAAGCTCGAGTAGCCAATCAATCAGGTATAGGCATCAGCACAAGCTCGCTTCCCATGCAGCAGTTTGTCACCGTGCTCAAGAGTGCCAGCCAAAAACTACGTTTAGAAGAGAACGAGCAAGGGTCTTATGTGTTGACCGTGTCCGCGGCATTGACGCCAGAGGAAGTACAGCAGTTGCTGATGGTGGCGTCCTATATGTGTTACACCGAAGTTAAGTGGGAGGTGGAGGTTGATCCTGCTACGAAACAAGCGTTTGCATTATTCACCGTGAGCAATCCAGCAGACATACTGCAGTTGATTTCACCGGAGAGTAGGAACACGCTGTTGCCTTTATTGCCGCAACTGCCTATCCAGCAGCTAGAGTACAACTATCCCGAGACTTTATCGGAAATCGATTTTGCGCAGTGGCAACGTATGCCTACTTTGAAAACCTTGTCTTTCGGTCGTTCTGCGTATGTGGCGGATGACGTGATGATTGCTTTAATACAATTGCCGCTGCAGGAGTTGGCGTTGGTCATAAATGCTAAGACGAATATTGAGTGCTTAGTGAGTGCGTTGACTAGTAGTACCATACCAAAGCTTAGCTTATGTCGATTAACCCACGACTGGGATGCTGAAAAAAACGAGTGGGTAAAGCCGGTTGATCCAACGGTTAACATCAATAAATTACTCCTGTTTTGCACCACGCCAGAATCCCCCATACGTCAGTTGGATGTGTCTGCGCTGAAACTACCTGATAATCAGGCGTTAGGATTAATTACGGGCATAGTGCAGCAAGGGCAAGTGACGCATTTGCACGTGGGTTCGGCCTGTACCATCACGGAGGCGGCCAAGCTGATATTGCCAACGGCAATCAAAACCAACTTTACCTTACAAGTCTGTGAGATCACCGGTATTACCGAAGATGAGAAGATACAGCACGCATTGCGACGTAACCAAGCTTTGGCCGAGATTCGTCGTATCATTACAGAAGGGCAGCAACAGGGACTCTTAGCCAGCGACCGTGAATGTATTCCGCGCTTGATGACTAAGGCAAGATATCACGACGGGCAGGCATGGGGTGTCAATCGTGTGAGTTTTGCGGCTACGCCTGCAGCGACGCAGGCTGAATTGGATAAGTTTGAAAACTTAGCGGTATCCTTAACGGCTCAGGCGGCAAACTGCAAAGATCGCAAGCGGCCTAGTGTGTGGGGTAGTGTATTCAATATGTTTGGTGGGACAACGCAAGATCCTGCATTGGGCGGAAGCCAACAGCCGCCAACACCGACCGATGGCCACAGACCGAAGTAGTAGCCAAGAAATAAATGCGTACCAATGCCCGCTCTGTTGGCGGGCATTGACTGATGGGCACTCTAGCGATTGACAACAGCTTAAAATACATGCATTCTTTACCGTTTGAAAATCCAGCAAAAAGGTAATAATCGTGGCAAATTCAGCACAAGCAAAAAAACGTATCAAGCAAGCCGGCAAGCACAGACAAACTAACATGGCATTGCGCTCTACCGCGCGTACGGCGATCAAAAAAGTGGTAAGGGCTGTCGAGACAGGCAATCGGGCCGCGGCGCAAGAAGCCTACAAATCAGCATTACCCATCATCGATAGCAGCGTGAATAAGGGCATTTTACATAAGAACAAAGCGGCAAGACATAAGAAGCGTATGGTTGCTGCTATTTTACGTTTGCCTGCGTAGCGTTAATTGTTGGGGTAGTCGTCCGCTGCTTCATCATCGATGTGATTCAGATAGTGTTGTACGGCCGTGCACAGTTCACTGGTGCCCTGGCCTGTTATTGCAGAAATGCAGAACACCTTATCTAGCCAGCCTAATTTATCGGTAATGAGACGACAGGCGGAATCTACCTCTTCTGCCGGTATGCAATCTATTTTGTTGAACACCAACCACCGTGGTTTCTGCACCAGCGTTGCATCAAACTGCGCTAATTCATTGACAATTAATTGGATTTGTTCGGTGACGTCACTGCCGTCAAGTGGTGCTATTTCTACGATATGCAGCAACAAACGCGTTCTGGCTAAGTGCTTGAGAAAACGCACCCCCAACCCTGCACCTTCTGCGGCACCCGAAATTAAACCGGGAATGTCGGCCATCACAAAACTTTGTTCGTAGTTGCTGCGGATCACACCCAAGCAAGGATACAGTGTCGTAAACGGATAGTCGGCTACCTTGGGGGTTGCAGCAGACACTGTACGCAGCAGAGTCGATTTGCCGGCGTTGGGCAGGCCTAACAAGCCTACATCCGCAAGCAGGCGCAGTTCTAGGCGCAGTTTGCGTGCTTCTCCTGCGCTGCCGCGCGAGGTTTGTCGTGGTGCGCGGTTGACGCTGCTTTTGTAGCGTGCGTTACCTAAACCATGGTAGCCACCGCGTGCGACTAAGAGACGGTCGCCGGGATGAAGTAAGTCGCCTATGCACTCCTGGGTTGCCTCGTCATAAACGACAGTGCCGATAGGTACTGCAATGGTGCAGTCTTCCCCGGCTTTGCCCGTGCGTTGCTTACCCATGCCGTTTTCACCACGGACGGCGTGATATAAGCGGCGATAACGGAAGTCGATCAGGGTATTGAGATTTTTATTGGCTTGCAGATAAACGCTGCCACCATCACCGCCGTCGCCGCCGTCGGGTCCGCCTCTAGGAACGAACTTTTCACGGTGAAAGCTAAGACCGCCGTCACCGCCATTGCCTGCGGTGACTTGAATGACTGCTTCATCAACAAATTTCATAGTGCATTACTACATACAAACAGCGGGCTATTACGCAGTTGCATTGTCCTCTTCGGGCAAGGTCATCGGTTCTATGTTGACATAACGGCGTTGGTGTAAGCCTTTGACATTAAACACGACGCGGCCATGTACTTTGGCAAATAGCGTGTAATCTGTGCCACAACCTACGTTAACGCCAGGATAATATTGGGTGCCACGTTGTCTAACCAAGATGCTGCCCGCGGTGACAACTTCGCCGCCGTATTTTTTAATGCCTAAGCGTTTCGATTCTGAATCGCGTCCGTTGCGCGTGCTACCGCCTGCTTTCTTGTGTGCCATGAGCTTGCTGCTCCTTTAATGTTGTATGCCGCTAATTTTAATTTCCGTGAAGGCTTGTCTGTGCCCTTGGGTACGCAAGTAATTTTTACGGCGTTTGAATTTGATCACATGGATTTTCTTGTGTTTGCCATGGCGTACGACTTCTGCCGTGACCTTGCCGTGCGGTACGTGTGGTGCACCGATATGGAGATTTTCCCCATCGGCAACCAACAATACCTCAGCAAATTCAACTGTTGCACCGGGTTCAACGGCGAGGCTTTCTACTTTTAGTACCTGCCCTGGACTTACCCTGTATTGCTTACCACCTGTTTTGATTACCGCGTACATAAATAACTTCTACTCCTAACAAAGAGGAACAAACTCACCTTAGCAGTTGATAGATTATGGCTACATCCAATCAACCCAGTGTACGCGCCGAGAAAGCATGTACACCCAGTAAATTTTAGTTCAAACAAAAGTGACGCATTATATGCCATGGATTAATGACTGGCAAGTGGGTGTAGGTAAATTACGACAACCAGCCGCGTTCAGCGAAAGAAGAGCAACAATTATCGCCCACAATGACGTGATCCAGTAGGCGTATATCCACGAGAGCGAGCACGTGTTGCAAGTGCTTGGTCAATTCTCTGTCGGCTAGGCTAGGTTCTGTCACTCCAGAGGGATGGTTGTGTGCCAGGATGAGCGCGGCTGCGTTGTGCTGTAACGCGCGTTTGATGAGTTCACGTGGGTATACATGCGCGTTGTTGATCGAACCAAAAAATAATTTCTCGAAGCAAAGCAGATGGTGTTTATTGTCTAAAAATAAGCAGGCAAATACTTCTTGCTGGTAGGCGCGTAAGTGAGCAGTTAAATACTGTTTGGTGACTTGTGAATTGCCGAGGACGGGGCGTTTCTTGATTTCTTGCTGTAAGTACCGTTTGGCTAACTCGCGAACGACTTGCAGCTGGGCATATTTTGCCACGCCCAAGCCAGGGATATTGCAGCAATCGTTCCAGTTGGCTTCTAATACTTTGGTCAAATCACCAAATAACGCCAACAGTTGTCTGGCCAGGTCAAGCGCTGTGCTCCCAGGATTACCAACGCGTAATAGTATGGCTAATAATTCCGCTTCTGAGAGGCTACTCGCGCCTAGATGTAACAGTTTTTCCCTGGGGCGTTCTTGGATTGGCCAATCGCATATTGCCATAGTGCTACCCTGTGCAAGTACAAAATGTGGACTTTGTTATGGCAGAGGGCTCAAGTGAGTGGAGGGGCTCTACCAACGGGCGAAATACGCAATAAAAGAACTATAAAGAGTGATCAAAACAGAGTCAATTACTACTTGTGTGGCGTTTCACCGTTACCTTAGTAATTGGGAACGATAATCTGTTCAATTTCATCTATCTTGACGGGTGCGGCTATATAGCCACCTGCGCGCGATTCACGTAGCTCCACCGAGTATTTCCCTACATCGGTGACCTCTCCACTGTGAACTTTGCCGTTTTTCAGTTGTATTTGTACCCATTTGCCTTGGTAATTTGGCAGCGCGCTAACGGGGATGTGCTGAGGGCCTTGCGGTTTTTGTGGTGGTGCCACATCAGCAGCTTGCTTTATCGGTTCGTCCTGGGCATTTAGCCAAATAGCACTCTGTTGTTCTGTGGTTTGGTAACTCGCATAACAGTCATCTGCCGTTTGCTGTAATGCGGCTAATTGACTACGTTGCGCCGCGCTATAAGTATCGGAGGCGTTAACGTTTTTGAGTAGGCGGCGTAAATTTTCTTTGTGCACCATTACACAAGCGGTGTCATCTACGCAGGCACACAGCCCGTTCGCTACTACTTGAATCTCAGTGAGTTCAAAGTAACTTTTGATGGTATACGGCAGATCCAATAAGGCACTGATACTCCACGTTGGCTTGACACCTATCCCTATGCCGCTAAAAAAGCCGCTGAAGAGCAAGCCAACGGTAAGCAGAAGTAGCAATAGAAGAGTCAACAAGATTGTTACCACATGCAGTACTAGGCCTTTTATAAAAGGCAGATGACAAGCCTGTGCGTAAACATAGGCGGGTAATACAATCACAAAAAACAGCTGCAACCCTATGCTGGACCAAGAATCCAGATAACTGAAAACAACAAACATAATTAAGCTGGTTAACGCAAGCGCGACTATTTGTGCGGTAAAACAGCGGAGGTAGGTTATTTTCTTTGCGCCTAAGATAAGGCAGGTGCGCTTGCAGCTCCACAAGGCTAATAACACGGCGATCGTTAGGCCTATACCCATTGTCGAAAGCAAAAATCCATCCACAAACACGCTCCATTGTTGTAAATCAAGTCCATTTCGGCATAACCCACATTCATGCGCGAGAGGGGATATCGCACGACAGCATTTTTACATACTATCATTGTCATTTGTAGCAGCAGCCTGCGGATAAAGGCGTAAAAAACTTGCAGTATCGCTCACGGCCAGTACAATGCAGCTCAAACTACCTTAACTCGGCAACATTATGCGTATTATTACCTTGAACCTCAATGGGATTCGTTCCGCCGCTAAAAAAGGATTCTATGCGTGGCTGAGTGAGCAAGCGGCAGACATTGTGTGCTTGCAAGAAACGAAAGCGCACCTTAGTCAGTTGCAGGATGAAGTGTTTTATCCACAAGGATACGAGTATTTTTTTTGCGATGCAGAGAAAAAAGGGTATAGTGGCGTGGCCATTTATACGCGCCACAAACCTAAGAGCATACGCACTGGCTTGGGTTGGGCATGTGCCGATAGCGAGGGGCGCTACGTACAAATAGATTTTGCTAAGTTCAGTGTGGCCTCTATTTATATTCCATCGGGTACTAGCGGTGAAATACGACAAGCGCTAAAAATGGAGTTTTTAACCTATTATGCGCATTATTTACGTCAGCTACGCGAAGAGTCCAGCGACTATATTATTTGCGGTGATTGGAATATCGCGCACAAACAAATTGATTTGAAGAATTGGCGCAGTAACCAAAAGCATTCTGGATTTTTGCCAGAAGAACGTGCGTGGATGGAACAGCTAATCCATGAAATAGGATTTGTTGATGCGTTTCGGGTTATTAATCAGCAAGCGGAGCAATATACCTGGTGGTCCAACCGCGGGCGCGCGAGGGACAACAATGTGGGTTGGCGCATTGACTACCAGATGGTTACGCCGGCGCTGGCAGCGACCATCCGTCATGTTGCCATTTACAAAGAAAAACGTTTCTCTGATCACGCGCCATTAACCATAGATTACGCTATCACGATGTGATGGTATGCAATGCTTGTTGCTGTAGTTCTAGCAATTGCGCAATGCCGTGTTTAGCAAGGTTTAGCATCGCGTGTAGTTCCTCTGCGGAAAAGCTGCGTTTTTCCGCGGTTCCTTGTATTTCTATAAACTTACCGTCCGCTGTCATGACGACGTTCATGTCGGTTTGGGCATGACTATCTTCCGCGTAATCGAGGTCAAGAACTGGCGCGCCATTGCAAATGCCAACGGAGACAGCCGCAATAAACTGTTGTAAGGAATAGTTCTTTTTGGTTTTTTGCTGTAACTTAGCTAAGGCATCGGCGATGGCAACGCAGGCACCTGTAATGGATGCGGTGCGCGTACCGCCATCGGCTTGCAGTACGTCACAATCAACAACCAGGGTATAACCTTGTAATTGTTTTAGGTCAACGACAGTACGCAACGAGCGACCTAATAAACGCTGTATTTCAAGGGTTCGGCCATCTTGTTTGCCGCGTGCGGCTTCACGCATACAGCGTTCTTGCGTGGCTCGTGGTAGCATGCTGTATTCGGCGGTTAACCAACCTTTGTCTTCACCACGTAGGAAAGCAGGCACACCATCCGTGATAGAGGCATTACAGATGACTTTTGTATCACCATAGGCAACTAACACAGAACCTTCCGCATATTTAGTATAATGCCGTGTAATAGTTACTGGGCGTAGTTGATTAGCTTCTCGGCCATTGCGTCGCATAGTCATTCCTCATTATTTTTGCTATAGTCGCACCGACGTGAGATGTTGGTATCGTCGGCAACAGCTGAAGCAACAAATCACCTGAAAATAAACAAGGCCATTATGCAATAAGTTACCGCATAAATCACGCAGGGATTTACATGTTAAACAGTATGACAGCATTTGCTAGGAAAAAAGCGCTGGATGAGTTGGGCATGGTGTGGGAATTACGCACGGTTAATCATCGCTATTTAGAAATTAATGTACGATTACCGGAGCGATTACGTTGCCTAGAGACACGGGTGCGTGAACAGCTGCGTCAGCAGTTGTCGCGTGGAAAAGTCGATTGCAACCTTTATTGTGGCACGGATGAGGTAACGCAACCCGCTTTAGCGATCAACCAGCCCTTGCTATTACAGCTGAATAAATTTTGCCAAGATATCTCGGATGTGTTGGTTAACCCCGCGCCCATCAATCCGCTGGATTTATTGCGTTGGCCTGGTGTGTTGCAGGCACACGAACCTGCGTTAGCAGATACAGAAGCGCTGTTAATGGCGGCATTAGAACAAGCGGTTGTTGAATTGCAACAGATGCGTGCCGCTGAAGGTCGACAGTTAGAAGGATTCATCCAACAGCGCTTAGCTGCGATTGATGTACAATTACAGCAGCTCAAGCACCAATTACCTGCCCTTCTTTCGCAGCAGCGTGAACGTTTGCTTGCACGCGTTGCTGACTTACCGACAACAGTAGATCCTGATCGCATAGAGCAAGAAATATTGCTTTTAGTCCAAAAGACAGATGTAAGTGAAGAAGTGGATCGCATCACTGTGCATCTTGCTCATGTGAGGCAAGCGTTAGCGTATGAGGGCAGCATAGGTAGGAAATTGGATTTCTTGATGCAGGAATTAAATAGGGAAGCCAATACAATTGGCGCAAAGTCTAATTCAACGTACGTGACTAGCGTGAGTATCGAGTTAAAAGTGTTGATTGAGCAAATGCGCGAACAAGTACAGAATGTGGAATGATGTGGTTTGTACGTGGGGTGGGTAATGAGTGTTTTAGGTACGCTTTACAGTGTTTCTGCGCCATCGGGTGCAGGCAAGACTAGCCTAGTCAAAGCGCTATCGAAGATGTTGCCGTCAAGCAAGGTCTCTATTTCTTATACCACTCGCCCCATGCGTCCTGGAGAAGTAGATGGTGTTGATTATCATTTCGTGGATGATGCGGCCTTTTTTGCAATGCAACAACAGCAGGCTTTTTTAGAATACGCCACGGTATTTAATTATTACTATGGGACGTCACGGCAATGGGTCGAAGCCCAATTAGCCGCCGGAGTGGATGTCATTTTAGAAATTGATTGGCAAGGCTATCACCTGATTAAGCAGCAGTTGCCGCATAGTGTGGGTGTTTTTGTTCTGCCGCCCTCACAGCAGGCGTTAATGTTGCGGCTACAGCAGCGTGCACAAGATAGCCCGCAGGTCATTCAGCAACGACTGAACAAGGCGCAAGAGGAAATGTCTCATTGCAAGGAGTACGACTATATTATAGTGAATGATGATTTTGCCGAGGCGCTGGCGGAGTTGCAGTCTATTATCCAGTCGCAGCGTTTACGCGTCATCGTGCAACAGCAACGACTTGCAGCGTTGATTGATCAGTTATTAGCCTAGCTGATTAGCATACTCCTCTTCTTTGGTAGTAGACGGCAAAGAGAAGCATTTGTGTTGTTAAAATATGCGCATATGTGGTAAGTTGGGCTGCCTGGGTAGGTTGTGCGGCGGGTGCGTGTGTGTACAAGTCCAAGGTTCTGTGGCTTCTTTACGGAAATAGTGGGATATGCTGAGAACGCATTTGGGCACGGTATTTTGTTTTTAGGTAGGCACTTAAAGGTGGAGTAAATAATGGCTCGTATCACGGTTGAAGATTGTTTGGAAAAAGTGAGTAATCGTTTTGAATTAGTAAGGGTAGCGACCAAACGCGCGCGTCAGTTGGCAACGACTGCAGTCGAGCCATTGGTTCCAGCAGAGAATGACAAACCAACGGTGATAGCACTACGTGAGATTGCGGCGGGATTTATTAGCGAAGAAAATGTGGCGCAAATAACCAGACCGATAATGGAGTACAAGCGTGTATCGGAGGAAGATCTTACGCTTGCCGCTTATCAAGCGAATCTGGCGGAGCTGGATAATGAGATCGTTGTTCCCGATGCGCCAACGGCGGACGATAGCGAAGAGAGTTAGTACGATTGCAAAAACCAAGGTAGAGGTTAGCTTGCCGCATAGCCTTTTTGGTAGGCCTGGTTTGCATGAGTTATTTGTGCTTTTTTGTGGCGTTCCTTGCAGTCAATGAGTGGCGTGTTGATCGTTTGTTCCTGACGTTAACGATGATGTATACCGCTACGGGTATAGTTATAGGATGCTGTGGCAGGAAGCAGGGGTAAACAGTGAGTATGTTTAGCGAGTTAAAGCAAGAGTTAAGCACCTATTTGCCGGCAGAACAGATAGAGACGATCTATGCCGCTTATCGCACGGCTAAAGCGGCCCATAAAGGTCAAAAGCGGCATAGCGGTGATGATTACATTTCACATCCCGTTGCTGTCGCACATATTCTTGCTGGCATGCGTTTGGACGCAACGAGTATCATGGCCGGTTTGCTGCATGATGTGATCGAAGATACCCTACTCAGTAAAGAAGAAATAGCGCAGCAGTTTGGTAATGCTGTCGCTGAATTGGTTGATGGGGTTAGTAAGCTGACCCAAATTCAATTTGAATCTAAAGCACAAGCACAAGCAGAAAATTTTCGTAAAATGGTCTTAGCCATGGCGAATGATATGCGTGTGATCATTGTAAAATTGAGTGATCGTTTGCATAACATGCGTACCTTAGACGCGTGTCCTCCGGAAAAAAGACAACGTATGGCCGTTGAAACCTTGGATATCTATGCGCCTATTGCTAACCGTTTAGGCATGCATAGCTTTCGCGTTGAATTTGAAGAGCGTGGTTTTGCTGCTATTTTCCCTATGCGCTACCGTGTGTTGAGTAGTGCTATGCGTAAGGTGAAGGGTAATCGCAGGGAAATTTTGATCGATATAGAAAATACCCTGAAAAAAAGCCTCATTAAGCACGGTTTGCCCTCAGATTCGGTGTGGGGGCGCGAGAAAAATGTATATAGTATTTATAAAAAAATGCGCAATAAAAAGCTGTCTTTTTCTGAAGTCATGGACATGTATGCCTTCCGTATCATTGTCGATAGTATAGATACCTGTTATCGCGCATTGGGCGTAGTGCATAATCTATTTAAGCCAGTACCCGAGCGGTTTAAGGATTATATTGCTATTCCTAAGGCGAATGGTTATCAATCACTGCATACTACGCTGTTTGGACCGTACGGGGTGCCGATTGAAATTCAAATACGTGATCGTGAGATGGAAGACTTAGCTAATAATGGTATTGCCGCACATTGGTTATATAAGTCAAAAGATAAAGCGGCGAGTGATACCCAAATACGTGCCCGCAATTGGCTACAAAAAATATTAGACATACAAAAAAACACGGGCAGTTCATTAGAGTTTATTGAGCATGTCAAATTTGATTTGTTCCCTGATGAGGTCTATGTGTTTACGCCAAAAGGCGAAATCATGGAGCTTCCACACGGTGCAACAGCGGTAGATTTTGCGTATGCTATCCATTCGGATATTGGTAATAGTTGTGTTGCGGCTAAAATCGATCATCGCCTGGCACCATTGAGTACGGCACTGGTGAATGGACAACGTGTAGAAATCATCACGGTTGCGGGTGCCAGGCCTAATCCCGTGTGGTTAAATTTCGTGGTAACGGGTAAGGCACGGAGCAATATCCGGCATTTCCTCAAGAGCCAACAACAAGTGGAAGCGATTAAATTTGGCAAACGCTTACTGAACCGTGCCTTGTCTGCGTTGACATCCAGTTGGGATAAACTGCCCGCAGAGCAGGTCAAAAAGATCCTGGATGAACACCAGTACCAACAGGCAGAAGAGCTCTTTGAAGCGATTGGTTTAGGCAACGCGATGGCGCCGGTGATTGCGGCACAACTGATCGAAACAGAGCAAGTAAAAAGGCCAGAAATTACGCCCAAAAGCAGTAAACCATTGGCAATCAAAGGCAGTGAAGGCATGGTGGTTACGTTTGCCGAATGTTGTCGGCCTATTCCGGGGGATCCGATCATTGGTATTATTCAATCGGGTAGAGGTTTTACCATTCATTTGGATCAATGCAGTAAAATAGGAAAATTGCGTAATAAACCGGGCAAATGTGTAGAGCTGCAGTGGAGCAAACATATTGAGGAAGATTTCCGGGTTAATTTATACCTACTGGTTGTCAATCGTCGTGGCGTACTGGGTAAGATCGCCAATTCAATAGCGAATGTCGATGCGGATATTGACAATATCAATGTGGATGAACACGATGGCAATTACAATATTATCAATGTGATTATTTCCGTGCGTGATCGTAAGCACTTGGCCAATTTAATCCGACGTCTGCGCTTAAATAAAGAGGTGTTGCGTGTCAGCCGCAACAAACCGACATGGGACAAAGACTGAATTACGCAGTTAGTGGTATATCCCGCACGGTCTGTTTGCTCAGGGCCGATGACTATTTTTTGCGGAAGTAACTACCCAGCATTTTGCTAAATAGGTGCTTACAAAAAAGCTAACGAACCGACATTTTTGCTGAATAGTTGCAAAAACAATGATACCATCGCGTTTGGGCCGCAAACTCGGATTGCAGATGAAAAATAGGGAGATTAACTTGAGTAAAATAAATACCTGTTATGCATAGTGATAACCCGAGTACCCTATCATCTACCTCATTTTCTGCGGATGGCGAGGAATTTGTTTCCGTCATAGAACATCGCACCGAGGGCTATACCATTGAGTTGAACTCCTATTACCGGCCACGCACATTTGTCATTCAGGCGGGTGATAATATGTTGGTTGCTGCTGCTGCGCCGTTATTGAGTGTGGTCTCGCGTATCAGGCGCACAGCGAGTTATACCAATATCCACGAGTTATACGATAACCTCGTGCATGAGGTGAATGCCTTTACCAGCAACGCACAGCGTTACCATTACAACACAAAGGATATTATCATCGCACGTTACGTGTTGACCTCAATCCTCGATGAGGCCATCACTGCCACTGAATGGGGCAATCAAACGTGGCCCGCTGATCAGCTGACCTTGCACTTTTTTGCGGACTCTACCAGTAGCGAGCGCTTATTTACGATATTAAAACAGCTCATGCTAGAGCCGCAGACCTACGTGGAATTACTCGAGTTATTTTACATTTGCTTAAATATAGGTTTGTGCCATCAGCTGCAGCACAAACAGCCTAAGCACCAGGCACTGATAGTCGAGCAGCTCTATCAAATTATTGCTAAACAACGCGAAGAGTCCACCGTCTCGCACGAGGCACGTAGCCAGCATGTGTTGACTGACGCTAGCCGATCGGTACGTAAGAGTGGATTATTTATGCTAGTGTCTGTGTTATTGTCCATTGCACTTTATCAAGGATTTACCCAGTTACTAAAAACCAATGAAATTCCCTTATTACAACAGTTGCTGGATATAACGGAAGCAAATCCGCATGACTAACGCCTCACCCTACACTGTTGCTATTGCGCTACGACAAACTCACCGACGGGCTGTTACTTGGTTAAAACAACAGGGTTACCACTGGCGACGCGGTGCAAGCCGCATGGCGGTACTGCCACACTGCATAGTTATTGGGGATACGGCGGCAGGCAAGTCTAGCTTACTAAAAGCGCTAGCACCGGAGTGTGTGTTACTTCCAGGGTCAGAGCAAGAGGCTGGACTCTGTAGTTATGTCGACAAAAATATATTATTGACGAAATTGCAGGTGTTATTGTGCGACGTTACGCAGAATAAACCAACGCGCTGGCAAGCCTTAGTTTCCGTGGTACAACGGTGGCGGATGCGGCGTCTACTTTCTGCGGTGATTGTCTGCGTAGATTGCCAGAAATTACTGTTGCCCAATGAGCAAGAACAACAAATTAGTTATTTAATGCAGCAAATTAAACAGCTTAAAACCGTCATAGGTAATGCGACGCGGTTGTTAATTGTGCTCACCAAAGCCGATGTAATCTATGGCTTCAATGAATTTTTTTCCGATCTAAAATTACCCCAGCGTAACCAAGGGTGGGGTATTTCATTGACTGCATGGCGTAAAGGTACGGATATAGCAGCCCTGTTTGAGAGTGGCTTTTCTGGGTTATTACAGCAGTTGCAGAGCAGCGTGATTGATAAATTACAGCAAGAAAAACAACGTAAACGTCGCGAATTAATTGTGGATTTTCCGTTGCAATTAGAAAGTCTGCAGCCTGCGATTTGTGCGGCGGTTACCGCGTTACATCAAGCCCATGCAGGTGCAATCGTGGGGTGCTATTTCACCAGCGTACAACAACAAGGTACCGTGACGGATAGTTTGCATAAAACGTTGGGACAAATTTTTGAATTACAGACTGTTACGCCACAAGCACAGCCTATTTTTATGCAAAAAAAATATTTTGCCCAAGCGCTGGGGGCACTGTTGCTTGCCCCGCGTGTTGGCAATGCGCACAGCACGTATTATCGTTGGTTATTGCCCTGTGCTTTTTATATTACATCAGCCGTTATGCTGGTGGGCGGCAGCGTGGTCTGGGGGTATAACCTACGCCAGCAAACCCAACAACTCAGTGCAGTACAAAGTGTATTGCATCGCTATACGGTGACCATTGCGCAGCAACAGTCAGCCCCTACGTTGAAAACACTGTTGCCTGCATTGGAACTGTTGCAAGACATTCATACTAGGCTGACGCAACCCCAGCACGGGTTCGCTGCGTTAGGGACGTTACATCCATCCAAACAATTGCTGTCCCGTATCCAAACCATCTATGCGGCTGAACTACAACACCGCTTATTGCCCGCGTTGCAGCACGCCATGGAAGATCAATTACAGCAGCCGCAGACGGACACGCATTATTTATACCGTTTATTAAACGCCTATTTACTGCTAGATACACAGCGTCCCGAGAAGGAGCAAGGGATAGTGCGCTGGTTGCAGTCTTATGCCGATGAGGTATTACATTGCAGCCAAGAGCAACAACAGCGTTTATTGACACACGTGAAAAACTTAAACGTACCGTCATTACCGCGCTATGCCATTAACCATGCCTTGCTGGAAGCACCCAGGGCACAGTTATTGGATAATCTCAGTGAGCCAGAGTTAGCGATGTTGATTTTGCAAAGTAAACACGATACGAAAATAGCAAACCCATTGGCAGCCGTTAATTTACAGCCTATTTTCCGGGTGTCTTCGCTCAATAAAACGATGCCGCTGTTGTATAACAAACAAGAGTTAGAACTTGTGTACACTACTTTAGTGAAACAGGTAGCGCAGGAAACTCTGGAGGGTAATTGGGTGCTGGGTAAAAAAACGGCGCCAGCAGAAGTATCGCTTAAGCAAGTACAAGCTTATGTTAAAAACTTGTATCTGTCTGCTTACATGCAATGGTGGCAAACCCAGTTGCAACAGTTGCGCCCGGAAAAGCTCAGCACGTTTGCGCAGGCCATTGATACATTGCATACGCTGGCCAATACCCAGCATTCGGTATTACGCGATATTATTGGCGTTACGCGCGAGCAAACGCATATTCCTAGCGTCAATCAAACGTTGTATGCGCACCCGACGTTTTTGGCATTTAATAACTTATTAGAGCCAGACACCGAACAGGCTACGTTATTCCAACAAATACAGCAGCAGTTGGGAAAATCTGCAAATTATATCGATAACATCGCTCACGCACGCGATCCAGACAAGGCTGCTTTCGTTGCCAGCAGGGCATATATGCTCAATGAGACGACGTCCCCGCTCAATGAATTGTTATTGTTGGCCGATAGGACACCGAGTCCGTTAGGCGATTGGCTGCGTGCTTGGGCACAGGACAGTTGGGCCTTGGTATTAGGACACAGCAAAGCGCATATCAACAGCATGTGGCAAACGAATGTATTGCCATTTTACCAACAGCACTTATTTAATCGCTACCCGTTGTTTGCCAGTAGCAAACAAGATATTAACCTTGCAGAATTCAATGCATTCTTCTCTCCCATTGGCATGCTACACAATTTTTTCCAGGACTATATCAAGCCTTTTTTAGATACCAAAGAGGCACGTTGGGAAAATAAAACGATAGACGGTGTCGGCCTCGATTTAAGTCGCAATGTATTAGAGCTATTTATGCGCGGCAATGTAATTACACATATGTTTTTCCCGGATAAGACGGATACCACAAAAGTTGCTTTTACCCTGCAACCCATGCAATTGGGCAGTCAAGTCAAAAGCATTGATTTCAAGGTAAGTCAGGATGCATTTACCGATTATCCCGATTCATCAGTAAGCCATAGTGTCATTTGGCCAAGCCGCATGGCGCACGCCGGACTGGTTTTTCATCTGACCAATGAACCCGATGGATTAACGATTGATGAGAAAGGCGATTGGGCTTTGTTTAGAGCGTTGCAGCATGCACAGCTGATACCGAATAACGACGATCCGAGTGAGTATCAATTGTATTTTGGCGAGCAAGGCTACAACAGTCGTTACCGTTTGCATACGCCTGCATTGGTGAATGCATTTATGCCCGGAATATTGGATCATTTTCGTTGTCCATTGGCATTAACATAGCTATTTCGCAAAATGCGGAATAGTTATGTTCTCATTCACCGTTCATACCCCTGAGGAGATACGTAACTGTGGTTCTAAAAATACCCGTTCGCCCTGAGGAGCTGATATATCCCCACGAATTTTCATGCTGCATGAAGCTCCGCTTCCAAAGCTT
>CAZYIF010000011.1:0-72020 GCA_964646995.1 uncultured Gammaproteobacteria bacterium
AAGACGGTGTGCGCTTTGCAATACGCGAAGGTGGTCGTACCGTGGGTGCTGGTGTGGTAGCTAAGGTTATTGAGTAATTATTATGTCGATGGCAATGAAACAACAAAGAATTAGGATTCGTTTGAAATCGTTCGATCATCGATTGATCGATCAATCGGCAAGAGAAATTACGGCGACTGCAAAACGTACGGGAGCGCAAGTCGTGGGTCCGATTCCACTGCCCACCCGTATTGAGCGTATTACTATTTTGATTTCGCCTAATATCGATAAAGATGCGCGTGATCAATACGAGATTCGCACGCATAAGCGCGTGATTGATATCTTACAGCCAACGGAAAAAACGGTGGATGCACTCATGAAGCTGGATCTTGCAGCGGGAGTAGAGGTAAAAATCAGCGTAGATTAACGCGGGAGTTACCGCGTCTGACGAGTGATAAGCAACGGCGTCAAATAACGTAAGTTGCTGTGTAGAACAAAATCGAGGTTGCAAATGGCTATAGGCTTAGTGGGACAGAAAAAAGGAATGATGCACTTGTTTACTGAAGTGGGTCAGGCTATTCCTGTGACGGTAGTGGAAGTGTTGCCTAACGTCATTACGCAAATTAAAACCTTGGCGAATGATGGTTATTGTGCCTTACAGGTGACTACTGGCGAAAAGAAGCCGTCGCGGGTCAATAAGCCGAAAAGCGGGCATTTCGCTAAAGCAGACGTATTAGCTGGGCGTGGTTTGTGGGAATTTCGCTTGGCTGAGAATGAAGGCGAAAATTTTAAACTGGGCGATGCGATTACGCTGGATATATTTCGTGAAGGGCAATGGTTAGATGTCACCGGAACCAGCCGCGGTAAGGGCTTTGCGGGTGTGGTCAAACGCCATAATTTCGCGACACAAGACGCGACACACGGTAACTCGTTATCGCACAGAGCGCCCGGTTCAATAGGGCAAAACCAGACACCAGGACGTGTGTTTAAGAATAAAAAGATGGCCGGTCACATGGGCAACAAGCAATGTACCGTGCAGTCGCAGCAGTTAATTAAGATTGATGCAGAACGTAATCTGCTATTAATCAAGGGAGCGGTTCCAGGTGCGCCTGGCGGTGACGTGATAATAAAAGCGGCGGTGAAGAAGCCGTATAAGCAGCAAGACTAAGGCTGGAGAGGGTCATGCAGTTACAAGTTGTGGATAAAACAGGTCAGAATACGCGGTCAGTGGATGTGGCAGACACCGTGTTTGCGCGTGAATTCAATATGCCGTTGGTGCATCAAGTCGTAACCAGTTATTTGGCGGGTGCGCGTGCTGGAACGCGTGCGCAAAAGACGCGTGGCGAAGTGTCCGGTAGTACGGCAAAGCCATGGCGCCAAAAAGGCACGGGTCGTGCGCGTGCCGGTACCGTCAAGAGTCCGTTGTGGCGCCACGGAGGAGTTACCTTCGCTGCGAAGCCGCAAGATCACAGCCAAAAGGTCAATAAAAAAATGTACCGTGGCGCGATACGTTCGATTGTTTCGCAGCTGATTCGTGAAGAGCGTTTGCAAGTGATTGAGAGTTTTACCTTGCCTGAACCCAAGACGCAATTACTGAAGCGTGATTTAACGCAGTTGTCACAGGGCAGAAAAACCTTGCTGATTGACACTGAAATAGAGAACAACCTCTATTTGGCGTCACGTAACTTGTTGGGTGTGAGTGTATGTGATGTGGTGGCGGTGGATCCGGTTCATTTACTCAATGCTGACAAGGTATTAATAACAGCGGCTGCTATTGTGCAGTTAGGGGAGCGTTTAGCATGAGCCAGACGATGAAGCACGAGCGCATGTATCAAGTGATTTTGCGCCCGCATATTTCTGAAAAAGCGAATACTGCGACTGAGTTGAATCGGCAATTTGTGTTTTGTGTTGCCAAGCAAGCGACCAAACCGCAAATCAAGCACGCGGTAGAAACCTTGTTTAAAGTGAAAGTCAGATCAGTGCAGGTGAGTCATACCAAGACTAAGCCGCGTCGCGTAGGCAAAGTGGTAGGACGCAGCAAGTCGTGGAAGAAGGCTTACGTTGCATTGCATGAAGGCTTCGACATTGATTTTACCGGTTCGTTCTCTGTGGGGGCTTCATAACATGGCGTTGATAAAAGCAAAACCTACGTCGGCTGGCCGACGTTTTGTTACTACGGTTAAGCGTGAATTACATAAAGGCGGGCCGTGTGATGCACTAGTTAGTACGCAATCTAAAACCGGTGGGCGTAACAACCTCGGGCGGATTACCACGCGTCATATTGGTGGCGGACACAAACGACGTTACCGTTGCATCGACTTTAAGCGTCAGAAAGATAATATTGTGGCTAAAGTGGAGCATATAGAATATGATCCGAACCGTTCTGCCGATATCGCGTTGTTGTTGTATACAGACGGTGAGCGTCGTTACATCATTGCGCCGGCAGGCTTAGTCGTAGGGGATACTCTCGTTTCTGGTGCGGACGTGGCGATTAAAGTCGGCAATTGTCTGCCTTTGCGTAACATCCCAGTGGGTACAGTGGTGCATGCCGTAGAGTTAAAGCCGCAAAAGGGCGCGCAGTTAGCCCGTAGCGCGGGAACTAGCATACAGATTGTCGCCAAAGAAGGGCGTTACGCGATGTTACGTTTGCGTTCCGGCGAGGTACGTAAGGTACTCACCGAATGCCGTGCGACGGTAGGTGCAGTAGGTAATTCGGAACATAATTTGCGTTCGCTCGGCAAGGCCGGTGCGACGCGTTGGCGCGGTACGCGTCCAACCGTACGTGGTGTCGCCATGAATCCTATCGATCACCCACACGGTGGTGGTGAAGGTAAAACGTCGGGTGGACGTCACCCCGTGAGTCCGTGGGGCTGGCAGACTAAGGGCTATAAAACGCGCAAGAATAAACGTACAACTAAAATGATTGTGCGTCATGCGCGGGTGAAAAAGAAATAGTAAAGGGGGTTAACTAGAGTGGCACGTTCAGTCAAAAAAGGGCCGTTTGTCGATTTGCACTTAGCGAAGCATGTGCATACTGCAGTGGCGACGAATGATAAGCGACCGATTAAGACGTGGTCTAGGCGCTCGATGATTACTCCTGAGATGGTGGGTTTAACCATTGGTGTGCACAACGGCAAGGTGCATGTACCGGTCTATATTACTGAAAACATGGTGGGACATAGGTTAGGTGAATTTGCGTTGACGCGAACCTTCCGTGGTCACTCTGGCGATAAGAAAACGAAATAGGGGTATATCGATGCAGGTTGCTGCTACGTTAAAAGGTTCGCGGATATCGGCGCAAAAGGCGCGCTTAGTGGCACAGCAAATCCGTGGCTTGAGTGTGGATAAGGCACTGGAGATTTTGGCATTTAGTCCTAAGAAAGCGGCAGGCTTGATCAAGGGCGTGTTGGAATCTGCCATGGCTAACGCAGAAAACAATGAAGGCGCGGATATCGATGAGCTGCGTGTGGCAGGTATTTTTGTGAATGAAGGACCGGTATTTAAGCGTATGCATGCACGCGCCAAAGGCCGTGGTACGCATGTGTTGAAGCGTACTTGTCATATCACCGTAACTGTGTCTGATCAGTAACAGAGGGTAAAGTAATGGGACAGAAAGTTCATCCAACCGGCATACGCTTGGGGATCATCAAAGATTGGACATCAAAGTGGTACGCCGATCATTCTAAATATGCAGATACCCTGCGTGCTGATTTAGCCGCACGTGCCTACTTGCAAAAAGAATTATCCCAAGCGGCCGTCAGTCGTATACAGATAGAGCGTCCTGCACGTGATGCACGCATTAAAATATTGTCGGGTCGTCCAGGCGTTATCTTAGGGCGTAAAGGCGAGTACATCGAAAAGTTACGTAAGGCATTGGCCGTCATCTTAGGTGTGCCAGCACATATCACTATTGAAGAGATACGCAAGCCTGAACTTGATGCCAAACTCGTGGCAGAGAGCATTGCGCAGCAGTTAGAGCGTCGTATTATGTTTCGACGCGCGATGAAACGTGCAGTAAGCACTGCACTGCGTGCGGGCGCCGAAGGCATCAAAGTCAAAGTTGCTGGTCGTTTAGGCGGTGCGGAAATTGCCCGCAGCGAATGGTATCGTGAGGGACGCGTGCCGTTACATACCTTACGTGCAGACATTGATTACGGTGTAGCAGAAGCACATACCACGTACGGTGTGATAGGGGTCAAGGTGTGGATTTTCAAAGGGGAAGTCTTACCTAAGAAAGAACATGTTCAAGAAGAAGCGACAGCGGCTTAGGCGTGAGAGGTAGATAAGCATGTTACAGCCAAAAAGAACTAAATACAGGAAGCAGCAAAAAAATCGTAATCGAGGCATTGCGATCAAAGGCGGGCGCGTGAGTTTTGGTGAGTTTGGATTAAAAGCGACGACACGAGGTCGGATTACGGCACGGCAGATAGAAGCTGCCCGGCGTGCGATCACGCGGCATATTAAACGTGGCGGTAAGGTTTGGATCCGAATTTTTCCGGATAAACCCATTACGAAAAAACCATTGGAAGTACGTCAGGGTAAGGGTAAAGGTAGCGTAGAATACTGGGTAGCCTTGATCCAACCGGGTCGTGTGTTATTTGAGATTGAAGGCGTCACGGCCGAGTTAGCGAAAGAAGCGTTTCTGTTGGCGGCTGCTAAGTTGCCAGTGCAAACGGTATTTGCAGAAAGGACGGTACTATAATGAAAGCACAAGAATTACTGGCTAAGACACGCAGTGAATTGGAACAAGAGCTGCTGGGTTGTCGTCAAGAGATGTTCAACTTACGTATGCAAAAAGCCACTGATCAACGCGTGCGTACTCACTTCTTTAAGTTGTTACGTAAAGACATTGCGCGCATCAAAACTGTATTGCGTGCACGGGAATTGAAAGGTGATCTAGCATGAATGAGACGAATAACGACAAGCAACACATCCGTACAGTGACGGGTTCTGTGGTGAGTAATAAAATGCGCGACACAGTGGTTGTGTTAGTAGAGCGTCGCGTCAAGCATAAGTTCTACAGCAAATATATGCGCCTCTCTACTAAGTTGCATGCGCATGATGCGGGTAATCAGTGTCAGATAGGTGATGTGGTTACCGTGCGTGAGTGCAGACCACTTTCTAAAACTAAAACCTGGACCTTGGTTGATATTGTGAAACGCGTAGAAGCGTAGTCATCGTTTAACGACAATGACGGGAATTGATTCGGAGAGTATTTTATGATTCAGATGCAAACGATACTTGATGTGGCTGATAACAGCGGTGCGCGGCGCGTCATGTGTATCAAGGTGTTAGGTGGCTCAAATAAGCGGACAGCGCGCATTGGCGATGTGATCAAGGTCAGCATCAGAGAGGCGATTGCACGTGGTAAGGTGAAAGAAGGCGATGTTTATAACGCCGTGGTAGTGCGTACCAAAAAAGGTGTTGCACGTAGTGATGGTTCGGTGGTTAGGTTTGATAGCAATGCCGTGGTATTGCTTAACAACCAATTGCAGCCGATTGGGACGCGTATTTTTGGTCCGGTGACACGTGAATTACGTGACGGTAATTTCATGAAAATTATTTCGTTGGCCTTAGAGGTTTTGTAATGAACAAGATAAAGCGGGGTGATACCGTATTAGTTATCACCGGTAAAGAAAAAGGAAAAAAAGGGACTGTGCAGCGTGTCCTTGATCAAGGTGCGCGAGTGGTGTTGGAAGGGTTGAATTTAGCAAAAAAGCATGTCAAACCTAACCCCCAGCTGGGCATAGATGGCGGCATACAAGATATCGCTATGCCACTGCAGACCTCTAATGTAGCGATCTACAATGCGGCGACGGGAAAACCAGATCGGGTGGGCTTCAAGTTTTTAGAAGACGGTCGCAAGGTACGCGTTTTCAAATCCAATAATGAAATGATAGACAGTTAGGGTAGGTAGGCGATGATACCAAGAATGCAGCAACACTATCGAGATGCCATTATTCCTGCATTGATGCAGGAATTTTCTTACGGCAATCCGATGCAAGTGCCAAAGATCCAAAAGATAACCCTAAACATGGGCGTGGGTGAGGCGCTGGGTGATAAGAAGGTAATCGATCATGCGGTGTCTGATCTCCAGAGTATCGCAGGGCAAAAGCCCATTGTGACCTTAGCGCGCAAGTCAGTCGCTAGCTTTAAAGTGCGTGAAGGATGGCCGATTGGTTGTAAGGTGACTTTGCGCGGTGAGCGCATGTATGAGTTTTTGGATAGGCTGGTGACGATTGCCATGCCCCGTATTCGCGATTTCCGTGGTTTGAACCCTCGCTCATTTGATGGGAGAGGCAATTATAGCTTAGGACTTCGTGAACAGATCGTGTTTGCTGAAATTGATTACGATAAAATCGATCAAATCCGTGGTTTGGACGTGACGATCACGACGACGGCACAGACCGATAAAGAGGCGCGTGCGCTGTTGCAAGGGTTTGGCTTCCCATTACGTGAGAAATAAAGAGAGAGTATTGTGGCTAAAAAATCAGTCATTGCAAGACAGTTTAAACGGACTAAGAAAGTAGCGAAGTATGCTGCACTGCGTGCTCAGCTGAAACAAAAGGTTAGCGATATTGCCTTGTCAGCCGAGTTACGTTGGCAGGCACAGCAACAATTGCAGCAGTTACCCCGTGATGCGAGTCCGGTACGCTTAGTGAATCGTTGTCACCTGACCGGTAGACCACGTGGTGTGTTGCGTCGCTTCAATATGTCGCGCAACATGTTGCGGATTTATGCGATGCAAGGTGATGTTCCCGGCATCGTTAAGGCGAGCTGGTAGAAAGTAAGGTAACTATTTAGAAAGTTTTAAAAATGGCGTTGTTTTTCTTGAATGTACGCTGTTTTCTTGACGCGATGGGGATTCTCGGGAGAATCGTGATTCTTACCTGAGCATGCCGTAAAGCCTAGTTTTACTGGCTAGGCGCAAAATTAAGGGTGACTTATTCAGTGTGTTGCTGAACAGTTGCGATGAAAGATAAAAGAGGTACTGACATGAGTATGCAAGATGTAGTCGCCGATATGCTGACCCGTATTCGCAACGCCCAAGCCGTGGGTAAGTTGCAGGTTCAGTTGCCTTCTTCCAAGCTGAAAGTGGCCATTGCCACGGTCCTGCGTGATGAAGGCTACATTAATGCGTTTTCGACGCAGGTCGTGGGCTGCAAGACGACCTTGACTATCGACTTGAAGTATTACCAAGGCAAACCGGTTATTGTATTGCTCAAGCGCGTGAGTAGCCCTGGCTTGCGGCGTTATGTG
Organism: uncultured Gammaproteobacteria bacterium; assembly: GCA_964646995.1. Classification (GTDB taxonomy): domain Bacteria; phylum Pseudomonadota; class Gammaproteobacteria; order CAZYIF01; family CAZYIF01; genus CAZYIF01. The sequence continues at coordinate 7,240 of CAZYIF010000011.1, forward strand.
GCTTGTCAGGATTTACCTCGTGTAGAGGGTGGGCTGGGCGTGGCGATTATCTCCACCGCCAAAGGGGTTGTCAGTGATAAAGTCGCACGAGCCCACGGGCAAGGCGGCGAAGTGTTATGTTACGTGGCCTAAGGATTAACTAGCATGTCAAGAGTGGCGAATAAACCCGTAGTGATTGCTAAGGGTGTAGAAGTAAACATTACGGGACAAGTACTCACGGTAAAAGGCGCAAAGGGGTCATTGACCCAAACATTCGCGCCCGGCGTCGAGATTACCTTGCAAGACGAACAATTATTGGTGCGTGCGCGCATCCCAAGCAAGCAAGGTGTCGCTTATGCCGGAACCGTACGCGCACTGGCGAATAACTTGGTGATTGGTGTCAGTCAAGGTTATGAGAAGAAACTGTTGTTGGTCGGTGTAGGTTACCGTGCGCAGGTACAGGGCGACGATAAAATCAATTTGAGTTTAGGTTTTTCGCACCCGGTGGTGTACCAATTGCCGGTGGGCATCAAAGCAGAAACGCCTACCCAAACGGAAATTATTATCAGAGGCACAGACAAACAAGTGGTGGGTCAGGTTGCTGCGGAAATCAGACGGTTTAGACCGCCAGAACCCTATAAGGGTAAAGGCGTGCGTTACTCTGATGAACGCGTCGTGATTAAAGAAACGAAGAAGAAGTAAAGGTGTGGTATGGCAAATCTAGTAGCACGTAAAAGACGTCGTCAAGGTACGAGAGAGCATATTAAGAAGTTAGGCGCTGTGCGGTTGTGTGTACACCGTACCCCTACGCATATCTATGCGCAGATTATTGCGGCGACGGGTGGGAAAATCCTCAGTAGTGCCTCAACGTTAGACAAAGAATTACGCGCAGAATTGGCGGGTGCTAGCACGGGTAACATTGCTGCTGCCGTTGTGGTAGGTACATTTATTGCTAAACGCGCGTTGCAAGCAGGGGTGACTAAGGTTGCATTTGATCGTTCAGGATTTAAATATCATGGGCGTGTCAAGGCGTTAGCAGATGCGGCACGTGCGGGTGGATTGGATATCTAAGGGTTAATGATTATGGCTAGTTTTGATCAGAGTACACAGAGCGACGGCTTACAAGAAAAATTAGTAGATGTAGCGCGCACGGCTAAGGTGGTTAAAGGCGGACGTATCTTTAGTTTTGCTGCCACCGTCGTTGTGGGTGATGGCAAAAGCAAAATTGGCATGGGTCGCGGTAAAGCGCGCGAAGTACCGGCTGCCATACAAAAAGCCATGGAGAGTGCCAGACGCAACATGCGTCACGTGCAGCTCAATGGCAATACCATCTACGCAGAGGTCATTGGTAGACACGGTGCTTCTAAAGTATTTATGAAACCAGCCTCTGAGGGTACGGGTATTATTGCCGGTGGCGCTATGCGCGCGGTATTTGAAGTGTTGGGAATACAAAATATTTTAGCGAAGAGTATTGGTTCTAGAAATTCAGTCAATGTGATTCGCGCGACATTAGATGCACTACAAAGAATGCCATCGCCGATGTATGTGGCTGAAAAACGCGGTAAATCGCTGCAAGAGATACAGTAAGCGGAGTTAAGTAAAATGACAACAGACAAAGCGCGATTAAAAATAACGTTAATTCGCAGTCGTTTTGGTCGACTGCCGAGACACCGTGCTACGATACGTGGTTTGGGTTTACGTCGCATGGGGCAAACCGTAGAGTTAGAAGATACGGCATGCATAAGAGGCATGATCAACCAAGTATCTTATTTGTTGCGTGTAGAGGGTAGTCATGATGCAGTTAAATGAATTACAGCCAGGTCTTGGCGCTAAAAAGACACCGAAGCGGGTGGGTCGTGGTGGTGGCAGTGGGCTGGGTAAAACCTGTGGCCGTGGTCACAAGGGACAGAAGGCGCGTGCGGGCGGTTTTCATAAAATCGGTTTTGAGGGCGGACAGATGCCTATGCACAGACGCTTGCCTAAGTTCGGTTTTAATTCGCAAACAGCGCGCTTTAGCATGGAAATTCGTTTGCACGAATTATCAGCCGTAGAAGGCAGTGTGGTGACCTTGGAGTCGTTAAGACAAGCCGGTCTTATCAATGCACACATCACACGGGTGCGTATCATCGCCTCTGGCAAACTCAGCAAGGCGGTACAAGTAAGCGGCGTGCACGTGACGGCGGGAGCACAGAGCGCGATTGTGGCGGCGGGTGGTACGGTTGAGGCACAGGTAACAGCGTGAATAAACGGTCTGCCGCATCCTTATTGCAAAACAGTAGTTTGCAAGAATTAAAACAGCGTTTGCTGTTTTTGTTGCTGGCGATCATCGTTTACCGCATTGGTGCCATCATTCCCGTGCCCGGATTGGATCCACAACACCTCGCGACCTTGTTTAACGAATACCATAATGGCATTCTAGGCTTATTAAACATGTTTTCTGGCGGTGCGTTACAGCGTTCCTCTGTATTGGCATTGGGTTTAATGCCGTATATTTCTGCCTCTATCATCATTCAACTATTTAGTACGGTGTCACCTACCTTGGCTGAACTCAAGAAAGAAGGTGAGGCGGGGCAACGTAAGTTAAATGCATACACGCGTTATGGCACCTTGTTGCTGGCATTATTTCAATCCATCGGTATGTGTAAATTTTTAGTGAATACTGGGATTGCCCTCAGTGGTGGTTTTGGTTTTTACCTCGTCGCGGTGACCACCTTGGTGACGGGTACCCTATTTTTGATGTGGTTGGGCGAGCAAGTGACGGAGCGCGGCATTGGCAACGGTATTTCTATGTTGATTTTTGCCGGTATTGTTGCGGGTCTGCCGGCTGCGGTGGTGAGAACCTTAGATAATGTGAGACAAGGGCAATTGCAAATATTCGTGCTGTTTGCGATTGTTGCGATAGTGGTCGCAGTGACTATATTCGTGGTGTTTGTCGAACGTGGTCAGCGCCGCATTACGATCAATTACGCGCAACGTCAGCAAGGGCGGCGTTCGTACTCTGCGCAGAGTAGTCATTTGCCCTTAAAGCTGAACATGTCAGGTGTTATTCCCCCTATTTTTGCCTCTAGCATTATTCTGTTTCCTGCTACCTTGGCGGAGTGGTTTGGCAAGAGCAAAGGTATGGAATGGTTAGCGGATGTCGGTGTTGCCTTAGGTAAAGGCCAGCCGCTCTATATTTTGTTATTTACTTTTGCTATAGTCTTTTTCTGTTTTTTCTATACTGCTATGGTGTTTAATCCGAAAGAAACAGCCGACAATCTCAAGCGCTCTGGCGCGTTTGTGCCGGGAATACGGCCGGGAGAGCAGACGGCTCGTTATATCGATAATGTGATGACGCGTTTGACGTTGATTGGTGCCGCCTACGTGACGTTAGTTTGTCTTCTACCTGAGTTTATGCACCTGGCGTGGCATGTACCGTTTTACTTTGGTGGTACCTCGTTGTTGATTATTGTGGTGGTCGTGATGGATTTTGTTGCGCAGGTTCAAGCATTGCTGATGTCGCAACAATATGATTCCTTGATGCGTAAAGCCAATTTGAAAACTGGAAATACAAAAAGAGTGTAAGTATTCAGCCTATTTGCTGAATAGCCACAAGAAAAATCACATGATGCGGGTGGGGAGTATAAAAAATGAAGGTTAAAGCATCGGTAAAGAAGCTATGCCGTAATTGTAAGATGATTAGCCGCAAGGGTGCGAAGCGTGTAATATGCACGGATCCTAAGCACAAGCAACGTCAGGGCTAATAGAGTAAAAGGGTATTGATTTTTTTGGCGTATAGCGTTATCTTTGCGCATTTTTGCAAACGTCTATGCGGATTTAGGTTGGGTTTGAGGAGAATAGACAATGGCGCGTATTGCGGGTATTAACATACCAGTCAATAAACACATCGTAATAGGATTGACATACATCTACGGTGTGGGTCGTAAGCGGTCCCAGCTGGTTTGTGAGCGCGCGGGAATAGAACCACAACGCAAAGTCAAAGATCTGAGCGAAGATGAGTTGGAGTTGCTGCGTAAAGAGCTGGCTAGTTTTGATGTAGAAGGGGACTTGCGTCGTAAGATCACTCTCAACATCAAGCGGTTGATGGATCTGGGTTGTTACCGTGGTTTGCGTCACAGACGCGGATTGCCGGTGCGCGGACAGCGTACCAAAACGAACGCGAGAACGCGTAAAGGGCGACGTAAGTCAGGTAATATCCTCAAGAAGAAAGCGTAACTGGATAGGAAATAAATTTTAATGGCAACAGCGCAAAACAAATCGAATAAAGTGACACGTAAGCGCGCCAAGCGCTTGGTCAGTGAGGGGCGGGTTTGTATCAATGCATCGTTTAACAATACGATGATTACGATCACTGATCGGCAAGGTAACACCTTAGCGCAGTCCAGTGCTGGTGCCTGTAATTTTCGCGGTTCGCGTAAAAGCACCCCTTTTGCTGCGCAGGTTGCAGCGGATGCGGTGGGTACTAAAGTGCGAGACGAATACGGTTTAAAGACGGTATCGGTCATTATCCAAGGGCCGGGACCTGGGCGTGAATCTGCAATACGTGCGATTATTGCCTTGGGGATTAAGATAACCGACATCATTGATGCTACGCGTATTGCGTTTAATGGTTGTCGTCCGCCTAAATCGCGCCGTGTGTAGCAAGGATAGCGCAAGGGATATAAGATAATTTTCTAAAGAGAATGAATGATGGCAAGAAATATGAAACACAAACTTCCGCGTTGCAAGCAAGCACGGCGTGAAGGTGGCGATTTGGATCTACTCAGCGGGATTAGGCCGTTAGATACCAAGTGCAAGATTGATCATGCGCCCGGCATGCATGGCCAGCGCGGTGGCCGCTTGTCGGACTACGGTGTGCAGTTGCGTGCGAAGCAAAAGTTGCGACGCATCTACGGCGTGTTAGAGAAACAATTTCGCAATTACTATAAAACGGCGGCACGTGCTAAAGGTGCTACCGGTGAAAACTTGCTGTTGTTATTAGAGTGTCGTCTGGATAATGTGGTATACCGCATGGGTTTCGCTAACACGCGCGCCGAAGCCAGACAATTAGTGCGTCACAATGCTGTGTTGCTAAATGGTACGAAGGTGAATATTCCTTCTTGTCAGGTGGCGGTGGGCGATGTGGTTGAAATCCGTGAAAAGTCGCGTACGCAGTTACGTATCAAGGCCGCATTGGAATTCGCTCAGCAAAACACGCGTCAACCGGAATGGATGGCCATAGAAGCGGAGCAGTTCAAGGGTACATTTAAAACCATGCCGATGCGTAGTGAGTTACCGGGTTACAACGAACAGTTAGTGGTTGAACTTTATTCTAAATAAAGTTTATAACGGACAAGTGATAACATAACTCCAACGTGGAGATAAACTCAGATGAGCGAAGCGGAAAAATTTTTAACACCTAAAGTCATTCAAGTGCAAGCGATCGATAGGTTTCGCTCTAAGATCAGCTTAGAGCCGTTTGAACGTGGCTTTGGACACACACTGGGTAATGCCTTGCGGCGTATTCTATTGTCCTCCATGCCAGGTGCGGCCATTGTGCAAGTGGATATAGAGGGTGTGTTGCACGAGTACAGTGTGATAGAAGGTGTAAAAGAGGATGTCGTGGATATTCTTCTTAACCTCAAGACGGTTGCGATTATTTTGCATGACCGTGAAGAAGCCGCTATCTACATCGACAAGCAGGGTCCTGGTGTTGTAGTTGCCGGTGATTTTCAATTAGAACACGGCATGGAAATTGTGAATCCTGATCAAGTCATCGCGCACTTGGGCGATAACGGCAAGCTGCGTATCAATGCCAAGGTCGTGTGTGGGCGTGGTTATCAGGTTGCGGCGAGCCGCGCGACCCTGGAAGAAGGTGAGCAACAGCAATTGGGCGTGTTGGCATTAGACGCTTCGTTCAGTCCGGTTAAGCGCGTCACTTACACCGTGGAAAACGCGCGGGTAGAACAACGCACTAACTTGGATAAACTGGTGTTGGAATTAGAAACCAACGGTACCTTAGAGCCAGAAGAAGCCATCCGCAGAGCGGCGACTATTTTGCAGCATCAATTGGCTTCTTTTGTTGATTTACGTCATGAAGCTAACGCGCGTGCTGAGAATCACGCACCGGAGTTCGATCCTATTTTGTTGCGTCCGGTGGATGATTTGGAATTAACGGTGCGTTCGGCCAACTGTTTGAAGGCGGAAAACATTCACCACATCGGTGACTTAATTCAAAAAACCGAAGTGGAATTGCTCAAGACACCTAACTTAGGTAAGAAGTCATTAACAGAGATAAAGTCTGTGTTGGCAACGCACGCCTTGTCGTTGGGCATGCGTTTAGAAAATTGGCCGCCTGCCAACTTGAAAGAAGAAAGCTCTATTTAAAAGGATATAACTATGCGTCATCGTAAATCGGGTCGTCGCTTAAACCGCACGAGTAGCCATCGTCAAAGTATGTTCCGCAATATGGCGGCTTCTTTGATTCAGCATGAGCTGATCAAAACGACGTTACCTAAAGCCAAAGAATTGCGTCGTGTGGTGGAGCCACTGATCACCTTGGCAAAGGTAGACGGTGTGACGGCGAGACGTTTGGCATTCGCACGCTTACGCGACAGTGCCTCGGTGGGTAAATTATTTTCCACCCTGGGTCCACGTTTCAAGCAACGTCCCGGTGGTTACTTACGTATTTTAAAATGCGGTTTCCGTCGCGGTGACAGTGCGCCTATGGCCATTGTCGAGTTGTTGGATCGTCCACAATCCGCGCATGAAGGAATCGGTGCGGATCACGATCATCATGGCCATGAACATCATGACCACGATCACGATCATCATCACGATCATGAGGGTCATCACCACCACTGAGCTTGCGTTCAGTGCGGTAGATTTTTGGGGCCGGTGAGCATATCGGTGAGTGCATCCGCACTTACCGGTTGACTGAAGTAGTAGCCTTGCATCTCATCGCACTGGTGTTCACGCAAGAAATCCAATTGTTGCTTGGTTTCCACCCCCTCTGCTACGACCAACAAGCCCAGACTTTTACCCAAGGTGATAATCGCCTTGACCAATACCGCATTATTGTCCAATAAGATATCTTGTACGAACATGCGATCGATTTTCAACGCATCCAGCGGTAACAACTTTAAATAGGCCAATGATGAATATCCGGTGCCGAAGTCATCGACGGCAATCGTAATACCCAATGCATGCAGTTGATCGAGAATGGCAATATTGGCTTCGGGCTGATTCATGATTGTGCTTTCGGTGATTTCCAACTCCAATTGCGCGGGGGCTATTTGGGTGACGGCGAGAATGTGTTGGATGACTTCAACGAGATTTTCTTGATTGAGCTGGCGTATGGATAAATTCACGGACATGCGCGGTAATTGTGTAATACCTTGCGCGCGCCAAGCTTGTAGTTGCTCACAGGCGGTTTGTATGACCCATTCACCGAGCATGCAAATCATCCCGGTATCTTCCGCCACGGGAATAAAGTCCAAGGGCGGTACGGTGTGCAATTCGCTGTTGTGCCAACGTGCGAGGGCTTCCACGCCGACGATCAAACCCGTACGTAGATCGACACGCGGTTGGTAATGTAAGAAAAATTCCTTTTTCTCCATGGCATGACGTAAATTTTTCTCTACGGCTATCCTACGCAATACTTGTTGATTTAATTTCGCGGTAAAAAATTGGTGGTTGTTGCCGCCCTTTTGCTTTTCTGAGTACATGGCGGTGTCTGCACTTTTTAACAAGGTTTCTGCATCCAGGTTCAAATGCAACGATGTTGCAATACCCACGCTGGCGGTAATGAATACTTGGTTGCCGCGTAACACAAAGACTTGTCGTATTAAGTGAATGATTTTTTCTGCGACAGTGGCAATTTTATTCATATCATAATCGCCTTCGATGATGATGGTGAATTCATCGCCGCCGAGTCGAAAGATCGGATCGGTTTTGCGTAGACTTTGGCGTAAGCGTGTTGCGATGTCTTGTAAGAGCAAGTCACCAATATCATGTCCCAGTGAGTCATTGATCGCTTTGAAATTATCTAGATCTAAAAATAAAACGGCGACGACCAAATTACTGCGCTTAGCACGGGCCAATATTTCGGTGAGGGTTTTATTGAATAAATTACGATTCGCCAAGCCGGTGAGGGTGTCATATTCCGCTAAGCGCCGATTTTGTTCGTTAGCCAGCAATAATTTTTTCTCGGTTTGTTTGCGTTCTATGCCGTAACGGATGGAGCGTTCCAGTAGCTGTGCATTGAGCGTGCTTTTCACCAAATAATCCGTGGCGCCTGATACCATCGCCAACAAATCAATTTCGGTATCGTCGTGATCGGTCAACAAGATAAGCGGAGTGTTACATTGATGGCTGTTGGCTTCGCACAGTAACAACAACCCTTGTTTATTCGCAATTTCGTAATTGATTAAACAAATATCGTATATTTCACTGAGAATCTCCGATAACGCCAACTGATAATTGGGCAGGTAGGAGAGTACATAATGGAAGGTGTGGCTCTCTTGCAGCCAACGCTCTATCGTCTGCTGATAGTCTGTATTTTCATCGATTAACAAAACTTTTATCGGTCTGTTATGCATGGTCATCCCGTGCCGTGGCGCTGTAGCGTGTGCGCGCCACGAGTCAGTGAAGGCGCTGAATAGTTGCCGTTCCGCTAAGTATAGTGCATATGCGAGAATATGTTGTTCTGAGGAGAATTGTCACAGAAATACACCGTTTGCGCTGAGGAGTTGATATATCCCCACGCATTAACAACACCCGTTCGCCCTGAGGAGATGCGCAGCATCGTCTCGAAGGGTAAACGGGTGTTGTTAATTTTAGCCGTTCACACTCCTGAGGTTCTCGAAGGATGAATGGATATCAAAGAAAATTAGTATTTTATCTGCAAAAACAGCATAAAATCAGGTGGAAATAGGAAAGAATGGTTGTTGCCGTTCACACGTTCGAGACGACCGCTACGCGGTCTCCTCAGTGCGAACGGCAAAAATTAGGTTTATCAATCAGTTACGTTAAAAATTCGTGGGGATGTGTCAGCTGAGGAGGCGAAGCCGTCGCGAAGGGTAAAACGGCCACAGTAATTTAAACCGCCGCGTCCAATACCCGCAAGCCGGGTAGGCTTTGACCTTCCAAGTATTCCAGGAAGGCACCGCCCCCCGTGGAAATATAGGAAATACCCTGACTGACGTCGAAGGCATCGATCGCCGCCAAGGTATCACCCCCACCGGCCAGCGAAAAAGCCGAGCTGGCGGCGATAGCCTGTGCCAGGCTGCGCGTGCCTTCGGCGAAGGCCGCGAATTCAAACACGCCCATTGGCCCATTCCAAATAATCGTGCCGGCTTGTTGCAAGCACGCGGCAATGCGGCGATTGCTGTCTGGCCCCGTATCTAAAATCAGATCCTGTGCTTGCACTTGCGCGACAGTCTTAATGTAGGGTAGCGCCGTCGCACTGAAGGTGGTTGCGGTCACGACGTCGCTAGGCAGCAAGATGTGTTTGCCTTGTTGCGCCGCGTTGTGTAAGAGCTGCGTTGCGGCGGGGATCAATTCGGCTTCATGTAAGGATTGGCCGATGGCTTGTCCCGTTGCCGCTAAAAACGTATTGGCAATGCCACCACCGACAATTAATGTATCCACTTTTTGTAACACGGCTTGTAAAATGTTGAGTTTAGTCGAGACCTTGGCACCGCCGACGATCGCCACGATCGGTCGCTTGGGTGTTGCCAGCGCTTGATCTAAGGCCTGCATTTCACGCATTAACAATAATCCGGCACACGCGCAGGGTGCATAGCGTGCAATGCCGTGAGTAGAGGCTTGCGCACGGTGTGCCGTGGCGAACGCATCCATCACAAAGACATCGCCCAGGGTCGCCATGCGTTGTGCCAACACCGCGTCGTCGGCAGTTTCGCCGGGTTGAAAGCGCACGTTTTCACACAGTACCACTTCACCCGGGGTAAGCGTCAGTCCCGCTAACCAGTCTGTAGCGAAGCGTACTGGCAGCGCCAGTAAGTGCGACAGCGGTGCGACGAGTGGTTGCAAGGAATAGGCGGCGTCATACTTTCCTTCGGTGGGGCGGCCCCAGTGCGACAATAAAATGACGCTAGCACCTTGGTTTAAGGCAAAGTGGATCGTGGGCAGGCTCGCACAAATACGCTTGGTATTGGTGACTTTGCCGTCTTGGATCGGGACGTTGAAATCAACCCGTATGACAACACGCTTGCCCGCTAAGTCCACATTCGTTATATTGCGCACAGTACCATCCTCCACAGTTGTGGTTGGCATTGTAATCAAAAAATGCGGCGACGCAACCTATACCGCTAGCGGTATATTGTTTTAGACCTACACAAAGTATGTGTGCACGGTCACCCAAGGGGAGAATCGCGATTCTCCCCTTGACCCCATCGCGTAGAGAGCACTGCAAAAAGCGCTTTTTGCAGTGTAATAGGTATATAGCATTAAGGACACCAGACATGGGGACCCCGCGTATTTATCAGCCGTCACCCTTAGCCGTTAACCAACTCCAGTTGTTAAGCATTGCAGCGAGCCACCATGTGCTGCATGTGTTGCGTTTACGTGTAGGCGATCCGCTGCTTGTGTTCAATGGCGAAGGCGGTGAATTTTGTGCGACCTTGCATGCGATCGTGAACAAAAAGCAGATCCAAGTGGTGTTACAGCAACACGTGCCACGCGAAGCGGAATCACCCTTGCTCGTGCATTTAGGCCAAGCCGTGGCGCGCGGGCAAAAGATGGATTTTATCGTGCAAAAGGCGGTTGAGTTGGGCGTGCAATCTATCACGCCATTACTGACTGAACGCAGTGGCGTTAAGCTGAGTGCGGAGCGCTGGCAACAACGTATGGCGCATTGGCAACAGGTTGCGATCAGCGCCAGTGAACAATGCGGTAGAAATCGCTTACTTCAGATCGCACCACCGCAATCCTTGACGACGTGGTTGCAACACCGCACGACGGATGTGTGCGTCATGTTAGATCCTTCTGCCTCCAATACCTTGCGTGATGTACCGGATCCCGGCGCTGCGCCACTCTGCTTGTTGGTTGGATCGGAAGGCGGATTCAGTGTAGATGAACTCGCGCAAGCACGCGCCGCGACGTTTATGCCATTGCGCTTAGGCACACGCGTGTTGCGTACCGAAACAGCCGCACTGGCTGCACTGGCTGCGCTGCAGCAACGCTGGGGTGATTTTTAGGAGATGGTATATGACAAAAAAAGGTGTCATCCTGACGCCGCTTCGCGGCGGAAGGATCTCGTAAAGGCTGCACGGTGTTGTTAGTGAGAACATGCTACTCACACGAGCTCCCTCGTTACACTCGGGATGACACTTGTTAGAAAGATTTTTAGCCGAAATGATAGGCCAATGTAGCCGCATAGAAATCGAGATCAGGCACGTTGGCCCTCTTGCGCAGGTGGGTCCAGTTGACGCCCAACGCGGTGTGTTCCGTTATATCGTGAGCGAGGCCCGCGCCCCACAGTAGGTGCGCGCGATGGGTGCGTGCGTTGAGGCGTGTGCTTTGCTCGGCTAATGCCACGTTGGTTTTAGTGCGTAGGGAGGCAACACCCAAGGTACCGTAGGCATTCCACGTTTGCAAAAATGGCCACAGGTATTTGCCCACGAGTTCTATGCTACTTTGCTTGAGTACACCCGTTTGGGTGGTGTCGTTCATGGTGACGAAGCGGTTTTCGCGGTAATGCGTATAACCGATTTCAGTGGCCCAGTGTGGCGTAAATTGATAACCGAAGAAGGCGCGTTTGCCTAGGCCGTTATCACTTATTTTTGTGGTGTTGTTTAATCCGGCGCGAACATTGCTATAATGCGTGTCAGCCAGACCTGCTTGTAGGCCGGTGTAGAATCCATCCGATGCGGCTAACAGGACGCCACTGTAGACGAGGCAGGCGCTGCTGATGATAAGCGTGTTAATCCAGTGAGATAGGCGTAGCATAAATGGTTTTCACTCTCTATAACAAAGCAACATGGTGCAATAACCCGGTAGGGTCTGTCAATCGCTAGGGGTACATATGTCAGAGTCAGAAGAGCGCGACTTCTTTCACGGCGAACAACGCTTTTGTATTGCTGGGTTAGCAGGGCCACTGGAAGTGGCAACGATCGCACCGGTGCAAGCGGTATCGGAGTATGTTGCGGTGATTTGTCACCCCGATCCTTGTCACGGTGGCACCATGGACAATAAAGTGGTGACCACGGTGGCACGCGCGTTTAAAGAGATGGGGATTAGCAGTGTGCGCTTTAACTACCGTGGGGTGGGGCAAAGCGCGGGACAGCACGCGGCAGGCCTAGGCGAAACGGCGGACTGTTTGCATTTGTTGCATTGGTTGTGGGAGCAAAAGCCGCGCGCGCAGGTGATCTTGGCGGGTTTTTCGTTTGGTGCTTACGTGGCATTGCGTGCTGCACCACAGGTCGCGCGGCTTGCTTTGTTGCTGAGTATCGCGCCCGCGGTGGGGTTGCGTGCGTTTGAGACCTTGATTGCGCCGGATTGCCCATGGCTGATCATTCAAGGGGAAGAGGACGAAATTGTGGATGCGCAGGCGGTCTATGCCTGGGCCGCGCAATTACCGGTGCAGGCGCGTTTGTTGCGCATGCCAGGAGCGGGACATTTTTTTCACGGCCAGCTCATCGCCTTACGTGAATGTATTGTCGAACAAGTTGCTTTGCTACTGCCCGGTTAGCGCCAACAGTAATGAGAATTATTCTCATTACTGTTGACAGTGGTTTGTCTTGCCGCATAAGATGTTTACTTGTCATCAACCATAAGGCTAATTTTATGTTGAGTTTGGCGGACTGTATGCCCGGTGCGGCGCTACGCTTGTTGGGCTTTGCCCACGGTGTCCCGGTGGCTTATCGTCGGCGTTTGCTGGCCTTAGGTTTAACCCCGGGGACCCAGTTTGTGTTACGGCGTGTTGCGCCCTTTGGCGATCCGGTAGAAATCACGCTGCGTGGTTTTGCGTTGAGTCTGCGTAAACACGAGGCGGCGGGGTTGTTATTAGAGCGGGTGTCTTGATGCGTAGTTATAACGTCGCCCTCGTGGGCAACCCCAACAGTGGTAAGACCACTTTGTTTAATGCACTCACGGGTGCCCGGCAACGCGTGGGTAATTGGGCGGGTGTGACGGTTGAGCAACGTGTGGGTGTGTTTACATATCAGCAATGCAGCGTGCATGTCATGGATTTGCCCGGGACCTACAGTCTCAATTTGGCGGAAGGTGAGGGCGCCTTAGACGAGAGCGTGGTGTGTCACTATCTGTTGTCGGCAACGCCCGATTTGTTAGTCAATGTGATCGATGGCAACAACCTAGAACGCAATTTATATCTAACCACACAGTTAATCGAATTACAGCTGCCGCTGTTGGTGGTGGTGAACATGTTGGATGTGGTGCAAGCGCGCGGCATAGTACTGGATCTTCCGGCGCTGTCTAGCGAGTTGGGTTGCCCCGTCATTGGGGTGACGGCGAAGCAGGCGCGTGACATGCGTGCTCTGCAACAAACGATAGTGCGGCTTGCCGCACAGCCGAGTTTGCCTAAGGCACAGTTGCCTTATCCGGCTGCGTTGCAACAAGCGAGTGCGGCATTGGCCGTACCCATTAGCGCTGCCTTGGGTGAGGCGCGTGATCCCGCGTATTGCCGCGCCTTGGCGTTGCGCACCTTGGAACACGGCGCGGCCAGCGCAGATCTCGGTGCAACGGTGCAAGCCGCCGTGCAACAGCAGTGTGCGCAGATTCACGCAACACTGGGTGAAGATCCCGATATTATCCTGGCGGATATGCGTTATGGTTATATAGAAAAATTGTTGGGCCGCGTACAAACGCGAGCCGCGCACAAACCCAATCGCGGCGCCTGGTTAGATAAATTGGTGTTGCATCGCGTGTTGGGTGTGCCGATTTTCCTGTTGATCATGTACAGCATGTTTGTCTTTGCGATTAACATAGCGGGCAGCTTACAAGACTTTTTTGATTTGACGAGCCATACCTTGTTTATCGACGGCAGCGATTATGTGTTGATGCACTGGGGTGCGCCGGAATGGTTGCGTACCTTACTCGCACGTGGAGTGGGTACGGGGATCAACACCACCGTGACTTTCTTGCCGGTGATCGGTGGCATGTTTGTGTGTATGGCGTTTCTGGAAGATTCAGGCTATATGGCGCGTGCGGCGTTTGTGATGGATAGATTGATGCGTGCCTTAGGTTTACCGGGCAAAGCCTTCGTGCCGTTGATCGTGGGGCTAGGCTGTAATGTGCCGGCGGTGATGGCCACGCGCACCTTGGAGTATAAGCGCGATCGTCTACTCACCGTGATGATGGTGCCGTTCATGTCCTGCGGTGCGCGCTTGGCTATTTTCGCGGTATTTACCGCGGTGTTTTTTCCGCAAGGCGGACAAAACATCGTGTTCATGTTGTATGTGTTGGGTATCAGCGTGGCGATCTTCACCGGTTTGTTATTGCGTAATACCGTGTTGTCCGGTGACACTGCGCCTTTACTGTTAGAGTTGCCGCCTTACCACGTGCCCAGTGGACGCAGCGTGCTGTTGCATGCGTGGCAACGCTTACGCCATTTTCTGTTGCGCGCCGGTACCTTGATCGTGCCGTTGTGCGTGGTATTGGGCGTATTAAATTCGGTGAGTATAGACGGGCATTTTGTCGCGCATGACGTGGATCAAGTGTCGTTGTTGTCGTGGCTAGGACGCGCCGTCACGCCGGTGTTTGCGCCCATGGGTATCACGGCAGACAATTGGCCGGCAACGGTGGGTTTGCTCAGCGGTGTACTCGCCAAAGAAGTGGTGATTGCAACGCTCAACACCTTGTATACGCAGGTACAGCATATTCAGTTGGCGCAAGACGCGGCTACGTTTGATCTGGGCGCTGGTTTGTATGCCGCATGGCAATCGATAGTTGCGCACGTTGTTGAATTGAAGCAAGCGGTGTTGCATCCCTTATTGGCCAACGCCGCGCCGCAAACCATGCATGCCAGTGTGTTTGGCGTGATGCAGCGTTATTTTGCCAGCAAGGCGGCCGCCATAGCGTATCTGTTATTCGTGTTGTTGTACGTGCCTTGTTTATCCACCACGGTGGTTATTTTGCGTGAACTCAACCGCGGTTGGGCGATTTTTTCGGTGTTGTGGGCCACCGGCATCGCGTACACGGTCGCCGTGTGTTTTTACCAAGTCGCGACGTGGCAGGCACATCCTTTGCAGAGTGTACTGTGGTGCGTGAGTTTGTTGGGGATTTTTGCGTTGGTGATTGCCAGCATGCGTTACATCGGGGCTAAGACACTGGCAGCGGGAGCGGCGACATGAGTTTACTGGCGTTAAAAGTCTATTTGCGCGAGCAACGGCAGGCGAGTTTGGCGCAGCTGAGTCGGCACTTTGCGCGTCCGCCGGACACGATGCGCACCTTGTTGGCGCATTGGGTGCGCAAAGGGCAGGTGCGTTGTTGCCAAAAAACCACGGCCTGCGGTTCACCGTGTAAGCGTTGTCCGGCGGCGACCACTGAGGTTTACGAGTGGCTGGGGCATTAGACCGCTACGGGTATGGCGCGCGGGGGTATGGCTGCACTATACTGCGGGCATCACAGGATGACAGGGGTGCAGTGGCATGACCGATGAGACGAACGATCCAGGATTATTTCAGGTGACACCGGAGGATATGACGACCTTATATCAAGACGGTGTGGGCTATTTCGATTACCCTTCCTTTTGCAATCTGTTTGCACGGCCACTGACCTTGCCAGAATTTACTTACTTGCTGCAACGTTACCCCTATTTGGATATCGCGCAAACGCCGGAGGCGGTGTTAAACCCGGAGAGCGTGCAACGCAGCACCACCCAAACCGGTTGGCTGTTGTGTGACGGTGGCGAGCGCATCGTCACCGGCGCGGGCCGTTTAGCCTTTGGTCGTTACAACCTGCAAGCCGGCGACGAAGACGAAGACGGCGGTGGCTCCTTGTACCAGCAGGGCATAGACACCGTCGCCGAAATTTTAGCCTTGGCGAGCGCGCGTTGGGACACGGTGCATATTCACGACGGCACCTACGCCTTGCAACGTACGGCGTGGATCACGGGTTTAGATCAAGGCTTAACGGTCAGTGGTTTTGCGCCCACCGACGAGGATCAAATGCGCCGCGACCGGATTATTTTCTTGCGTGACAACACCGCAGAGTCCTTGCTGCAGCGCAGCAAGGGTTTTGGTTTTTAAAGAAAGAAATCTCATCCGCTTGCGGCCGAGTTGTTGAACCTCGCTATGGGTTGCCACCAAGGCGTGCTGCTGGCGCGGGGGGGGGTGCGGTGATGGCGGCCATGCGTTGCTGCAGTGCGGCTGTTGTTGCGCCCTGTGGGAGTTGTTGGGCTGCTGCTGTTTCAACAGCGGCTAGGCGAGTTAGGGCCTTAGTATGCTGTGTGTTTAGATTAGTTTGAGCCGCCTTATCGCAGTTGGTTTTGCTACTGAGATCGGCGTAACGGGGTGATTCCAGCGCCTCGCACAAGCGGGTGGTGGTCTCGGCCAGGTGGTTTTTGGCGTGATCGAGTTGGGCTGTGGCGTCTCTTATTTTATTGGGTATATCACGTTTTTCTTTACGCAGAGCGTTTATCTTTGTATTCAAGCTTCCTATCTCTGCACGGCTCGCATGCGATCTGACGAGCGCATTCATCTTGATCTGGAGTTGTTGTTCTTTACCTGGTAGCTCTGCTGCTCTATTTTGCAATTTAGTCAAAGCCGTCTCCGCCTTATCAACCCCCTTCACCGCTTTTTCTACCTGTTTTTCTGCGGTTTGCAGCGTGTCGTGTAACTGGCGCATGTCGCGCGTGTTTTTGTCACGATCTAATTTTTCCAGCAAGTCGCTGTCTACACCGAGATCGCTTTTTTGTGGATCTTTATCGTTGTACACGTGCATTGTCGATTTTAATTCCAGCTGATTGCAGTGAAATTGCAAGTGGGTGGCTAAGCGTTTGGCGAGTTGCGGATTGCCGCTGACCGTGATCTTGGGTACTAAGCCTTGCGCCTTGCAATACTCTAGCATGCGTATGCATTCTTGTAATTGTTTGGTTTCGTCGATGAACCCTGTGCGATCTTGGGCGGTGATGGTGAGTGACGGCGGATTTTGGTCGAGTTCAAATTTATATTTATAACGTTTGTCTTCGCTAGATGTTAGCTTAGCCTTAGCATCTTGTTCTGCGAGTGCAGACAGTGCGTTAGCCGCACTCTCAGGATCGTTGTTGTTGTCTAACGCCGTATTTAATCCTTGCAACAGTGTAGAATCTTGCTGCGCTGCGGGCATCAAGTAGTCATAGAGCCGCTTGAGTTTTTCTTTGGCGTCTTCGGCGTCTTTGTTTGTATTTGCAGGGTCTGCCTGCATTAACCCATGCCGGGTTTGTATCTTATCCAGTTCTGTATTTAATTCAGGAAGCTCTGCAAGTGGGGCACCAGTGTTGTTGTTCACAAGCAACGCGTTGATATCGTCTCTTAGTGTCGCAATGCGGGGGTTGGGTTGTGGTTGTGGTGGCTGCTGCAATTCATGTACCCACTCCGCAACCAGGGTGCGTGCTTGTGCGTTGCGGTCTTTCTCTGTGGCATCTGCTGCTGGAATGATGGTATCGACCAGTTGGCTGACGGGTACTGCGGTGACGGTAGTTGGATTAGTCGGGTCTTGGTATAAATGTACGGTAGTCGGGGTGGCCGGTTCGCGATAAACAGAGTGATTGGATACCTTATTCAAGGCCTGCATGCTTTTATGAACCTGGTAGCCACGCTTCGCGATATGGAGTCCGCCGAAACCAGCCTCAATGGGTGTCATAGCTACTTCTGGCACTACACTGCCCACAGCTGCCATGCCTTTCCACGCCAGCTTAGGCATTCCAGAAAAAAATTTCCCAACACCAGCCCATATAGCCATACGTCACCCGCCCACCTTGCAATAATGTGTGAAGTATAACAAATACACACGGCAACGCAACGTGCTAGTCGTTGTGTATGCTAAGCGCCATCGGCCAGTTGTTGCGCGAGCAGTTGCACGGGATGCCACACCGGTATGGCCAATTGCTGTTGATGTAGCAGTTGTTGTAAATGCAAGCGGCAGCCTAGATTGGAGGTTAGCACCAGGTCGGGTTGTTGCGCTTGCATCTGCTGCAACAGTGTCTGTCCCAACCGAGCGGCCATATCGGGTTGTTGTAATAAATAACTGCCCGCGGCACCGCAACAGGTACGTTGCGGTAAGACTGTGACCGTCAATTGCGGGATCTGGGCCAATAACTGCTGCGTTGCTGGCAGATTGTGTGCCGTGCACGGGGTATGTAACAGCACGCGTTGTGCCCGTGGCTTAAACCTGGGTGTTGGGTGTTGCGTGAGAAAATCGCTGATGTCGCTGATGCTGAGCGTAGCGTTGGCGAGTGATTGCAGCTGGCGCTGACAGCCGGTGGTGCAGGTGATGAGGTGTTGGGTTTGGCTAAAATAGGCTTGGTTTTGGCTTAGTAGTTGTTGCGCGTGAGTGGCATAGCCTGCGTGAGCGTGTAGCGCACCGCAGCAGGTTTGTTGGGCCGTGACGTCAACCGCATAGCCGTAGTGTTGTAATAGCGTGATGCAGGCGCGCAGGGTGTCGCCTTCTAGGCTGGTGCCTAGGCAGCCGGTGAACAGTGTGACTCGGGGCGTGTTAGTTTGCGCGGTGTAGTTGCCGCGACGCAGAGGTGTATGCACGCGTTGCGTGAGTAGTTGATCAAAGCGAGCGAAGGCACGATATCGCGTAAGTCGGCTTAAACGCAGTAAGTATTGCAAGCCACTGCGTTGATACAGATACAGCGCTAGGTTGAGCGCGCGCGCACCGCGACGGTGGCGCAGCACATAGAGCAACAGCCGCAGCCAACGCGGTTGGGTGAGCGGGTGCTTGGTTTCATAGAGCAGGGCACGGGTATCTGTGAGCAACTGGTGGTAAGGGACTTCGGCCGGGCACACGCTTTCACAGGCACCACAGCCTAGGCAATGATCCAGAGCGGTTTGCAGGGTATTATCTACCGCAAGTTGTGCACTCGCCACGGCATGCATCAGTGCGATGCGGCCGCGTGGTGATTCGCTTTCTTCTTGTTGCAATTGGTAGGTGGGGCAATGCGTCAGGCACAAGCCGCACTTGACGCAGTGATCGGCATTGCGCATGATACGTTGCTTGTAGTCGTCGGTGTTAGGGTATGGCATGGGTACATACTACAGAAAGCCGAACGTAAAGGGGAAGTCATTTTTATGCCGCATTATCAACAGCACGTGTTTTTTTGCACGAATCAAAAACCGGATGGGCGTACCTGTTGTGCCGCGGGTGGTGGCGCCAATTGGTGTGCTTACGCGAAAACGCGCGCGCGTGCCTTGGATTTACCCGCTCAAGGTGTGCGGATCAGCGGTGCCGGTTGCTTAGGGCGTTGTGAAGAGGGGCCCAATGTCGTGATCTATCCGCAAGGAGTGTGGTATCGCTGTCAGAGCGAGGCGGATGTCGAACTCATCTTACAGCAGCATGTCATCGCGGGTGAAACAGTGTCGCAGTTACTGTTGGATAAGGCATAAGGCCTAGCTTGCACTTTCGTTCTGCATATTCCCTCGAATTAAAAACAGCCGTTCGCACTGAGGAGGCGCCAGAAGGCGCCGTCTCGAAGTGTAAACGGCTGTTATCACAAGCGAAAAGATAAAAAATGTTATACAACGACTAAACTGCAAAAGACAAAAACAGGTTGAAAACTATTGTTGCCGTTCACCCTCCTGATGTCCTCGAAGGACGAGACGCACTGTGTGCGTGCTCCTCAGGGCGAACGGTTTAAAGTGTGCGATGTCTCGAAGGGTAGGAACGGTGAAACTAGATTTATCCACCTATTACATGAGAAATTTGCGGGGATATGTCAGCTTTCGTCGGGGCCCACTTTTAAGTTGTGTTGTTGGGCGAAGTCTAGGATGGCACGGTACAGTTCGGGGTTGGATTGTTGCAGTGCCGGATCTAACTGCACGCACTTCAAGCCGTCTTTCATGATGGGTTGCAATAGCGGCGAGTAGATGACGCGGCGTTTGTGAAACGTGGAGAGACTGCCACTCATGCGTTCGGCCCAATCGCTGGGCCTGAAGGTTTCGCCCGACTGCGTGATGCCTTCAATAATGATTTTTGCGTCTTCACGTTCTTTCATGGTAGTCCAATGGTTATTTTATTCAGCAAAACGCTGAATAGTTACTTATTATACAAAAGCCAAGCTAACAGCTCGCGTCAGTATAACCTGCAGTGCCCCGATGGGAATGGTTTTTTAGCGTTGCGGCGACAATTGCCGCGTCATCTCGATAATTTATGGTGTATCTCGCGACACTGCAGCGGCGATCTGGTTGAAATGCTAGCGCATGGCGTAGCGAACAGGCTAGAATGCGGGACCTCAATTGTTTAAGGAAGTACAGATGGCAGAACAGCCGTTAGAAGTGCAGGGTTACGGTCTGTTGCGCAGGCGTGGCATTTATTTATTACCCAATTTACTCACTACAACCAGCCTATTTGCTGGCTTTTACTCCATGATCATGGTGCTCAATGGCCATTTTGAGCGTGCGGCGATAGCGATTTTCGTGGCTATGTTGGCGGACAGTTTAGACGGGCGTGTGGCCCGACTCACCAATACCCAAACCGCCTTTGGTGTGCAATACGACAGCTTGGCAGACATGGCGTCATTTGGCGTGGCCACCGCGTTTTTGGTGTATAACTGGTTTCTAATTGATTTGGGTAAGTTAGGTTGGTTGGCCGCTTTCGTGTTTACCGCGGCAACAGCGCTGCGCTTGGCGCGCTTTAATACCCAAGCGGTCAGCGCCGATAAACGTTACTTTCAGGGATTGCCTTGCCCACCGGCGGCCGGCGTATTGGCCGCCATGGTGTGGTGCGCCAGTGAGTATCAACTCGATGGCCGTGCCGTGATGATTTTTGCGTTAGTCACCACCTTAGCGCTCGCTTTTGCGATGGTGAGTAACATACGCTACAGCAGTTTTAAAGAGTTGGACAAAGGCAAGGTACCCTTCATCACCGTGTTGGTAGTGGTATTGTTATTTGCGTGCATAGCGATAGACCCTGCCCCGATTTTATGTTTGACCCTGTTTAGTTTCGCGTTGTCGGGTCCTATCTTGACGATCAGTCGGCGGCGTAAGCAGCAACGCTTGCGTAGTCGTAACGATAAGGCAAGTGAGGGTGGTGTATCCTAGGGTGTCATCCCGAACATCGCAAATAAAATCAGCGTCATCCCGAACGTAGTGAGGGATCTCTTGCATGTTTGCATGGTGTTGTTAGTGAGTAAAGTGCCGCTTGCACGAGATCCCTCGTTTCACTCGGGATGACAAGGATGTAACAACCATCACATCTCGCTATAATTCGGCCCGCCGCCACCTTCCGGCGGAACCCACGTGATGTTTTGTGTGGGATCTTTGATATCGCAGGTTTTGCAGTGTATGCAGTTTTGTGCGTTGATTTGCAAACGCGGGGTGCCGCTGTGATAGGTGATCTCGTAGACGCCGGCTGGGCAATAGCGTTGCTCCGGTGCGTCATACACGGCGAGGTTGGTGTCGATGGCAACTTCGGGGTGTTTCAAGCGTAAATGCACCGGTTGATTTTCTTCATGGAAGGTATTGCTGATATAGACCGATGACAGCTTGTCAAACGTCAGTTTGCCGTCGGGCTTGGGATAAGCAATCGCTTGCCAGCGGCTCGCAGGTTGCAGTGCAGCGTGATCGCTGTGGTGTGCAAACGTCCAAGGCCAGCGGCCATGTAACACATAGGTATCCCAGGCAGCCCACGCCAACCCAGCCCACAAGCCGCGACGAAATGCCGGGCGGATATTGCGAACTTGCTGTAACTCTTGGCCTACCCAGCTGGCGTTGAGGGTGCGTGGATATTCGGTTAATAGGGGACTTGTGGTCGCGCTAGCGAGTGCGTGAAATGCATTTTCTGCCGCGAGCATGCCGGATTTCATGGCCGTATGTATGCCTTTTATTTTCGGCACATTTAAAAAACCGGCACTGCATCCTATCAATGCGCCACCGGGAAAAATCAATTGTGGTATGGATTGCCAGCCGCCTTCATTCAAGGCTCTTGCACCGTACGCGATGCGTTCTGCGTTGTGCAATAGGGGACGAATCGCGGGATGGGTTTTAAAGCGTTGCATTTCTGCAAACGGTTCCAGATAAGGATTGCGGTAATCTAAGCCGACCACGAAGCCCACAGCAACCTGTTGTTGATCGCGCAGGTGGTAGATGAAGGAGCCACCGTAGGTGTCGTTTTGCAGTGGCCAACCTATGGTATGCGTGACCTGGCCGGGTTGGTGTTGCGCGGCATCCACACGCCACAGTTCTTTGATGCCCAGTGCATAGGTTTGTGGCTGAGTGGCTTGGCGCAAGGCGAAGCGCTCGCACAGGGTTTGGCTGAGTGAGCCACGGCAGCCTTCGGCAAATAAGGTGTATTTTGCGCGTAAGTGCATGCCGGCTTGGTAGGTGCTTTTTTGGGTGCCGTCTTTGTTAACACCCATGTCACCGGTAGCGATACCACAGACGGTTTGTTCGTCTGTGTATAACACCTCAGTTGCAGCGAAGCCGGGATAAATATCCGCGCCCAGTGTTTCGGCTTGTGTGGCCAGCCAACGGCAAAAGCTACCTAGGCTAATGATGTAATTACCGTGATTTTGCATGGGACGTGGCGTCGGTAGTCGTAATGCACGTTTGGCGGTGAGATACAGAAACGTATCGCTGACCACAGGAGTATCTAAGGGCGCTGCGCGTTGTTGCCAGTCGGGTAATAGTTCGTGTAAGGCACGCGGTTCTAGTACCGCACCCGACAGGATGTGCGCGCCGACTTCTGCCCCTTTTTCCACCACGCACACCGAAAACGGACGATTGTTTTCCGCACACAGTTGGCGAAACCGGATGGCGGCACTTAAGCCAGCGGGTCCCGCACCCACAATCAGCAGATCAAAGTCCATAGTTTCGTGCGACATATTCATTCTCCTGGCGGCAGTCTAGCACTGTTAGGTTAAATTGACCTATACGATATTTCAAGCGACAATGCCTGGTCCTAAGCAAAATGGGCATTAATGCAGCCGTTAATTTTTTTGTTTATGCAGTCTTGGATCGCGTGCGCAGTCGATCCTGCATGGCGGTGTTTGGCGTGGGTAGCGTGTCATGCGGGTGTTATCAGGGCAGCAAGTGGAGTAGTCGGGTGGAACAAGAAGCAGTAGCACAGTATGCCGAGCAAGCCGCCATCGCGTTGGCAGCGGTAGCACAGCCAGCGGATTTAGAGACATGGTACCACGCTCATCTTGGGCGTAACGGCGAGTTGACCCGTTATAAACGCAGTGTGGGGCAGTGCCCTCCCGAGCAGCGTAAAGCCATGGGCGCAGCCATCAATCAGGTAGCCGTGCAATTGGAGCAAGCCTTTCGTGCACGCAGTACGGCCATCAAATTGCAGCAACTGGCGGCGCGTATGCAGGCGCAACGCATTGACGTGACTTTGCCGCCGCGTACCAAACACAGTGGTGGTTATCATCCGGTGAGCGCCATGCTACGCGAGATATGCACGACCTTTTGTCATATGGGTTTTGCCGTGTTTGAAAGTCCACAGGTTGAGTTAGATGAAGTGTGTTTTCAATTACTCAATATTCCTAAACATCACCCTGCGCGCGATATGCAGGATACTTTTTTTGTCTCAGAAGACGTGGTGTTGCGACCACATACCTCGCCGGGGCAAATTCGCGCGATGCGACAGTTTGCACCACAACCACTGCAGGTGATTTTGCCTGGCTTATGTTATCGTTACGAAGACATCACACCGCGTTCTGAAATTCAATTTCATCAAGTGGAAGGATTATTGGTTGGACCGCAGGTTAGATTCAGTGATTTGAAAGGTATTTTATTGCGTTTCGCACGTGCAATATTTGGCGCGGATCAAGCGATTCGTATGCGCGGCAGTTATTTCCCTTTTACCGAGCCCAGTGTCGAAGTCGATATCAAGTGTACCTTGTGCGATGGGGCAGGGTGTCGGGTGTGTAAACACAGTGGTTGGCTAGAATTACTTGGCGCTGGGATGGTGCACCCACGGGTCTTGATCAATGGTGGTTATGATCCACAGCAGGTACGCGGCATTGCCTTTGGCATGGGTGTGGAACGCATGGTGTTGTTGCGCTATCAAATAGACGATATTCGTTATTTGTTTCAAAACGACTTACGCTTTTTAACGCAATTTGTGTGAAGGATTAAGGCATGCGCGTACCGCTTTCTTGGTTAAAACGCTTAGTACCCAATACCCTGTCTAGTGCAGCCATCGCAGAGGCATTAACCGTGGCGGGCATTGAAGTGGACGGTGTGCAGGGGATAGGTGTTTATGCCAAACAAGTGGTGTGCGCCGTACTGCTGAGTGTGCAACGTTTACCCGAGCACCCACAGGTGTGGTTGTTAGCGGTAGATGTGGGAGCCGGCGCGCCAATCACGATTATCACCACGGCTGCGTCAGCGGCCGCATTCGCTGTGGGCACGCGGATGGCCGTGGCACTAGCTGGTGCGGTGTTGATTCAAGACGATGCGCATGCATTTACATTGCGTGAAGTGACGGCAGACACGCGTTACGGCCATGTCTCTGCGGGTGTGTTGTGTAGCGCGCGTGATTTAGGGATAGGTGAGACGGATACTGTGTTTTGTCCAGATGCATCCGCCGTACCGGGCACACCGCTGGCGACGCTGCTAACGCCCGCGGCGACGTGGGTGGCGGACCAGGTGTTGGAACTGGCGATTTTAGCGAATATTGCGCGTTGCCAATCGTTGTATGGGGTAGCGCGTGAAGTGGCTGCGTTGACTCAACACACGTTAACTGCGGTAGCGGCACTGGTCGAAAAGCCGTCGCAGCTGACAGCATTAACACCGCACATTGCTGCACCTGAAGTGTGTCGCCGTTTTGCTTTGGCCACGCTGTGCGATGTCATCATTCAACCGTCACCGCAATGGCTACAACGCGAGTTGGTGTTAGCGGGGATACGCCCTATTAACAATGTTGTAGATGCGGGCAATTACGTGATGTTAGAGCTAGGCCAACCTATGCATGTGTACGATGCCGATCGTCTACACAGTAGCGAACTCACGGTACGTTGGAGTCAAACCGGTGATACCTTGCATGCACTTACCCAAACGGCGGACAGCGCGCCGTTGGTTCTTGCTGCCGGTCACCTCGTGATAGCGGACGCGCAACAGCAGGTGGTGGCGTTAGCGGGTGTGGTCGGTGGTAGTGCCACAGCGGTGCAGGCGGCTACGCAACGGATAGTGGTAGAAGCCGCTAATTTTGATTTGATCACCGTACGTCGCAGTCAAGCCGCCCATAAAATTATTACCGAATCCTCTTTGCGCTTTAGCCGTGGGGTGGATCCCAGTTTGCCGCTTAACGCGATACAACGTTTTATTTATTTGTTGCAACAAACCTGTCCTGCAGTGACATGGACCGGACTCGGCGATACCTCGTCTGGCGTGTTACAACCGCGTCAGATTGCCTTGCGCGCACAGGAAGTGAATGCCGCGCTAGGTCTGGATTTATCGATAGAGACGATCGCGCATTTATTGCAGCGCGTCGGTATCGCGTGTGTGGTCGATGCACAACAAGGGGTATTATGCGCAGAAATAGGCACACAGCGCGAAGACATACAAGAGAGTTGTGATTTGTTAGAAGAAGTCGCGCGGTTGTATGGTTATGACAAATTGCCGGCGACCCTGCCCAGTCAAGCACTGACGGAGCAACTGTTAGCGCCTGAGTTAGTGGCACGTGAACAGTTACGCGATGCGTGGGTCAGGAGTGGGTTGCAAGAAGTGTTGTCGTATAGCATGACGACACCGGAAGTCGAGGCACGCTTGTTAGTTGCTGCAACGGAACCGGTAGAATCGCCCGCGTATGTATGTTTACTCAATCCGATCAGCGAAGAGCGCACGGTGTTGCGGCGCAGTCTGTTGCCTGGCTTATTGCAAACGGTGCAATTTAATTTACGCTTTGCTGAGGCGTGCCATGTGTTTGAGATAGGACGCGTCTTTCTGCCTGAAGTGGCCGGTGATTCGCCGTTATTACCCAGCGAACCGTATCGTTTAGCGGCGGTGATGACGGGTGCGGTGCAACCTGCTTCTTGGCACGATGCAGAGCCACGTGCGGTTGATTTTTACGATATAGCAGGCATCGTACAAGAGACGTGTGCGCTGTTGCGTGTGCCTCACCTCACCTTAGAGCCTGCCACACAGCCGATGTTTCGCACGGGTGCTTGTGCCG
Organism: uncultured Gammaproteobacteria bacterium; assembly: GCA_964646995.1. GTDB lineage: Bacteria > Pseudomonadota > Gammaproteobacteria > CAZYIF01 > CAZYIF01 > CAZYIF01. Next base: position 33,499 of record CAZYIF010000011.1, read on the forward strand.
CGATTACGCAGCGTGGCACGGTATGTGGTTATGTGGGCATAGTGCACGACGAGGTAGCACTTGCATTTGGCGTGGAGGACCGCATCATCGTGGCATTGGAACTGGATGCGGACGTTTTGCTTGCTGCACGTGAGACGGCGGTGATGATGCAACCCATTTGGCGTTTCCCCTCCATTACCTTGGATATTTCTATCGAGGTGTTGGAGACGATCACGATGCAGCAGATCGTGCAGGTGATTCGCCGCGCGGGTGGCCTGTTGTTACAAGAAGTGCAGTTGTTCGATCTGTATCGTGCAAATCAGTTAGGCGAGGGTAAAAAGGCATTAGCGTTACATTTGTTATTTAATGCACAAACACGTACCTTAACCATGCAAGAGGCGTGTGCGGTGCGTGATGTTATCGTGACGCAATTGCATCAGGATGTCGGTGCTAAATTGCGCGATGCGTAACAACAGCAGACTTTAACGCGAGTTATCGCGCAGGATTTGCACGATATACGTCATTAAATGCATTTAAACAGTGTTTGTGTGTTTTGCGCTTTGTATTTTGCGGCTTGGCCATTTATGATTGGGTCTTTGCAATACCATGGAAGGGTGAGATGTTGTTTACTGGCAAAGTTACACAACAAGCAAAAGGATTGTGTGCTATTTATTGGGATGCAGCGGGTTTGGCTGTAGCCTATGCTAAGCGCGATGGCGATGGCGAATTGCATGTCACGCGCTGCCAATTTTTTCCTGATCTTGCAGAAACCGATTTGCAGGCCACGTTAAACAAATTTGTCGCACAACACCAACTTAAAAAAGTACCTTGCACGTGGGTCTTACCTGCAAGCAAGCATTTATTTTTGCAAATAGAATCGTTGCCGGTGCCTGCACACGAACTGCGTCAAGCGGTTGCGTGGCGCATCAAAGATTTATTGGATTTTCCGTTAGCGGATGCCGTGATTGATGTGTTAGAGATCCCGCTGCTGGGTGCAGGCCAAAAACGCAAAGGTCTGTATGTGACAGTTGCACAGCAGTCTTATTTGCAACACAGCATCGAGATAATTCACAAGAGTGGTTTGCAGTTGCAGATTATCGATATCAGTGAGTTGGCATTACGTAATATAGCGGGGCTGTATGCCGACGAAGCATTGGGTCTTGCGCTGTTAGCGTTGGGAGCGCAGAGTTGTGAATTTATTATCTCGCGCCAGCAAGAACTGTATTTTTCACGGCGTTTTTCCTTGGATATTGCAGATATAGCCGCTTCCTCACGTGGCGGTGAATTCAATCAGCGTGGTTACGATACTCTCGCGTTAGAAATCACACGTTGCTATGACTACTATCGCAGTCAGTTACATCAAAACGCGCCACAAAAGCTTATTTTAGCGCCCACCTATAAATTGCACGAACAAGCGATTGCGCAATTACAAGCATTATTGGATATGCCGGTAGAATTGTTGAAGAGTGACAAATTGTTAACGCCGCAGTTATCCCTAGACAATAGTCAAGCGTGTTTGTTTGCGTTAGGGGGCATACTACGCGATGAGGTAAACAATCGTGAAACCACAAGTTAATCTCTACGCACAATTACCCACGGCACGGCCGTTATTCCTATCGGTTAAACACATCGCGTGGTGCCTGAGTGGATTGCTCGTTGTGTTGTTGTGTTGTTCATTGCACAGCAAAGTGCAACTCTTGCGGGACACGGAAAAATTACAACTCTTAGAGCAACAGCAGCAAAACATTGCTAAACAGGTGATTAATTTAGAGGTGACTATACCCAAGCAAGCACGCAGTGAAAATTTAATGCGTGCAGTACACGTGTTGCAACAACGCTTACAGCGTCGGCAACAGATTCAACAGCACATACGTAGCTTAATTGGCAGCAACATGTATGGTTTTGGTGGCTATCTGCTTGACCTAGCACAGTATGCGGTGCAGGGTGTCTGGTTACGTGAATTGTATATCGATACCGGGGATACCAATATTGTGTTACGTGGTGGTGCACAAGATTCCAATGCGGTCACGGAATATATGCAACGTCTGTCTAGTGCCCATTACTTTAAGAACAAGCGCTTTAGCATGTTAGATATCAAACGTGCGAGCAAAGTAGCAAATCAAGTGGATTTTGTCGTGCGTACCCAGCAAACTCCGAGAGAGGGCCGTGATGATAAATGATATCAATGTCCTTATCGATCGTTGGGTGACACGGATAAATAAATCCAGCTTACGCACGCGGGTGGCATTGTTAAGCGTGAGCACAGCGTTGATGGGTGGGGTATGGTTTTACGCTTTGCAGGCAGATTTACGTGTGCAGCGCGTGGATAAAGCAGAACGAATCGCCAAGCTATCACAACAAGTGCAATATTTTTCTTCACAGACACAAGCGATTACGCAGCAAATACAGCATGATTTGAGTATGCATGTTAATCGATCATTTACACCTGAGCATGAAGAGGTTGCATTATTGAATGCAAGTAACAAACTGATTGTTGCTGATGTGTTGACAACGCAAGAAATGCTACATTTATTTAGCAGTAAGTTGCGCCAGGTCAACGGCATTACCTTGTTACGCTTGTATGATCTGCCGCCTAAACCGTTAGCACAAGTGCATGAACAATTATCCGCGGCAAACAAGAGCGAGTACGACGATTTAGTCCGTAACGGTGTGGCGATTGCGTTTATTGCGGATTATTTTAGTACTTTACGCTTTTTACAGTTGTTAGAAGCGAATAAGCCAAATTTCTTTTGGGATAAATTCAGTTATAAAGTGACGCAATATCCCTATGCATTAGTGAAGATGCGGGTCTACTTTATTAGTCATCAACCAACGGTTGCAGCACCACCTGTGCAACAGATTACCGGGTAGTGCCATGAAGCGATATCTATTAGTAAGTGTTTTATTAGGCTGGGCATTATCTGCAAACGCGCAAGTGATGCTGCGAGATCCGACGTGTCCACCGGATTACGGTGTCAATCCATTGTCTAGCGTCAATACGGATTTTAAATTAATGTTGATCAAATACAGCCATAAAAAAAAATATGCGTTAATTGATGGGCAATATCTGGTTGAGGGTGATATGCTTCGCGGTTATCGCGTTGTTAGCATCAGTAAAAATCAGGTGAAATTGGTTGGGGAAAAGGGTTATATTGCCTTAACTATTTTAGCCAGGGACATTAGACAACCCATACATGCAACCAGAGCAATAGGAAGTTGAGTGGTTATGAAGAGGCAATACGGAGTCTGGATTTTATGTGTCGTTATGTTCATGGGTGGTTGTGCAAAGCAGTTGCAGCCGAAAAATGATACGGCACACATGATAGGCACTAGTCTCAACGAAGCGATACGTGCCAATGATCAGGTGGCTAAAAAACAACGGCAGTTGGATTTGCCCGATACCATCGATAGCGTGTTGATACCCCAACGTCAGTTGGGTCCCAGTGGCGCGCAGCAAGAACAGCAACAGCGCTTTAATCTAAATGTCCAAGATGTACCGGCATCGACTTTTTTTATGGGTTTAGTCAAAGGCACGTCCTACAGCGTAGTCGTCGATCCGACGGTCAATGGCAAAATATCTTTGGACTTGAAAAATGTGACTATCGAAGAAGTCTTGCAGGCCGTGCGTGATACTTATGGCTACGGTTATCGTATGACGGCTTACGGTTTCGAAGTGTTACCGAATGGTTTGCAAACGCAGGTTTTTTCCGTCAATTACCTCAACGTATCTCGCAAAGGTAGAACCGAAACTAGCATCAGTAACGGGCAAACATTACGCCCCAATAACATGGGCAGCAACATGGGTAATGGCTCAGGTAGTAATGGCTATTATCCCGATAACAACAGTTGGGGAACGAATAATGGCATGAACGGCATGAGTGGCATGAACGGCATGAATGGTATGAATGGCATGAATAATCAAATGGCCAACAGCCTCAACAATGCATCTGGCTATGGTAGTAGTGCGGTCAGCACCTCCTCTGAAGCGGATTTTTGGAAGGAATTATCCAACACCTTAGAAACACTGGTGGGCAAGAAAAATGGTTATTCGTTTGTGGTACAACCGCAGGCGGGTGCTGTGGTGGTGCGTGCCGACACGCGTACCTTGACGAGTGTACGTGATTATTTATACGCGATTCAAAATAGTATGAATAGGCAAGTGATTTTAGAAGCAAAAATTTTAGAAATTAAGCTGAACAATGCATTTCAATCGGGAATTAATTGGTCTATTTTAGGTTTTCAGCAAGGACAAGGTGGCAGTAGTCCCAGTGATGTGGACGGCGCTTTTGGTAATGTATTTCCCCTGAAAAGTGTATCGGGTAGTAGCCTAGCCGCGCACAGTGGTGCGGCGTTTTCAACCGTCATCAAGTTGTTGTCGGGACAAGGTAATGTACAAGTGCTATCTAATCCACGGATTTCTACCATCAATAATCAGAAAGCGGTGATTAAAGTCGGATTAGACGAGTATTTCGTCACGGGTATTAGCAGCGGTATTATTCCCACGGTCGGCAACACGGCGGACACTACCCGTAATGTGAGTTTACAACCGTTCTTTTCCGGTATCGCGTTGGATGTTACACCACAAATCGATGCAGAAGGTGATGTCACATTACATATCCATCCCAGTATTAGCACAGTGGTACAGGAAAATAAGGAGGTGACGGTGGATAATAATAAAATTACTTTGCCTGCACCACGGCGCGATATTCGTGAATCCGACAGCATTGTGCGTGCGAAGAACGGTCAAGTCGTCGTGATAGGTGGCTTGATGAAAAACTTGCGTGCGGATACGACACAAGGTACACCGATACTGAGTCGACTACCGATATTAGGCGCCGCGTTTAGGAATACCCAGCGTAACTTGGAAAAATCAGAGTTAGTCATCTTATTACGGCCGATTGTGATAGAAGGTAATGCGTGGTCGAGCAACCTGCGTGATATTCAGAAAAATTATAACGATATGAATCATGCAGCGCGTCGCGACAGTCGCCCTCATGTTTTCAGTGATCTGGCTGAAAGTGAGCCCGTTTGGACCGAAAAACAGTGATAAAGAGTGACGATGCAGCAACATTCACAGGAACAAATCTCATCCACAAGCAGGTGAGGTTTTCCTTTAAAAATAGTGTGTTTGCGTTGAAAACGCGGTGTTTTCTTTCAAGATAGGGATGGCATGAGATGTATCTACAACATTTTAATCTGGATAAATTGCCGTTTACGTTGACGCCCAACACCGGCTTTTATTGTGATTTGGTCGGGCATCAAGAGGCGTTAAATGTCTTGTTGATTAGCCTGCGCAGTGGTGAAGGGTTTATCAAAGTCACGGGTGAGGTGGGTTCAGGTAAGACCTTATTATGTCGTAAATTATTGACTATGTTGGGTGATGATTTTGTCACTGCGTACATCCCCAGTCCTGACCCCAACCTCGCTAGTGAAGGTTTACAACGCATCCTAGCGTTAGAACTCGGTGTGGTGATTGATGCGCAGGCGGATAAACGCAGCTGCTTAGAGCAACTCACGCAACGCTTGTTGGTGTTGCATGGTCAGAAAAAAAAGGTAGTGCTATTGGTGGATGAAGCACAGATATTGACGGATCAGTGCTTAGAAGCTATTCGTTTATTAACTAATTTGGAAACCGAGAGTGAAAAATTATTGCAAGTAGTGTTGTTCGCACAACCCGAACTGAATGTGCGTTTACAACAAGCCGCGTTACGTCAGTTGGAACAACGCATCACATTTTCTTGTCAGTTATCTCCTATTGTTGAGGCTGATTTAGAACATTATGTGATGCGCAGGCTCGCGGTGGCAGGTTACACCCAACAACAGCTATTTACGCCGCGGGCATTGCATTTGTTGTACCGCAAAAGTGGTGGTATACCCCGACTCATCAATATTCTCTGTCATAAAGCGCTGCTCGTAGCCTATGGACGAGGGATACAACAGATCACCTGGCGTTGTATACACAAAGCCAGTAGAGATACTCAGCGTTCGATGGCTGGGTCTGCATGGTCACAGCACAAGATGGTATTCATCTTGTGGGTGTTGGTCGGACTTGCGGCCACCAGCGTGGTGATTCGGTATAAACAGTGGCATGACGTATCCGCACATTCCACTAAAACAGTGACAGAGGAATTGAGATGAGCGTAATTAATGACATGCTCAAAGATTTAGAGCGACGTCGCGCACCTGAAGTGATGTCGGGTGCTGAGTTATTAGCAGGGGTACGCGTTACTGCGCCAGAGCGTGTTGGGTATAACGGGTATTACGCGCTAGCTGCGTTACTGCTGTGTGCGTTGTTACTGTGTGTATGGTTAGGTGCGCACTGGGGACGTACGTCTCCGGCAGCGCAGCAGATGACGCAACAGGCGAAGGTGCCGACCGTGGCGCAGGCGGCACCCGCACGTCAACAGCCGGCACAGGCAGTGGCAAGTCCCGTACCGACCAATACCTCATTACCGGTGATGTCATTAACCCCGGTCAAAGGATTAGCGCCGGTGGCAGAGCCAGAGCCTGCGGCGGCAGAAGCAACAGTCGCTACGGCGATGGCAGAGGGCGTAGTCGCTGCAACGGCGGCAGACGGAACAATCGCAACGGCGGCAGCAATACCGATTGACGCCTCGACAGCGCTATTGCCACCGGAGGGTGTCTTACGTAAAACCCCTGTGGTGTTGAATACCATGCAGCAGGCAGAAGAACGTTATCAACACGTGTTAGAAACCTTTGCGCAAGATGAACCGCAAGCGACAATAGACGAGTTACAGCGTATTGTGAGTGCGTTTCCCTTGCACCAAGCCAGTCGTCAAATGTTAGTGGAATGTTTGCTCGGTCAAGGACAGGATAAACAAGCCGAGGCGTTACTAAAATATGGCTTGGAATTGGCGCCTGGGCATGCGCCTTACTTAGAATTATTAGCGCATGTTTACGTGGGTCGAAATCAATATCCATTGGCGTTAGAGACTTTATTGATTGCGCAGCCTGAGATGGCGAGTCACACGAATTATTATGCATTATTGGCTGCGGTGTATGAACATCAACGCCAATATGCTAAAGCGGCTAATGTCTACAGCGCATTGTTACAATTGCAACCTGCTAACGCAGTGTGGTGGTTAGGTTTAGCCATTGCCTTGGAGATAACCGAGCAACCGCAACAAGCCGTGGAAGCCTATAAAAAAGCCGAGCTTGGCGAGAATTTACAGCCGCAAATGCAGTTGTACATCCATAAACGTTTGTCTGTGTTAGGGGGCTAGCTGTGCAAGCGGAGAAGGTACGTATAGGCGATTTGCTGTTGCGTCGTCAATTAATCTCGGCGCAGCAGTTAGAATTGGCTGTTGCTGAGCAGCAACAAAGCGGCGCTAAGCTAGGCACCGTATTAGTTGATCTGGGTTTTATTGATGAAATCACGCTATTGCAAGAACTAGCGGCGCAATTGCAAATTGCCTTTGTTGACTTGACCGTCTATTCGTGTAAACCGGAACTAGTGCATCGTTTGGCAGAAATTCATGCGCGTCGTTTTCGTGCCTTAGTCTTAAATGAAACGGCCAGTGGTTTACTGATTGGCATGGCCGATCCACAAAATATATTTGCGGTGGATGAGATCAGCCGTTTACTGGGTAGTCCAGTGCAATTGGCCCTAGTCCAAGAAAATGTACTGTTGCATTTATACGATGTATTTTATGACTACGGTGAAGACATCAGTCGTTTTGCGGGCGAGTTATCGGTTGCTTTAGCAGGCACGGCCAGCACCATTGATGTATTGCAAGAGCTGGGTGAAACCGATGCGCCAGTCGCGAAATTATTACAGTCTCTGCTCGAAGAAGCTGTACGTTTGCATGCATCTGATATTCATATTGAACCGAGCGAAAATGCACTATTAATTCGCCTACGTGTCGATGGCGTATTACAAGAACGGATGGTGAATGAACGTCATGTGGTGACTGCGTTGACGCAGCGCTTAAAGTTAATGGCAAGCTTAGATATTGCTGATAAGCGTTTACCGCAAGACGGTCGTTTTCAGGTGACGATACATCAACAAGAACTAGATATTCGTTTGGCAACGATGCCGGTGAGCTTTGGCGAATCAGTGGTGATGCGTATTTTGCGTCCTGCGGATGAGCGTAGTGAGTTAGATAATTTGGCGATGCCACCGCTCGTGTTACAAGGGGTACGCAAATTAATGAAGCGTTCCCACGGCATGTTTTTAGTGACGGGGCCAACGGGTAGTGGTAAGACGACGACGCTGTATAGCATATTGCAAGAATTGAACGTGCCGGAAGTCAAAATAGTTACCGTGGAAGATCCCGTGGAATATCGCTTGTCGCGGATTTGCCAAGTACAAATTAATACGAAAGTAGGTCTTACCTTTGCTAAAGTATTACGCTCCATGTTACGTCATGATCCGGATATTATCATGGTGGGTGAGTTGCGCGATCAGGAGTCCACGGAAATCGCCTTGCGTGCCGCCATGACGGGACACTTAGTGTTAGCGACCTTGCATACTAACGATGTTTTGAGTAGTGCGGTGCGTTTAATCGACATGGGGGTGGAGAGTTATCTGGTTGCTATTGCGTTACGCGGCGTACTGGCACAGCGATTGTTACGCCGTATTTGTACCACGTGTAAGACAGTGTATCAGTGTAACGAAGCCGAACTCAGTTGGTTAGCTGAGATGGGTGCTGACAGGCGTCACAGTACATTTTATTGTGGCAAGGGGTGCAACCATTGTAATCATACCGGGTATTTAGGTAGACAAGGCGTATTTGATTTACTGCTCATGAATAGATACATGATGGATGCCTTACGGCGCAATGATGTGGGTGCGTTTACGCAAGCGGTTGCCGAGATTAAGGGAAAAGATTCGTTGGGTGAAAGTGCATTGACGTTAGCAATGCAGGGTATCACCAGTTTACAGGAAGCCATGCGTGTCGCAGAAGACTTAACCGATCTGATCGTGCAAGCATAACGAGGGGTATATAGTCATGCCAGTGTTTGCTTACCGCGGGCGCGACCGTGCGGGTGATGCGGTGAAAGGGAGTGTCGAAAGGGTTTCCGCTGATCTGGTCGCGGAACATCTCTTTGCCCAGGGCATTGTGCCCGTAGAAATTTGGCAAACACGCCAGCGCAGCACGTGGTTTAATTTCAACAAAAATCTTTTTGTGCGTCCCCCCTCGCGTGATTTAATTGCGACATTTGCTCGGCAAATGTATACCTTGTATAAGGCAGGTGTACCGTTGTCGACGAGCCTTCTACGTATTGCACAAACCGCGCATCACCCGTGGTTGGTGCACGCCTTAATGCAAGCCAGTAAAGATATAGAAGATGGCAATAGCCTAGCAACGGCATTAAAGCAGCATCCTCAGGTGTTTTCAGAATTGTTTACTAATTTGATTTATGTGGGTGAGACAGCCGGTCATTTGGAACAAACTTTTTTGCAATTAGCCAATTATTTTGAATTAGAAGACACTACCTTTAAGCAATTAAAGGCCGTGTTGCGTTATCCATTGATTGTCACTGTTGGTATTATTGGTGCGATGATAGTCGTGATGGTGGTCATGATCCCTGCGTTCGCCAAGTTATTCGACAACTATCAAGCAAAATTACCGCTAGCAACACGGGTGTTGATGGGGCTATCCGATGTGATTTGTCAGCAAGGGTGGTGGTTATCTATCGTGGTGGTGGTGGCGGTGGCAGCCGTGATGCGTTACATGCGTACGCCGCGTGGACGTTACCGATGGCATAAGTTGCAATTGCGTTTTCCGGTGATAGGTCCGCTCATTAATAAAATTCTATTCGCACGTTTTGCACGTTCCTTTGCAATGGTTATTCGTACCAACATTCCCATCCACCGCGGATTAGAATTAGTTGCCGGCGCCTTAGGTAATGATTACCTCAAGCAGGAGTTAATGACGATGCGGCAAGAGCTGGCGAGAGGTGAGAGTCTGTCGGTGGTGGCAAAAAGGAGCGGTATTTTCCCCCTTTTGGTATTACAAATGTTAACCGTCGGCGAAGAAGCCGGTACGTTGGATGATATGTTGGAGCAGATTGGTGAATTTTATGAACGTGAAGTGGTATTTGGTTTAAAGCGGCTGAGCGATGCCATGGAACCTCTGTTGTTAATGTGCATTGGTGTGATGGTATTGATCTTAGCGTTGGGCGTGTTTATGCCGATGTGGAGTATGTCGCGGTTGGTACAAGTAGGCACGTAATGAGGGTGGGATTATTTTACTGTGCGTTGTTGCGGCATTTCGGCTAATCAAGTAGCAATATTCATTGCCGTCATCCCGAACATCGCAGCGCGATGGAGGAATCTCCGAATGATACCCTTGGGCGCTTTTTTGCTGCACTGTGTATTAACACGCAGTATTTTTGCTGAATAGTTACGTGTTATTTTCTACTCTATGGTGTGGCGTGATGAAGATTATAGTTGAAATACCTAATGAAACGTTTTACATTGTCACGCACTGCGTGCAGTGAGGTAAGCATTCAACATTTTACTGAATAGTCTCAGAGTAAGTTAGCCTAAGGGAGAGGGTTATGTATAACAAGCAACAAGGTGGTTTTACGTTAATAGAACTCGTGATAGTGATTGCGATTCTCAGTATTCTAGCGGCCGTTGCCATACCCATGTTTAGTGATTTACGCACACAAGCCAGAACGGCACGATTAGCTGCAGTAGCGGGGTCTTTTTCCTCTGCGAGTGCAGTCAATTACGCCAGTTGTTTAGTCACGGGTGGTGGTGCCACCGCCGTTGCTAATTGTGGCGCTTTGTCGACGATGGTGACGGGTATCGGTACGGTGACAGTAATATCTGGCGCTACGCCAACGGCCGGTTCATATAATCTGAAATCAAGCGAGCTCTTGACGAATGGTGCAGCAGGTACGTGTACCCTGTTTGATCCACAAGGCAGTTCAACTACATTTTCGGCTATTGGTGCGAGCAGTTGTTCGTAACGCTTAGCAGCAAAGAGCGCAGTGCGCTCGTCTTAATAAATTGTGATAGGGTGAGTTCAGTTTAAAGGAGCAAGTTATGTATAACAAGCAACAAGGTGGTTTTACGTTAATAGAACTCGTGATAGTGATTGCGATTCTCAGTATTCTAGCGGCCGTTGCCATACCCATGTTTAGTGATTTACGCACACAAGCCAGAACGGCACGATTAGCTGCAGTAGCGGGGTCTTTTTCCTCTGCGAGTGCAGTCAATTACGCCAGTTGTTTAGTCACGGGTGGTGGTGCTACCCCAGCGACGACGTGTGGCGCTTTATCAGCAATGGTGACGGGTATAGGCACGGTGTCTGTTGTCGCTAATGCGGGTGCCGCAGTGAGTGGTTCGTATAATCTGCTATCAAGTCAGACGTTGACGAATGGTACCGCGGGTACGTGTACCCTGATTGATCCACAAGGCAGTTCAACTTCGTTTACAGCTATCGGTGCAAGTAGTTGTTCGTAACGGTTCTCAGCAAAGAGCAAAGAGCGCAGTGCGCTCTTTGTTGTAGTTTAGAGTGAAAAAAGATGCATCTGACTGCTCGTGGGTACACTGTGTTTTCCAGCAGAGTTACAACACCCTGATCTGGTTGAATATACCGCTAGCACTTCCAGAAGCGAATTTTCATGGAACAATCGCGCGGTATACTCTGTTTCTAGGCCTACGTAAAATAAATTTCCGCTCGGTCATCCAAGGGCAACCTAATCGCGAGAAGGACACTGCAAAATGCAAAAGCACATTTTCAAATGGAATGGATATATTCTAGTTGAAATGCCCCCTGAAACGTTTTACATTACACAGCGACGTACAATGAAGCGACCTAAGGGAGAGGGTTATGTATAACAAACGACAAGGTGGTTTTACATTAGTAGAGTTAGTGATCGTTATTGCGATTCTCAGTATTTTAGCGGCGGTTGCGATACCCATGTTTACTGATCTGCGCGCACAAGCCAGAACGGCACGATTAAGCGCAGTAGCGGCGTCTTTTTCTTCCGCGAGTGCAATCAATTACGCCAGTTGTTTAGTCACGGGTGGCGGTGCCACTGCAGTGACTACTTGCGGGGCGTTATCACCCATGGTGACAGGCCTTGGCACGGTGGCTGTGGTTGCGGATGTAGGTAGCGCAACGGCTGGTTCGTATAACCTGCTATCAAGCCAGGCGTTGACGAATGGCGCATCGGGAACGTGTACCCTGGTTGATCCGCAAGGCAATTCAACCTCGTTCATCGCTATCGGTGCGAGTAGTTGTTCGTAAGTAGGATTAGCAAAGAACGCAGTGCTTTGTCTCTCATATGCCTCCAGCAGATTTCATGCGCTAGAGGCATATATACCGCTCGTACTTCAAGATGCGAACGTTGATAGGTAAGTCGCGCGGTATGTCCTGTTTCTAGACCTACGAAAAGTAAATTTTCGCTCGCTCACCCAAGGATCGATACGCGATTCTCCCCTTGGGAAACCCCATCGCGTAGAGAGTACTTCAACATGCAAAAATCGCATTTTGAAGTGGAATGGGTATAGACAGATAGGTCCTGATGGACTAAGGCTGGTGTCATGTTGATGCACAGAGCAATAACAGGCTTAGTGCCGTGTGGTGGGCTCATGCATGTCTAAGATAACAGTGCGAACCAAAGCAGCGGCTGGATTTACCTTGGTTGAATTACTGATAGTGCTGGCTGTCCTCGGCCTTATCTCCACCGCTGTTCTTACTAAATGGTCGACCAATCCGAGTCGATATGACGCCATTGCGGAACAGTTACGGCGGGATTTGCGTTACACACAGGCGCTAGCGATGGCGAAAAATGTAAGGTACCGTGTTAATTTGCTATCAACCAGTTATTGGATCAGTGACAACAGCGGCAATGCGATTGCACATCCGGCCGTGGGTACTGCGCGCGTTAACTTACCGGGCGATATATTACTGACGTGGAATTCTGTGCTCATGCCAAATAATTACATAGCGTTTGATGGCAAAGGAATTCCACATGCCGACGCCTCTTCCACGAGTAGCACACAAGCCATTGTGGTGACTAATGCCAGTGCTAGCTACGTGCGTGTGCTATCGGTGAGTGCGGACACCGGTGTGGTCAGTTCTCGATTGAGTGGATGATGCGATGGGAAAATGTCGTGGTTTTACCCTGCTGGAATTAGTGTTATTCATCGCAATTATTGCCGTGCTAACTAACGTATTTTTTCTTGCATACCGTCAGATACTGTTACGCGCGCAAGCGCCTGCACAATTAGAAATGGCCGGAGAGATTGCACAGGCACGGATGGAATTTATTTTAGGCCAACGCGCAGCGCGTGGTTTCAGTCAGTTTTTAGATCCATGTGATAGCGGCGGGGCGGTCGCGAGTATTTGTACAGCCTCCACGCGTGTGGCGCCCACTGCCTTACCGCTGGCTAGCTCTGCCAATGAAGCGGTGATCACGGTAACCGGCCGTTCGCCGAACGGCACAACAGTCACCTTAAGCACCTTAGTGGGAAATTATTGATGAAGGCACCCACGTCGTTAGCACAGGCTGGATTTACACTGTTGGAACTGGTGATTACCATCATGCTATTGGGTGTATTGTCTGCGCTGGGCACGACGCTATTGAGTACCGGATTTCGTGCCTATTTGCAAGGTCAAGAACTGACGGAAGGCAGTGTGCAAGCGCGCTTGGCATTAGGTCGCATGACGCGTGATTTACGCGATGTGATGCCAGGGAAGTTGCTCACCCTAGCGACTAATGGCTTGAGTTTTATTGACAGCAATGGGGATACGATTACGTATTCAGTGAGCGGCACGGACTTGTTACGCAAGAAAAATACGAATGCAGCGCAAGTGTTGGCGCAGTTGTTGGTATCCAATGGCTTGACCTTGACGTATTTACAAAAAGATGCAGTCACTACGGCGTTGACTGTCAGCCAGGTTTATTACATTACCATCCAACTAACGATTAATTATCCTTCGCGGTTTGGCACTAATTACCTGAACACGACACGAACGAGTATCTATCTGAGGAATGTGTGATGCGTAAGCAACAAGGTTTTTTTAGTTTAGTGGCGATTTTACTGATTTTATTGGTGGGATTTTTGGCGACGAGTGCCGTGTCTTCGTATAACACCGAAGTCATCGCTACTACGACGGATATTGCCGCGCAGCAAGCCTTGCTCGCGGCGCATGCTGGCATGGAGCGTGCAGGTAATCGCTTGCTGACCAGTAATGCGAGTCTACGCTTATCGTGCCTCAACAGTGATAGCAATGCCATTACCGGTGCGGCAGTGATGACGAATGCAACCTTGGGCAGTAGTATTGCGCAGTTCACCGTCGTGAATCGTCATCCCAGTGGCGGTATGTACGCGAGTAGCGCGGCTACCTTGACTGCAGCTGCGACCGCGGCGGCGACCACCTTCACCGTGAACAGCACGACGAATTATGCCAACAGTGGTTGGTTAGTGGTGGGCAGCGAAATCGTGGGTTACACGGCAAAAACTGCCACTAGTTTCACGGGTTTGTCGCGTGGTCTGCGCGGTACGCAGGCCGCAGCCTATACGATAGGTAAGGCATTGCAGCAAAACCAATGTGATCTAAGTTCAACGGGCGCCGTTAAAAATTTCACGACGCCATTTGCCAAGCGTCAAATTAATTTTAGTGTCGCGTACAGTGTGCCTATACAAGATGGTTGGGTGGTAGGGCACAAAGTAAGTAGCACTAATCGTGTGGTGCGTTGGAATAGCCCGACGACCAATGTGTGGAATTATCAAACTGCGGCGGCGACCAATGATAACTTACACGACGTGGATGTGCTGGATGCTAATAATGCGTGGGCAGTGGGTAAATCATTAAGTGGTCCTACACGGTTTAATATTATTCGTTGGAACGGCAGCAGCTGGGCAGCAAGTAGCGGTTTACCGACGGTAGTTAATAGTAATTATGTGCGTGATTTGCAAAATGTATCAGCGGTATCGATAAACGAAGCCTGGGCGGTAGGCAATCGTTATAACACGGGCGCGAATAACTACACTATTTTGCGTTGGAATGGCAGTCAATGGTGTTTATTAGGGCCGGGCGGTAACAGTTGCAGTAGTATTTCCATTCCTACGGGTGCAGCGGGACGCGATTTGAGAGGTGTGCAGGTGCTCGATAGTAATGGTGATGGTGTGGGTGATTTTGGTTTTGCAGTCGGACAAAACGCGTATATTTTGCGCTTTAACGGTAGTAGCTGGACCGAGGTACATGTCGGTGGTAATGATTTACAAAACCTAGTGATGGTATCGACGCAGGATGGCTGGGCTGTGGGTAACGCCGGTGACATTTATCGCTGGAATGGTAGCAGCTGGAGCCAATTATCGCCGCAACCCGGAATCGCCGGTGGTGCGCAGTGGCGTGGTGTGGCGATGCTAGATACCACGGGTGATGGCATCGCCGATGAAGGGTGGATTGTGGGTCAGAGCGATCGTGCGGCGCGTTATCAGAATGGCGTATGGACCGACAAGAATACCAGCGGCATGGGACATCTCAATGAGGTGGCGATGTTTGCCACCAATAATGTGTGGGCGGTTGCTGACGGTGGTGATATGGCGCATTGGAACGGCACGGCATGGACGCGTGTGGCACCGCCGTCGGGTGCGACCGAACATCTCAAGGCAATTGCCGTTACTTTTTCCTCGTATACGATTCTGGGTAATTGGCAAGAAATATTTGGGGCGTAGCTGCCATCCCCCATACCGCAACATCATTATTTTCATTCCAAACGGATACTTTTAAATTTCGTGGGGATGTGTCAGCTCTGAGTGACACTATGATGTGTCATCCCGAACAGAGTGAGGGATCTTTCTAATGGGTGTCATCCCGAACATCGCAACGCGATGGAGGGATCTCGTGATGGTTGCATGGTGCTATTAGTGGGTATGTGCTACCTGAACGAGATCCCTCGTTACACTCGGGATGACATTTTTTTATGAGATTCTTCGTTACGCGCTGAATGACACGGTGAGGTATTATCAGTGACGGCTGTGTTGTTTGCTTGTAACTATCCAGCAAAATGCTGAATAGTTACACTGGATTTGACGCCTACCCAGTAAAACTGGGCTGGTGCTCAAGGGGCGAATCGCGATTCGCCCCTTGGGGAACCCCATCGCGAGAAGAACACGGTAAAATGCCAAAATCGTATTTTGAAGTAGAATGGGTATATGACACCACCATACTTCAACGCCGGCTACAGTTGCGAGTCTGTGTGTTATCATCAGCGCACGCTGTTGCTTGGATGGGATGGTGATAGGTTGGTGCGCTGTGCCAGAATGAGAGAGATGCGTGTAGGTCGCGCACTGCGTGGCGTGGTATTTCTGGTGCGTGAACCAGTTGGCCTACGCGGTGATTGAGTTTGCGTAAGCGATACGAAAGAAAATGGATAGCATCCTTGTCCAGATGCGGATAAGCCTTAGTGTTTTCGGTTTGTACGTTGGCCGCAAATTTTTTGAGATGCGGAATGAAATAATGAATCTTAGCGTGAAACCCAGTGGCGGCAGTTCTGCGTAATTGCATCAGCTGTTTTTTGTTGAGCAGGCAACAGACGATGTCGTGCAATTCGTGGAGAATGAAGGTGTGCTGTTGGGTGTGCGGTTGCTGGACTAATTTATTGAGGTGGCGACACAGTTGGGGTGACGCATTAGTCGTGGTCTTGTGGGTGGTGCCATACCAGCGATCACGTAACAAGCGCCAGCCTTGCTCCAAGGTATCGACCGTTTCTTGCTGGGAGGGTGGCAGGGTATCAGAGAGATATGCGTTATAGTTAAAATCGCATAAATCCGGGTCATCACTGGGGTAACGCCACTCGCGTATTGCAGCCTCTTTTATGCTTTTATTTAATGCCAAGGTGAGTTGGTGTAGGCGTGTTTCTATGCTGCCTAGTAGTTCGCAGTAAGAGATTTTCTCTAATAGGATTAAATCCTTAGAGTCATGCTCTTGGATGAGTTCGAGATCGCGAAATAGCATCACTAGCGTATCGCCGTGTTGGTCCAACACACTGGGATACGCATGCTGGGATAAGTGCATGGCGAGTTGGTGTAAGGCGGGATAGAGCTGTACCGCCCATACCTGTGCCAGCGCATAGTCGCTGTCTGTCAAATCGCGCCCCAGTTGCTGCAATTGTGCAGACGAGTGCGATGCACTGTTGTGGTGAGGTTGTTTTAAATACCTGTATAAACGCTGTTGTATTGCGCTGATCGTTATTTCTTGATCAGCGTTTTCTCGCGTGAGTACGTTCAGCACTTTGTGCAACGCATTCATTATTTTATGCAGCGCAAGAGAATCCTCTTTCGTTGTGCGCCGTGCGATATGGCTCAAACCGTTGGCTAATGCCATCAACCAGCGCTCATCGCGCAACGGCTGGGGTATTTGCCAGGGGCGTGTCAATGTGCTGTAAGCCGTCTTCAGTATCTGCCAACTACAGGCAAGCAGCGCAAGATTACCGGAAAGATCGCCGGGATAATAAGCGGGATCACGCAACTGTTGTGTCGTAGTGTCCTCTACTGTACTTGGCGTCGGTGTGGGTGTAGGCAGTGCTGCCGCGCGTGGCGTAGCTTGCGCGGGTTGTGCTGTGGCGCTCAGTTCTTTTGTCGTGCTCGTCGTGGGTGTAGGCATGGAAAGTAGGGTGACGCGCGGACTGGGTGAGGGTGCAGGAAGGTTAGTTTCAGACGGTGGGTTATTTGGGATGGGGACGCGTACCCTATTACCTAAGCGCGTTCTGGTGCCTAAACTAAATTCTGTTAACGCATTTACCGTCGTAGCATCTGTTGTGGTCTGGATTATGCCGCTTGCGCGTCTGCGCGGTGCTGCGGGCGCGGCAGTGCGATGTTCGGTGGTTACATCGTCGCTTGTGCTTGTTGCTGTGTTAGCCTGAACGATGCGGCTGCCTACTCTGCGCGGTAACGGTGGGGGTGCAAGCGCGGGTGCTTGGTTAGTTGCGCTATTGGCTGTGTTTGTTGATATTGGTTCTAGGTTAGGCTGAATCTGCGAGCGCCGCCGGCGCCGTGCATCGATTGTAGCGAGCAACACATCGTCGAGTTCGTCTAAAGTGCGTGCCGAATCCAGTAGGGTTTCTAAGGTGCTTACGGATTCTTCTTCTTCGGTATCACTTACGACGTCGCCTGAATTCAGTTGCAGATCAGTGTGATCTAGCAGTGCATTGAGATTTGCTAATGCCTCTTGGTCGTTGGGATTTAGCCTTAATTGACGCAGTAACCACCGCACATACTCGGCTTCTGCAAGTTCGTCTTCTTGTTCGTCAGTGAGAAAGGGTTGTTCCTGCTGTTCGCGCAAGTCTCTCAAGTAGCGCGCAAATGATATGCCTTGTTCATTGGCTTGTTGTTGCAGTGACAGCAAATTAAAATGTAGCTCCGGCGGAATACCCTCTATGCCTGCTGTCAGGATATTAAAGATTTGTTGTACGGTAAGCGTGGGTTGATACGGTTCATGCGTATCTTCCAATTCACGCTCTGTGCCTACTTCATCTTCACGGTCAGGTAGCTCGGCAAGCGCCTCGTCTAATTCAGGCAATAAGTTTTGCCGTTCTAAGTATTCGAATAATGCAGTAGCCTCCTCACTGGTGTAGCCCGTGTAGCGCGGTACCGTGGTGACCGGTGGTGGTTGCAATCTTAAGGTAGGGATGTGTTGCGCTGGGGTATGAGAGGACCGTGTTAGCGTAACCAGCGTATTATCTCTGGGTGTTGTTTCTGTGGGTGTATCAGGTCGTTGTTGCTGCAATTTTAAACTTTTCAAGTAGCGTGGCAGTGATAGGCCGGCCGCGCGTGCGTGTTGTTGCAGCGTGCGTAAGGTTTCCAATAAATCCTCAGGTACATTGGTCATGCCCACAGTGAGCATATTGAAAATTTCTTGTAGGGTGAGTGCGGGACTGTGGTGTGCGTTGTCTGGTTCATCCCCTTCGATAGACGTTATTTCATCGTCGCTGTCTGGCCAATTCGCGAAGATTTCTTCTCCTTGCGGTGTCATCGCGTTCTGCCTAAAGTATTCGAATAAGGCAGCGGCCTCGTCAGTGGTGTAACCTTGATAATTGGGTAAGGCGGCAGCGGGTATGCGTTGCAATTGTTCTGTGGGATGCAGCGAAGTTTGCAGTGTTGTGACCAATGGGGTTTCTGCTGACTGCACAGGAGGCTGTTGCTGGCGCAGTTTTTTCAAATACCGTGTCAATGACAGACCTTCCGTACGTGCATGCTGTTGCAATAGTAATAGGGTATCGTGCAAGTCTTGCGGAATATCCGCCATACCATGAGTGAGGATATTTAAAATTTGCTGTGGGCTGAGCGACGGATGATATTCGGTAGCGTCCGACGGTCCTGCTTCGAGGTCTGACACATCTTCGCTCAAAGATGTTGCTTCATCATCACTGTCGGGGAAAACAGTCTGGCTTATTCCCGGCACCTGACGCTGTAGATACTCAAACAAGGCTGTGGCTTCCTCTGCCGTGTAACGCGTACGGTTTGCTGGGGCGTTTTGCACACTGGATTGCAGTGCTGTGTTGACGGTAGAACGTTGTGCGACAGGTATATTGTGTGTTAAGTAATTTGTCAGCAGCATCTGCTGTGCCGGTGTGAGTTGTGCTTGTACCCTGCTAAGGCGTGCATTTAAGAGGGCACGTTGTTCGGGTGTTAGTGTGATATCGGGTGTTTGTTCCAATAAGCGGATGAGTTGTTGCAGTCTATGTATCGTCGCTGCATCATCGTCTGCTTGGCGCAGCAAGGCAAACAAGGCGGGCCATGAGGGAAGTAGTGGATTTACAACAAGTGGCGTTTCTTCATCTGGCACCACAAGGGTGGTGTGTTGCATTGCTGCAGGGCGCATGCGCAATACGGTAGCTTGTCCTGTTCTAGTAAGGGGACCTTGCGTCATCTCTAATTGCACGTAAGTTGTATTACACAGTTCGGATCGAGGTGCTACAGTGGTGCGGCGCAGTGCTTGTGGTATATCACGAGGGTCGTTGTGTGGGCCAGTGTCTGGTAAGCGTGTATGGCGGGATGGTTTTAGCAGTTTTTTGATAAGGTGTTTGCCGCCCAGAACGAACAGTGTAGCGCCGCCTCCCGCACCTACAGCTACGCCTATTACCCAGAGATTACTTTTTTTGGATTTGTTCCTAGCATTCGTCTCCGTAGTATCGGGGATGTCATCGGTCAGCACACTTGTAGACGCTGATGGTGTAGGCTCAGCGCTTGGGTTAGTCGATGCAGCGATCGGTGTTACACTGGGGGTTTGCGTGCGCGATACACTGCTGGCTAGTACCGGTAACGCGGTCAGTGACGCAGAAGGACTGCTGTGTGCTGAGGGCGTTGTCGTGGTCGAAGGTAGCACCACGATGACGGGTGGTGGCGGCGTAATGTCGGCAGGATGGGGAATCGCCGAGAGATACGGATTATTATCGCTCCACACCGTCAGATAATAGATTGTTTCAGTGGTTGTAGTGGCATTTTGCGTCGCGTAGGCGAGATTCAGATTGCCACCCGCCAATTGAGTGAGACCTAGATCCAGACTTTTGCTAGACAAAGGCGTTGTTGCTAACGTTGTGCTAAACACCGACTTATGCGTGGCATCGTTGATGTGTAATACGGGACAATTATCATTGTTGACGTAGAGGATGACATAACCCTTATCCGCTAGCGGTTTTATCTGTACAGGGTACAGATTATTGAGGTCGGTGGGTAAGTCAAGGTTGCTGTGTGCAAGCAAGCCATGTGCATCAAAAAAAAATAAGCGTGGCGCGGCATTGATTTTGGCGGCGATGGCGATATGGTTCGCGCTATGTCCAATGCCGAGTAATTGCTTGAAGAAGGCAGTGTCGGTAATCGACAAATCACTGACGGCTTGTGTATTCGCGTCGAGTAATGCGGCTTCTATCGCGGAGAAAAAGCCACCTACCAAGACGGTGTGCCCCCAGACTATGCGATTAAGCATGCTAGCGAAACGTAATTGACTTTCGTCGCGCGCTAAACTGGTGCGTTGATAGTATGCGATAACACTATTGTTTGTAGCAGCACACACGGCAATGTGAGTGACAGGAACATCGGTGTCAGGATCATACTGTTGCCAGGCAACGGCGATACGATCGGTATTGACGGCTGCGGCGTGTAAGGAATCTAGTTTATAAGTTGTGCCGGGCTGGGCGATGATTTTGGTGTTGATTACGGCCGTTGCTTGCCAGGAGACGAGCTGGATCACTTGGGTGATTTGCACAACGCACACAAGGGCCACTCTGTTTAACAAGTTGTTTTCTGCTATCGCGCATTCTAGGCTAGATGCAGGTGCGTCTGTTGCCGTGAAATTTAGACTCGCCTGCTGTTGCGAATAGATCACATGACCTTCACTTCCCGTCAACAACACATGCGTTCGCGCCGTGTTTGCCGTGTCACTTACACTGTTAGCTAGTGCAAGATGATACGGTGTGTTGCGCGCGGGCACAGTGACAATGGGCTGTGGTGCATCAATGAGAACAGTCGCGGCAGGCAGGAAATTAGTATCGATGATCGTGGGTGGTTGCGTGGCCACCGTCATACGGAGTGAAGTGGCTGGATTGCCCTGCAGTGTGGTTGCGAAGGGCAGTGTATTGACGGTGTAACTACCGTCAGCATTAGCGGTGGTGATACCGCTGATTGCGAACTCACCCAAGGTAGGGACGCCACTGATCAGCAAATGATGACTTAAGTCTTGTGGCGTACTCGTTTGCGCGTGTAAAGAGACGATGCTGCCAACAGTAATATGATAGGTGTTGGTACTCAGTGTAGTCATGTTGACATGACCCTGCATATAAACATGTTTTGCAGTAGCGTCGTCATCGATGATGGCATACGGTGGTTGCTGGATGATAGCTACGGTGCTGTTGGTTTGTTGTTGGCGAAACGCATAGGGATTACCCGTTGTTGGGTCAAAGCTGTTAAACGTGGATTGCATGCGTGCGATGTCGGTGACGTTTGTGTAGGCAGGGTATAGCGCGTAGGTTGTCGCGTACGGGTTACCGAGTTGCTCCACGGCATTGGGTGTGGCGTAAATAAAACGTATGGCGTGCACAGGATCGGCAGGTAAGCCCAAGCCTTGGATAATACTCAATGCGCCCGGGCTATTGAAGCTGACGGCAGGAACGGCAAACTCACTCGCGGCCACTTCAGCGATGACGCCACCGAGTTCAAAACCGGTAAAGGCGATTGAACGGTTGGGTTGGGTCCGCAGCAGCCCGTCTATGAAAGGTCGCAGGGCGAGATAAGCGTCACGTGCGCTATTTAGCCACGCGGGTAGTGGTTCGCTGACAGCAGGACCGGTGTACGCGATGATTAAGGTATCCGTCGTATTGACGTAGGCCGTGGCGTTGAATCCCTGTTGGGTGTCGGTCGCGAAGCGTGTCCAACCCTCAGGCACGTTAGTGGTTAAACGGGATAAACTCAGTGTGGCGTAATCGCGGAAAGTAACGCTAGGCATGTGCTATCTCCATTCAGCATGATCATCCATGGTGGGTGATTATATACCCATTACACGTCAAAATGCGATTTTTGCATTGTGACGTGCTCTCTACGCGATGGGGTTTCCAAAGGGGAGAATCGCGTATCGATCCTTGGGTGACCGTGCACACATACTTTGTGCCGAACAGGATATACCGCGCGATTCCACCCTCAAAATTCGCCTCTTGAGGTACGGGCGGTATAACCACACGCCGCTGTGTTCGCACAATTTTCTCATGGGTTGCTGAGTGTAGCGATCGTGCTGCCGTGATGTGTGAGATGCATGGCAGCATCTGTTGTTGTCGTTGCAAATAATGCAGTGTCTCTGTGTTGCGTATACGATAACAGTTCTATGGGTGTTGCCAGGCAGTAGATTTAGCCTGGGTAACGCGTAGTAAGCATAGCTGGCGTTGCGCCTAAATCTGAAGAAAGAAATCTAGTCACTATTTAGCAAAATCAAGATGGTGTGTGGGCTTGGAACGGGGTGTTTTTTTACGCGATGGGGATTCTCCCCTTGAGCGCCAGCCTAGTTTTACTGGGCTAGGCGCCACATTAAGGGTAACCATCCAGCATTTTGCTGAATAGTTACGGTTTATTTCAACCCATTCCGCATTGCACGCGCTGCCGCACGATGCAGGTTCTGGTTGGTGTTGATATTCTCTGGTCAAGTGCTTGTGCTGCGTGCGTGGGTAGGGTACGCTACCGTCCTAGGTTTATACGATTGATTCATAATTACCCAAAGGAAAACGGTTCGTGTGTCACCCCGTACGCATGTTGCTTATGTTGTTTATGTTGAGTCTGCTCATCGTGATGGCAGGCATTGCGCGAGCCGATGCACGTTTCACTATCAATGAAATTCGTGTGCAAGGTAATACACGTATTCAACTCGATACCATATTGGATTATTTACCCGTGCATCTCGGTCAGCAGCTGAGCCAAGAGCAATTTGCCGAGGTGATTCGTGCCTTGTATCAAACCGGATTTTTCACAGATGTAGCGTTGCAACGTGATGGTGATACGCTCGTTGTTAGTGTGCATGAGCGGCCGACGATCAACAGTATTGATTTCACGGGCAATCGTGTCATTAATAAAGATAAAGTCAATGAAGTTCTCAAAGAGGTTGGTTTGGTGCGGGGTAATACTTTCGATCAAGCCGTGTTAGAGCGGGTAGAGAAATCATTACGTAGCGTGTACATAGAACAGGGTCGCTATAATGCGATGATTAACGCTGCCATTAAACCACTACCGCGCAATCGTGTTGATTTGAAAATCACTATTTTTGAAGGCGATAAAGTCAAAATACGTGAGATCGACGTCCTCGGTAATCATGCATTTACACGTAGGGCATTGGTGAAGAAGATGGATTTAACCACACCTAGGCCATGGTCATTTTTAACGGACAGCGACAAATACAGCAAAGACAAGTTTTCCCAAGACATGGAAAAAGTAACAGACTTTTATAAAAATAAGGGTTACCTGCGTGCGCAGATTGCAGCAGGGCAAGCGTTACTCTCGCCGGATAGGGCCTGGGCGCATTTGGTCCTTAAAGTGAAGGAAGGTAAAGTCTATCGTTTGCGAGGTTATCGTTTCGTGGGTGAATTATTAACGACGAAGGAGCAGTTAGCACCGTTTGTTGCGTTGTCCTCCGGTAGTGTTTATTCCGAAGCAGCCGTGGATGACGCCACTCGTCAATTAACGTCCTATTACACCGATAAAGGCTATGCCTTTGCTACGATTCAGGTGGTACCTGACATCGATGATGAGAAGCAGCAAGTGTTTCTTAATTACTACATAGAACCGGGTAAGTTGGTCATGGTGCGGCGCATTGATTTTTCCGGCAACGTGAAAACCTCGCAAGAGGTGTTACGCCGCGAAATGCGTCAATTCGAGGGTGGTTTGTATAACCAATCTAGCATTGATGAGTCGTTGCGTCGTTTGCGTAACTTGGGTTATTTGGAAGATGTGAATGTGGAATTGCGCCCGGTAGCGGGTAGTGACGATCAAGTGGATTTAGCCATTTCTGTCAAAGAAAAATCGGCAGCACAGGCGGCGGTCACTGCGGGTTATGGAACGGGTGGTATATTATTCGGCGCGAGCTTGTCGCACGAAAATTTCTTAGGTACGGGCAAAGCGGTAGGGGTTAATTTCGATCGTGATTCTTACCGTCAAATCTATAAGTTTAATTATGTAAATCCGTATTATACCGACAATGGCGTGAGTCGTGGCGTGGAATTTTATTCAAGCAAGACGACACCGGGACGTTTGAACATTGCGCATTATACCTATGATAGCTTGGGTGGTAGCATTAACTATCGTATTCCCTTGTCTAATTTTAGTGGCGTTAGTGCAGGGGTTGGTTTGGAGAATGTGGAATTACGTTTGGGTGATAAACCATCGACTGAGCTCACGACATTTACACGGGACTACGGCACTAGCTTTGATCATGCGCTGTTAAACGTGGGTTGGGATTACAGCAATTATGACAAAAAGCCGTTTGCTACGCGCGGGATAGGGCACGAGGCGACGTTGAGCGTCTCGGCTCCCGTCAATGAAAAACCGTTAAATTATTATAAAGCCGATTATTCGTTACATTGGTACCAGCCTCTGAACAAGCAGCTGACTTTGTTTTTGGGTGGTAGTGCAGGGTATGGACGCGGCTACGGTGAGAAAGGCGATAGTCTGCCGTTGTTACAAAATTACTACGCGGGTGGTATCGGCTATGGTGCGGGTACGGTGAATGGTTATAACATCAATGCGCTGGGCCCTAAAGATTCGAATGGTTTTCCCATCGGTGGTGATACCTTATTAACGGGTACGGTGCATGTTATATTCCCCAACCCGATCAGTGAAGACATGCGTACGTCGCTATTTATCGATGGGGGAAATGTGTTTGATGCGCGTAGCCATCGTTCTTATGAGCAGATTAAATTAAGTAATTTGCGCTATGCCTCGGGGTTATCCATCGAGTGGCGCTTAGCCATGTTAGGTATGTTGCAGCTGACATTTGCTAAACCCTTGAATGCCAAACCAGGCGATGAGACACGCTTTTTCCAATTTTCTTTTGGTACTGGGTTCTAGGGTGGTCGAATAGGTCAGCGTGATGGTTCTTTTAATTTTGTAATAAGGAGAGTGTGATGGTTAGACAAATAGCGGTATCCGGTCTGCTTGCGGTAATGGCGTGTGGGACGTGGGGTTACGCTGTTGCATCTGATGCGGCGACCCGGATAGGTGTAGTTGATATGAATAAAGTATTTCAACAAGCACCACAGATGCCGGAAATTAACCGTAGTTTAGAAAAACAGTTTAAACAAAGGCAGCAAAATATTGTCGAGTCTGAGAAAAATTTGCAGACCAAAGTGGAAAAATTTAGGCGTGATAGTGCGGTGATGAGCGCGACGCAGCAAGATGAGTTGACCAATCAAATTGAACAAGAGAAACGTGAGTTGCTCAAGCAAAAGCAAGACTTTCAAGATGATTTAGAGTTGGCTAAGCATAAAGTCATGCAAACCTTAGGCGAGACCGTGAAAAAATCAGTGGATGCGGTGGCCAAGCAAAAGCATTACGACCTCATACTGTCAAATTATGATATTCCCTACGTGTCTAGCAGTCTGGATATTACCGACGCGGTGATTGCACAGTTGAAATGATATACCGCGCATACTTCAAAATGTGAGTTTAAGTTATTTTTTTGCGCGGTATATTGTGTTTTAATGGCCGGCACAAAGTAAATTTGTGCACGGTCACCAAAGGGGAGAATCGCGATTCTCCCCTTTGGAAACCCCATCGCGTAGAGAACACTGCAAAATGCGCTTCTTGCATTTTGAAGTGCAATGAGTATATGTAGGTTATAATGAACGAGCAAACGTATACATTAAGTCAATTGGCCGATTACCTGGGCGCTGAGGCTCGTGGTGAGGCGCACACGGTGGTGCGGGGCATTGCACCGCTAGATAGCGCACAGCCAGAACAAATTAGTTTTTTGGATAATCCTAAGTTCAGGCGTTACTTGGCAGGTACACGTGCGTCGATCGTGTTGCTGGGTGCGCAGGATGTAGCGCATTGTCCTACGGCCGCGTTGATTGTTAAAAACCCTTATTACGCCTATGCAAAGGTGGCCGAGCTATTTCAAGTAACCCCTAATTATGCGTGTGGTGTACATGCGACAGCGGTATTGGGGCCAGGGTGTGAGATTCATCCCAGTGCTCACGTGGGTGCTTATGTGGTCATGGGCGCAGGTGTTTCGGTTGCGGCGCACGCCGTGATAGAGGCCGGTTGCATCTTAGGTGATCGGGTGCAGGTGGGTGAACACACACGGCTCTATGCGCATGTCACGGTTTATTCCGGCGTGCGTCTCGGACAGCGTGTCATTGTGCACAGCGGTGCGGTGTTGGGAAGTGACGGATTTGGTATTGCTAAGCATCAAGGACATTGGCACAAGGTACCACAGCTCGGCGGTTTGTCAGTCGGTGATGATGCTGAGATAGGCGCGAACACTAGCGTGGATCGCGGTGCCTTACAAGATACCGTCTTAGAACACGATGTACGTTTAGATAATCAAGTGCAGATTGGACATAATGTACGGGTAGGTGCGCATACTGCAGTGGCAGGTTGTGTGGGTATTGCCGGTAGCACGACGATAGGAGAGCATTGCCTGTTGGGTGGTGGCGTCGGTGTGGCGGGTCATCTACACATTGCCGATCAGGTAGCCGTGACCGGATTTTCAGGTGTAACTAAATCTATTACGCAAGCGGGTGTATATTCGGGCATGCCCGCGCAGCGTGATGTCGTTTGGAAACATAATATGGTACGCTTACGCCAGTTGGAAAAAATGGCAGATAAGATTAAGTTGTTAGAGCAGCAGGTGGCCGCCTTACTCGCAGAAAAGGTATAGAGGATGATCGATAGAATTAACATCAGTGAAATATTAAATTGCTTGCCGCATCGTCATCCCTTCATGTTGTTAGACAGGGTGTTGGCGGCGACGCCGGGTGAGGCCTTAACGGCGATTAAAAATGTCACCTACAACGAACCTTTTTTTGCGGGGCATTTCCCTGGTCATCCTGTCATGCCGGGCGTGTTAATCATTGAGGCGTTGGCGCAGGCCTGTGGTGTGTTAGCGTATCTGACTAACCAACAGCTAGGCGAAGCGAATAATGCCTTGTTTTTATTAGCAGGTATTGATAATGCACGGTTTAGACGCGTAGTGGAACCAGGTGATCAGTTAACGTTGCATGTCAAAATTATCAAGGCAAAGCGTGGTGTGGCTAAGTTTTCTTGTGTGGCCAGCGTAGCAGAACAAGTAGCGTGTGTTGCGGATATGGTCAGTGCACAAAAAGGTGAGAGATAACGTGATTCATCCTAGCGCGATTATTGATGCAACAGCGGTGTTGGCTTCTGATGTCAGTGTAGGGCCTTGGACCATTATTGGTGCTGATGTGGTGGTCGGTCCGGGTACGGTGATAGAGTCACATGTGGTGATCAAAGGCCCGACGCGTATTGGCGCTGACAATCACATTTTTCAATTTGCTTCGGTGGGTGAAGATCCACAAGATAAGAAATACCAGGGTGAAAAGTCATTATTGGAGATAGGTGATCGTAATGTGATTCGCGAATGCTGTACGATCAATCGCGGTACGGAGCAAGGTGGTGGGGCCACACGTATCGGCAATGACAACTTATTCATGGCTTATGTGCACATAGCGCATGATTGTTTGATCGGCAATAACACCGTGTTTTCTAATTACGCTGCTCTAGCGGGACATGTGCGTGTAGATGATTATGTGACATTGGGAGGGTATGCTGCGGTACATCAGTTCTGTCATATCGGCGCTTACAGTTTTATTGCGGGTGGTACTTTGGTCGTGCAAGACGTATTGCCTTATGTGTTGGTGGTCGCCAATCATGAGGCGAAAGTCTGTGGCTTGAATAAAATAGGCTTAAAGCGTCGCGGTTTCAGTGTAGAGAAAATCGAAGCATTGCGGCAGGCCTATAAAATCATTTTACGCCAAGGCTTAACCGTGGAACTTGCATTGCAAGAAATGCAAGTGCTTGCGAAACAGCACACAGAAGTCATGGCTATGATTAACATGTTGCAACAGTCCGAGCGTGGGGTTACACGTTGAGACAAAATGAGAGGATGACTATGCGTAAATTAATGCAGCGCGTTGGATTGGGTGTACTGGCTCTGCTGGTATGGGTATCTGTTGCGCAAGCCCAAACGAGTGCAACAGACAAGCGTCAAGCGATATATCAAGACGCGCAGCGTGCGCATTGGTTTGTTGACGGTGATGCCAACGCCGCGCATTCCGCGTACGTGTTGATGGAGCCCAATTGTTGGTATTGCCAGCAATTGTATCTGCGTATTGCACCTTTGTTAGCGAGTGGTGAGTTGCGCGTACGTTGGGTCGTTGGTGCTTTTTTGCAGGCGACGAGCCAGGGCAAGGCAGCGACCATATTGCAAGCCAAACAGCCTGCCTTGATTCTGCGTAACGAGTTGGGCAACGGCAATATACGCGGCGCGGCAACGATCGAGCAACAGACCAAACGTTGGTTGGTACGCAATAATAATTTTGTGGGTTCTCATGGGCTCTACACACCGGCGATCATTTATAAGACGGCTGATCAGCAGTACCGTGTTGCTCAGGGCCTATTATCAGACAGTGCATTGCGTGAGATTGTAAGCACAATGCAACGGGATTTTTGAGGTAGCTGCATATATTTATGATAAGCATTCAGCAACCCAAGGGGAGCGTGTTTACTTGAAAATGCGGTGTTTTCTTTACGTGAGTCAGCATGTTGCTGAACAGTCATTCAGCTAACTATTGTTAGCAAGAGCAGAGGATATGCGGATTGCGATTGTTGCGGGTGAAGCGTCAGGAGATTATCTGGCAGCGGATCTGATGGCCGCGCTGACACAGCGCGAACCTGAGGTGCAGTTTGTCGGCATTGCTGGGCCTGCCATGCGTCTTGCTGGATGTGACGCTTGGTTTGATATGGAAGAATTAGCGGTGATGGGTTTGGTCGAAGTAGTGCGGCACTTACCCAAGTTGTATCGTTTGCAACAACGTTTGGTGCAGCGTTTGTTGGCACAACCGCCGGACCTGTTCATTGGCGTGGATGCGCCTGATTTTAACCTCCCCTTGGCGGCAAAATTAAAAAAAGCGGGCATACGCACGGTGCATTACACGAGTCCTAGCGTGTGGGCGTGGCGACGTTACCGTTTGCGTCACATCGCAAAAGCAGTGGACTTAATGCTGTGTCTCTTTCCCTTTGAGCCTGCACTGTATGCTGAACACTCCGTGCCTGCGCAATTTGTAGGACATCCTCTGGCTGATGCGATTGCACCACACCGCGATAGCGCGGCTGCGCGTCAGCGTTTGGGAATAACGACGCAGGCTAAGCACGTGATAGCACTGTTGCCTGGTAGTCGTGCGGCAGAAGTAGCACGCATGGGGCCTCTGTTATTGCAAACCGCACAGGCGTGTTTGCAGGGTGATGCAGATTTATTATTTTTAGTGCCGTTAGTTAATCAGGCCAGTTATCAACAATTTCGCGTATTACAACAGGAACTAGCGCCGGATTTGCCGTGCCAGCTGTTTCTGGGGCAAGCGCGTGATGTGTTAGCCGCGGCAGAGGTGGGACTCATCACGTCGGGTACCGCAACGTTAGAAGCGTTGTTATGTGGGTGTCCCATGGTGATCGCTTATCAGATGCCGTGGTTAACCTATGTTATTGCAAAACGCTTGGTGCATATACCGTTTGTTGGTTTACCCAATATTTTGGCGGAACGTCTGCTCGTTCCTGAATTTATTCAACAACAAGCAACGGCGCAGGCGCTAGCAGGTGCATTATTAGCGTACCTTGCTGATCCGGCGCGTTGTGCTGCATTGAGGGAGGCGTTTTTGCAGATTCACTACCGCTTGCGCCAGCACGCGAGTGCACGTGCGGCAGACGCAATTGGTGCGAGGTTTCTGCAGGTATATACCGCTAGCCCTTCAAGATGCGAACTTTGATGGGTAAGTCGCGCGGTATATTCTGTTTCTAGACCTATACAAAGTATGTGTGCACAGCGACCCAAGGGGAGCATCGCGATTCTCCCCTTGGGTCGCCGTCCCGCGAATTTATTTCGCGCAGGCGAGAGATAAAGGAAACAATCTCGGTCGTTTGCGACCGAGTTGTTGGAATGCAAAAAGCGCATTTTGCAGCGTAATGAGTATAGGAAAATTGGATTCTGGATTTTTTGCGCAATAGGAATTTTAACTAAATAGGATGTAAGAGGATGTTATTATGCAACAATTAATCGCTGGTGTGGATGAAGCCGGGCGCGGACCGTTGGCAGGTCCAGTCATTGCTGCCGCTGTTATTTTAGATGAGGCCAGACCGATAGAGGGATTAGCTGATTCTAAAAAACTGACAAAAAAACAACGCGAACGTTTGTCGGTGATCATACAAGAACGTGCATTGGCTTATGGTTTTGGTGTATCAACGGTACACGAGATTGATCAAGAAAATATTTTGCGTGCAAGCTTACGCGCAATGCAACGTGCGGTTGCAAATCTCAGTATCAATCCTGATTTGATTTTAGTAGACGGTAATATCTGCCCGCCATTAATGCGGCCAGGACGTGCGGTGGTACGCGGCGATCAGACGGAACCATCCATCAGCGCGGCATCGATTTTGGCTAAGGTGCTGCGTGATCAGGTGATGTATCACACCGATAGCTTGTACCCCAAATACGGTTTTGCGCAGCACAAAGGTTACCCGACCAAAGCCCATTTGTTGGCTTTGCAAACGTGGGGCGCTTGTGCTATCCACCGACAATCGTTTCGACCGGTGCAGCGGATGCGGGAATTGTATTTAGCCAAGCAAGCGGCGGCTGAAGTGGAAGTAAGCGAGTAGCTTTTGTTGATTGTGGTTAATCAATCGGGGTAGATCACACGCCGTTCGCCCTGAGGAGATGCGCAGCATTGTCTTGTTCTTCGCGATGATGCTTTGCCTCTCCTCAGGAGGTGAATGGCATCAACAGGACTACGGAATTTTGCGCGGTTTTATACCGCTAGCGGTTGTTATGTTCAGAGCATGTTCTGCTGTGGTTGCGCGTTTGACGTTAGCCACATTGGGCACTCATAATGGCGTTTCTTGTGTTGCGTATCAGCTGAGTGAGGGAAGCTGGCTGGGGTCTGCGCGGCACGTTCGCAGCGGTATCAGTGGTCGCAGGAGTCAGCATGCAAGAACGAAGTCAGTTTGCGTTGTTACGGCAGCGGCGTTTTGCGCCGTTTTACTGGACCCAATTCTTAGGCGCCTTAAATGATAATTATCTGAAAAATATGCTTGTCGTATTATTTAGTAGCCAGATTTTGCTATGGCATGCTATCGATAGCAATGTGTTGATCAATGGCTGCAGTTTTTTGTTTATTGCACCTTTCTTTTTATTTTCTGCACTTGCGGGACAATTGGCGGATAAGTACGATAAGGCGCGGTTGATTCGCTATTGTAAACTATTAGAAATCGGCATCATGGGATTCGCTGCGGTGGGCTTGACCTTACATCATGTGCCATTACTATTACTGGCACTGTTCTTGTTAGGGGTACAGGCCGCCGCGTTTGGTCCGTTAAAATATAGCATTTTACCGCAGCATTTGCGTCCAGAAGAATTACTGGGTGGTAATGCGTTGGTGGAGATGGGCACCTTTGTTGCGATCATGTTAGGCACGGTGTGTGGTGGTATTGTGATCTATTTCCCGGATCTGAGCTGGGCGGCTGCGTTAGGTTTACTGATTGCGATTGCGGGTTATGGCGCTAGCTGCGCTATACCGCGTGCTGCAGCCGTAGCACCCGTGCAGATCAATTGGAATATCGTCACGACAACCTGGCAAAACATTTGTTTTGCGCGACAGAG
Source organism: uncultured Gammaproteobacteria bacterium (assembly GCA_964646995.1). GTDB lineage: Bacteria > Pseudomonadota > Gammaproteobacteria > CAZYIF01 > CAZYIF01 > CAZYIF01. The sequence goes on from CAZYIF010000011.1 coordinate 65,832, forward strand.
CAAGGTGGTGTTTCGTGCGCTATTGGGTATTGCGTGGTTTTGGTTTTACGGTGCATTTCTGTTGGCGCAATTACCCGGATATGTCAGTAGCACCTTACACGGTAATACTCAGGTGTTAACCTTATTTTGTCTGGTATTGTCGTTTGGCATAGGTTTAGGTGCGTTGCTGTGTGAACGTTTGTCAGGACACTTTATTGAAATAGGCTTAGTACCGTTGGGTTCAATCGGGCTATCGGTATTTGTGATTTACCTCGCGTGTATTACGCCGTCGCTAGCAACGACCACATTGCATCCCATTACCGCGTTGAGCCGTGCGGATTGGCAGGCCTTATTTGCCTGCTTTGCGCTGAGTGTTTTTGCGGGGATTTATAGCGTACCGTTATACACCTTGATTCAACTGCGCAGTGAGCCAGACAAGTTATCGCGGATTGTTTCTGCCAATAATATATTAAATGCGGTATTTATGTTACTGTCTGCATTGTGTGCCATTGTGTTGTTGCAGTTGGGTTGGCACAGTCGACATTTGTTATTGTTCCTGGGTGTATGCAATGCGTTGGTGGCAGTCTATATCTACGCCCAAGTACCGGAATTTTTCATGCGTTTTTTAATTTGGTTTTCTATCAGCACCTTATACCGAGTGCGCACCCAAGGTTTGGAACATATTCCAGACAAAGGATCTGCCATTTTGATCTGCAATCACATTAGCTTTATTGACGCATTGGTTATCGCCGCGTATTGTCGACGACCGATTCGCTTTGTAGTGGACCACCGTATTTTCCGCATCCCGGTCTTGCATTTTATTTTCCGTACGGCAAAAGCCATACCGGTGGCTTCTGCTAAAGAGGACCCAGCGTTAAAGGAACGAGCCTTTGCTGCGGTTGCCGCGGCATTACAAAGCGGTGAGTTAGTGGGCCTTTTCCCGGAAGGCGGCATTACCAGAGACGGTGAGCTACAACGCTTTCGTCGCGGTATAGAAGGCATTGTGGCGCAAACGCCAGTCCCCGTGATTCCTATTGCGTTGCGTGGTTTGTGGGGTAGCTTTTTCAGCCGTCGTTATGGCAAAGCCATGCGTCGCTTCCCACGACAACTGTGGTATCGCATTGGTTTGGTTGTGGGAGAACCAGTGCCACCGGCTGCGGTTAACACGGATGATCTCTATCAACGGGTATTAGCGTTGCGAGGCGACGAAAAATAATGGATCACGTTTTCGTACATTTACACTTACACACGGAATATTCATTGGTTGATGGTATTGTACGTATACCCCAATTATGTGCACAGGCCGCACAGCACGCGGTGCCGGCGTTGGCAATTACCGATCATAATAATTTATTTGCGGCCGTAAAATTTTATTGTGCCGCAATACGGCATGGCATTAAACCAATTATCGGCGTCGATTTATCTGTGCAACATGCGCTTGATAATAAACCACCGCAGCAAATTGTGTTGCTGTGTCAAAATGAGATGGGATACCGTCATCTGACATGCTTGTTGTCACGTGCGTATTTGGCAGGGCAACAGCACGGCATGCCAATGATACAGCGTGCTTGGTTACAGCAAGATAATGCGGGATTATTAGTGCTATCGGGCGGTGTGCGCGGTGATGTGGGGCAGGCACTGCTGGCGGGAGAGACGGCACAGGCACAGCAGTTGTTACAGGCCTGGCAGGCTGATTTTCCCGATAGATTTTACCTGGAATTGCAACGTACCGGGCGTCCCGGTGAAGAAGCCTATATTGATGCGGTGTTGGCATTGGCTAGTTCGCAGGGTGTGCCAGTGGTGGCGACGAATGATGTTTGTTTTTTGCAGCCAGAAGATTTCGATGCGCACGATGCACGGGTATGCATTAATCAGGGACATGTACTTGACGATAACAGTCGTCCCAAAGCTTACAGCGAGCAGCAATATCTGCGTACACCACACGAGATGCAAATGTTATTTGCGGATATTCCTTCGGCCGTGCAAAACAGCGTAGAAATTGCCAAGCGGTGTAATCTACAACTGAGCTTAGGCAAGGTGCATTTGCCGATTTTTCCGTTACCCGGAACCGAGTCTGTCGAAGCCTATTTAGCAAAACAAGCGCAGGCCGGATTGCACCAACGTTTGCAGTTATTTCCTACCGAACATGCACTCAGTGTGTATCAAGAACGTTTGGCGCATGAGTTGAGTGTGATTAATACCATGGGATTTGCCAGCTATTTTTTGATTGTGGCTGATTTTATTCAGTGGGCTAAAGCACAACAGATACCTGTAGGTCCTGGTAGAGGTTCTGGGGCCGGATCGTTGGTGGCGTATGCGCTCAATATCACAGATTTGGATCCGCTAGTGCATGATTTACTGTTTGAGCGATTTCTGAATCCAGAACGCGTTTCGTTACCTGACTTCGATATCGATTTCTGCATGGATAGGCGTGACGAAGTGATTGATTACGTCGCCGATAAGTACGGGCGCAGCAACGTGTCGCAGATCATTACGTATGGCACGATGGCTGCGCGCGCGGTGCTGCGTGATGTAGGTAGAGTGTTGGGTTATCCCTATGGGTTTGTCGATAAACTAGTAAAGCTATTGCCGTTTGCATTGGGGATGACGCTGGAAAAAGCCTTGCAGCAAGAAGAACGCTTGCAACAACGTTACGACGAAGAAGAAGAAGTACGCAATCTATTTGTCTTAGCCAAAAAGCTAGAAGGCCTCACTCGCAACGTGGGTAAGCATGCCGGAGGTATTGTCATTGCACCCACGCAATTGACGGACTTTACGCCGTTGTATTGTGAAGCGGGCGGCGGCAACTTAGTCACGCAGTTTGACAAAGATGACATAGAATCCGTGGGTTTAATTAAATTCGACTTTTTAGGGCTACGTACTTTAACGATTATCGATTGGGCCGTGCGCGCCATCAATCAACGCCGCCGTGCACTGGGAGAAAGTGATATTGTCATCAGTGCATTGCCGATGGATGATCCATCTACCTTTGCATTACTCTGTGCGTGTGCTACCACGGCCGTATTCCAGTTGGAATCGCGTGGCATGAAAGATTTGATTAAACGTTTGCAACCGGATTGTTTCGAAGAGATTACCGCACTGGTTGCGTTGTTTAGGCCGGGGCCGTTGCAATCGGGCATGGTCGACGATTTTATCGATCGCAAACACGGTCGCGCCAAAGTAGAGTATTTTCACCCTGATTTGCAAGGTATCTTGCGTCCCACTTATGGCGTGATTTTGTATCAAGAACAAGTCATGCAGATCGCGCAGGTGCTGGCAGGGTACAGTCTGGGTGAGGCTGATATCTTGCGGCGTGCGATGGGGAAAAAGAAAGCGGAAGAGATGGCTAAGCAACGTGTTGGATTCGTTGCGCGTGCCATGCAACGCGGCGTGGAAGAAAAACTAGCGACCTATATTTTTGATTTGATGGAAAAATTTTCCGGTTACGGTTTTAATAAATCACACTCTGCCGCTTATGCACTACTCGCCTATCAGACCGCGTGGTTAAAAGCGCATTATCCAGCGGAATTTATGGCCGCGGTGCTGTCTTCTGATTTGGATAATACCGATAAAGTGGTGGCACTGATCGATGAATGTCAGCGCTTAGGTTTGACTGTCGTGCCGCCGCATATTAACACCAGCGACTACCACTTCACGGTCGATGCGCAACGTCGTATTGTGTATGGTCTGGGTGCCATAAAAGGTGTGGGTGATGCGGCAGTGGGTTTACTAACTGCTGCGCGGCAACAAGGTGGGGATTTTACACATCTTTTTGCTGTGTGTCAGCGCGTGGATTTACGTAAAATTAATCGACGCACCTTAGATGCACTGATTCGCGCGGGTGCATTAGATGGGTTGGGGCCGCATCGTGCCGCATTGCTTGCCTCGGTCGATAAAGCGATACAACTGGCCGAGCGCGTGGCACAGGATAAAGAAACCGGTATGCTGGATCTTTTTGCTAACGTCACGGGTGTATCCGATGATGTGCAGTCGCTCTTTCATGTTGTTGCACCGTGGAGTGAGGCAGAGCGTTTAGATGCAGAGAAAGATAGCCTCGGCTTATATTTAAGTGGTCATCCGTTTACGCGTTATCAGGCAGAGTTGCGCTCGATGATTAGCGCGACCATTGCCGTATTGCCAACACTCACCGCAGCATCAGCAACGGTTGCAGGGCTGGTGGTTGCCATCCGCACTATGCAAACGAAACGGGGTGAGCGCATGGCATTTGTGACCTTAGACGATACCACGGGACGCGTTGAAATTGCGGTGTTTCCAGAGGCTTGGCAGACGTACCGTGAATGCATAGAACAAGGCAAATTACTCATCGTAGAGGGTGAGATAAGCTTCGATGAGTATTCAGGTAATTATCGTGTCAGTAGCAAGCGTGTATTGACATTGAATCAGGCGCGTCAGCAGTATGCACGAGGCTTGCTCATTCACCTGGCGGCAGATCAGGTGTCTGACAAACTGAGTGATGCGCTGCGCTGCGCCTTGCAGCCTTTTTGCGCAGGCACTGTGCCTGTGTACCTAGTCTATCAACATGCATTGGCGCGTGTGCACGTGCTTTTGGGAGAGCGCTGGCAAATTAATCCGGATGACTTGCTGTGTGATGCTCTGCGCCAGATTCCAGGGTGTACACACGTGGAGTTCACATACCGCTAACAAATGAGAGTGAGGTGCTGTAGCGCCTCAACATAATGTCTCCTGTTTTGACATAACCTCTAAAGTTCATTCGCTAGCGGTATAAACGCATAGAGGTTCAAACTGCGCCGATGTGTTGTACAGCTTGAAGAAAGTGTGTCTAGCACTTATCATAGCTGCACTCGCATGGGTACTCCGTGCATACCGCAGGATTGGGGGATTTCATCTTGGTAAGACTAGCTCAGTGTTTATTGTGTCTCTGTTTACTGGTGCCTGCTGTCGCAGCGGCCATGCGCTTGGGCGAGATCGAGGTTAAGTCGTTTCTTAATCAGCCGTTACGTGCGCAGATTGTTGTCTCTGATACCCAAGGTTTATCCGAAAAAGAGCTATTGGTGCAGCTTGCCTCCGAGCGTGCTTTCGCACAACTAGAGATGGATAAATTGGCTTTTTTAGATGATTTGCATTTTGCGGTACGCCGGGAAAAACAGCAATTGGTCATAGACGTCAGTTCGAAACAAGCGGTTGGGCAACCGGTAGCGGATTTTTTACTGGATATTCGTTGGCCTAATGGACGCTTATTGCGGCGCTACACCGTATTGCTTGATGTGCCGCGAGTGGCTGCTGAAGGTTTAATGAAAGCATCCACCGATAAACAAGTAGCGTTAGCGGAACAAGTGACGACGACGGATAGCACGGCAGCGGTTGCAAGTGTTAACAACGTTGTGCGTGCGAGCTCAGCGGATTCCAACACGGTTAAGGCAACGGCAGCGCCGTCTGTAGCAGCGTCTACACCTGTTGCAAGCGCAGCGTCGGTGTCTAAAACACCCAAAAGTTATGGCCCCACTAATGTAAAGGACAAGTTGATTTATATCGCAAGGCGTTTGCGTCCCAGTGCTGAGGTATCCATTGCTCAAACCGCAGTAGCGATTTATCGCACTAATCCGCACGCTTTTTATCGCAATAGCATGGCAAACTTAAAGCGCGACCAAATACTGGTGGCACCTAGTTTGGAGGCGATTCAACAAATTGATCCCCAAGATGCAGATTTATTGGTGTGGCATCGCGCGGGCGCGACGGCAATACAAGCTGCGTCACATCCCGGTGTAGTCATCGCTAAAGCCAATGATAACTTACTATTGATCGCAGAGCGTGTACGTCCAAACAGAACGATCACGACAGAACAAATGGCCTGGGCATTGTTTCGCAAAAATCGCCAAGGCTTTGCTGAAGATAATGTCAACGGATTACACCTCGATCAAGTATTACGTATCCCCACCTTGACCGAGGTAAAGAAAACATCGGCCCAAAAAGCGCAGCAGATGATTGAACAACATCATCGAGCTTGGCGTAAACAGCATCCGGAGTTATATAACACAGAAACACTGCGTGGCGTTAAGTCTGTGCCTACTATTGCGGGGGATTCACCTGCGATCGAAGCACACGCTGCAGCGCCGCAGCCCGCAGCCGTGAACGAAGCACACGCTGCAGCGCCGCAGCCCGCAGCCGTGATCAACGCACACGCTGCAGCGCCGCAGCCCGCAGCCGTGATCAACGCACACGCTGCAGCGC
>CAZYIF010000012.1:0-50558 GCA_964646995.1 uncultured Gammaproteobacteria bacterium
AGCAGCAACAGCAGCAACAGCAGCAACAGCAGCAACAGCAGCAACAGCAGCAACAAAACTACCCCGACAAGTCAAATGCGCCACACGCGCCAGATAAATCAATGGAGCAAGCCGATAAACAAGCCACGCTCAAACCGGATGCGACGCAGCAAGCCACGCTGACCAACGCCTTACAACACATTCCAGATGATCCGGGTGGTTTATTACAACAGAAGTTTTTGCGTGATTATCAAAAAACCCGCGCAAAGAGGGAGGACTAAGCCGTGTACCACCGCTTACTGCTCTGCCTATTTATCAGCTTATTTAGCCTTGTCCACAACGCATACGCAACGGAATTAAGTGCCAGCGTCGATCGCCAACGCGTCGCCTTGGGAGAAAGCTTTACCTTAAGCTTACAGACACAAACTGATCTGGCTGGCAATGTAGACTTGCGTGCGCTAGAAAAAGATTTCTTCTTGTTGGGACAAAGTACTCAAGCGGTGTATCAAGTCATCAATGGACAAAGCAACGCCAGTAAAATATGGCGCATTGAACTGTCGCCGCGGCACGAAGGCACCTTACGTATCCCCTCTTTGCAAATCGGATCATTGCACAGCACACCCCTCCTGATTGAGGTGCATAAAAAAACGGAGGTTAACGCGGGTCGCGCACCGGTTTTTCTCACGACGTCGATGGAGCCAGATAAACCTTATCCCAACAGCCAAGTCAGTTACAAAATAAAATTATTTTATAGCGTAGAGTTACACCAAGCTTCCCTCACCGAGCCTAAGGTAGCGCCTGAGGAAATAGACGTTATTCCTATTGACGATGACACCCATTACCAAACAACGATCCAAGGTAAACTCTATGAAGTAATAGAAAGACGCTATATTCTCATTCCTAAAAAATCAGGCACGCTGATGATTCAGGCACCGGTATTAACCGTAAAAACGCCACTAGATAACAGTCCAGCCAACCTGTTTAATTTTACCGTGCCACTGAGAACTCTCATCGTCAGCGGGAAGAATCTGTATCTACAGGTACGTAACCTACCCCCACACATTGAACCCGCACATTGGTTACCGGCACAGGGCATGGGACTCAGCGAAAAATGGTCCAGTGACCCTGCACACTTTCGTGTAGGAGAACCCATAACACGCACCCTGATATTACAAGGAACCGGGATACGTGCAGAACAGCTACCCTCGCTACAATCCCCAGAACTAACCGGCTTAAAATATTATCCAGAAAAACCCCAACTCAACAATCACGTACAAGACGGCAGAATCAATAGCAGTCGTAATGAAAAAGTAGCCATCATTCCATTGCACGCTGGCAAATTCACACTGCCTGCGCTCAACATCACGTGGTGGAATACCCAAACGCACCGCGCAGAAACCATCACACTGCCTAGCCAAACCATTAGCGTGCAAGCCCAAGCAACCACAATCGAATCAACATTAACCACGCCACCACCCCCTGTCGCCACTGCGCACCAACCCGCTTATCCTTGGCACTGGGTCATCGCGGTCGTCTGCCTCGCAACGGGGTGGTTAAGCACGATGTTCTTCTTGTGGTTTAGGCGCACGCCGAACAATCGCCCCAGCGCAACACACGCATATGCCAAACTGATACAAGCATGCAAAGAACACGATCCTATGGCAGCACAAGAGGCACTATTAACCTGGGCGCGGCAACGCTGGCCCGCAGCCGATATCACACATCTGCATGCCGTTTCCAACTTATTTGATAATGCAAACTGGCGCAATGCCCTGCACCAACTAGAAACCGTCATCTACGCAGGGCACACCACACCGTGGACAGGTGATGCGTTAATGCAAGCGCTAAAAGAGGTGCTCTCACATAAAAAAGTAAAAAAAACGCGGAAAAAATCGTCGCTCGCACCACTATATCCTGATGCGTAACTGCCAACGCCCCCGCTAGTCGCTGAGCAAGGTATTCTGCATGACGGAACAGACCGACCACCGCCCATAGCAACAGACCTGCGAATTTCTCTGCAGTACCACCCATGCATCGCTACAAACAAAAATTAAGATGTAGTACGCAAAATTATTTTTGTCGCCGCAACTTCACTTAGCTATTTCTTATTGGCAATAGAATTGTTATTATCGCGACTTAATTTATAGTTTGGCATTTCATTTCATACGTAAATCTGGAGAACATCATGGCTAAAGGAAACAGTAAAGTACTTGCTAAAGGCAAGACCACTGCTAAGAAGACGGCAAAAAAGGCAGCGCCACAACGCGCCAAGGCTGTTAAAACAACAGCAAAAAAGGTAGCCATACAGCGTGCTACAGTCGCCAAGGCAACACCCTCACGCGTCACCACAACCAGCAAAAAGAAAATCGCCAAGAAAAGCACTATCGCTAAAAAAGTTGTGAGTAAGACCGTTGCCAAGAAAAAAGTCAGTGCCAGCAAAGTAGTAAGCGTTGAGTTATTACATAAATCATTGACCCAAATACGCGAACAATTGGCCAAACAGTTTGACAAAGAGATCGGCTTGGGACAAAAGCAACAACAACAAGTCAAACAACAACTGGATAAAGCAAAGAATAAACTCATCATTGCACAAGGTAAGCATGGTGCGTTACAACAAAAGTTAGAACAAAAAACAAGCAAAGAGCTTAAGCTAAAAACCAATAAAGCAAAACAAATTGTCGATGCAGCGCAACGTGACGTTGTGCAAATAGAGAAAAAGCTCTCCACCGTCGATGCACAATTAAACCCACTATTGGACAAACACGCTAAGTTTACAGCGCTGCAACAAGCCATTACCAAAGTGGAAAGCGAATGGGGTAAAAAACCGGCGGCGAAATCCGCTGTTGCTAAAAGCAACGCCATCAGCAAAACAAAAACTAAAGCAAGCAAACCACTCACCGTGGTTGAGGTACACAGCGCAACACCTGTTTCTAAGCCGATGATCGACAATGCACCGGAAGCGCTGGAACATTTCGTTGAAACCGAAGCAGACTGGTCGTAGTACCCGTCTGGCTACAACTGCCTGGTCTTGCGTTTACAAACCAGGCAGTTTTTCTTCTGCGGCAAGCTCCCCACAGGAAAATACGCTTAATCTTCGCGACCCTCTCTATATACGCGTAGCGAATTTTTTTTAGGTGCTAGCGTAAAATTTTTGTCCCGCAATCACATCACTATCCCCCTAAATATCATTCGCTACGGGTATAGAAGAGACATACCCGCTAAATCCCAGTATACTGCGGCTACTCTGTGCCAGCTTAGCGCGCAATACCTGTGTTGTTAGGCGAGAAGCCATTCATCGTAACGGGAAAATGCTTATGGGCGAAGTGATCATACAAGTAGATGCTATTTGCAAATCATTCAAGCGTGATGATTTGCACGATCTATTGGTATTAAAAGATATTAGTTTTCGCCTACGCCAAGGTGAAGTGGTTGCTCTGCTAGGCAAATCTGGCTCCGGCAAATCCACGTTCCTACGCATCATTGCCGGCCTAGTCAAACCCAGTCGCGGACACATTACTTATCGTGGCGAAACGATCACGGGGCCCGCACCCGGCATAGCCATGGTATTCCAAAACTTCGCCTTACTACCGTGGCTCACCGTGTTAGAAAATGTGGAACTGGGATTAGAAGCACAAGGCGTCGCGCGCGTAGAACGACGCAAACGGGCCCTAGCCGCCATAGACACCATAGGCATGGATGGATTTGAGTCTGCATACCCCAAAGAGTTATCGGGCGGCATGCGCCAACGTGTGGGCTTTGCCCGTGCATTGGTCGTACAACCCGACGTGCTCATCATGGATGAACCTTTTTCTGCATTAGATGTGTTGACCGCAGACAACCTACGCAGTGATTTACTCGACTTGTGGTTGAATAAAAAAACCAAAATTAATGCGATGCTATTTGTCACCCACAATATCGAAGAGGCGGTGCTACTGGCGGATCGTATTATTCTGTTTGGTGCTAACCCAGGCTGCATACACGCCGAGTTAGACGTGTCATTACCACATCCACGCAGTGATCAACACGTGGAATTTAGTCGCATGGTTGATTCCATTTATACGTTGATGACCACGCAAGGTGGCGGCAAACGCAAACAAATGGCGCTCACCACCGACAACACCGCACTGAGCCTAGGTTACCGTTTACCGGATGCGAATATTTCTGAGTTAACCGGATTACTGGAAACGATCAATGATCCTGAATACGGCGGCCACATGGACTTACCCGAATTAGCGGACATTCTCTCCTTGGATATCAACAATTTATTCCCATTGACCGAAGTATTAGAAATTTTAAATTTCGCCAAAGTCTCTGGTGGCGACATTGAGCTAACCGTCGAAGGGAAACGCTTCGCGAACGCAGATATATTGGCACGCAAACCCATTTTTGCAACCCATCTACTGAATCGCGTACCCATCGCTAAACACATTCGTCATGAGCTTGATCAGCGCCACGGGCACCGCTTGCATAAAGATCAATTCCTTGAAGAATTGGAAAATTTTCTCAGTGATAAAGAAGCCGAACGGGTGTTGCGTGTTGCTATCGACTGGGGACGTTACGCAGAAATTTTTGCCTATGATGACAACAGCGGCGTTTTGAGTTTAGAGAATCCGTAACTATTCAGCATCTTGCTGAATAGTTACCCTTGATTTGACGCCTACCCAGTAAAACTGGGCTTAACGGCGCTCAAGGAGAGAATCGCGATTCTCCCCTTGAGAATCCCCATCGCGTAAGGAATCGTTTCTAGTTACCAGAAAATATCAGTTAGAGATTTGCTGAATTATTACTGCTGATCTTAGGTTTACGCCTACCCAGTAAAACTGGGCTTAACGGCGCTCAAGGAGAGAATCCCCATCGCGTAAGGAATCGTTTCTAGTTACCAGAAAATATCAGTTAGAGATTTGCTGAATTATTACTGCTGATCTTAGGTTTACGCCTACCCAGTAAAACTGGGCTTAACGGCGCTCAAGGAGAAAATCCCCATCGCGTAAAGAAAGCACCGCGTTTTTAAGTGCAATGACCATACATTGATGTTGCTGAATAGTTAAGAGAATCCTAAACCATACCCTTGCTACACGGCAAAATGTTACGCAATGCATTGCGGCGACAATTATGTGAAAAAGTTGCATTATGCACTGAATAGGGTAATATTGCTCGGCAACGGCATGCGTTTCTTGAGTGTATATACGTGAAGAGCGCATCTTTAGACTAATCAACTAACACGAGAGGGAATGTCTATGTCTACTTTAAGTAAAAAATTAGGTCTTACAGCAGCTGCTGTTGCCACCAGCATGGCATTTTGCAGCGTCGCTTTAGCCAACCAATTTTATGCGGGTGTCACCGGTGGTGCGAATATGACGCCAGATATTAAAACATCCTATAACAACTCAGGTACTAGCGAAGACGCTAAGATTAAATCCAAAACCGGTTTCAACGGCGGTGTTATTTTGGGTGTAAGCACCAACAATAACCTGCGCTACGAAGTGGAAGTCGATCACATGCGCTCGTCCGTCAAAGATTTTTACATCGACGAGGCAACACAAACCAACGTTGGCGGCAAAATTAAAAACAACGTTGCGTTGCTCAACGTAGCTTATGATTTTACCTCCGTAGGCGCGGTCGTCCCATACATCAAAGCAGGTGCCGGTTATGCCAGAGCCAAATATGATGTATCCACCGCGGATGATGCTAACAAGGTCAATGGTTCCAGCAATGTATTTGCTTACCGTGGCACCTTAGGCATGGCTTACCAACTCGACAGCAATTTAGCCACCAGCCTGGATTACACCTATTTCGGTACCAGCAAAGCTAAATTCAATATTAAAAACGGCGATGGCGACAACGTCAACGTTAAGAAGCGTTTAGACAGACACAACATCAACGCTTCGTTAATTTATAACTTCGCTTAAGCTGTATATAAATCCCTCCCACGGCACGTGGGAGGGATTAAACCAAGCTGCGCTATTTTAATCCTGACTGCTTTCTTACACCGCCCCCGCTGATTTTGTATTCCAGAAAATACAGTATGTTATTTGCGCGATCGGGATTTTCCCCTTGAGCGCCTTACGCCCAGTTTTACTGGGCTAGGTGTCAAATCAAGGATAACTATTCAGCAAGACGCTGAATAGTTATCTGCATTGGCTTTGAATGTACCATACAATCTGCTAACATAGTGGCCTTCCCATTTTACAAATGGTGATTAAATCAATCAAAAAGGACATTATTTATGCGAGTAAAAAATTTAAGTATCGCAGCAACTGCGGTTATTGCGAGCATGGCTTTTTGTAGCACAGCGCTGGCTGAGCAATACTACGCGGGTTTGACCGGCGGTATGAACATGACCTCATCCACGAAATTCCATGCGGGTAGCAATAACACAGGATCATTAAAATTCAAAAATGGATTTAACGGCGGTGTTATTTTAGGTGTGGGCACAGAAGACAACATACGTTACGAAGTTGAACTAGATCACATGCGTGCTTCCATCAAGAGTGCTTCCGATGCGAATGGCGCTACAATCGATGCAAGTGGAAAAGTCAAAAACAACGTCGCCCTGTTTAACGTTGCCTATGACTTCAATAGTTTGGGTACCGTGATTCCTTACGCTAAGGTAGGTGCCGGTTATACCCGCATAAAACTGAGTGATTCAGTAAACGCAAGCACGGCGACGGGTAATGCTTTCGCATATCGTGGTACCTTGGGTATGGCTTACCAGCTAGACAGCAATGTAACCACCAACCTAGACTACACCTACTTCGGTACCACCAAGGCTAAATTCAAATACGCCGGAGGCGATACCAAAGCGCGTTTGAACAGACATAATGTCAACGTATCGTTGATTTATACGTTCGCGTAAAACGCTGCCTTCTCGTCATCCCCATTTGTTATTGCAAATGGGGATGACGACTTCTACGATTTTATGCCCTGCACCCGCTGCGCTTTGAGTCCGTTAATTAATCTGCTAAGATGCCACCTTGTTCTTTAGCCTGGAATAGTAAGCTATGCTGAGACGCACCAAAATTATTGCGACCTTAGGCCCCGCCGTAGACAACACCGACACGCTGCATCGCATGCTGGATGCGGGCGTTGATCTGGTGCGTTTGAATTTTTCGCACGGCGCATTGGCCGATCACCAACGCCGCATAGAATTAGTACGCGCATACAGTCAACTATCAGGTAAAGAAATCGGCGTGCTCGCCGACTTGCAAGGCCCTAAAATTCGTATCGCTAAATTTCAACAACGCGCAATAACGCTGCATCCCGGCGCCACGTTTACCCTAGATACCGCATTAGATGATAATGCCGGTGATGAGCATCAGGTGGGAATAGATTATAAAAATCTACCCGCTGATGTGCACAGCGGCGATTATTTATTGCTAGATGATGGCTTGATTGAACTGGTAGTCAATAGCGTACGCGGCACCCAAATCATTTGCACCGTAGTCACCGGCGGTAAGTTATCCAATAACAAAGGCATTAACCGCCGCGGCGGTGGCTTGTCAGCTACTGCCCTCACCCGCAAAGATGAGATCGACCTCAAAGCCGCATTGGTATTGGGTGCGGACTATATTGCTATCTCATTTGTACGTAACGCAAATGATGTCGCCTATACTCGACAATTGATCGCACAAGCAGGCGGACATGCCGGCATCATCACTAAAATCGAACGCACCGAAGCGGTTGATGCAATCGATGACATCATCCACGCCTCTGATGCCGTCATGGTGGCACGCGGTGATCTGGGTGTAGAACTAGGCTATGCGGAATTACCCGGCGTACAAAAACACATTATTCATCGCGCACGCAGTTTAGATAAGGCCGTCATCACCGCCACGCAAATGATGGAATCGATGATCCACAATCCTATCCCTACCCGTGCTGAAGTATTCGATGTCGCCAACGCCGTGTTAGATGGCACCGATGCGGTGATGCTGTCCGCCGAAACGGCCACCGGCGCACACCCCCATAAAGTCGTTGCAGCCATGGCCGACATTTGTTTGAGCGCAGAAAAACAACGCATCACCCAAGTGTCTAAGCACCGCTTGGAATGCGAATTCACCCGCATCGATGAAGCCATCGCCATGGCAACGATGTATACGGCCAACCATATTCAAGTCAAAGCGATTATTGCCCTAACCGAATCGGGATCGACACCCCTGTGGATGTCACGCATACGCTCCGGCATTCCCATTTATGCACTCACCCGACACATCGCCACTAAACGCAAAGTCACTTTATACCGCGGCGTATACCCCTTGTCTTTCGATGCCACGCAACAAACACGCGACACCGTCAACCAAGCCGCCATCGATATTCTCAAGCAACACGGCGCGATTCAAACGGGTGATCGGGTCATTCTGACCAAGGGTGATTTGATCGGTCAGCACGGTGGCACGAATGCAATGAAAATAATGACGGTGTTGTAACAAATGACTATAGCCGAAAAACTACTTACCGTGTCATTTAGAGCAGCGAAGAATCTTTCTAATGAGGGTCATCCCGAGTGTAGAGGTGTCATCCCGAACGCAGTGAGGGATCTCGACGCGGTTGCAGAGTGTCGTTAATGAGTATGTGTCACCTGTACGAGATCCCTCGTTACACTCGGGATGACACCTCTACACTCGGGATGACGCCTCTACACTCGGAGTGGCACACGTTAGGAACATAGTTAAAATTTTTATTCGTTGTAACATAGGAGAACCACCATGGCGCTGATTAGCTTACGCCAACTGTTAGATCATGCTGCAGAACACAATTACGGTGTGCCTGCATTCAATGCCAACAATTTAGAACAAGTGCGCGCCATCATGGAAGCCGCACAAGCCACCAACAGTCCGGTGATCGTGCAAGCCTCCGCCGGTGCGCGCAGTTATGCGGGTGCTGCATTTATTCGACATTTGATTTTAGCAGCCATCGAAGAATTTCCCAGCATTCCGGTGTGCTTGCACCAAGATCACGGTGCCTCACCCGACGTGTGCCAACGTTCCATACAATTGGGTTTTAGCTCGGTGATGATGGATGGCTCGTTATTAGAAGACATGAAAACACCGGCCGATTACGCCTATAACGTGGCTATCACCCAACGCGCCGTAGCAATGGCACACGCCTGTGGCGTATCCGTCGAAGGTGAATTAGGCTGCTTGGGATCCTTAGAAACCGGCATGGCCGGCGAAGAAGACGGCTCAGGCGCCGATGGCGTGTTATCGCATGCACAGTTACTCACAGATCCGGAACAAGCTGCCGCGTTCGTCAAGTCCACGCAAGTCGACGCATTAGCCATTGCCATTGGCACCAGTCACGGTGCCTACAAGTTTTCACGTCAACCCACCGGCGACATACTGGCGATGGATAGAATCAAAGCCATTCATGCGCGCATCCCCGACACCCACTTAGTCATGCACGGATCGTCTTCCGTGCCGCAAGAATGGTTAGCGGTGATCAATGAATTCGGCGGTGAGATTAAGCAAACCTACGGCGTGCCTATTCATGAGATTCAACAAGGCATCAAACACGGGGTGCGTAAAATCAACATTGATACCGATTTGCGGTTAGCCTCTACGGGCGCCATTCGGCGTTACCTGGCGCAACATCCCAGTGAATTTGATCCACGCAAATACCTCAAAGAATCGATCACGGCGATGCGCCAAATCTGTGTGAATCGCTACGAAGAATTTGGCACGGCAGGCCAAGCCGATAAAATCAAGATTATCTCCTTGGAAAATATGCACCGTCGTTACCAAAGCGGAGAATTAGCGCCGCGCGTACAAGCGTAACACCCATTTAGAGGCCCCGCTACAGCGGGGTCTTAGCAGAACGCAGCGCATGTTGCAAACCATCACGGTAGTAATGTTGCACGGCTTCTTTGTCACCCAATTGCTCGGCCAGTTGTGCTAATAAAAAATAAGTTTGCGGCTGTGGCTGCATGCGTAAACTGGTCTCGGCATATTGCTTAGCTTTACCCCATAATTTAGCGTGCACACACAATTGCCCCAACGTCAACAACAAATCCGCATCATCCACATGCGCAAGCAACCATTTCTCCGCGGTTTGCACGGGTTTGTAGGCATCGCTTGCTTGTACCCTACCGTAGCAGATAATCCATTCGCGTTGCCACGCGTGACTTAATGCGCGACGCAGCAAAGCTTCAGCAGGAACGTGTAACGCGGCCGCTAACAGACACTGCGCGTAGTAGCTCACAATCATCACATCATGTTGCAAGGTCTTGGATAAGGCATGCCACGCGGCCTGTACGCTGGCTATGTCTTGTTGCTGCTGCAACGCTGCCAAAAAATACGCGCGATACACCTGTTGTGCGAGTGCCTCCCAAGCCGGTTTAGGCAACACGTGATATTGGCGCAACACCGGTAACAAATCGTGAAGCGGTTGCCAATCGGCCAGTAACACATACACCTGTTGCAATGCACGCAACACGGATTTTTCGCCAGGAAACTCTGCACACAATGCCTGTAACGTATCGCGCGCGGCCGCAGTGTCGCCTTGCGCAATTTGCAATTGCGCCCGCGTTAACTGTATGACTTTATGTGCCGTCGGCATTGCCTGTTCGGCTTGTTGCAAATACGTGGTTCTGCTATGTGCTTGTTGTTTTGCTGCCAGCGCTGCACCCAAATAATAAATCAACGGCTCGCTACTGACCCGCGCGGCCGCCGCCAGTTGCTGCTCGGCGCGCGTCACGTCACCTTCCAACCACGCCAAGGCACCGGCTTGGCTATACGCCGTCACGCGCTGCTGACGGCGGTGTTGGTGCCAACGCTGCAATGTGGCACGCCAACGCCACACCTGTTTCGCACCCTTGAACACGAGACTCAGTAACAATACGCTGATCAACCACAACAACACGGCAAACCACAAGGGCATTTCCACCGTCCATGTGTGGTACGCCAACAAGGCGTAGCCCGGATCCGACTCAATCGCCACACCCAACCATACCGATGCCATCAAAATCAATAACCAAATAATTCTGCGCATACTCATGACCCCTGTTGCTGTACCGGCGGCTTATGCACGATATCACGTATGGCACGCTGTGACGCCGCCAAGGTGGGTAAGGTAGGTGCGATATCGATTTGCTGCAACTGGGTTAATTGCGCCACAATGGGTTGCGTCGCTTGCTCGGCATAAATAAAATAGCGCTGTAACCACTGCGTCGTCTGTTGCAAACTCTGTTGATACAAAGTCGTGTCTTCACGCAACGCGGCCCATTTGGTTTGTTGTAACAATAAAAATAGATTTTGGCGTAAATAACTCGCCTGCTGCTGATCCAATAACGGCGCGGGCGGTACCGTATGGTGGCGTACTAACACGATAGTTTGCAACGCACGCCAGGTTTGTTGCCACGCCGTACGCCAACTCCACTCGGCATTGGCCGCTGCAGATTCTGTAGGCGTTGCTGCATGCGTTGTCTGCGTCGGCAATGCTTGTACCGGCAATACATTGATACGCTCTTGCAACGCACTCAGCTGACTTAATATCCCGGGTAAATCCGGCGGGTTAATACCCTGCAAACGCGCCAGATCACTGGCCAAGGCCTGGCGCAACGGCAACAAAGCATCATTATGCAAACGTTGCAATTGACGATCGATCTGTTGCAACACCACACTCACGGCACGCGCATCGTGGGTAAAATGCAAATATAAATTAGCCATTTTAATCTTTTGTGCGATGCCTAATAACAACCAGCGCTGCGTATCACTGCCCAATAACTGCTGTGCGGCTTGCCATTGCTGTTGATAATGCATCAAGGTCTCTTGTTGCTGTTGCACCTGCTGTTGTAATTGTTGTTGCTGCGCGAGCAGTTGCTGTTGTGTCGTGCGTTGCAGCGCTAGCTCTGCACGCAACTGATACCACATCCACCCGCCCCCGATTAATGTGATCAGCATGACGCTGACCAACACACAAAATAAAACAGCGCACTTGGCTTTTTTGCAAGTAGGCTGGTTGGGTGCAGTGCCGTCATCCGCTGTGGAAAGGGATTGTGTACTCATGTTGCTGGGTTCCTTGCTGCGTAGTCAATTAATGCCATTAAAATCGCGCTGTCCGTTGCATCACGCGTGACTAACACGGGCGCTGAGCGCGCATACGCATTGGCAACCGACACCAAGCGCGCGCTCGTCACTAGTAACGGCGTGGTGCACCAATACCTGCGCCCCACTTCACCTAACATCGCGTACAAATTATGTAGTGCCTCGCCACTCGTGCTAACGACCACCTGCACTTTACCACGTTGCCATTTCTCTAATAAAGGATCAATCGCGACAAGTGGCTGTATCCGTCGGTAAGTGGGCACGACGCTAACCAACGCACCGCGGCTGCGCAAAACGGGCGCTAACTGATCTAATCCCCCTGCACCGGTGAAAATCGCAATACGTTTGTCGTTAACGCGCTGTAATTCGGCTAACTGCAATACGCCGGCGCTGCTGTAGTCCGCATCGGGCAGCAACACCGGCGCCCATCCTGCGGCTTGCATAGCATCACACGTCGCAGGACCAATGGCGCAACGAATCAATGGCACGGGCAACTGCAACGCAGCGTGCGCCATAGCCGCCTGCGTGTGATACACCGCATTGGCACTGGTAAAGATCGCATAATCCAGCGTGTCCAACGCAGCCAGTGTTGCAGTAAGTAAGGTGTTATCGTCTATGGGTACGATGGCTAAGCTAGGAAACAAAATAGGATGACCGCCGTGCGCCGTTATCGCCTGCCCCAACGCCTGCGCTTGATGCTGCGGTCGTGTCACCAACACCCCTAAGCCGTGTAATGTATTATTCATTGCGTCCTCAATACACCGTTTCAAACATCCGTCCACCCTTCGCGACGATGCTACGCATCTCCTCAGGAGGTAAACGGCGATTTTTAACTGGCATACACACTACGTAGAATAGCCCCCGCACCTTGCGCCAATAACTCATCGGCAACGCGTTGTCCCAACGCGGTGGCATGCTCCGCGCGATCGCGTTGTTCGGCGCGCAACACCACGCTGCCATCCGGCTTACCCACCAAACCGCGCAGACACAAACCCGTGTCATCTAAACTGGCATGTCCTGCGATTGGCACTTGGCATCCACCCTGCAAGGCTTGATTGAACGCGCGTTCCGCCGTCACACACGCGCGCGTGGCCGCGTGATCCAATACTTGCATCAGATCTAACACACGCTGATCGGTGGCACGGCACTCAATGGTTAACGCGCCTTGCCCCACCGCCGGAATAAATTCGTCTACGGCTAAATAAGCGGCGATGTCGTGTTGCAGATCCAGACGCAACAAACCGGCAGCCGATAACACCAAGGCGTCATATTCACCCCGTGCCAACTTGGCTAAACGCGTTTGCACATTACCGCGCAAGGGTTTTATGACGAGATCCGGACGCAACGCACGCAGCAAACAGTGGCGTCGCAAACTAGAGGTCCCCACCACCGCGCCCAGCGACAATGCCGCGAAGCTCGTCGCCTGCTTAGCCACCAAAGCATCGCGCGCTTCGCTGCGTTCGCAATACGCCGCTAACACTAAACCCTCAGGTAATTCTACCGTCACATCTTTTAGCGAATGCACCGCAATGTCGGCTTGCTGCTCTAACAACGCCGTTTCTAATTCTTTGAGAAATAAGCCCTTGCCGCCAATCGTTGCCAACGGCATAGACAATTGCTGATCGCCCGTTGTCGTCATCGGCAATAATTCGGTACGCAACTGTGGGTAATACTGCGCAAGTGCAGCCTGCACCCAACGTGCTTGTGCCATAGCCATCGCGCTAGCGCGTGTCGCAATACGTAGTGTAGACATAATTCTAAATCCCGTTCCACCAACCCGGACGCAGCATAGCATACCCTATACAAGTTGCGCAGAGCTCTTGACTTAAGTCACGGTAACGCATAGGGTTAGCGCTTATATGCCAGCCAAACACAGACAAGGAGATAACCGTGGTAACAACGCGTACATGGATCAGTGGATTACTGCTCACGACTAACTTGTTTTTGTGCACATTGAGTTTTGCAGATACCTCCTTCTCGCCGCAGCAAAAAACCGAAATAGGCCAGACCGTGCGCGAGTACTTGCTCACCAATCCTGAAGTGTTGGTAGAGAGCATGCAAGTTTTGAAAAAGAAACAATTGCAAACCGGTATTCAATCCGGTGCAACGAGTCTGTTTGCGGCACCAGACAGTCCTTTTGCCGGGAAAAAAGATAACACCTTAAAGTTGGTTGAATTTTTCGATTACCAATGTCCGGTGTGCAGAAAGATGGATACCGTCATCAAAGACATGCTGGTTAAAAATGGTGATTTGCAAGTGATCTTCAAGATTATCCCGATTTTGGGTGAAGTCTCTGAATTTGCTGCCAGAGCCGCGCTCGCCAGTCAAAAACAAAATCAATTCTTGGCGTTCCACCATGCCATGCTGCAAGAAAAAGAAAATTTGAGTAAAGAGAAAATTTTAAAAATCGCAGCAGACGTCAAGCTCAACGTCGACACCTTAAATAAAGACATGATGAGTGAAGAAGTGACCGAGCAGTTGCGCCAAAATTTAGCCCTGGCGCGAACCCTGGGCTTGCCCGGCACACCCAGTTTTATCGTCGGTAATTATCCCTTACAAGGCACGCAAGAGTTTGGCTTCATCGCCGGCGGCGCCACGCAAGACGTATTACAAAAATTAATTGATAAGGCGCGTCAGGGGAGCTAGGCTTAACCGGCTCGCCGCGTTTTACCTCCTGAGGAGACGCGCAGCATCGTCACGAAGGACGAGACAGCACCCTGAGACGACACTAACGCGTCTCCTCAGGGTGCTTCTTCAGGGTGAACGGTGAATTAAGATGCGACCTTCTCAAGTAGAAAACAAATGATGAATAATAATAGGTAAAATCAACGTGAAACCAACCGTCCATTTTAAAATAGCCGTTCGCCCTGAGGAGACACGAAGTGTCGTCTCGAAGGGTAAACGACGTACGTGGAAATAAACACACCGTGGACAAACACGCGATAACACAACCTGATTTTCTCAGCTTTCAAGCCATCATCTTGCGCTTACAAACATTCTGGGCAGAGCAGGGTTGTGTGCTGCTGCAACCACTGGACATGGAAGTGGGCGCAGGCACATTTCATCCGGCCACCTTCTTGCGTGCCTTAGGTCCTGAACCATGGCGTGCGGCTTATGTGCAACCGTCACGCAGACCGACTGATGGTCGTTACGGCGCTAATCCGAATCGCGGTCAACATTACTATCAATTTCAAGTCGTAATTAAACCCTCGCCGCCGCAATTACAAGAACTCTACTTAGATTCCTTGCGTTATCTAGGCATTGATCCCTTAACCCACGACATACGCTTCGTCGAAGATAATTGGGAATCGCCCACCCTAGGTGCGTGGGGACTGGGTTGGGAAGTGCGGCAAAACGGCATGGAAATCTCGCAATTTACCTATTTTCAACAAGTCGGCGGCATCGCCTGCAAACCCGTAACCGGCGAATTGACGTACGGCTTAGAACGCTTAGCCATGTCATTACAAAACACCGCTAACATGTACGACATCGTGTGGACCGAAGGCCCACCCCAGCGCGTGACGTACGGCGATGTGTTTTTACAGAATGAACAAGAGATGTCCGCCTATAATTTCGAACACGCCGATACCGATTTTTTATTCCAGCAGTTTAACTGCTACGAGCAACAGGTATTACGGCTGATTGAGGCAGAATTACCGCTGCCCGCGTACGAGCTCACGATCAAAGCTTCGCACACCTTCAATCTACTAGATGCACGCCGCGCGATCTCGGTGACCGAACGCCAACGCTTCATACTGCGCGTACGCACCCTCGCCAGCGCCGTCGCCAACGCCTATTATGCCAAACGTGAAGCCATGGGCTTTCCCTTGTTGGAAGCGACATCATGATCAAGACCGCACCCTTGTTATTAGAAATCGGCTGCGAAGAATTACCCCCCGCGCAGTTATGGAACTTAAGCCAAGCGTTGTTACAAGCCATGCAACAACAACTGGACTCCGCCAAACTGAATTATGGCACGATCAGTGCGTTTGCCACGCCGCGGCGTTTGGCCTTATTGATCGAAGAGTTAGACGATACGCAACCCGCGCAAGACATAGAGCGCCGTGGTCCACCGCAACACTTAGCCTACGATGCCGATAACAATCCCAGCGTTGCCACGCAACGCTTTGCCGCATCGTTTGGCGTCAGCGTAGACGCCTTAAGCTACAAAACCACCGACAAGGGTAACTGGTTGGTCTACCAACAACACATACCGGGACAAGCGCTCGCGACATTGTTACCGGAATTAATCACGCAGGCCTTGCGTGCCTTGCCGATTAAAAAAACCATGCGTTGGGGCGACAACACCATAGAATTTGTGCGACCGGTACATTGGATCGTGCTGCTGTACGGCACCACGGTGATCCCTGCCACCCTGCTCGGACAAACTACGGATCGCATCACCTACGGTCATCGCTTTCACGCACCGCAGGCATTGCGCCTTGAGCACGCCAGCGATTACGCCAATCTCTTACAACAACAGGGTAAAGTCATCGCGGATTTTCGCCAACGCCGTTCCTTGATCAACGCCCAAGTGCGCGCACTGGCGAGCCGACATGAAGCCACCGCCGTCATTGATGACGATTTATTGGATCAAGTCACCGGCATGGTAGAGTGGCCGATCGCGGTGTTAGCGGATTTTGACCCGGATTTTTTAACCGTACCGGCCGAAGCCTTGATCTGTGCCATACGCGATCATCAAAATTGTTTTCATCTGGTCAATGCCGCGCAGCAGCTGTTGCCGCACTTTATTTTCGTCAGTAATATCATGAGTCGCGATCCGGCACAGGTCGTCACCGGCAATCAACGCGTCATGCACGCACGTTTAGCCGATGCCCGTTTCTTTTATCAACACGATTGTGCGGTGCCCTTGGATCACTGGTTAAATGGCTTAAAAACCGTGTTATTTCAACAACGCTTAGGTTCGCTATGGGATAAAACTCAGCGTGTCATTCACCTCGCCAGTTACCTCAATCAAACCTTGCAGCTGGCCAGAGAAGCTGACGTGCTGCATGCCGCGCGTTACAGCAAAGTCGATTTGTTAGCGACGATGGTGGGCGAATTTCCCGAATTGCAAGGCATCATGGGCGAGTACTATGCACGGCACGCCAACGAGAATGCCGCCGTGGCTTGCGCCATACGCGAACATTATCTACCGCGCTTTGCTAACGATGCGACACCTAGCAGCGCCCTCGGTAAACTCATTGCCGTTGCCGATAAAGTCGATACGCTGGTAAGTTTATTCGCCGCGGGCCAACGCCCCACCGGCGACAAAGATCCGTTCGCGCTGCGCCGCACCGCCATCGCGGTATTACGCATCTTAACCGAAGTAAAGTGGTCACTGCATCTCACCGATCTCATCACGTACGCCAGCACTAGCCTGAGCGAGCACCTCACGCTACCTGCAAACTGCGTCAGTGACGTGCATGCGTTTATCATCGATCGCCTCAACCAGTGGTATCGCGAACAAGGCATCAGTGACAGCGCCTTGCAAGCCGTGTTAGCTTGCCAATGCAACGACCTGTGGGACATACAACAACGCGTGCAAGCGCTAGCTGCATTTCTGCAAACGCCACATGCCACTGCGCTCGCCGCTGCACACAAACGCGTGCACAACCTATTGAAGGGCAGCAATGCAAGCAACACCGTGCACACACAATGCTTGCGCGAACCGGCAGAGCAACGCCTCGCCCAAGCACTCAGTCAACACCAACAACAACTAGACACGCACATCAGCCGCGCCGCCTACGCCGCCGCACTCGAGTTACTCGCACAACTGCAACAACCGATAGACGATTTCTTCGCGCAGGTGATGATCAACGTTGAAGACGACACCTTGCGGCATAATCGCTTAGCCCTGCTCAGCCAACTGCATGGCTTGTTTTTGCAGGTCGCCGATTTTTCGCTGCTGACGGCGAACGATCTAGAGACTGCCGGCGCGTAAGCACCCTGCGCAAAAATAAATCCATTCCAGTGGTAGACCGTTCGTACCCCTTCGAGACGACGTGCAAGCACGTCTCCTCAGGGCGAACGGCTAAAAGGACGATGCTGACATATCCCCGCGAATTTTTCATGTAACAGGTGATAAATCTAATTTTCACCGGTCATATCCCTGAGGAGGCGAAGCCGTCGCGAAGGGCGCGGCGCATATTTTAAACCGTTCGCCCTGAGGAGCACGCAGTGCGTCTCGAATGGGTGAATGGTTTAAAATACGCGCTATCGCGAAGAGCGGCGTCGCTAAGGGTATACGAACGGTTCAAAATATGTAACGCCTCAGAGCAAACCGCGTATTCATGGGTTACAGCCAAGTTCAATTATGGTATAGTCACGCGACGCAGTTGACAGGAGTAGTGCGTATGAACCGCAACAGCAGCACCACACTCGATAGCATCACCGCGACGATTTTGGCTATCGCCCACAGCGACATCGCGCAACGCATGATCCGTGAAAAAAAACGCCATGACCGCATCAGCATCATCACTTACAGCGCCGCCTTGTTGTTATTACTCGTGTTATTTGCTTATCTCATCGTCAACGAAGTCAGCGCCCATCACAATCCGGCAGAACCCAGCAATCAATTGCAAGCCTATACGCAACTGCACGACGAATTAACTCAGTACCGCGCGTGCCAAGCCAACACCGCGCTCAGCACGGCCAATGCACAACGCCAACTCGATTGCATGCGCCATGCGTATCAATTAAATTCCGCGCTGCTGCTGGCAACCACGTATTTCACCTTGAATAAACAACTGGATCAACAAATCGAGGATCTGTTGCAACGCGATGCCATCGCGCGCTTTGAACCTAGGGTGACTGCCACCTTAGATCAGACCCTGGCCGCCATGCAACAACAATTACCGGACACAGGAACTACGGATCGCGCCTAACATGGATGACACTCAACTACCGGCGAACGGCAGTCAGGATGATGCGCCGCCGTCACCCGCTCAAACGTCAGTTACGGCTGTGCCGCCACCCAGCACGCCGGCAAGCGTTACACCACCGATCGCAACGACTGAACCCGCCGCTATTACAACGGAACGACAAGCCACTGCACCAACAACAACCCAGGGTGTGGCGGCAGATGATCCGCAAACCATCAGCGTAGCCGCGCCACAAAACATCGCGCTGCTGCTGCAAGACGAACGCATCAGTAAAATCCTCGATTCGTTTATTCCCAACAAAACCACGCGGCGCTTGAAAAATTTTCTCGCCATCGCCACCGTATTCGTGGCAATGTTTGGTTATTTCGCCAAGTGGGATTCGGAACGCAGCGACCGCCGCGCCAATCAAATCCGTGACGACATCCACGAAAAAATTACGTGGTTGCAAAATATCAGCACCGCGATAATGAATGTACGCGAAACACGTTGGTTAATCGCAACGCGTTGTGAATACGGAAAACCTGATCTGCCTTACGAACAGGCCCGGTTAAGACGGCAAGCACTCAGCAATTTAATCAAGGCTGGCAACGGAGCCGATCAAATCTTCAAACACTCCGACATTAGGCAACGCCTAATAGACTTCGTCAGTTTTGATGACAACATCAAAGACGTGTGTTCTAAAGGCGCACCCGACGACGACGTCTGGCGAGCGCAAGGGCGCATCATTTCCCAAGAAATGGTCAGTGTTATAGAACGTGATCGCAGAGAATTACGTAAACTCAGCGGAAGCCTAACAGAAAAGCTAATCAATCTTATCATGCATCAACAATAAGCCAAGGTGGGTGATCCGAAAACCACCCACACAAAGAAACTACTACACGCACTTAGCTGCACGTGCACACTTCTTAGCAAACAACTTTTTCAATAAAATTTTCATGATCATTGCTCCTTGCAATATTAATTAGCATGCAGATCTTTGATCTGCATGACTCCCTGTATACACCTCACGGCATATTCTTTAGTCGGGTGGCGGCGTGATCCCACCCCATACGCTGCGCGCGCGGTCGCAACGCGTTAGCTATAAACTCACCCCATTGCAGCACGCGCTCCACTAGCCAGTTGCCGCGTGCCGCATAAATATATTCGCCAAATTCGCTCTTATAACACTCTTGGGTCTGTTGATATTGCTCCGCCAGTTGTGCACGCACACTGGAACTGGGTGACAGCGCTTGCGGATGATGATGCACGTAATCCCCAAAGATGGTCTGACAATCGCGGTGGTATTGTGCGGTAAACAAAATGTGGTTATGCCACACTTCATCGATGTCTACCGACGGTATGAATTGATTAGCATTGCCGTATTTGCGTCGTAACGCCAAGAAATTGCGGTATTGCAACACCGCGCGCCGCGCACTGCGGCGTGACCAACCTTGCTTACGCACCATGCGTTCTATGACGGGGGAAAAGTCCAGCGTGTAGATGTGACGCAATGCTTGCGCCAGGCTGTTGGTTGAGTTTTGTAAGCGGCTATCCATGTCAGTACAGCTTATCTATTGTTTGCCACTGACTCCGTGTGTGACTGTTGACATCCTTGCCATTGGTATACAGTGATGCACACCATAGCGCGTGTTTTTTTGTTTGTCAACCGTGCGTTATCCTTTTTTAAGGTATTCCTTCTAACCGTCAGCTAATGCATCGCGTAGTGCAAGCCAGTGCTGATTCGCGTCGTGTAGATAGGGCATGACTGCGGTGATGCCTGCATGCTCGTTACTGTTGCCGTGTACCAATACGATACTCCCCGGCACGGGCTTTTGCGCTTTAGCCAACCACGCATCAGCACCCAAGGCAATGAGGCCGTATTTTTTTAGCGTTTGCAGCAAGTGCTCATCGGCCACCAAACCGGGAAAGCGGAAAAAAATCGACGGTACTTGATCGGCCTGCAACAAGGCGATTTCCGGCGCCAAGATTTCATCGTCGATGAAGGTGAAAGGAAACAGTAAAAAGTTTTCATCCAAAGGCAGATCCGCAAAATACAAATGACTCAAGGAATGATTGACCCAGGTGATCGCGAGTTTTTGCGCCTGCTGCTGGTCTAGCAGCCAGTGAAATTCAGCCGGATGCTGCAGCAGCCACAAGCCTGATACGGCAATGGCAACGGGAAAAGGCTGATGGCTTTTATCGCTGCGCACGACCAGTTGTTGATAAAATTCACGTTCAAACGGCTTGGTTGACGGGCACATGTCCACCGTTAAAAAATAGCCCTGCACCGGTTTAGCCGCGTGCGTGAGCCCCGCATTTTGAATCTCGCCTGCCGTGTGATCATAGCGCGCTAGGCTTTTCATATACGGCGTGTCTTTGATCTTATCCCAGCGAAAATAACCCGGTTTTTCCGTTGCACGGTGTTGTGGATTACGCGGATACAATGCATTCGCCGGGGTAACCGCCGTTGTGTAACTGTACGGATCCACGCTCAGAAAAAACGTGTGATTATCTTTTTGAAAGTGGCGAATCGCAATTTTCAAATCACCATTTTTGGTAAACAGCGGGATGAAGGTAGGCCTATAATCGGTGATCGTCGCGGCATGGGCGTGCCCCGCAAACAACACAGGGATACATAACAGTAGTAGGATGAGTGACATCATCCTGCGTTGCGGTTTATTCCTGCGTGCAAAATTATCTTGTCCCATGCCTGCAACCCCGCTAGCCGTGATGGGCATAGCTTATGCCATTATAGATAGGCAACGCAATCCTCATCTTAAAACAAGCCGTTCGCCCTGAGGAGCCGCCGTGCGGCGTCTCGAAGGGTGGACGACTTACTATTTAAAATAACTTGCATGCTTTTTTAATTATTTGCTTATAAACACCACGCAATCCCCTCGAGATGCCTCATTACATTCGGCATGACAGCGTTTTTAGTAAAGTCTTGTCATGCAAAGCGTAGCGAAGCATCTCATCCAAAAAACACACTATATTTCCTCAATCAAATCGTTTAAAGATGTAATCGTGTAGGTTGGCTTCATATTAATACATGCTTCGTGTAGTCCATAACCGTATGAAGCCCAGCATGAGTCAACCCCAATATTTTTAGCAAAGGATAAATCTGCAGTCGTATCTCCAACAACCAATATTTCATGCAGATGGATAAAACTAAACTTTTGTTTGATTATTTTGTCATACAACATAGGATCCGGCTTTTTCTTTATTCCTGGTGTATCCCCCACAACAAGCGAAACATACTTATCAAGATCAAACCTTGCCAGTGACGCTTCTATCGCAACAACACCTTTATTACTAGCAACAACAATAGCCATGCCTTGCTGATACATTTTTTTTAAAACTTCATACGCATCACTAAAGAGCGAACACCGTTCATCTGCATTTTCACGATATAATTCTCTATAGGTTTCAATCCATGCTTTAGCATTTACTCCCTCTTTATAAACAGGTGCGCTCGTGTCCATAAAATATGTCTCTACGATGATTTGTTTAAATGAATCTTCCAGTCCAATTCCGTTGGTGATAGTACTGAAAATTCTTTCAACGGATGGAATTGGTAAGTTATGAAATCTAAAAGCCTCTTGCATACAATAAATTATTGCTTCTTTAGTCGCACAAATCGTACCATCATAATCAAAGATCACTAATCTATATTCACTCATTATTTATCTCATCTGATATATTTTAAGTTTAGACACACGCATATTTATTTGCCCAAATTCACATATGGATTTGACACTGTTCCCGACGCAAGGCTTTTTGTAACCATCTCTCTAGCACTAGTACTTTTGAAGAAAGAAAAACACGTTGTTAAACAACTTGAAGAAGTACTTCGTACGTTGTTATCCTGGCTATCAGCACTTACACCAAAACTTTCATCAGGATTATCATGATCATTATCAATCTGAACACGACATTGATTAGCAACAACTGAAAAGGCTGCAACCATCATAATTCCACGGGCTATAAATTGAGCCATAGCAAAATTATCTATCCTATTATGCATAGCGTATCCGAAAGCAATACTAATTAACGAGCTTAACAAAAAACTCATCAGCGTTGGTTTTATAATATCTCGCCAACTTCGCAAAGCACCTAAGCAGGTTATGCGACCCATATCAGGAATAGCACCCAGCATAGCAACCCATAGAAGATTCCTTGATAAATCAACAGTAACTTCGCTTTCTTGCGGTCTCATTAAGAAAAAATCAGAAAGCTTGGCTCGTTGCCAATAGAATATACTCGCTAGAATAGTGCTCACTGTTATTGCAAAAATATTGCTCTTAATTAGAACTTGTATATTCCTTTTGTTCAACATCGTAAATCTTTCCAAATCTTGATACAAATATGCTTGCTTCATTTCCTTTCGATTTTTCGAGATAATCATCGCCACACCATGTGCGAGTCCTTGCATAGACATCGCAATCAAAATGACATACTGCAAAGTCGCATCAGCGGCAGCAAGATCAACTTCATCACCACTCTTTTTAATAGCTACAGTAAGCAACGCTAAATTGCCCCACTCCGTTAGCCGTTGCAAGGACAGGGGCCAACCAAGGCCCCATAATTTCTTTAAAATTCCTGATAAGTCCTCAATATGACAATTATATAAATGAAAGTCTTTATATGGTTTTCTTAAGAAGCAGAGTTGCATCACTGAGGCATTGACAACACCTACAATAGAGCCACCTAAACCAACACCAAATGCTCCATAACCACATGTAACTCCAAGATAGTAACTTAAAAATCCCGCTGGAATGTAATTCAATACAGAAAACAATACAGGCATCTGCCAATCACCAGCCTGAAAAGCAATCTGCGGATTTGGACCAACTAACAACAAATAAGGAATACCGTTTATGCTATACCCTAAGAAAAAATCACCCGCAACATGACCAGACTCTCCATAAAAAATAGGTAAAAACCACTTTAGAGAGATCATTACTCCAGTAACAGCTGTGCCAAAAACAACACTTAGCAGCCAAGAAACTTTAGCTACATCACCCGCTTTTTTCCTTATTATAAGGTCCGAGTTATTGCCTGTAATATTTCCCATCTGCAAACCAACACCCAACAAACAACCCACAGCGCCACCTAAAGTGAGCGTCATAGTAGGAGAAACAAGTGCTGCAGCTTCCGCACCAATTCTTCCACTGTAAATAGTAGCCAACATTTTTGCATTAGCTGAAAGATGTGCGGCATTTAATAAACTATTGAAAGCAACTGATACCGGCCTAACAAGAAACAGACCCTCTTCCCTACGTATCTGCCCTGGTAACTCACTCAATACTGAACTTATCACCTCGATCTGCTGCACATCAACTGAGTTTAAGATAACATCACTATTATGCCTTTGTTCTAACTGCATGTCCTTACCCTTTAGTTATACTCTTCAACGTTTCTGTTATTTCCATTTGCCAAATCAGCAGCTGTTTTACCCGCTTTTGTCTTAGCAGAAATACAAGCCCCTTTTGATATTAATAAGTCAATAATGACCTCATGTCCTGCCCATGAAGCCTCATGTAAAGGAGTTCTTCCACTAAAATTTTCTATGGAAGGATGATTAGTTGTCGCATCAACTTTAGCACCCTGTTGTAAAAGTAATTGTACGACATTCACGTGTCCGTTAGTGGCTGCCTTATGTAGAGGAGTACTTCCATTGTTAGTTACCGACTCTAGATCAGACTTATTATCAAGCAACATTTTAACTATGCTTGTATAACCATTATTTGCAGCCCAATGTAATGCCGTATAACCATTTCTATCTCGAAGATTGATATCTACTTCTGTTAACAAGATATCAACAACCAATTTTTCATTACCAATTTTGCAAGCATCGATCAAATCAACAGATAAATCTCCCACATTTCACCTCGACTTTAACAAATATAATTGAACTGAAAATTTTTAAATACTTAAACTTCATAACGATACTTACGCAGTTAGTATGTTGTTTTTTTAAATTCATCCCATAAGTTAATACGGTTCCCATTTTTAAAATCAATATAATCAATGTTATTAATAATATTTACCAAGGTTTCTCTATCGCTTTTATTAAGTATAAAATTGTCAAGCAGGTACTTTGACACAATCTTATAGGCTCGTTTATGAGCTCTATGTTTGAGAGTGTTACGCATTTCGAAATACAACCAATCTTTTGATGTTGCTAAAAAATTTATTCTTTCTGAAGGCTTTAAATCTTTAAGTGGATCATCACCATTCACTCCCCCTCTCGTAAAAAGTTTCTGTTCCATTTCTGAAGCAGGCAACTCATAAGACTTGTTTTGTGTCAGCACTAACAATTCTTCAATGGAAATTGCTCTGTTACCGTGAATGTAGGTGCCGGTAGAAGGATGTAAAACAGATGCTTTGTTTAAATAATACAAAGCCAATTTATCGCTCATTTTCACAACTATTTCATCATGTGGAATATCCTGAAAATTTATGCTATCAAATAATGCAGTTAATATTTCGCTAAAAACAACACCATCAGAGTATGGAATCGCTTCTTGAGAACGAAGACTGGGACTTTTAATCAAATCTCGTAGAGGTTTTGGCAACAATATTAAGTGAGTAAAGTAAAAACAACCATACAAATCAGGACATAATGAAGCAGTAACAAAGTGAGAGAAATCATGTAAGTCATAGAGCGCTTGTTTTTCCTCAAATGAATCTCTAGGTGTACGAATATTAAAATCTTCCTTGCGAACATAAATATTGTTTTGGCTCACTGAATAAATTGCACACTTAGGAATTAATTCATTAGAAAAACCAACACTCCGCTTCTTATTTAATACAAAACAATGAATAGCATAATTTATGAGACGTTCAAACTTGTGATTATCCTGAATAAATTCACAGATAGCGTCTATTTCTTCATGATTTTCATTAACGAACGGTAAATATTTTTTTGCTTCACTGCGACTAATCCAATATATAACACCATAGCACAGTAATTTTGTAGCAATTTCCCAACACAATGGCTGACTCTCAAAGAGAGTCATCATATAACCATCAATATTTAATTCATTTTTAAACTTCTTAATTCCACAAAATATATAAGCTGACAGCTCTATTTTTATGGAACTGATAATGGTTTGTATTTTTTTTTCCTTTTCAAAATGAGGATGTGATGGTATTTCCCCATCAACCCATAGACCGGCACTAATGCAGTTCGTCATAAATATTTGTTCCATCCATATTTCATATAAACTTATCTGTACCTTTAAAAGGTGTACTTAAATAATGTAGTGCGCCACAGCAAGCTAACCCTTTAACAGGAGTTACATTTTATTGTAGGAAACGAACGGTAATACATCAGATAACCTTGAGGGAGTGATAAAGAAAGAAAGAAACAGCACACCACAATACCCCTATATGAACCAACACCATTGCATATAAACATTTTCATGAATAATTGCTGGCATAGTAAATAAAACAAATTGTTATCACAATGTTTTTCAATGTAAAACAAATAAAATAACGCTGTTTTTATTGTTGTTTTGTGATGTGATTTAACTTGTCCATATCATTCCAAAGTGTATCTGACTCAACTTGTCTGAAGTGTCCAATATGACTGTTATGCTCATCGCATATCATGCGATTTATTGCGCACGCATAACAAGATTACACAGATGAAATGACAGAGTGAATCGCTGCGGCGGTATGACGCATAAATTTTTTAGGGAGGAAAAACAGCTGTTGCTGCACGTGTTGTTATTGTCATGCAGAGCGCAGCGAAGCATCTTTCTAACGGGTGTCATCCCGAGTGTAACGAGGGATCTCATGCAGACGGCACGTTCTCATTAACAACACCGTACAAGCATTACGAGATCCCTCCATCGCGCTGCGATGTTCGGCATGACACTGGTTTTAGTAAAGTCTTGTCATGCAGAGCGTAGCGAAGCATCTAGCTCCGAAAGCCACGGCAAACACACCACGCAATCATCCTGAGATACCTCGCTGCACTCGGTATGACAGCGTTTTTAGGTGTGCGCTACGCGTCCCTAAGGGAAAACAGCGTATTCTAATTCACTTTCTGTCTTTTCAAGATGCCTCATTACATTCGGCATGACTGTGCTTTAGTAAAGCCTTGTCCATGCAAAACGCAGCGAAGCATCTCATCCGAAAAACACGCCGCGCAATCGTCATTAAATGCCTCATTACATTCGGCATGACAGCGTTTTAGTTCGGTATGGCACCGCCTTGAATATAGGCCGCTCGTCATTCGTATAAAACCGACCACTTCGGGTGATCCTGGAACGCTAAGAGACCCGCAGAAACCTTTTCAAGCGTCATTCCGCTTAATAACTCAATAATATCGTCGAAACAACAATTACTGCCTAAGCGCGAAATCAATTCTATAGGCAAAGGAAGATTTTCAATTAATTTTGCCCCCCAGTAATTCGTCCTGGTTTTTAATATTTCTTCTTTTAATTCACGTTCATCTTCAATATCGCTTTGTAACAGGCTAAGCAAGGTTTGTTTGAAGCACGGTAAATAGGCAATCTGCCGGGTTCCACCGATGACTTTAACCTGAGGAATAACGGACATGACTAGATACATCAAAAATAAATTTGGGATAACAGTTCCCTCTTTTAATGCAGATATCACATTAGCTTGATCAAATTTCACTTTTATTCCACTTGCCAGGGTTTCTTCTATTAGATAACCGGCATGGAATTTTAATTTCCTTATCTTCCCGTCTCGAACGCCCCAAAAGTAATACGTTCCATTGACGACGAAATTACCTCTTTGCAAGCTGGCATAATGACAGAAATTTTCATCTAGCTTTTCTCTTCTGACCGGATCAAGGATCAACCTGTAAATTAAGCTGTTCGTGTCTGATAATAATTTGACAACAAGATCCACAATCACGTTTTCATCTAACAGAATAGGACTTATCGCATTACTACGATCCATTTTTTTTATTAAATTTTTGTTTGACTCTAAAAAATATCGACTTAAACTTCCCTCGTAATAACTCATGGTGGTTTGGAAAAATTTCAAGCCAGAAACTTCATCGGCGTCAGCATGACTTAAAGCGCTGACAAAGGCATTGGGATTAATAGAAACAGTTGAATCAACCGCGCAAACGCTATACTTTTGTAATCGTGAATTGGCCAACTCAAGAAGATTGATATTTGCTTTTTTTAAATTTAGCCATGCCGGACCAAATTTTCTACGTGATTCTAAAGTTACAGCAGATGAATGAATTGCAATTAAATGATTTTTCCGCGTCAAGATGGAGCCCACACAACTTAAAATTACAGTATAAAAATTCATTTTATCTAAATAAAGTTGGCAGTGTGGGGCTGTTTGTATAATAGGATTCAGCATAAAATCTCGCGCAAACGCATCACGCTCATTTTCAGCCGTGTTTTTAGCAATACTTGTTGCAAGATATTCTCTAAATAGGGAGGCCTGATAAGACTGACATGCTAAATTGCTCGAAAAAATATTTTTTATGTATCCCGTTACCGGCAGGTCATAGAAATCAGCTATATCGCCAGCAACATCCGGACAAATTTTATTTAACGCATTCATTATCTTCATCGGTTTCATAAAAGCATTTCCATTATCCTAGGTTAACCCGCTAAAGTTCTAGCCACAGCCAGAAATGGATCAATAATATTACATGCGTAACCCATTTTTTTATGCGCAACATGGATTTCCGCGCAGGCGACTAGAATTTTTTTTGCTTTATCTGCGGTAATTTTGTGACAATTAATAGCGATATGTCGACTCATTGATTTTCAAAGTTTTTACAACTTACATAACAGTCCGGCTACTTTGCATGTTACTCGTCTGGCATATCGCGCCTGCGCATATCGTTCTGAAATTTCACAATCATCGTTACAAGTAAAACCCATATGTAACTTGATATAACACGCACGTGACTTTTACAATAAGAACATGCGGTTACCGGCGCATATTTTTGCTTAAAATTCAGGCTCATCTCATTTTTCACGTCACAACTTACTGTGGTCTGTCCACAAAAATCATACTCTAAGAAACTTCCGCAGGTAGTTTTGCCACGATGGCATCGATCGCGTCGATAGCTGAACGGCGATACTCGGGGTTCACTTGCACACGGTGCCCACCAAGATTCACTTTACCAGTTTTCATCATCGCAAACGGTGTACCACGAGAAAAAGCAACTACGCCTGTCGTGCCAAAGTCACGTATATCAATAATGCCATCAGAAACTTTCTTGAAAGTAAAATATCCTCCGTATGACTTGAGCAGATCGTCTAGATCACTGTCGATACCTGACAAAACTGCAGAGTAGGCTGATGCAGATCCCATATACTGCGTTAAACGATTTTTCAAAATTAAATGCACTTTGGGGAGAGTGCGGTTGGCTGATCTCATTTGGCTAGCAAATGTGTATTCTTCATATATCTGTGAAGCCAACTTAACCCCATAGATTAGTGAAAATGCGTTTTGAATTGCCCGACGCGATGAGTCATCTGCCATCACAGGCAAAATAATCCTATCGGTTGCTGCAAGTGCAATTTGCGTA
The DNA here is from genome assembly GCA_964646995.1 of uncultured Gammaproteobacteria bacterium. GTDB lineage: Bacteria > Pseudomonadota > Gammaproteobacteria > CAZYIF01 > CAZYIF01 > CAZYIF01. The sequence continues at coordinate 29,427 of CAZYIF010000012.1, forward strand.
TAGATGGAAAAACTTGGGTTCGTATCAATAAATACGACATCATAATTGTTCGTAACCTGATCTAAAAAATTACGTAACCAGTCAATCACGGCAAGCCACGAGTTCACCTTTGGAAGTTGTATATTTGCTAACGAATTCATTGCAATAGCTTGCAATTCAAGTAGTGGGTCGCCGCAAACAAGATCAACATTCGTTGGAACAAATGAGTTATATTGATTCGCACGGGTGATGTAATCACCTGCATTAAACTTTGGAACTTGATGCGCAGATGGTATGCGCATATCAAAATAACCACCAATACTGCACCGAGGAATCATGCCCTGCCGTTCGAGAAGCTTTGTGCTGCCCCTGTTTTCAAGACCTCCAAGTAGCAACTCAGATATGTTCGCCTGGGGACACATGTCAATAGTTAAGATACGTAAATGCGGGTTTTTGTATGCATATTGACAGACAGATTGAAAAGTGAGACTTGTCTTGCCTGTTCCACCCTTATTGTTCCAGATTGTATAAGTAAGCATCTTTTTTTTCCATATGAATAGTCAAAGGTGGACATTACAATACAATATTATGACTGTCAATTGTCTTTTTTTGACTTTAACTTGGATAATTATTCCATTCACACGCAATTTTCGGCCTTAATATCGATTAGTGACTGCTCGTCCTACTCACGTATTTGTCGTAGCACAGCTGTAATCGCAATGGTTACTTTTATACGATGCACTGCGGACAGTTGGCCTCTGCCACAAACACCACGTAATCACCCTGAAATACCTCGCTACACTCGGTATCACAGCGTTTTTAGGTGCGCGCGCTCAGGGTGAACGAACGGCTTACTACTATAATTACATCACTTGATTAGTATTATTTGGTGTATTTAGCAGAGATATCCCACGGTTCAAAACAGCTATTAGCGCACCCGATTTATAAAACTCATGCCCACTATTATTCACTGTCACTAACTGGCCACCTAATTGTTGGCACTTTGTCGCACTGGGTGCGAATGGATCGCTATCACCAAAAATCAAAACAGATGGAACAGGGGTTGTTGCCTGTGATTCATACCGCAGCCGCGTTGCTGAAATACAAACAATACCACCAACGGAGAATCCACGCGTTACGGCCTTCCATAATAGGGTCCCACCCATGCTAAAACCAACCGCTAACGCATAATGAATGTCATTCGTTACTATTTTAGTAACCGCTGTTTCTATACCATGTTCAACAAATTGTGGATGCCTTTCATCATTTGACATGTCAGGATCGATGTTTGCCAAGGCCAGTGACGACATTAAGTCTACCTGATATCCGAGTCCTTCTAAAAATAAGCTGGTTGTATCGATATAACTAACATCCACTTTGGAATTTTCATTTTGCAACCCATCCATATCCGATATGAATAAAGCACGATTAGTTGTTTGTTGCATTACTTACCCGATTGAATGTCTAATTAAAAAAAATGATTATTGACAATAACACATGAACACTTAGCAACGCCACATTAAGTAGCTCATTGTCCCACCCAGGTTTTCCATGACGCATAGTCTCTATCAGCAAACTTGTTTTTACTAATGATTCTCAAAATAGAATAGGCAAGATCGTGTATGTTAGGCTGGCGTGCCCTAAGCAACCTTACTAACTGCCGTGACATCATAGACTTTATCACCGCTATATTCTCAGGATATTTTGTCAGTGATAAAACCACTCGCAAGGCTTTGTTTCTATCGGTCAAGTCCGGAAAATCAAGCATCGCGTTTAACGTATCCCATGGCAATGCGCGGGGGTTATAGTGCCGAAACAACGATCCCAGCACTCTGGTTGCAGCGTTTCTAACGTAAGGACTGGGGTCGGTCATCGCGGGAATTAAGCATTCAGCCACGCTGTGTGGTTGTTTGAGATAAGCCAATAAATAGGCCGCGGCTTCTCTTCTGCGTGGATCAGCATCCTGTTGTAGTGCCTTAATAATTGCAGTTTTGTATCGCGGGACGAAGCGGATAAACTCCTCTTCCAGACATTCCATGGTCTTATCGTTAATAAACATACAATGCTGTGATCTACAATGTTGCGGCTCACGCCCGTGGTTTTTTAAAAGGCTGTTCGCACCCTTCTCTTCGTACAGGTGCCACTTATCAATTAAGTCATGCGGCACCACCACCGTGCTATTTGATTTTTTTAAATTTCGTATCGCCTTTAGCCTATAGATATCATCGGCATCGACCAGATCAATCGTAATATAAACATCACCGTTGCCATACAGTATTGGACTCACATTCACATAAGGAAAATTACCCAATACTTTGATCTTGCTTATCGTTTTCATTATTTATGAGATAAACTTCTCTTGGTCCGCTTTTTCCGTTTTAGAACCAGCGAAGAATATGCAGCGATCGAGTTTTGCAATGGCGTTGAGATTATCCTTTATACCATCCAGCAAATCTTCCTCTTTTATTTGTTGGGTACGATAGACATCAAAATGAGTGTCTGTACTGGTCATTGCCGTAAGCAACGCTGGCAAGAGTATAAGCGTCATTAAAAATAGTATTCTTACGAAAATAGATCTAACATCCATAACCAAGCCAGATATGCATAAACCAAATCACATAAACACAACGCAATTGTTATCAGCTTAGCGTCTATTAAAACGGAGTTAAATCACAATAACAACTTAAAAAATCTGTTTGCCACGTAGCGACAAGCATCACTATTAAAACTAACTCAACCCACTCGATTTTTGGAAGAGCTATTTTTTGGTATGAATTCTAAGCAAAATCGATTAATAGTAAATATTGCCATAACCAAAAACATAATGGCTATTGCATAGGAAACGCTTTGCATCATTTGTGGTAATCCGGCAAGCCAAGTTAAAAACGCTGCCAAAACCATATAAAAAAAGCTTCCAAAAGAAGCCGCGAAACTTCTGTCATGAATAGATTTAGTAGCTAATACCATTGAGTTAGGAACTATTGGCGCTGAACCACAAAAAATAATGAACGCTCCAAAAAATAGCACATTTGCACTCAAGTGGTTTACCAAAGAAGCGAGCAATATTAATAGGCTGCCAGCACTCATCATAACTAATCCAAAGACAATTATATGCTGATATAACAAACGTGCGCTAAGTTTTGATGAAGCATACAACGCTATTATATATCCTGAATAGGGGATAAGATTGTAGTAACCAAACTCACTTGGGTTTAATCGTATCTGATGGACGGCAACAATAGGCGCTTTCGCCGCATAAATATAAACAGCAGCCACAGCGATACCCGCTAAAGAGATATATCCCATATAGACTTTATTTTTTAATAATGCTAAATAGCCAATCAACATGCTATCGAAGTTTATTAAAGTTTGCGACCTATCATCGGGCTTATCTGCCAGTAAATAGACCACGAGCACACAGACAAACGCATATAGCCCTAGAAAATACAGACAATATATCCAGCCAAAATTCTGGGTAATATAACCACCTAATGCAATGGCAAGTGAGGGGATCACTGCAAACGCTAGAATAACCAGTATAGAAAGAATTTTTCGGGCGTCTACTTCAGCGTAATAATCCGCTACGACAGCGTAAGCTATAACCATTCCTGAAACGGCCCCTAAACTGGTTATGAGTCTTCCCACTAACATTAAAATAAAATTATGTTGGTAATAGGAAAAAATACAACTTAGTATTCCTACCAAACTAATGGCAACCCCTATATAAACAGTTCTTTTTTTTCCGTGGCGGCTTGCAATTGGCCCATAAAGAATCGGTCCAATGGCATATCCTAGCATTGCAAACGTAATCACACCATTCGATGCTTTTGTTGAAATACCATAACGATACGCTAATTCTAACAATGCAGGCGTTAAAATAAGGACAGCGATAGTAGCATAAGGCATGATCACTATAAGCGCATAAAGTGGATTTTTAATTTTATTCATTTTTATGCCCATATCCGCGGAATAAGATTATCTTTATCGCCGTAATAATTGACTATTTCTATATCTTGACCCGCCATAAATTCTAGTATTGCGGCTATATTCTTTTTAACTTCTACGACTTCTTCCCTAGAAATAACGGCAACCTCTGCCAACAGCGCTCTACTAATATCATCATGTTTACCTTCTTCATTTATATCGGAATGTGCTATTATCGGTTGGTAAAATTCTTTCGGTAAATTCAGAGCGCAGCACCTTTCTAAAAACGCATTATTAAATTCCACGCATGGCTGCTCAAATAAAAATAGAGATGCTTTAAAACTGAGAGGGTGTTGCTTTGCTAAAACACCCAGCGTCGAACATATTGCAAAAGTCATGGGTAGGGGTTGCAAAAATTCCAACTCAGCCATTGTTATATCTACCGCTTTCAGCGATTTTTCCAGCATTCGATCATGGTGCAACTCTGACGCGAGAAAATTTTGTAATGTTTTTTGGCTTTTTTTCGTATCCGAATGAGAAAGCGCTGGGCCAATCAATCCTGGCGCAAGCTTTACGACATGATAGTATTCTAGCGCATAGCCCAATAATTCATTGCGCGTAATACGCTTTTCAACCAATCGCTGATAAAATAACGACTTAACAATCTTTGATTTAAAGCGTTCAGCAAAACGTATAACCTCCGTATAAAGCTGTCTACCACTGATTGCTTCAACCTCGTCAAAACTGCTTTCGGTAAGTAGCCCAAGCTTATCTAACTCAGAAATTGCGGTAAAAATATCCTCTTTAAACGCAGGAAATTGCTTATTAACATTATCCAATAAAAAATTACCTTGCTGGATTAACTTAAATAGTTTAGCTAACTCCGCGCTATTTTCTGGCAATACGTCAATGCTACAACCTTGTTGCTTATAATCTATCTCTATACAATCATCTAAAAACCTGATGTTAACACCCGGACGAAATTTCGGTCTTACCCATGAAAAGTTATCAAAAAACATCATGCCCCCCTACGTAACCATTCAGCAACATGCTGAATAGTTACCCTTGATTTGACGCCTACCCAGTAAAACTCGGCTTAACGGCGCTTAAGAGGAGAATCGCGATTCTCCCCTTAAGAATCCCCATCGCGTAATGAAAACACCACATTTTCAAGCAAAATCTTAATGATTTTCAACTTTGCTGAATAGTTACCCCACTACTAAATATCAGAAACACGACGTAACAATTTTGGAGCGTCCGTATAATGCTGCCAAACTTCAGTGTAAAAGTTATCATACATTGCAACAAATAAGTGAAGAGTAGATTTTAAACGACGTAGGTTGAACGCATCTACATGAGGGATATTTTTAAATATAAGACGCGTTAAATTTCCATGCTGATGCTTGAGATTTATATTCGCATGTGATTCTATCGGCTTTATAAAAGCCTGATCTAACCCTACTTTTTTACAAATATCCACATAAGTATCTTTCGCAAGATCTTTACCTTCGAGCACGCTTAATGTAAGAAAGAAAAACAGCGGATCATTGTTAGACCAATAAGTTAACGCATTACAAAGAGATAAAGTTGTTGGTAATGGCATAGTATCAACTAAGTCCTCTTCACTTATCCCAATGGCATTTAATGCTTTCAATATGATCGTATCGTGTCTGTATTCATCATGAAAAAAATCCAGCATTAACTCGCGTATTTCTCCCGTATTCCGTCGCGCTAAGATCGGAGCGTCAAAGTAGTTTTGCCTAAATAAGAAATGATAGTGCTCTATCGCCAGTCCATATAAAATATTTTTAGGAATAGTGACCCGCTCTTGCTGACAATTTTTCCAGAAAACATTTTGATATAACTTATCGTGTAGTAGTTCGTTCAAAGTGTCTTCTAATTCAAACAAAGCTTCAACGCCTGACTTAAACTGATACGCATCAGTAACGTCTATTAAGGCGTTTCTATCAAGCGTCTCAACAAACTCTGCAAGCTCTTCACAAGTAATAGGAGGGAAATCTTGCTTTATTTCATCTAACGTTCGTTTCCCATCAAGCGCATTGAGTAAATCAAGCAACTTGTCTGTAGGGAGTACTTCTGTTTCCAATAGCAAAGGAATACCATCCCTTTCAATTACTACAGAGCCATCTTCAATTTCTGGTTTGTAAGCCAGGCGCGGACTAAATAATCTATTCGCATATGGAACGGCATCAATATTTTCCATAACTTTATATTCCTGAAATCAAAAAACGATGTTGAACAACTCATCCGCCAGCGTATGACCTCTTGCTTAAAAAAACGGGTGCATGAGCCTAATTAGCAAGTGCATGCACCCATCAATTGCATCTACAGATGCATAGCCATTAATACTACACGTTTGGTATGAGGGCGAATCTTAAGAATAAACTGACGTTTCATAATTAAATATCTCCTGCTTAATTAACTGCGTTTACGTGCATATAAACTACACCCGCTAAAATTTAAAATTATTTTCATTCCTCTGAAATCACAGCACTGTAATTTCAGCGAACATTTGAGATTAAAACATAATGCACGTCAAGGAAAAATTTATATTGTTTACTAAAATAATTTCCAATAGATCAACAATGTCCGAAGTGTCCAATCTGACGTTATACGTATCGCAGCTCATGCGATTTATTGCGCGGGAATGACAAGATTACACAGATGAAATCACAGAGCTAACCGCTGTGGTGGTATTACACATAAACTTTCATTGTTCGAAATAAAATAGTTGTTGCTGCGCTAAACTACACTTATATTGTCATGCAAAGCGTGGCGACGCATCTCGATTCGGAAAAACACCATGCAACTATAACGAAATCCTTGTGCCCTGCTACACTAACAATTTTAAAATGCACCCTTCGAGACAGCGCTTCGCGCTTCCTCAGGGCGAACGGCGTGTTTCTAAATGCGCTTATCCGCTTTCTGTCTTATTGAGATGCCTCATTACATTCGGCATGACAGCATTTTTAGGTTCGACTTATTTCATTCTGAATCAACTATTGATATAGTTGCTCTTTCGCAGTTAATAAAAGTCTCATATCATGAAAATAAACGATGAAAACCTTTTTTTAAAGCAACAAATTCTAAAACTAGTTGATGAACGTTCTAGTGAAGTTATGTTTTTAAAGTTGTTGAGGGAAAATTTATCTACGCTGGGGAAATGTTTTTCAGACCATCCAGATGAATATATCTGTTTTTCCGAATTTCCAGTTGGGTCAGGAGTGGTGGATTTTGTTGTTTTCTATGGCCGATCAAGAATGCAGATAAAATTAATTGAAATAAAAGGAGCTGACTTTTGCTTTATGACACACAGTAGTTATAAAAATGTATCAGCAAAAATAAACGAAGCAGCCCAACAGATTAGGAATCGTTTCAGCTATCATGCTCAGAATGGAAATGAATTTAGAAAATTTACACATGAAATACGCCAGGATGTTGAACGGGGAAAGCAAAGATTCAATTCAGTGCATGGCCCAAAAATGCCATTACAAGCTGACGCCAATAAAGAAATAAATGTATACGGAGCTGTTATTGGCGGTTACTCTAGGGACGATATAAAAGAAAGTCAATTGAGGAATGATCTTGAGAATAGTACGTTAAAAATTCAATTTGAAAGCTGGAACAGCTGGGCTGATAAATTGATAGCGCTTAGCTGAATTTCACTTAGTGGTGATTTTCTTGTGAATACTCCAACTTATAATTTTTTTATTTTCCTGCAACTATCTTAAGGTTCATCTTTTAATAACACATTTGAAGTTCCACCTTCTATAAAGGTTTGCTGAGAGATTGTCGTCATTACTGCTTCCTTGGAAAAGGTTTGCAAGGTAATTGCACCACAACTTACCATCGTGCTTTTTAGCTTGGCAATGGTAATAGGTAACACTTCATGTAGCCATCCGTAATACGGCACGTAGGCATCAACGCCTTCCTCAAATTGAGTAATATTCTTTTCCTGCAATGAATCGCTATATCTTTGCCAATGTTTTGCTCGTGAAGAACCTTCACCCCAATATGCCTTATATGTTTTTCCCCTGATGTTATATTTAATGGAGGCACTTTCTTCTAAAGAGGCAAAATATCGGCCCATCATTACGAAATCGGCTCCCATCGCCAACGCGATTATTATCTGGGTATCATTTGCTAATCCTCCATCAGAACAAATGGGGATATAGATGCCTGTTTCAGACAAATATTTATTCCTAGCGTTTACTACATCGATCAGTGCAGAAGCCTGCCCCCGCCCAATACCCTTTTGCTCTCGCGTAATGCAGATAGAACCACCGCCGATCCCAACCTTAACAAAGTCAGCATCACATTCACGTACTAAGTAATTAAACCCTTCTGCGGAAACTACATTGCCTCCACCAATAATGATATCTGGCCCATACTGTTTTCTGATCCAATCAAACCCTCGCTTCTGAAATTCAGAATATCCATCGGATGAATCAAAAAATATAAAATCAACTTTCTCATGCAAAAGACAGGGGACTCGTTCAATATAATCATGCGTATTAATTGCCGCAGATACCATTAAACTGCCTTCGCCATCTAGCATCTGTAACGGAAATTCATTCAAACTAAAGGCATCTCGTCTAAACACGAGAGAATCCAAATGCCCATTTTCATAAACAATCGGGATACATTTTTGATTGCATGCGCGTAGCAAGATGATGGCTTTGTCTAGACTAATCCCCACCGTTGCGGTTTTTATTTTATCCATACTAACCATTAATTCCGATACGGGTTTTCCATCCGGCTCTCCTGGCCAAATATCCCCAGCAAAAATTAAACCTTGCAACAATCCATTGGAAGAGCCATCTGCCGTAACCGCAACGGTTTTGCGCCCTGTTTGCGCGACAATTCTTCGAACCTCACCTAAATTGCCGCTATAACTGATATTTGCGCTGCTTTTGACGAATCCTGCTTTGTATTTCTTGGTTGTTCTTATCATCTCGGCTTGACTTTGAGGTGACTGAGAACAGTGTATCGTTGATATCCCCCCGTGCATTGCTAATGCAATTGCCAATCGCGGACAAGCAATAGCTTGCATGGCCGCGGAGACAATAGGAATATTCAAGGAAAGTCTAGGCTGACTATCTTCCTTAAATTTAGCCACCGGGCTTCTGAGTGACACATGGCGAGGAATGTGCTCTTGCTTCGTGAGCTGAGGAATTAGCAAAAACTCAGAAAAGGTGCGGCTTACATCGTCAAGTATTTTGGACATAGTGTTTTACCCGAAAGAAATATACTAATGATGCTATTGTAACTAGACTCAATAAGTTAGCAATCAAATTCAAACTAATAAGGCCATAACTTTCTTTACCCACCGACAGCAAAACGTTTATTGCATGAAAATACTTGGACCATAAAATAACCTCGCAGAATGCGCAAGATTAATTTGCAGGCAAGTTATTTTTAGCCTGCCTTTTCGAGATCCCTCGTTACACTCGGTATAACACCATTTTTAGATGTGCGCTGCACCTGTCTTGTATACGCCGTCCACCCTTCGAGACGACGTTTTTGTTTTTATTGCCGTTTATCATTTGATTCAACTTGTCCATATTGTCCGGAATACATCAGTGTTTAACCTATTTTAGTGTGTTACTTGCTTTATCCGTGCAACAACTCACCCGCAAGCGGATGAGAATTCTTTGTTTTAATCATTTTTATTACTCCCCTTCCACCTTAAAATTAATGCTCTCCCCGCGCAAACAACATATATACACCCGCAGAAAGCACACCCCACGCACCTGCAATCAACCAAAACACAGGAGCACCCACCAGGTTAAGCGTTCCCATCCCAACGATCGGTGCCAGTAGGATGGCGATGTTATTCCCCGCATTGAATATCCCCATGCTAGTGCCTTTTTTATGTGTCGCCAGTTCCGCGATATAAGACGTGGCAGACGGGAACAAGATCATTTCTCCAAAAGTCCAGATTACCACCGAAACGACCACACCGATGATCGAATCGGCGAAAAACAAAATTCCAAAACCCAGCGCAATCAGCAACATACCCACGGGAATAATAATTTTATATCTCCAGTGTGCAGTTAACATATTTAATGGCACTTCAAGAAAAACGATCAACGAAGTGTTCACTAAAAATAAAAACCCATACGTAGAAGGCGCTATCGCTAAGGTATGCATGCAAAAATACGGCTGGGTAGAATCGCATTGGAAAAACAGCATGACTATTGGAATCAGCACTAGGGTAAACAAGAGAATTTTTCTGCGATTATCAGAGGTGTTGCCTGCCGGCGCATCTTGCTTTCTCTCCGTTCGTAACACAGGGGAATGCACAGTGGCAAACAAGCGCTTGTATTTGGGCAACAACAAACAACTCAGCAAGGCGATTCCAGCCAGGATGGATGTCGCACCATTCAACAAAAAAAGCAAATGAAATGACTTGGCGGCTAGAATACCGCCGACCACGGGACCAATACTCATGCCTAAATTGATCGCCAAGCGATTAATGGCAAAACACACTTTCAACTGACCATCCGGTGCTAAATAGCTGGTTAATGCGAGACTTGCTGGTTTAAACATTTCGGAACAAATTCCCCAGGCTGCGCTGATCAGAAAAATACTGAGCTTAGCGGAAGTAAACGGATACAGCATGACACATAATCCACTGGATAACAGCGAAATTACCAAGATCATGGCGGGGTTGAATCGATCACAGCACCAACCACTGATAGGACTGATGACAAAGGCGCCAAAGCCAAAACAACTCAACGCCAGACCTGCCAATGACAGGCTGAATGCTTGCTGCTGGGTAAGATAGAGGATGAGAAACGGCAATGCCATCGTACCTACTCTATTCATCCAGGTAATGATGAATAATAATTTTAACTCAGCAGGTAAGTCTCTTAGCATTTGGCGAATAGTCAACGCTTATCCCCTGCTTGTATCATTATTAGAGTTAGTTTTAGGTGAAAATCATTTTAGGCGAATTCAAACGGGAAGTACAACATAAGCACGTTATCCGATACCGTATTAAACACAGTGTCATACCGAGTGTAAGGAGGGAGCTCGTGCAAGTAGCACGGTCTCACTAACAATAGCATACAAACATTCATGAGACCCCTCACTACGTGCGGGATGACAGCCATTAGAGAGCCTTCGTTAGTGCGAGATGGTATTCAGGATTCTTCGCAGCGCTTGCATACCTAACCCTGTACTCCCCCTTTAAAGATATTCGTTTTTTACTAACACATTAAATCGTTGCTGTGTCACCGTACCCCAGTGCATATCTTCCACCACGGATTCTTCATAGTGGTTCTGGGTATATTGTGTGATAACACGTCGCCAAAAATGTAAGGCATCATCAGCCCCTGCAATTTGTCTTACTTGCCATTGCCCTGGGTGTTGATCAAAAATCATGGCGGCAAAACAAAAGCCCAAGTTTTTTTTACGCATCACCGGCACAATATAAAACTCCGCCATATATTTTAGTTCCGTTTCAACATTAGCAACACAAAACCCGACAGGCCTTTGTTGATAATACAACAGATAACCCACATAAGGCGCAGAAGGGAATGTATCAATGTTAAAAAGGCCATTTGTGTCTGGCATTTTATGCGTTAGCTTGGAAAATTCAGCCTCATAGGCCTGTGCTAAATTTTTAAAAATCATTAAATGCTGTTGTTCTATCTCAACGATTATCACATCCGTAATATGCATTGTATAAACTCCTACAATCCTTTGCTCCCATCTAACTTCTACCCATTATATGTTGACATCACCCCAAGACAGCGGATCTTAGCACTAACCCCATACCCGACAAAAGCACTAAAGCAAAAACCACCCGTAAGAAAACCGCCGCATTCACCACGCTACGCAACTGCGATCCTAGCCACAAGCCCATGAACATACACGGCAGAGCCAGCAACAGTGCCCACACAAAATCCAGGGTGAAATAAGTTCCCAATACAGCAAAAAAACCTACTCTGATCACGGTGCTCAATCCAATCAACGCACTTTGTGTGCTGCTAAAACTGTGTTTATCGTTAAGACGTCCCGTTAGATATACCGCATAAACAAAACCACCACTGCCGAATAACGCACTGAACACACCGCCGACCACACCAAATACGGTGCTGGCCTTGGCCGGCCACACCCGCTGGGTTTTATAATCCAATAAGGCATACAGCCCATAAAAAGCAGCAAATAACCCCAAACCAAATGCCAACCCAGCACTGGGTAAAGACGCTAACAGCGTAAAGCCACATAGATTACCCAACAACATCCACGGCAGTATGCGAAACACTTCATCGCGACGCAGTCGTGAATAGTCACGCAACTTAATGCAAGCCGCCAATAAATCCAATAACGCTAACAGAGCGATGATCTGCGGTAACGTAAAAAAATGCACGAGAATAGGCGATGCCAATAATGAAGTACCAAACCCCACCATGCCAAAAATGCTGTACGCCACCACTAAGGTAGTCAAAACAATAAATAGTTGTAGGCTAGATAAATCAAATAGCGCCATCGCCGCACCTTAAGCTGCACATTGCAAGGTATCTTCCATCTCGTGTAAATATTCTGTCATTTGCCCCAGGTCATGCCAGGTTTCTTTATGGGTATGCTTAAAGCACGTCAATAGAATCTCGGCAAAATCGGGCTGTTCATGCAACCAATGATTGAGTTGCTTGCCCGTATAATAAACATGCTCTATCTCATCTGACATGATTTGCTCGATGATCGGCACAATATTGTTAAGCTGCGCATCATTCAGAATCATCAATACCTGCTTGTAGTGTCGCAGCATGGTCCAAGAACGAATTTCAATGCTGTGCACACGTGCCATAAACGTCATGAGTTCATCATCAAATTCACAAACCTGTTGTACCTCAGCCGCGGCATCGGGTGATTCGTCTGCCTGGCACTGATGACCCGTATAAGCGATACACGCTGCAAATAACTTACTATGCCTAAACTCATCACCCACATGCGCTCGCATTTGGCGGAGTAAATCGCCGGTAGCATATCTATCCGCCATGATTTTCACTCTAGCGGCTCCCTTGGCCTCATCGATTGCATTTTGTAATAAATTATAGGCTATCATGCGTTTATCTGAAAACAAGGTCATAATCATGCCGTGCATAACCGGCGTATTGTAAGAAACCATTCTTGAGAACGTGTCTGTTATCGCACGTCTATAGCACGGCTCTAGCACCACACCACGCGTATCAAATAAACCCAATAAGTCTTGTTGTATATCAAACATAACATCCCTCACAAAATACAACGATACACGCCTCACCCCCTGCAACCCTAGCGGCAAGGGGTGACAACACCCATCATCTACCCCACTTTTTTCTCAAACGCCGAATTAGCACGCACTAAACGCGGCGGCATAGCGATGGATAATTGGGACAGTTTCAGGCAAATAAACTTATGTAAATTATGCATTTATTATCTTCCTCATTTAAGCTAAAACGCACCGACTATAACAAAAATAAAAGCTGACACAACAGCATTATTTGCTCTTGTAATTATAAAAATGATGTTTTTGTTTAAAACTGTCAGCAAAGCGCTGGCGTTAATCGCTTGTCCGTTGGTATGTATACCGCTCGTACTTCAAGATGCGAATTTTGATGGGGGAGTCGCGCGGTATACTCTGTTTTTAGGCCTACACAAAGTAAATTTGTGCACGGTCACCCAAGGATCGATACGCGATTCTCCCCCTGGGAAACTCCATCGCGTAGAGAGCATCACAGAAAAGAATGTCATCCGCTTGCGGATGAGACAAAGCGATGGGGAGTCCAGAGGGGAGCTTATGCAATAGCTCCTCTCTGGTCGCCGTCCGCGCGAATTTACTTCGCGCAGGCGAACCCATCAAGGAAACAATCTCGGTCGCTTGCGACCGAGTTGTTGAAAATGAAAAAATCGCATTTTGAAGTGTAATGAGTATATGTTCAAGTCGGCTGTCCGTGGTTGTCCCGGACACAGGTGAGCCGATTAACTGTTACAATAGCCAGCGCATGTATCATCATAACAGAGCGCCTAGAATGCCTTAGCCGCTATTGAATGTGAGGAACCGATAAGATGACGGAAGACGAAGCATTGTGGGAACTCGCTAAAAAGCAAGTGAGCGAACAAAGGAAACCACAACAAGAGCAGATGCCCATCCGTGCAGGCGCACGCAGATACAGCCATGAGGAATGGGCCTTATTTTTAGGCGCCTTCGCCAAGGGTTTAGCTTTACCTAAACATTCCGATCTGTCGCCACGACCTGCATTTTTAATCTACCCTGCACGCGAAGAGCGTGGTTATACCTTAGCAGAGAAGATATTGGATACGCGGCTAAATCACAGATTGTACGAGATTCATTGGACAGAGCTGCAGTTAGCCAGCACCAGTGAAGATGCATCCATACAAACCGCCAAGCTAAAAGACGAATCATTGAAAAAGATTTGGGCCTCAGCCGAACAGGCACACTATAATTTATTCCTACTCATTAGCATCAAGCCCGAGCGCGGTGAGGAATTGCGTGGTACTAAACTCAATGCCTGTGTCGATTTGTGGTGCGAGTTACTCAATGCGATGCGTGCCTATCATAGTCACAGACACCTGGGGGGAAAATTACAGGTGAATTTTGTGGTGCTAGTAGCAGATACTTTGCAAATTTACAATGAGCTAAACGATGTGCCCACAGAAAATTTAGCTGCAGCATGGCAAGATTCAGCGTTACAAAACAAGTGGCTAACGGCAGGTACAGATTGGCTTGCTGAAGCGATGCCGCAATTTGAGCGCTTACGTAAAGTAGCTGACCATAACTTCATTGCACTAGACTTGCAATTTAAACGTTGGAATGCATTGATAGCAGAAGCTACTCAACATTATGATTTACTCGATTTACGCCAACACTTAGAAACCTTATCCAGCGATGGGCAACGTTTACTTAACGCATCCCATGCGAAATGGCTACCTCACCAAGAAGAATTTACACGGGCAGTCAATTACAAGGCACATCGACACTGCGATAGATTCTCAGAAAACGCCAAACGAGACATAGCACAACAAGAAAATGCAGCATACGCTGCATTAAAGCTGCAATATGAACAAGATAATCCTAAAGTCAGGGATAAAATAACGAAAGCAATGCAAGCAGTTGCAATCCCATCCATAAAAAAACAAAAAGTGTTGCTAGGACACAGTGCGGCTTACTCTAGTGAAGGTTCTTTATTGGAAGAAATTCTTGAACTCACGGGAGAAGCAGAGGAGCAGCCTTCGACAGCGGCTTGTTTAATCGGGGTACCACCCGGTTTAAATACAGGATTTGAACGTCGCCCCGAACCCATGGGAACATTGCGCAATTACTTCAATGCTGCCCCCCCGGGTAAAGTCATGATCTGTCATGGTGACAGTGCCGTGGGTAAAACCAGTTTGGTCATACAATTTGCCCGGAACTATAGCGGTAATTATGACAGTGTGATCTGGTGGGATCACGGCACACAAGCCACATTTAATCTACGCATGATAGAACACCTCGCTAACTCTGTTGCACCCATCGCGCATGTGCAACAACGCAGTTGGATCAATAAGAAGCTGAGAGAACGCTACGCAAAAATTTTATTTATCTTTGACAATGTAGTGGATAACCACGAATTTTACGCCATCCAAAAAATAACGGCTGGCTTGTGCTGCGACGTGCTGGTCACTTCACACCAGCGTTGCCCTGACGGACATGGGTTTGATAAATTGCGTCATTTACAAATATCCTGTTTTAGTCTGGCACAAGCCAGCGAATTATTAATAAAAAAAGTCGGTGGCACAGAGCACGCCGTGTTTGATGCCTTAGCCGAATTTGCGGCTAAGGTTCCCTTGTGGCTAAAAATAATGGCGGCAACCATTGCGTATCGATTTCAACGTGACCCACAGCGCTACCATACCGCTCTATCCCGTGCGTTACCGACAAAATCCGACAAAGCCAAAGACACAGGCCACGCCACCGATAAAATTCAATTGGCTATTTATCAACTAAGTCTCTCTGGTTTAGTGCTAGAGGGAATAGATGCAACAGAAAGCATGAAATTAGCCACAGAACTGCTACTGTTTTGTAGCTATCTGTCTACAGCCAGCATTGCAAAAACGCTGTTATATGATTGGTTTAAACAAAAAATGATTCCCTCACTCACAAAAAGCCAGCCTTTATTAGATGAAGCAACACTATTTGCCGCCTTACTCGACGCTATGCACAGCGCTGAATTGTTACACTGCGACACCGAATCGGTGAGAATACACGCTGACTTACAAGCAATTATCCGTGACGCCGCTTTTGCTAAGCACAAAAAACCCAAAGAAAAACGTGAGGCACAGAAAATGTACCTAGCAACGGTGGCTAAATACTTGCTCGGTGCGTCAAAAGACCTGCGCTCTGCTGGAGTCAATGCTCCTAAAGCAGACGTCTACTTCCCGCAGATAGCCGCTGTGATAAAGCACTTATACGACAGGGCACATGATCTTTCAGACAATGAATTGCAACTGTTTAAACGGATTTGTTCCTATGCAGGCGATCGTTGCCAAGAATGGGGTGAGTTTACCCTGCAGAGATATTATTTTTCATTGCTATATGCCGTGCTAGAAAAAAAGAGTACGCAGCCTGAAAGCAAGATATCTCTGGAAATGCTAGAGGCATTGATCAAAAAAAATGATGCGTTGATTGCCTTGGGTGATTTTAATGCGGCAGAAAAAAATTTGCGCGAAACGATATTGCCGGGACTTGAAACCTTATTTAAAACCACAGCCAGTCACGATAAATATACACAGCGTGTTTTTTTTGTTGAGATTGCTTGCTGTAGACGCCGCTGGGGGCATGTCTTGTTTTTACTACATAAGACAGATGAAGCAATCAATGCATTAACCTTGGCGAAAAAATCATTTGCACTCCTGCCACAGAAATCCCGTGAACAGGATAAAGAATATGCCTGTACTTTGGTACGCTTAGCGGATGTGTACAAACAAAAAAATGCGTATGCAGACGCATTGCCGTTGTATCAAGAGGCATACCAAATACAAACCAAGCACGGAGCTGCGTTTGATGCCACTGCAGTCACTACGTTAATAGGCATGGGTAATCTGCATAGCTTATTGGGAAATCATACGGAAGCAAATACAAAGCTTGAATTAGCCAAGGAATTGGTGGCAAAAAGGTTTGGTAAGCAACATGTGCATTATGCAACGGTATTACAAAACTTAGGCGATAATGCGCTACGCACTGGGCAACACCAACACGCCTGTGACTTATTAAACGAAGCATTGGTTATCTTTTTAGATAACTACGACGAACAAACACTCTATGTCGCAGTATGTCGTTGTAATTTGGCGACTGTCCATGAGCAGTTAGGAAACTACACGCACGCCAAGAATTTGATAGAAAGTGCTATTACGACATATCGCGCGCTGTATCCCGCTGAAGATGAACAATTAATTGCATTAATCCAGCAACACGACTGGATTAATGCGCGCTTAGCCGAACAAGGCACAAGAGAACAACGCAGCATAGCCCTGTTATCACGCTCGCCACTATCGCACTTCCAACCAGCACCCACAATACCCGCTGTGTTGCCAAACATACAAAAGCAAGATGACAATTTCTTACCTGGATTTAAGCCTGGTTTCCTCTTGTCATGATGCGTGTCTAACGTATCCCTTGCGACCGAGTTATTGAAATTTAAGCTTCATCCACCAGCGCGGAATTAATAACAAGGTAGCGCAGATGATGCCAATGAGGTAGCCGTAAATAACGCCGCGTAAACCTAACTGCGTATATAAACCCAATCCTATGGATAAGAGAATGCTAAACCACAATGCAACCGTTGATAACAGCATTGAAACCACATGATCGTGTAACGCACGTAACACTTGCAAAATATTATAACGTGCGGCATCACATAAAATGGCAAGCACGACCAACGGCACGAGAAACAATGCCAGAGTAACTACCTCAGGATGACCGGCGATAAAGTAATTGACGAATACGGGCGCCGTTACCACGAGTAATCCACACAGTGGTGCTAAACATAATAAGGTTGTCCACAAACCATAGATAGCCACGCGCCTGGCATTGCCCACATCATGTGCGCCGATCTGGCGACTGACTTCCTGACAACACGCCTGGCCAAACGACGCGGAAATGATGAACACGAAGAAAATGATTTGCATAGAAAAATTAAGTGCCGCGAGTTGTGCAGTCCCCAACCTCCCGGCGATGATCACCAACACAAACGTCAAAAGCATTTCGTTGATGATGGTAAATGCAATGGGAGCCCCTATCTTAAGTAACTGTCGCGTTAAACCCTGTGCGATAACACCATAATTAAATAATTTGAAAAAATTGTACTCCGCAAAATCGGCTTGATAACGCAAGTAATACGCAAAAAAGATCGCCGTCAGATAACACTCTACGGTATAGCCTATGGCGATGCCCTGCAAACCCATACCAGGAAATCCCAAAACCCCGTGCGCCAGTGCGTAGGCGAATACTGTTCCCACCGCGAAGCTGATTACGCTGTAGCACATAGTCGCTTTAGCCTTAGCAAAGCTAAACAAGATTTGCTCCAAGCAAACCCGCCACAATACGGCAGGTACGGCAAACGCATAAATGCGTAAAAAGCCTTGCACAATGGCCGCAGCTTCTTCTGGCTGCCCCATCACCTTCACCAACAGCGTTTGTGAGAAAAACATCAAGCCGAAAATAATCGGGGCAATCACCGCAACGATCTGTAACCCACTGCGATTCACGGCAGAAATGCGCTGCACAGTATAAGCGCGCGTTTCCTCATCGCGCACTACCCTCAAACTACCGACTAGATTACTGACCATAATGCTCATGGCAAACAACGGTGAGAAGCCAATAATCATCAACGTGTTGATCGATGTCATGATCAGAGTAATAGCGGCGACGTGTACCGCATCGTGATAGAGGCTACCGCCTAAAAGGCCAATCGCAACGATGGTGACACTAAACGTATAAGACAAGGCCATGGGAATGCCTAAACCCGCGATTAACTTAAAGCAGGCAGGAAATGACATTAATGTTTGCTTAGTCATCGTGTTTTAAACCCTATGCTTGTCATTAGCGATATCCCAATTCAATACTATGCCACTGCGATGTGCGCATAGTACGCATAGATGAGCCGATAAATCAACATGGAAAATAGCTTGTATAGCCGAGAAAAATACCCCTTCGAGACGACACTGCGTGTCTCCTCAGCTGATACCTCCCCACGAATTAAAAACACCCGTTTACCCTTCGAGACGATGCTGCGCATCTCCTCAGGGCGAACGGATTAAATACTTTAACCGCGTCGCCGGCTTTGGGTAGGGATAGCAGATTTGCAAACAGGTTTGCTATAAAATTGCTGCCGCGCCTGATCTTACACGTTGCACTGTAGTTGTGGAACGTTGTCACCGCATGCAGCTGCTGCACCGCTTGCGGCAAGATAGCATACGCGTCGCCTAAAATGCGCTGATAGAGTGGTTTCATCGTATTACCTCTTCGATGTCATAGGTGGTGAGCTCGCGCAGAATCTCATCGCGTGTGATCAACCCCACCGCGGCATAAGCGCCGGCTGTAGTGATCTGCTGACGTAGGATCTTTTTTGCCAAAAGGATAGCGGGAATGGTAGGGATGTGGGGGCCATGACCCTGCCGCGCCAAGATATACCACACCCTTTGTTTGGGTTGACCATTACGATCAACCCCCTCTATTTTCATGTGCATGCCACCGTCGCTAGTGCCCAACGCGTAAAACCAAAGACTGATGTTTCTGAATAATGTAGCACAGGGTTGAAAGCTGCGTACCAACCCCACGCGTGCAAGCCAAGACATCAGCCATAAGCCAACATGCAACAGTGTAAGTTCCAAACCCGCATAAAATCTTATATTGCGTAAGCTAGGATAGTGTGTAGGAAACAAATCCAGATCCGGAACATCGCAATTAGACATCCAGCGCCCACCACTACCTGGATAGTGCTCCCTATGCAAACTCTGCCAGCCAAACACGGGACGCATCACGCCATCAATCAGCGTGTTAAACGGCTTACCCACATAACTCAGAATGGCAGCAACCGTGGCAACGCCACGCGGCGTCTGATTACCGGGCGTTATCCCGTAGTCCAGTGCATGAATGAATGAAAATTCTGTTGCCAGGAAATAATCGAGAACAGCAGACGATATCGCCGGAAGTGTGCTGGCTCCGGTGATGGCGATGCTGTTACCGCGTGCTGCCGCATTATTAAGTACCGCAAAATCTCTGACATAGTCTCTGGCATCAGCCAGATCGATGTAATGAATACCATGCTGGATACAGGCGCTAGCAATCGCGTAGTCTTGTCCTTGAAAAGGACCGCAACAATTAATGACGAGATGCGGGCGCTGACGCTCCAGCACACTGCCCAGATCTTTCTTAATATCAAGGCTAAGTGCTTCGGCATTGATGGTCGCCGCAATTTTTTTTGCTTCGCGTAGATTGCGCCCTGCAATCAGCACCGCCATATCGGCTTCTTGCGCAAGTGCGGCGGCAATGCGTTGCCCAAAAACACCATAGCCCCCCAGAATTAATACATTATGTTTCATGCGCTTTCTCTTCCCCTGATTTTTTTAGGTTATTGATGTTTGGAATACGTAGTATTGTAAGCAACCATCGTCGGATCGCTTTACCCAGTGGGTAAATGATAGTTGCAACGGTTTTCGAGCGAAAAAGATAATAATTGATCCGGTTCAATAAATTTGATGGGGTTCCTAAACAGGCTAACGCATGCATCGCATCACTGCCGTAGTAAATGGTATCGTTCACCTTCAGCACCATGCCTTCGTCCAGGTTGAGGCGCATGCGTGTGATGTCACGTATCAGCGCCGATTCTTCACGCGCATCCACCAAGTGTAAGAGGATAGACTGCCTGGCCCTAAACAAAACCGCATAGTTTTTGCAAATGGGACATTCGCCATCATAAACCAGCCACGCCTCTTTTTTGTCGCATTCACTCATCTGTCTTCTCCGATTTACGGCAAGCGAAGAATCTCACGCCGCAAGCCACCCTGTGTGTCCTTCTTGAGATCCCTCCATCGCGCTGCGATGTTCGGGATGACAAAAAAACAATGTCATTCAGAGCGCAGCGAAGAATCTCACGCCGCAAGCCACCCTGTGTGTCCTTCTTGAGATCCCTCCATCGCGCTGCGATGTTCGGGATG
>CAZYIF010000012.1:50658-70959 GCA_964646995.1 uncultured Gammaproteobacteria bacterium
CGGGATGACAAAAAAACAATGTCATTCAGAGCGCAGCGAAGAATCTCACGCCGCAGGCCACCCTGTGTGTCCTTCTTGAGATCCCTCCATCGCGCTGCGATGTTCGGGATGACAAAAAAACAATGTCATTCAGAGCGCAGCGAAGAATCTCACGCCGCAGGCCACCCTGTGTGTCCTTCTTGAGATCCCTCACTTCGGGATGATACAGCGATCTGCTCCGCCAACGCAGCAATGCGGCGACGCTGTAATTCTGTTGCTATCGCTTGGCCAGTGAACCCTGCCTGCAAGACATCGGCTACCGCCACCGCACTGGCCACACGGTACGCGTGTTGCAGCCGATCACTGCGCACCGTATCACTATCACCGTGTATCGCACGCAACACCTCTAATAATTCAAGTAAACGCTGCGGTTGCCTAAAACCATCGGCTTTTTCCAAAAACGCCAATAATTCTGCCGCTGTAGCCTGTAACACATCGGGATAATAGCGCCTATGTTGTTGTGCCAATTGCGCCAATTGGCTGTAGGCGTTAGGGATGCGGTAACGCTGCACTAACTGCTGTAATTCGGCTTTATCTGCAGTGGCCGCCGCAAATAACGCTGCAAAACGTAGGATCGGTGCTTGGCTTTGCGCACACATAGCATCTAATACGCCTAAGGCTTGGGTGTTCTGCTCCAAGCAAGGAAATAATAATGACAATGCGCCACAGCCCTGTAAGCTTGTGAAAAAAGCCCGCGGATAATCCTCGCCTAAGGCACGCTGCAGTTCTTGCCACACCCGCTCCGCCGTAAGCGCCTGCACTTCGCCATGCTGTACCATGTGTTGCATCAACTGCAAGGTTTCCGCTGCCACACTAAAACCGTAGCGGTGATAGCGCGCCAAAAAACGCGCGACACGCAGAATGCGCACCGGATCTTCCACAAATGCCGCTGACACGTGACGCAAAATCCGCGCCTGTAAATCCTGCTGTCCGTGGTAGGGGTCTATCAATTCGCCTTGGGCGTTCTGCGCCATGGCGTTGATGGTGAGATCACGACGACACAAGTCTTGTTCTAAACTCACGTCCGGCGCGGCATGAAACACAAAACCGGTATAACCGGGCGCAGTTTTGCGTTCAGTGCGCGCTAACGCATACTCCTCACCTGTAGTCGGATGGATAAACACCGGAAAGTCTTTACCCACGGCACGAAAGCCCTGTGCTAACATCCATTCAGGCGTCGCGCCCACCACGACCCAATCACGTTCGTGGTAGGGATGGCCCAACAGCTGATCGCGCACCGCGCCACCGACTAAATAAATTTGCACGTTTTTCTCCATGCTATTTCCAATGTGAGATCGCTTGCAGTAGAATGCCTTCTTTTGGGCAAAAAATCTAAGTATTTAATGTAGGTAGGCATGATCAGCGATAAAGCGTTCACGTATTGGCAGCAAGTCATTCCACAACACGGTTTATCATGGCTCTGTGGTCAGATCGCGCAATGCCGTAAGCCTTGGCTCAAAAATTGGTTAATTGCACGCTATATCAAGCATTTCTCCATTGATATGAGTATCGCTGCCAACCCCGATCCACAGAGCTTTGCCAATTTTAATGATTTTTTCATTCGTGCCCTCAATCCTGCGAGTCGTCCCATCGCCGATGACCCAGGCGCTATTATCTCGCCCGCGGACGGCACCATCAGCCAAATGGGTGCCATTACAGATGGTCGCATCGTACAAGCCAAAGGGTTTGACTTTACCGTGCAGCACTTATTAGGCGGCAACTGTGAACGTGCGCAACCCTTTCATGGCGGCCAATTCATGACATTGTATTTATCGCCGCGCGATTATCACCGTGTGCATATGCCCTATGCCGCACAATTGCGTGAAATGATTTACATCCCCGGTCGCTTGTTTTCGGTGAATGCATGTAGCACGCAACACATCCCCACCTTATTTGCGCGCAATGAACGACTGGTTTGTTTATTTGAAACGCCTATCGGTGCGATGGCCGTTGTGATGGTGGGTGCCTTGATTGTAGGAAGCATACACACCACCTGGGCCGGCGCCGTGCGTAATAAACGGATCATGCACTACCGCTATCCCTTATCCGATGCACACAGTATTGCATTGCCACGCGCCGCAGAACTGGGGCATTTTACCTTGGGATCTACGGTAATCTTATTGTTTTCTCCCAACCGTATTCAATGGCAAGCCGGATTAAAGGCAGACAGCACCGTTAACATGGGACAACTGTTGGCAACACGTCTCACCTAAGGAAATACTATGCAAGCAATACCGGCCACACGCCGCAGCTTAAGCATGTTCAGCTTAGTGATGATCAACGTCGTCGCGGTAGATAGCTTGCGTAGCTTGCCCATCGCCGCCACTTACGGATTTAGTATCGTATTTTTCTACGCGTTAGCGGCACTCACTTTTTTTATTCCCTCTGCCTTGGTGACAGCCGAACTCGCCACCGGATGGCCTAACCGCGGTGGCATTTATGTGTGGGTGCGCGAAGCATTTGGTTGGCGCGCCGGTTTGATCGTGATTTGGTTGCAATGGATTTACAACGTGATTTGGTACCCCACCATTATATCGTTCATCGTAGCCACGGCTGTCTTCCTGTTTAATCCCGCATTAGCCAGCAACAAACTTTTCATGCTCATTAGCACCTTAAGTTTATTTTGGATCATCACGCTCATGAGTTTATTCGGCATGCGCGTCGCCCGTTGGATCTGTGCCGCTGGCGCCATCGTAGGTACCTTGTTACCGATGGTATGTATCGCCGGTCTAGGCCTGTATTGGATAAGCAGCGGGCATGCCTCACACATCACCATGGATTGGCAGCATCTACTGCCGCAGCATGGGTTCACCGATCAAGCGGGATTTTTCTTGGCAATTTTATTTGGTTTGTTGGGCTTAGAGATGTCGGCAGTACACGCGGATGAAGTGCATGATCCGCAACGCAGTTACCCACGCGCCTTGTATTTTTCGGTTTTCTTAATTTTATTCAGCCTAGTGTCTGCCTCATTAGCGATTGCTATCGTGTTGCCTCACGCCAATATTGATATCGTTTCTGGCTTGATCAATGCGTTTAACTATTTTTTCACGGCATTACACTTACCCTGGGCCTTACCGCTGATTGTGTTTGGCATCGTTTTGGGCGCGTTTGCCAATGTCTCATCGTGGATCATCGGCCCAGCCAAAGGCATGGCAGTGGCAATGCAAGATCTGCGCGTACCGCGGTGTTTACAACACGTCAATAAGCACCGTGTACCGACTACGGTGTTGTTACTGCAAGGGGTGCTCTTTAGCGTATTGTGTATGGCGTTTATCGTCATGCCCAGTGTCAGCAGTTCATATTGGTTGCTCAGCGCGATGTGCGCGCAATTAGCATTAGTCGTCTATATCATGCTGTTTGCCGCTGCTCTGCGCTTGCGTTACAAAAATCCACACATACACCGTGCTTATCGCATCCCCGGCGGTAAAATAGGCATTTGGCTAGTGGTCGGTGTAGGATGCATAACCTGCGTGTTCGCAATAGGCGTGGGCTTCTTACCTCCCGCTGATTTAGGCATTACGTCTGTTGCCACATACCACGCGCTACTGTTAGGCGGCATAGCACTATTTGTCGTGTGTCCCTTGTTGTTGTCGTATGTCATTGAGAAGAAATAAGGAGTTTATATCCATGGCCGTACAATCCACACCCGTCACACTAGGCACCCAGGCAAGCGACTTTCGTTTGTTGGATGTGCAACTAAACCAACAGCAGAGTCTGCACGACTTGCGTGGTGAAGTCGCCACGGTGATTTTGTTTATTTGCAATCATTGCCCTTATGTCATTCATATTCAAGACCAACTGGTTCAGGTCGCCAATACTTATCAGCCGCAAGGCATACGCTTTGTCGCGATCAACTCCAATGACGTCAGTCGCTATCCTGCCGACGCTCCCGAGCGCATGCGCGAAGTCGCGCGCGCAAAAGCGTATCCTTTCCCCTACCTCTATGATGAAACACAAGCCGTTGCAACCGCCTACCAAGCCGCTTGTACACCCGATATTTATGTGTTAGATGCAGATTTACGTTGTGTGTATCACGGTCAATTCGACGACGCCCGTCCGGGTAATGACATCCCGGTAACCGGCCATTCTTTATGTACCGCGTTGGATGCACTGTGCCGTGGCGACACACCCGATCCCGCACAAAAGCCCAGCATAGGGTGCAGTATTAAGTGGAAAGAATAACGGGGTTAGATCAGCATTCAAAAATACACCCTTAGCGACGCCCTGCGGCGCGTCTATAAAAGCCGCTTCGTGCGCCAAAAGGAAAGTAAGCGACGATGCCAGCCAAGCTCAGCACCGTCGACCCGCATAGACCCAGGCGCCGCATAAGGACCAAGTGACTCACTGCAAGGAGTCACTGTGGCGCGCGCCCCTGCCTTCCGCAAACAATGTAACAACCACGTACGCGCATTTTCACTGAAGCTGCTTTCTGTTTCTATGCGCGACAGAGGTGTTATCTCTAGCGCGGCTAACCAACCCGGATACCGCGCTAGATCCAAGTCCGCGAGACACGCGACCTTAGGACTTAACTGGGTATACCAATACCCTTGCGCCAAAAGACGTAAACGTGCTTTCTGTATTTTCATCCAAACGCGCATTTTATTTTTTTTCTCGTACCTGGCATGCTCAGCGAAAACCGTCAAATAATGTAATAGACTACAAAACTGCAAGACTTCTTCTGCATTAGGTCGGTGCTGTGCATTATCCGCTAGCATACGCAAAATAAAATGCTTGATGACAATATCTATGTCCTTCATATGCGACAAACGCGGCGTCTCCCGATAATTATCTTCCGTGTACACTGCTTCAAATGGCGTTTTCATGCCAGTGGACAATGTGCGGTGAAAAATAGCGTGATCTTGCTTAGCGGCCAAAAAAAACAATTCGAAAAAAACAATCCCTAACGAAAAAATATCTGCTTTGGTACTCGCAGTCTGTTCGAGCATAACCTCTGGCGCAACATACTGGGGTGTACCTGTAGCCGGCACGGCTATGCGTTGATCGTAATGCGATCCTTGACTATCAGGCTCAAACCCCTGTGATAAGTTAAAATCTACGATATGAACGTTGCGCGCTGCCCGAGGAATTGCCGCATCCGTTATAGAGACGAAATCTTGCTTTGCGGCTTCCCCTATTTCTAGAAGATTACTATCGCGCGCTTTTAGTAACATATCCTGACTCAGCTGTTTTGCAACAAGAATATTTTCCGGCTTGATATCCATATGCAGGAGAATACCCTTACCCGAAGCGCCACTGTGAAGATAATGCAAAGAAACCGTTAATTGCCGCGCAATCTCCACACGCGTAGCAAAAGGTGTGTCTTCCGGTAAATCATATAATTCCTGCGTGTCTGCCAAATGCTCCATGATAACCACGAGCTCTTGCTCTGTTTCGAAATATTCTTTCACCGTATAAAGCGCAGAAAAGCCACGCACTTCGCTCACAACACCGTCCCGCAAATTCTCCAGCTTTTGCGCTTCCAAACGCGCTTGTTCTGCCTTTACTGCAAGGAGTGACGCAGGCGTCTCATCGCCTAACTCGTTTTGTATGCACGCCAGCTCTTCTGACGTCAACTGTGGCTTAGGAAAAACCTTGGCAACAAAAGCAGGCGATGTTGTCTCTATCCCCCTCTCGATAAAATAAACACTGGCACGACCGCCACTGGCAAAAGGCTGAGCTGCAAGCACATACTCTTTCCCATTGCTATTATTCTTAAGAATAGGCATCACCCCTCCTGTTTATTGCCAGAAGGGTTGGAGTGTAACATAAGAAAGCGAACCAATGCCTGACGCTAGCCGTAGCAAAACGCAACTCCACCTAATTTTAACAAGGAATCGATGGGCTTAAATAAATGTGGTCTTAGCGTCGCTAAGTCTGACCAAGCAAACCATTGCCACTGTGCGCATTTATCCGGCTCTTTGACTGCCGGCTCTCCTGATGCGTAACGCGCAATTATAAATTGTGTCATGTAAATTCTGTTTTTTTCTGCAAATAAATCACGGGTGACTGGCCCTAAATAAAGTTGACGCAACTCAAGCCCGGTTTCTTCCAGCGTTTCGCGTTTTGCGCAGGCAAAAAAATCTTCGCCAGGCTCAGGATGACCGCCAGGAAAGCCCCAATGTCCAGCGCCATGAGACCCTTTGCGTTGCCCTAATAGCACTTTATCATCCGCACGCACGATGATAACACCAACACCCTCATGCGTTTCCATGTTATTTTCTGCAGTCAACATCCGAAGTATCTCCTAGCTTCAACAACTCACCTGCAAGTAAATGAATTTTTTCCTTTATTACACTATCCCGAAAATAGGCCGTTCGCCGTGCAAAACACAACGCAAGAAACCAACGTTTCAACGCTCACGCAAACTCTCATTCACATGTTGCAACAATGGCGCCAGAAAATACTCGATCACGCGACGTTTACCGGTTTTGATCTCGACGGATACCGCCATGCCGGGGCTGAGACTAACCGGTGTGCCATCGACGTTGATAGTAGACTTTGTCATCTTGATCCGCGTCGAATAGATCAAACCACGTTTCTCATCGTTGATAGCATCGTGCGACACCGAAATCACTTTAGCATGGATAGTACCGTACTTAGTATACTGGAAAGTTTCAATCTTGACTTCAGCCTCTTGGTTAGCTTTGACAAAACCGATGTCCTTGTTTTCCAAAAATGCCTCCACTTCCAAGGCATCATTGCGCGGCACGATCACCATCACCGGCTGCGCGGGTGTAACAACACCGCCGACCGTGTGCACCGCCAACTGCTGTACCGTGCCGTCCACCGGTGCCGTGAGCTGCATCAGCTTACTGCGTGAATCGACTTTGATGTGATCTTGCATTAGGGCAGCCGCCTTCTGCTCGCCGTCGTTGATGCTATCAAGACTGATGCGCTGCGTCTCTGTCAGCAGCTCTACACTTTGTCCGCGTGCCTCACGCAATGCCGCTTTAATTTCATCGAGCCGACTGCGCAGATTGGCTAAATCCGCTACTTGCTCGATACGCGTTTGCTCGCGTTCCAGGTAGTCGTGCTTGGATACAAAACGCTTGTCAGACAACTTTTTGAAATCCTGCGCGCGTTGCTTAGCGATCGGCACGGTCTGCTCCAGCTTACGCACCAATTCTTGTGTGGAATGTAATTCCGCTTTGTGCTTGGCGATCTCGGCGGCAATTCGATTTTGCTTGGCACTGTACTCGGCCATTTGTCCCGCCAATAACTGTTGGGCTTCGGCAAACTGGGCGTCGGCCACCCCAGCAGGACGCGTCAGCTGCGGCGGGAGTGCGGCATTCAACGCACCCAGCATGGCTTGCCCGCGGGCCACTTGCAAGCGCGTCACGCTCAAATCATTCTGCACCCGATCCCAATCGGCATGGAGTGTGGTGTCATCCAGTTCGATCAACACATCACCGGCCTTAACCACTTGCCCGTCAATCACGTGGATCGCCTTGACCGTCGCCGTATCGAACGGTTGAATCGTTTTGCTACGATCATTAGGTACCACCTTGCCTTGCGCAGTGGCCACTACATCGACGTGCCCACAGCACGCCCACAACAACGCCAATACAGCAAACGCGATCAACAACCACATCGCCACACGCGGTGCCGGCGAGATCGGCGTTTCCTGCAATGACAAGGCTGCAGGCAAAAATTGCGTTTCATGCGGCAATCGTTGCATGAACTGCATCTGTGCGCGGTGTTGCCACGCGTGGCGAAAAGCATTTGCATAACGTTTCAGCAAATCAGCCCAGGCCTGTAGTCGCAAGCGTATTGCCATCATCCTTGCTGCAACCTATAAAACCTAGCGTAGTGTCCCTCGCAAGCGAGCAATTCGGCGTGCGTTCCGGTTTCTACGATCTGTCCGCGTTCCATGACTAGAATGCGATTGGCATCACGTACAGCCGACAGCCTATGGGCAATGATGATCACGGTGCGTCCTTTACAAATGGCTTTCATGTTGTCCTGAATAATACGCTCGCTCTCATAATCCAAGGCGCTGGTGGCCTCGTCAAAGATCAATACCCGCGGATTCGTCATTAAGGCACGTGCAATCGCAATACGCTGGCGCTGCCCACCGGATAATGTAGTGCCGTGCTCACCCACCGCGGTATCATAACCATCGGGTAATTCCAAAATGAATTCGTGCGCACCGGCAAGTTTTGCTGCTTGTATGACGGCCTCCAACGGCGCACCGGGATACGTTAAGGCAATGTTGTCGCGGATACTACGCGCAAACAAAACGTTCTCTTGCAACACCACACCGATTTGGCGACGCAGCGAGGTAGAATCCGCTAAGGCCAAGTCCATGCCGTCAGCCAACACCCGACCACGCTCGGGCACGTACAACCGCTGCACCAACTTGGTCAACGTACTCTTACCTGAACCGGAACGCCCAACAATACCAACCACCTCACCGGGCGCGATGTCCACCGACACGTGCTTGAGTACCTCAGGTCCATCAGGCCGATAGCGGAATACGACATTGTCTAAGGTGATGCGTCCCGCTAAAGGTGGCAGAGCGCTCTTGTTACCCACCACCTCGCTACGGGTATTTAAAATATCACCCAAACGCTGCATAGAAATTCCCGTTTGTTGGAAGTCGGTCCACATCTGCGCCAAGCGCATCACCGGTTGCGCCACTTGGCCTGCCAACATGTTAAAAGCAATGAGCTGGCCCACGGTGAGTTGATTACCGATTACCAAGCGTGCGCCCACATACATAGTGGCTACGGTAACTAATTTGGAAATCAGCGTCACACCGCTATTTGCGAAAGTGCCCACCGTCGCGGTCTTAAAACTTGACGACACATAGGCTGCTAACTGGTTATCCCATTTGCGTGTCCAATGCGGCTCAACCGCCATCGCCTTGACGGTGTCAATGCCGCTGATGGTTTCCACCAGAAATGCTTGATTCTCTGCGCCGCGATTGAATTTTTCGTGTAGACGCGCGCGCAACAAAGGTGTAAACAATGCCGAAAGAATGACGTAGCACGGCAACGAAATCACGACGATTAGCGTCAACCAGCCGCTGTAATACAGCATCACTACGATGAACACCACCGAAAACAGCAAGTCCAGCACCAGAGTAATGGCGTGACCCGTCAGAAAGGAACGGATGTTTTCCAACTCGCGTACCCGCGCCACCGAATCTCCCACGCGTCGCGCCTGAAAATACGCTAGCGGTAAATTCAGCAAATGACGAAATAAGCGCGCGCCCAACTCCACGTCAATGCGGCTGGTGGTGTGGGCGAACACGAAACTGCGCAAGGTGGTGAGCAACACTTCAAACACCACCACTACCGTTAAGCCCACAGCAATTACATTCAGTGTGGTGAAACCGCGATGCACCAATACTTTATCCATCACCACCTGAAAAAATAACGGCGTAATCACAGCGAAAAACTGCAACACAAAACTGACTAACAGTATCTCTAGCAACAGCTTGCGGTACCTCACAATGGCGGGGATAAACCAGGTAAAATCGAACTTGGTCATCTCACCCACCAGCGCGGCACGTGAGGTGAATAAGATGACTTCACCGGTCCAGCGCGTCTGCAATTCAACCAAAGACAGTGTTTCCGGGCGACCCAACGTCGGCGCTTGAATTAACACCTGTTCGCCATCTATGCGTGCTAAGATGAAAAATTCTGGCCTCCCTTGTGCGTCATGTGCGATCGCCACCGCAGGCAACGGCGTCTTGGCCAAACGCGCGATGTCTATTGTTACTGCCTTGGCTTGTAAGCCAAGGCGTTTAGCCCCCAGTAATATATCAGTGGTAGTGAACGGCTGCGCTGCCTCATGCGCGAGTTGATCGGCATCAGCCGTCACACCGTGCAAGCGCGCCATCATCACCAAACAAGCAAGACCGGTGTCGATAGGTGACACTGCTGTTGTAGGATCCTGCGTGGATGTTAATTCAGGTTTGTTGTATGAGCCCATAGATGATCTCACTGTTAGTGTACATAGAGCGGGTCATTGTATTTGTTTTCCTTGGCATTCATTGTGTTAATCAATTTTTACTGCAACGGGGGTAAATCATAAAATACGCCGTTCACCCATTCGAGACAGCGCCCTTCGAGAACCTCAGGACGCTTCCTCAGGGCGAACGGGTATTTTTACGATAGCACACTCCATACGTGCGCTCGTCGTGCAAACGCAATATTGCACCGTAATTATCTGCGTGCACGTGTTTCAGTAGCAACTTAAAAAATCCGTTCACCCTGAGGAGACACGTTAGTGTCGTCTCGAATGGGTGAATGGATTAAATATTTTTTGTGTATCATGCAGAACGCAGCGAAGCATCTCATCCGAAAAACACACCACACAATCGTCTCAAAGTGCCTCATTACATTTGCCATGATAATGTTTACCGCCAATTCGCCGCAATCACCGGATTTAGCGCCGCCTGGTAATCGGGAGGCAACGTGGTTTGTCCCGCTGCCGGAGGCGCGAACGCCGCCATCGCGGAGACTAGTGCATCGACTTGGGTGTCTAATAACACGTGGCCATCGGAGGTTCTGAACTCTTGTACGCAATGTTGTGGATGCAGCCTAGAGTCATTCCACCCGCTAATAGTAATGCTATCCGCTGTCCCTATGATACTGACTTCAAGGCTATTATCACGTGCACGAAACCACAGCTGATTGGCCGTTGTACCCGACTCTACAGAAATTACGTCGGTGCCACCATTATCCGTATATATAAGGTTATCTGCACCCGAACCACGACCAAAAACATAAGTATCATCACCAGATTCACCACATAGCAAATCATTACCTGGCCCACCAACTAAGGTATCATTGCCATCATGGCCAAACAGCATGTCGTTCCCATTACCACCATAGAGAATGTCATTACCGTTATCGCCGTAACACCCGTCGTTACCACCGTTTCCAAAAATGATATAATCACTACCTGGACGTGCAAAAAGCATATCATTGCCTGCGCCACCAGATAAAGTAACGGGAGCACGATTGACTTTTTGCGTAACATGAAAATCCATAGAATCTTGCATAAGCAGATCTATATATTGTGTCATTTCTTGCATTTTATTCACCTCTTCCTATCATCGTTTACATTCCATCGAGTCGCCACATCAACGCGCGACATCCTTACACTGAGTCTTACCTATGTTTTTTTAAATCACCTCCTTATTACACTATCTACACATCATATGTGAACTTACCCACACTCATACTGAACTACCCCCAATTCGCTGCAATCACCGGATTTAGCGCTGCCTGGTAATCAGGAGGCAATGTAGTTTGTCCCCCTGCTGGAGGCGCGAACGTCGCCATCGCAGATACTAACGTGTCGACTTGGGTATCTAGCAAGGTATGACCATTCGCCATTCTAAATTGCTCAACGCGCGATGGTGACGGCGAATACCAATCGACAACAGTGACTTTATCTGCTGTGCCAATAATACTGATCTCCAAATCGGAACCAACCGCACGCAACCACAGTTGCTCTTGTGTGATACCTATCCCCACTGCGAGTACATCAGTATCGCTATTATTGGCTTCTACAATCGTATCAACACCTGAACCACGACCAAACAAATACGTATCACTGCCAACTCCACCTGCTAATAAATCATTGCCAGCACCGCCATCTAACATATCATTACCGTTACCGCCATTCAGTCTATCGTCGCCTGCTCCAGCATAAAGTTGATCGTTACCATCGCCACCATAGCATTCGTCATTACCCTGCCCGCCACAAACGATATCGTCACCGTGACCACCGTCAAGCATGTCATTGCCTGGACCACCAAACAACGAATCCTCGTATCCATTTCCCCAAATAAGATCATCACCCTCCAAACCATAGCTAACATCGTGCAACAATGTTCCCATCATGAGATCACTCCCATGCGACCCAAATACCGCACCGTTAAATATAAAATAGTCGGGAGTCAGTGCCGTAAGATTGCTGTTTTCTATTACTAAGCGTTGATTGTCCGCCAGTGTAATGGCTACATCATTGCCTTGTTGTACGCGCTGTAAGTCGCCGAAATTTCTAAGCTCAGCAAATACGCTTAAATCAATGCTATCGCCAGCCTGCAAATCACTGATCGTATCATTACCGTTAGCGTGTCTCGCGATCACAAAACTATCATCGCCATCACCACCGCTTAATCGGTTATTACCGATGCCCGCGTGTATCTCGTCATTGCCCGCACCGGCATTAATCTGGGTATCGCGCGCATCGCCAAACAACACATCCGCTGCTGCCGTGCCATTCAATGTAACTTGTTCGTCTAACAGACCGGTAAAATGCGTGGCGCGCAAGTCGGCTAAGGCTACGTTACGTAACGTCAAGGTTTGTTGATCTAAATGGATGACGACATCCGTGCCTTGCGCCGTCATAGACAATGCGGAAAAGCTCGGTAGTGCAAAATCAGAGAGATCAATACGCTCATCGGCTTGTGCTGGGTTAAAGTCTGTGATCACATCCCTATCACCGGCATGACGAGTGATCTTGAACCTATCGGCGCCCACACCACCGGTTAAGGTATCACTGCCACGCCCATCTACCAGGATATTTGCTAAGTCATTACCGATCAAAATATCATTACCATCGCCACCGATAGCGTTTTCGATCACGGTATCTTCTTGTCCCGCTGTATCTAGCGCGACGCGCAAATTGCTAACTTGTTGTTGCAGCTGCGGAATTTGTTGCTGCAAGGTCGCTATGCGCGCGGGTAAGCTCGTATTAATTTCATCGTACAGATGATTGAATTCATCTGCCAATTGCTGTGACCGCGCACGTATGGTATTTACTTGGCTATTATAAGAATCCACCATGGCATGATATTCATCTTGCAAATCCAGTGCATGGTGCCGTCTAGCTTGAAACTGATCGTGCTCTTGTTGCGTGTAGTGAAGAACATGATTATTACTATGATCTCGATAGGCGTAGGGACGATCGCCACCCTGCACTGCTATCCAGTCATAACGATTCAATTCCGCTGCCAACCGCTCTAATTCATCCCTTTTCGCATTAATCACATCTAATGAAATATCCGGGCGTTTATTACTCCATACATCATACTCTGCTCTGACTTGGCGCGATCTTTCGGTATCGTCAAGAATCGCCTGCCTTGCCGCCGCGAGTTGCTGTTGCTTATCCGCTAACTCCTGTTGCTTTTCGGCAAACTCCCTTTGCCTGGCCGCATGGGCTTGCGCAAGTTCTGGAGTAGGCGTTGCAGTAGATAAACGAATATCTTGGCCATTGATGTGGCTGGTGGCGCCCTGACGCAAATCCAGGGAAACTGCATCCAGTATGGCCGCCGCGTTGAGTGTATCGATTCCGCGGTTATCACGGATGACATGATTACCCTGATCGGTTTGGCCTAAGCTATCGGTAAATATATAATTATCATTGCCATCATCATCGCTGCCATATAGCGTCAATTGCCAATCGCTGATGGTGCCTACTTCACCAGTTGCAGTGTCTTGCACGCGCAAGGTCCAGTTGCCTTGACCGCTTTCGCCATAAAAATTAGCACTACTTAAAGTCACTTCATAATGATTGTTATCAATGAGATATTCCATTACTCCAGAACCCTGTGGCCTTTGTGGTATGGGCCGTGCCAATAGTTGACTCTCGCTGCCATCCGGTGAAATTAAGGTAATGATCCAATCTTGAATGTGCGCATGATGGAAATTGAGTTTGACCTCAGCATACTCCACAGCAATTCCTTCGCTCACACTGACGACAGACACAGCACTGTTGTTGTCGGGGATGGTGGTATTCCAATGATTGTTAACTGTAACTTGCCTTTCATTACTCAGTGTATGCGTGCTATCCCAACTTTCGGCTAAACGCACTGCGGCATGCGCATCGACCAGGCCAAAACCATAATCTGGGCTATACGCCAAACCACCGCCGTTAGCTGTCGTTGCCCCATTAAAATGCCATTGGGTATTTGGATCTTCTACGCGCCTGGCGGAATACGCCAAGATTTTTTGTACATCGCGAAAACCTAAGTGCGGATTAGCTTGCAACATCAATGCCGCAATACCAGAAACAATAGGCGTAGAAAAAGACGTGCCACTTGTTTTGGCGTAATCCTCATCAAATACCGTACCATTGGCATTGGTCATGGCCACCGAGGTTGAGCGAATATTCGATCCAGGCGCTGATATTAAGATAGCCGCACCCGGCGTACTAAACGGCGTGGAAGGTGCTACAAAATGTGAAAGATCGCCCTCTTGATTAACAGAAGCTACCGTGATGTTGTAGCGCGAGTTAAGTAGGCTGTGGTAATTGACATTGTCCCCGATCCGCCGATCATTACCCGCGGCTTGCACCACGATGGTACCTAATCCCTGACGACCATGACCCGCAGCGGCTTCTAAACAAATACGCAACTCTTGAGATTCCGCATTATTAATATTGTTAATGTTGTCGTAAAACGACTGAGTAAAGTCCCAACTATTGTTGGCTATGTCATATTGTGTTAGGTTTCTAAGACCATCTACATTGTTAATTAAAAAAGTTTTTCCATCATCACTTATGCCGTGAAAACTAAGTGTTGCGTCATACGCAATGCCGATACTACCCTCACCATTACGCTCTGCGGCGATGACACCTGCAACTAAAGTAGCGTGCCGAGAATAGTCGCTAGTCGTAGCAAACGTGCTACGCGTCAATGCAGAAGTATTATCTTCTAAGTCAGGATGATGAAAATCAAAGGGATTTCCTGCTGACACTTCAAACACGCCGACTTGAATCCCACGTCCGGTATATTCTTGCCACAGATCACCAAGACGTATTTTGTAAAAATACCATTGATTAAAAAACAAGGGATCGCTAGGGCTATCATTGCGATGTAAATTAACCCGTGTCAGCATGGGTGCACTATTGTTAATGTCATGATTTAAATAAACCAAAGAATAGGTATCGTGTTCATCACGCACCAAATAATCGAATGAAGCAGTACCGATAGCGTAAGGATCGGGAGTGAAACGCACGTCACCTGACTCTAATAGCACGGCAGTGCCACCCACTGCATTGCAGATTTCACCTATGTGCAAACGTTCGTTATGTAAATTCCAGTCGTTCGCTAGCAACTGATTAGCCGCTATAGTGATAGCCGTATTACCCGTAATCGTCAGATCATCACGCACACCCACTGGCGCGGTGTCACTCTCATCAACATTCATAGCCATGTCGGCAAAACGAATCTTTTCTATGCCGTACAACCGATCTTGTTCCTGACTACGCAAATCAGTGACCAAAAAACCGTAGTCAGTGCGTGCTACCGTAAAGTTAGCGTAGGAACTCTTGTATTCCGCCATGTCAAAACCGGCACCGCCAAACAGCCTATCTGCGCCTTGTCCGCCAATTAAAACGTCGTCGCCTTCGCCACCGTAGATGTAGTCATCATCCACACCACCGTCGAGATAATCATTGCCTAAGCCGCCGACTAATCTGTCTACGCCGCGGTGACCACGGATGATATCATCACCCAAACCACCGTCGATAAAATCATCACCGTCTTCGCCTGCTAAAGCGTCATCGGCCGCACCGCCGATGATGTTGTCATCACCCGCACCACCGCTAATAAATGTATTGTACGTAGCACCGCTGATCAACAGATCATTACCTGAACCGCTTTGCAATACTTCAGCATGCAGTTGATTTAAGTGGATGGTGACGGCACGGTCATCGGCAACGCGCACATTGTCAAAGCCATCACCTGTATCGATTTGACTTAAATCATCATCAGCATCGATCACTAAGAAATCATCGCCGCCACCCGCTTGTAGGCTATCGTTGCCGCCTGCACCTATCAACCAATTTGCTTGATCATCACCGATGAGCCTGTCGTTACCTCGGTTACCAATTAAAGTATTAACGCGATGTTCAGCGGTACTGGCAGTTTGCCCCGTCGTAGAACCTATCACGAAGCTAGCCGTGGTTGAATGTTCAAAGTGTATGGTGCTGCCTTCCAATACGTTGTTCCACTCATACCCCACTGGATTAGTTGCAAAATCCACGGCAGCAACTTCGCGCGTACTGCCATCACTCATGTGCATGGTCGAACGCGATAACACCGGATTACCGGCTAAGGTTTCGTGGCGCTGTACTGCCGCGTGCAAATCTATAGCTTGTATGTGCAGTTGCTCAAATGTCTTTAACTCCCCTGCATCGGTGATGCCATCACTATTGACGTCTTGCCATACACGCAAGGTTTTCCACATCGTGTCTCTACTATCAAAGACATTATCATGATTGCTGTCTAAGGTAGCTAACGCCGATAAGCCGTCGACTGCTGCAGGGGTGTAATATTCAGAAAGCGTTTCGGTGATATCGTTAATGCGGCCATCGCCATTTCTATCGTGCACCACGATGCCATCAGCTGCTGAAACCCAACCGGTGTTTTCAATATACGGATCGTTATCCACATTAAATGCGACGCGTGAATCTTGATAGCTAATCAGCCTAACACCATCGCCATTTAAATCAACGACTAAGGGATCGACATTGATGAGGTGGGGCGCATCCAAATACAATCCGGATAAACGACCGAAGCTAGCCACTTCGCTAGGCATAGGGGTCATTTCCCGCGTGCCGTAAGTCTGATTGCGATAAACATCGTTTAATAAACTATCTATGCTATTAGACAACATATTATTAACCAGCTCATGTGCACCGGGACGTAAATCATCGGTCACATAACGTGAGGGTTCGGTGTTAGTAAACCCATTGCCGTTTAACACATCGATCGGTGTCATAGCGCGATAATCACCACCAGACAGCGCTGTGCCGTGTTGCCAATCGTTAGAGGTATCAGCCACATTGTTAGAGGTGGGCGACAGGTTAGTTTGAAAATCTAGGCGGCTGTTGTCTACCGGTAAGGCAAGATCACGGCCTAAGCTCTCTAACACACTGTTGTAATCTAGCGTACCGTTGCGCAGAATCACATAGGAAGGGTTGCCGTCAGCGCCCAGCCTATTGGTATACATCAACTCACTGTCATTAAAAATGAAATAATTGTTGCCGTTGAATGGATCGCGCAAGTTACGTTGCGCGAATTGTTGATTCCCTGGTATATCAAATAATTGTGTGGTAGTCAGGCCTAAGTCATGCGCTAGCTGATCCACAGTAGCTGCTGCCATGAGGCTGTAACGATCGAGACTGTGATCAACTTCGCTAAATCGCGCTCTCTCTTCATGTGGTAAACGGATCGCACGTATCGCATCGAGTTGTGCCGCCGTTTCTGGCGGTGCGGTACGCAAGGTGGGATTAGGACCCTCTTGCAAGCGTACCCACTGCCCATCTCTGTAATCCCAGCCGTTAATATGACTTGGATCTGCGTAACTCTGACCTGCCGTAGTGGAAAGTGCACGGTCAACAATCTCCATTTGTATACTTAAGGGCAACTGACTACCCAGAAAAAAATCTGCCATGCCACTAATTTCAGTTTCACCATGCAACAGTTGGCCGGGTTCTAATTCGGAAAACAGCGTGCGCCTAAATGCAGCGGCATTGACGGCGATGAATTTTTCGTATTCGTCGGGGTGACTTAGAATGTAGCCACCTATGGTTGTGGGCCGCGTTGTATTCGGCATAACTATCGGTGTATTCCAATAATACGACGCGCCGCCCCAGCCACCTAGTGTTAAATGGGGGAGACTAGGATTATCCGGTGCAAGTGCGGTATGCGCGTCATGTTGAAATATATAATCGAATTGACGTATGCTGTGACTCTCGATAATGTCATTAATAACTGCCGTTCCAATTCGGTTAGAAATTTCTTGCAAATCGCCAGCTTGACCATCCCATTGCAAACCGTATGCCGATACACCGCG
The DNA here is from genome assembly GCA_964646995.1 of uncultured Gammaproteobacteria bacterium. Taxonomy (GTDB): domain Bacteria; phylum Pseudomonadota; class Gammaproteobacteria; order CAZYIF01; family CAZYIF01; genus CAZYIF01. The sequence goes on from CAZYIF010000012.1 coordinate 68,523, forward strand.
AATATAAGCATTGGCGGCGCTATTAGGATCATTGCTATTGATTTCTATCGCATGCTCAAACCAATATTGTGTATCGTGGTCTACTGATATCCTGCCGGCATGAATTTCATCGGTAATGAATTGATAACCCCTGTAATAATCTCCCTCGCCACCTCGGGTAAGCTCACTGATCCGTCTCACTTGGTCTGGAGTTAATGAACATTGTGGTGCAATATTAGTATCAGTCATGCTAATCTCCTTGCGAAGTATTTAGTAAATGATTTTGCTGCTGTTTAACAGGCGCTAACCTTTGGTAAACGGACTTAGTCCAAGCACGCAAGGCATCAAACTGCCGACGCCAAAATGAGGGCGGGTGGCTGAGCCGCTGCCAAGCAGCCTTATCGGCAGCCAGCATTTCTGGCGTGACGTCGTAGGTCTTGACGTGAAACTTATCGACATAGGCCAGATAGGTTTCAACCATGTCACGCCAATGCATCATGTACTGATGCGGAAAAAATACAGAAAAATGCAAATCACGATCCGGGTAATAAAACCAACCCACACACATACCCACACACTTAAAATACGCTTGAAATGCTGCACCTTCTTCATGACGATAATAGTGTTCCCATAATTTTTTCCTTGAAATTTCTTTACCGTTTTTGTAGTCCTGCGACCAAAAATAACGCTTATTATAAATCAAGCCGTATTTCAGCACCGCCTTCTCACCACTATTGTAACGATGATTTTCTATGTCTCTGTCGTAATGCCACTGCGGGGTCTCGTATATTTCTGCACTATTTCGCCACACTAATTTTTCTAATGGCCAAATTGCGCCGCTTACTAAGTATTGATCGGCGGTTGGCGGTGGGCGACCATTCTCACAGGGATGAAAAAGATCCATTTCGATGATCCGCTCTACGTAGCGCTTGTCTGGCATCCAAAACTTAATACCAAATCCCATACCTGTTTGTATTCCTTGACTTGGCTCTATATCCAGAAATTGACTCGATGAATAACCAAATGGCATACGGAACCGCATTTTTTTCTTTTTTGAAGCGCTGTAAGCTTCTACGGTGATGATCTCATCCCAACCGATGTAGCGCTTTAACGTAAGTGACTTATAGTCGGTTTGAGTTTGACGTGGGTTATACGGTGAAACCGTACTGGGACACTCCTCACCCGCGTACGCAATGGCTAGCAGCATGCTTAATCCGACAAGCACGCAAACTAGGTAATGCAAAACTTGTATGGGTTTAGTATTTAACATGATTGTTTGTCCAGTTTCGGTTAAACCCAGCGGCATCGAGTTGTGCTCGATAGTCATTGCATTGGATTGTAGGGTGCCAGCAGAAAACACCGTAGCACGGCGAAGCAAAGTGATAGGAAAGAAAATCAGAGGAAGTAAATAACAACGCACCGCCACACTCCTTATAACAAACCGCGTCATTCGCATGAGTGTCGTGACACACTGCATGCCCATATGAGCGCTTGCATAATAAACAAAATTAATTTATCTCACAATGTTTTTTGAAAAATAAATCGGTCTACTTGTCTTGTCATTCAGAGCGTAGCGAAGAATCTCATGCAATCCTTTTGAGATACCTCGTTACACTCGGTATGACACCGTATTTATATTTTTATTGTATGCTTTACATGTGAGTTAACTTGTCCAAAGTGTCACGTATCGTAAAATAATTTACATTAACAACTGTCGGGAAAATCACATAAAAGAAAGCTGGATCACGCAGAATTGTTGTTACCGTTCACCCCTTCGAGACGGCGCCCTTCGAGAACCTCAGGACGCCCCTCAGGCCGAACGGCGAACTAAAGCGCTGTCATTCCGAACGCAAGGAGGAATCTCATGCAGTCCTTTTGAGATACCTCGTTACACTCGGTATGACACCGTATTTATATTTTTATTGTATGCTTTACGTGTGAGTTAACTTGTCCAAAGTGTCACGCATCATTCTTGTCATGCAGAGGCGAAGCATCTCATCTGAAAAACACACCATGCAACCACAGCTAGATCCTTGCCCCGTGCTGCATTAATAATTTAAAAATGTACCCTTAGAGACAGCGCCCTTCGAGAAACTCAGGACGCTTCCTCAGGGCGAACGGCGAACTAAAAACGCTGTCATTCCGAACGTAAGTGAGGAATCTCATGCAGCCATGCAGAGATACCTCGTTATACTCGGTATGACACCGTATTTATATTTTTATTGTATTTTTACATGTGAGTTAACTTGTCCAAAGTGCCACGTGCCATTCTTATCATGCCGCGCGTTGCGAAGCATCTCATGTGGGTGGTACGTCATCACTAACAACACCGTACCATCTCCTCGAGACTCCCCATTTACGTTCAGAATGACACCCTTCTGTCCCTACTTACTTTGGAAAGTGTGTCAACCAAAAGTAGAAAGTTCCGGTTTTCTCCCAAGTAGAAAGTTCCGGTCTG
>CAZYIF010000013.1:0-70176 GCA_964646995.1 uncultured Gammaproteobacteria bacterium
AGAAAGGCAACCGCCTAGGTGCGGGTGATGCTGCACAGGTACTGCCAGTTAAGTAATAGCACCGTCGTATAAGCGCCTCAGCGACTGCGCACCTGTATCGTTTTGTCATGGGTTTTTACTTTAGTTAATACGGCTGGCTTATCCGGAAACCCGGTTAGCCAGATAGCGTCAGACTGATAGTTGACGTACGACTGAAAAATATAGTCAATCCAATAATACTGGGTTAAGCCATATTTCATAAAGTGGTGATACGCGCTTTGGAAGTCCTTGCCTTTAGTTTGTCGTACATTTCGCTCTATGAAATCAACCCACTCCTTCTCCTGATATGCTGGTTTTGCAGAGTAATTACCGAAGTTTTCCCTGCGGTTTAGCTTGACGATAGTGTACGGTCTAATAAGTGAGATAGAGTAATCTATGCGTTCTGGCGTTGGACTTACTAGTAGCCGAGTTAACCATAATTCACCGGCTTCACCTAAGTATTGACAAGGCATGCGCACCTTGCTTATGTGATTGGTGCATAACTCCCGAAGATAAACAAATCCGTTATCTTTCCCTTCATTGACGTACAAACCCATACGAGATTTCCACGCCAAACAATTTTTGCTTCTTCCAATGAACGGACGGGGAATAACTGTCAAGGTTTTGTGACCACACACGTCCATCAATCAAAGAAGTACTGCAAGCCGAATGAAAAGGCATAATTCTTATGTCTTGTACCGAATACTGTATCATTGAAGGAATCATCACGCCGGCCTGAATCTCTGGATATAGCTTCACCGTCACCTATTGCCTGCGAATAAAGATTATAGTTGCCTTCAGCAAAAATTTTTGCGTGCCGTGCTATGTAGTATCCAGCATCAAGCGTTGCGGCGTAGTATTCTGCGTTAGAACCACGACTTTTTGTGGTAAGTCTACGCAGATAGTGTTCGTCGTGCGCTCTTGCATCAACCCATTCACTAAATTTAAGCAATGCCCCAAACTCAAACTTGTCAATTACGTATTTTCCGGCTAAACCCACGTAAGGGACGCTGAACTTCTGCTGATAGCCGCCGACGAGCTGGTCGCCAGGAAGCGACCTAAAGTGGTTACCCCTGGGGTTTGTATAGTAATAACTACCTTGTACTGTCCAGCTAAAAACACTTCTCTGATAACCCGTAACAAACCCCAACTTATAGCCATCTCCTTGCATAAACCAAGTGCGGACATCCAAATTTATTTCATTGGCATGATTGAGGTGATTATTCTCATGGTGAGACCAGTCCGTCCAGGAGGATTGATTAGGAAAACGCCAATCCCAATCATCCATAGGAGCTCTATTTTTTGCTAAGGTCACCCACCCTCTTCCGTTGAGACTAAGCCAAGACAAAAAATCATAATTCAACTCTCCATTGGCTATCGCAGCATTTTTTATACTCCAGTTTAGCTGGCTTACCTTCATGCCATCGTTGTACAGATATTCTCCTGATTGCCCTGATAAGTTCCCCAAAGAAATACGCAAAGACAAAGGACCCTGTACAGCTTGTTTCGCACCCGCATAACAAGACGAGGAAAAAACGATGGACAATAGCAATAGGGGCAAGAAGATGGTTTTATGATTATTCATGTCGTCGCAGCCGCATAAAACCGCCGATTTTCGTTGTTTGTAGCGTGTTTTGTCAAGAAAAACACGCTTATCTCAGCTGCTCACACTCGATTTGCGTGTAACTACTTGAAAGTCATGGAAATTTGCATCAGCACAGTCGCAAACAATCTTTATGGAATGCTAGATAAATCAAGCTGTTACAGACCCTGTAAGTGCCACTAAAACCGAACCACGTAAGCGGCTAAGCTTAGTTCGCTCACATGCAATTGCGGCAGATGGAGAAGAGCATCACCAGCACCAACACACACTGCAGCCGCGCGCTGTCCACTACTACACCCGCACTCCCCGTCACGCTGCGCGGCTTGCGTATTCCAGCGGGTACGAAATAGTTTTGTGTATGGCACCCTACCTTAAGCAGCTCGACGGCACAATCACAGGCAACACCAACACCCGCAACAAGAGTGGCGCGCTGCGGCGCCGGTGAAAAGCGCGCGGTGTGCCGCCGCCGACTGACACAACTACACACCTGTGCTTTTTTGTCTTGCCACCATTTGCCACTACAATTTAGCAGTTATTTGCTTTTGCTTTACGACTGTACATTCTTTTAGTTGACAAATATCAGACAACTTTTCAAAATTGGACAACGCCTTGTATAAGGCATGGCTCTGTTCTTCATTCATCACAGTTTCGACGTTATTAAAAAATTTGTCTCTTACGTCTTCCTCAGTAAGCAGGTTCGTCGGGGAACCTTTAGGCTCCCTGATCCTGATAGTAAAGGTGTTTCCGTCTTTTTTAGTGATATTAATAACGCAGCCATTCTTCTTGGGAAATTCCGTGTTAGCTTGTTCATCTTGGTAAACTGATATTTTTTCAGCAAGCGCATGGATGCCATTATCTTGCAGCACCGCATTCGTGTAGGACGCAATTCTTGGGGGTCCTTGCATCAAAGATAAAGCCAAAGTAAAACTTGTACTGAATTGAGCGCCTAACGCATCAGTTGGCCGCTTGATTGTACCCGCGTGTGATATAGAAAATGCGCTCATTCCAACGGTTACTGATTCAATCGCATCATGCGAAATGCCGTGTATTTCACATAACTGCAAAAAACCTTCAATTGCCGGATGAATTAAGTAACAGCAGTTGTAAGGCTTAAACATAATTGTGTCCAATAAGTATGTATTTCCTATCTCATCAAACAGCCGTTCAGGGTATGCTTTCCCTCTGCCAAACACTTCAATAACACCTTTTTTACCTTCGATAATTTGTATTGGTCCAGTTAAGCCCTCTTTCGCCAGTAAAACAGCCTCTAGGCCAGCCCGCGCACCTAATCCTGTATGGATTCTCTTAACGGAACCACCATCAATGCTGTACTGAACTAATCCACCCGCGTAACTACCACAAATTCCCAATGCGTTAACTAGCTGCTTCTCAGATAACCCTAGCAGTATTCCACACGCGATTGCGGAGCCAAAGGGGCCTAGCGTAGGTGGCGTATGATGACCACCTTCAATACAAGCCGGACATAACGCATGAGCCAGTCTCAACATCACTTCCATACCAATAGCAATTGCATCTAACACTTCACGCCCAGACGCATGCACAGACTCACCGGCCGCTATCGCCGCTGCTATTACCACACTGCCGGGGTGAGTTTGCGCTTCTTGATGACTATCATCAAAGTCTTGTGCGTGCCCCAAACATCCATTAACAAATGCAGCCGTAGTTGACGATACTTGATCGCCAAAATACGTAATGGTGCTATTGCCAGAAGATTGTTGTTGCATTGCATGCCGATACACAGAATGGCTCCACGGGAAAGCGCTGCCCCCAACCTGCAATCCGTACTGATCGATGAGTGCCCTCTTGGTTGTATTTAGTGTGGTTTTAGGCAAATTTCCGGCAGTTTTGAGAGAAAACTTGACCAGCTGTACTGACATGCTTGACTCTGCTGAAAAAAGTGTGAACATAGCGTCTGTGCTCCCTACCTCTGTTTTATCCATAGATGACTCCTTTTCTTGCGTGCACTGTCCATGTTAGAATCGATTCTACCTTAAAAGTTGATCTGCTGACAAACATGTCATTTTAAAAATCACATAGGTTTAGTGTGTTATGGGTATATGGACGTCCTTACAAGAAACGATGAAACTGGCTCTCAAGGAGGTGTTCCCATCCTACCCGTTTCATCTTGTAGGTAAAAAAACCGATGAATTGACCTTCCAAACATTTTTTTTGTTGAAAGCTAAGCGCGTGTCTACTCCAATCTCGTTGTCTGTCAGTGAAATTTTAGCCGATGACAAATATTTTTTGAGCCTACACCCTGACGATCGCAAGAAAATACTTCAGCAGTTAATTTTAGAAACCAAAACGCCATTAGCCTATATTCAAGAATATCCAATTCACCCTAACAACAATAATCAGTGTCTATTCAAAATTTTTCTCATAGAAGAGAAAAAAATTATTTGTGGTACTGCCTCGTATTTTATGCGTGAAGCACAGAAGAAAATTTTGTCAAAATTAGACAAGAAAGACATAATCAGGTTGGCGATGGCATATTATGAAGAGAATTTCTTGCCGCGACAAAAGAATACTTGCCTAAACAGTAGTAAGGAATTATTGAAGTGAGTTCCAGTAAAAACATTTTGCATCACCAATTTAAGTATTACACTTTGCTTTCAATCAGTTACGCAGTCTTTATGATCACAGCGCAAGCATGCGCGTACCGCCTATTGCAGATAGGACCATTTATAACGCCGGGAGGCATTTTTGTTTTTCCAGCAACTTTTGTGATTAGTGATATCATTTCAGAGGTTTACGGGCCAACCTTAGCAAGGCGAACCATTTTATTTACGCTGATCGCCCAGGCATTTTATAGTGTTATGCCGATTATTGTTAATGCATTACCAAGTCCACCCCATTGGCATCACGCAGGCGCTTTTACTATTGTTTTTGGTTCGTCCTGGTTAGTGTTTTTGTCTAATTTCACTGCTGTACTAACAGGGATGGTGCTTAATACACAGCTGATTGGCAGAACTAAGTTATTAACAAGGGGCCGTTTTTTTTCTATCAGAAGCTTATGTTCAAGTGCTATTGGTGAACTCATTCTTACAGCAATAATCGTGTTAATTGCCTTAGTGCCCGTTCATGGATTTCAGATAGGACTCAAGCTATTCATCAACATGTTCCTATTTAAAATGGCATTTTCCTTACTCATGATTTACCCAGCTTGTTTGCTTGTTGTGGCCCTAAAAAAAGCCGACAATATCGACGTGTATGAAGAAAACGTTGCGCTAAACCCATTAAGTGCGTTTTTAAATAAACCTAGGTATATTGCGAGTAGTAATGTTGTTAAATTTCCTGTTTAGTAATAATTTGATTTGGCTTGAATCAAGACACCCATGATCCTAACTTGCGTTTTATCTAATAGCACTGGAGTATCATTCTGAAAAATTGGGTTAATTGATTTTGCATATGTATCAGGGCCGTCTATCAAGGCCTGTCTAATTTGCGGTAGCAATTTGCCATTTTGAATAAACAAAATATAGTCTTTGTTGTTCACTGGTTTTAGAGGATCAAAAATTAGAATTGTACAATTGCAGAATTTTGGTTCTAGACTTTCGTCCTGTGCAGATATAGCGAACACCGTTTCACCTACGCTAATATCAGTCATAACGTATTGAGTATCGGCGCTTTCTCTAACGCTTTCTAAATTTTTCGGCCATTCTACTACCTGAGAATACTTGAGAATGGGTACTCGATCCCAACAAACAACATTAGGTAAGTAGCTTGATTCTTCTTGATTTAACGGGGTAATGCCAATCAGCTGGTTTGGCGTTATTCCGAAAAAGCTGGCAACTTTCTCAATAGAGAATAAAGTTGGATTGCAATCAGGATCACTACACATCCTTTTTATCGTAGTATGGGCCAGCCCTGTATTCTTACACAGTTGGTTGACATTGGTGTTAGTAGAATTCATTAATTGGCATAAAATACTTGCTAACGACACATTGCTTTTTGTTTCTCGCGCAATTTTGACAATATCACCCATAACCAATCCTAAAGTATAAAAATATATCACTTTTGTTTTCAGCTTTTAATACTACCACGTGAACATATGGAAAAAAATAGTAGCACTTGTTAATTTATAAGTTGAATAATTAACATATAAAATTTACTATCTGACTCATGTGCTGATGAGCAGCCATTTTTGAACAAACCATTATCTATTTTGTTAAACCGCGTCAAGGAAGAAATGAGCTCATGCTAACCGCCACTACTAGAAAACCAGCAAGGAACTTGCTACCCATAGAACTCTTGCACTCCTACAGCAAAATTGACTCCATCTGGAGCACGCTGTTGTCCGAGCTGGCTAGCAAATATGACGTGTATGAGTTGGCTAGACTAACCAGCGTATCTACTCGCACCCTAGCACGACTCGTGCAGCATCAAACCAAAAACCCGAATTTTTGTTTGCGCTATAAAATTTTGTTGCTGCATGTGCTGACGTTTGCGAAACGTTACAAAAAAATTTGTCGGTCAAGGTAAATCACTGAGTAAAGGGGAATGTCATGTTAGTATTAACGCGTCGAGTACAAGAGCAAATCGTCATCGGCAATGACGGCGAGATTAGGGTTACCATCTTGGATGTTAAAGGCGGCCAGATTAGGCTAGGCATCCACGCGCCTCGTGACACAGTCGTAGACCGCGAAGAAATCTGGCAGCTTAAGCAGCGGCAGAAAGGCAACCGCCTAGGTGCGGGTGATGCTGCACAGGTACTGCCAGTTAAGTAATAGCACCGTATAAGCACCTCAGCGACTGCGCACCTGTATCTTTTGGTCATGGGTTTTTACTTTAGTTAATACGGCTGGCTTATCCGGAAACCCGGCTAGCCAGATGGCATCAGACTGATAGTTGACAATTTAACAAAAAATTCTACTTATTAGTAGTCTCATTCTAGGGGATGTTTACCCTGTTCTCTTAATTTATTTTGGAAGCTAAACAATTCCTTCAAGACGAAAGTTACCCAATAATAATTTAAAATTTAGCTTGGCGAGCATATAGTTGGCAAATAAATCAATGCTGTTCATTTCTGCTTGTTGTACCATGCGTTCACGCTGATTTAACAAGAACAAATCACTGTCACCCTTTAAATATCGTTGCTGCTCATTCTCTTGTAACTGCTGATAGATTGAAAGTGTTTGCTTGACATTTTGGTATTGCTTTCGTGTGGCAATAACAGTTAATCGAGCATTCTGGCTGGCTATGACTAAACGGTCATATAAAAGATTTCTATCCATTAGTATTTTCAATTTCTGCAATTGTGCTTGTCGCAATCTTGCTTCTGACTGACGTCGATATATTGGCATAGAAAAATTCAAACCTAAGTTAACCGAGTGACTCTGAGACACAAAACCATCGCCCTGATCTTTATCAGCAAATACTTTTGCATCAAGTTGTGGCAACATCTGGTTCTTAGCCAAACTAACCTCTAGCTTAGCTTTTTTCATGGTATTATCTAGCGCGAGCAATGCTGGATGGAATCGTAGTTGTTTGGCAATACTTGTTAATCCAGGTAGATTATGATCAAATGCTTTTTCTGTTTCAATGGCTATCTCTTGAGGTAAGTATTCCTGAGTAGGTACTCTTGTATTACCGTTATGATCACGATAGTACACTGCTAACTGATTAGCCGCCTTCTTAAATATTAGCTGTGAGTCCAGTAACTCATTATGCCTAAGCAAGATCATGCTTTTATTTTCGATGACATCAGCTTTGGATACATCACCATGCTTGAAGCGCTTGACAATAATGTCTTGACGTTTAATAGCTAGTTGTTCTAGCTTTTCTGAAATCTTTACCTTATAACCGGCAGCTAGCCAATACCAATAAGCTTGTGCTGCTTGCAGGTATGTCTCAAGCAAGCAATTATCGTAGTCTTGTTTAGCCATTCGCACTGACAATTGAGAACGCTGCAGCGCTGCACGTGGTTCATCAATATTGTGATCACGTAATAGTGGCATGTTGATTCCCATTTGCCATTGCCCACGTGACAGTGTCTGATTAGAGCCTTCATAAACAGGATAGTCGCCTATACCTCGTTTATATTCACTAAAAACTTGAATACCATTGATCCGTGTCGGTACTAATAACTGCATAGCATAGGTATTGCTCGCCAAGGTTGCCGAAGGTAGGCTCTTGATACTGCTACTTATTGTTGGATCAAAATAGCCATTTGCAAACCTTATTTCGGCTTGCTGTCGCAAGATCTCTTGCTGTGCTTGAATAAGCTTGGGGAAATGTAACTTGGTTGCCTGCAGTACAGCTTGTAAAGTCAAACTCGGCTCAGCATAAACAACCATAGGCGCCAGCAACATGCCAGCTGTTACAAATGCAAACCAGATAATCTGTGGCCTATTTGCTAGTAATCTCATTGCTCTGCAACCGCTCCATGCTGTTATTTTTTAATCCCTCATTAAAGGCTTCATTATTACTGAACATTGGAAATCCATTAAAAATACGCCATAATTCATAGCCCACCGTGACTCGACTAAGTAACACCCAGGCTCGCACACGTAAGCCTTGCTTTAAATAATAATGATTAGGCCAATCAGTAACTTTCTCAGGCATTACCAAGATACGAAACCGGTTTAAATGCGCTCTAGCGCTATCAATGCTTTTTACTTTTCCAGAAAAACTACCAATAGCAACAGCTGGCCAACCACTGACTTGTACAGCTGGCCAGCCTTCAAATTGTAAACGCACACTATCACCGACATGTACAAGCGGGGCATCAAGACCACTAATATAAACTTCTGCGGCACTTGACTCTACATCGGGTACAAAGCTTGCCAGAACCTCTCCAGCAGTTACTAAAATATATTTATCACCCGTAATACGCCGCAAGATTGTACCAGCTCGTGGCGCTGTGACTAATTGCGTCTGTTGTCTTGCTAAACTTATATTGATTTGGTTGAGCTTGACCTTCTCATTAGCAAGCGCTTGTAGCAATTGCATATGTGCTACTTTAGCTTCTTCATAACGATGTCTTGAACTAGCACCTAATTCAAACAGAGACTTTTGCCGTTCCACATTTAGCGATCCTGTCTCTGCAGCTTGCTGCGATGCCTTTAAACTAGATTCAATCGCCTGTTTTTTTAATTGCAAGCGCTCTAATAGCCCGGGATCATTGTCGCTTATTTGAACGATAGGATCACCTTCTTTAATATATGCTCCCTCTTGAACAAACCATTTTTCAACTCTTCCTGTGATCGGAGAATTAATGACTTGTTGACGATCATCAGCGGAATACGCTGTCACAAAGCCTGTGCCAAACGATGTTTGTTGCCATGGTAATAAAAAAAGGATTATTAAAAATATAAATAGTAAAAACCACAGTATTTTCACCACATGTTGATAAACTGGCATGCTGTCGAGAATTCTTTTTGACTGTCTCATAGCGTAATACTTCTTTCAAAATGTTCTGCCAATATGTTTATTTTGGTAAATATGATAGTCATTAGATCAGGGGCAAAAGTATCCATTCCCCGTACGATAATATCAACTTGCTCTCTTGTTAACGAATCAAAATAATCATTTAGAATCAATAATTTTGGCTTGCGCAACAATACCTTAATCAAGTTCAAGCATTTTATGTCAAACAACGATATGAGTTCACAATCAATTTCTGTGATAATCGTATTAACAACTTGTTTTGCATGAAAATAATTATTTAAATTAAATAGCGCCAGTAGATGCTCCACATCATTGAGACCTATTTGCATCGTTTGTTGATTTAGATCATAGGCAAGTTTTCCGGGTAATAACGCGCGTCCATTAAGCACAGAGACATAACGACGAAAATAGACTAAATCTTTTTTATGCATCTCAAACGCATCAAAAAAAACAGCTCCTTTCTGCTCGCTGCCTGTGATCATATTAATAATACTACTCACTACTTGTTTATTGTGAGTATAGATTGCCAACTTATTCCCTGCAGTGACGGAAAAAGAAGTAACAACCTGTTTGTCTTTTTCACAAGGTAAAACAAGCTCTCTACAATGCAGTACTAATGCTTTATCACGAATACTTTGCAGCTGCAGCTGGCGCACACTATTCAAATCATTTTGTTGCTCTTGTGGAATTTCTAAAAAAGTTTTGATCTTAGAGATAGAGCCTATACCATCATAAATATCATCAAGATAATGACCTATGGCTATTGCGCTGTATAAGATCATTCCCAAAGTAATCTCTGAAGATACCATCTGCCCTAGGGTAATCTCCGATATAATCAAAAGATAAGCTCCAAGCCCAAATAGGCACACTGTAGCAAATGCAGAAATTATATATAAATTAAATAACTGTTTAATCGTATAAGAAAAATGTTTACCTCGCCTAGTCAGATAATCGACTAAGTATTCGTCCATTTCGCTATTTGCGTCGGTTAAGCGCTCTTGTAACTTAAACCACAATGGCTGGCTAATGACTTGTTCTAACCAATTCCCTACCTTATGCTTGGCGGAGCACTCTTCAAGTGCAGAATATACACATTTTTTAAACGGCAAATAAAATACCAAGAAAATTGAAACCATAAGCACCAAGTCAAAAAATAATAAATAAGGATGATAACTGGCAAGTAAGATCATTCCAAAAAAGGCTCGTAGTAAAACGCCTAAACCAGAAATCATTAAAGATGATATTGACTTCTGAACAACAACTACATCAAAGAAATAGTTAGCATACTCGCTTGCTTTCGTGGTTGTAAAAGCGCCTAGTTGCACATGAACAATTTTCTCAATGAAATCAAAACTGATCTTATGAAAAATATGACATTGCATGCATTCGACTAGGCGCACCTGATAGATGCGAAGATAGGCTTGTGTCATCATGACCATCAGTACGACGACACATAAAACTAAAATGGGCTCCAGTAAATTAGCAAACGCAATGTAATTGATTAGTATCTGCGCCGTTATTGGTAAAACCAAGGACAGTGCACTGACGGCTAAACTAAAGGTTAATAATGTTTTTAGTAAACGTGCATCAAGCGCGATTAATTGTCGAACCAACTCAATCATTGACACTTTCTATCCTTAGAGATTAACGCGAGTCTTCCCAGTTAACGGTGTAAGTTCCATAGCACCAACATGATTAAGCGGTGATCCTATCACCAAACTCAATCATAAACCAGTTCATCGCGCCAGCACAATTTCATAAGTCAGGAGTTGTGCCACTTCTTTTTCGCGAGATATCAGGTGCGGAGAAACGAATTTTTTTCTTTTGCCCATGCACGCACTTTCCCTTTTCAGCGCTTGAATAAGGCCTTAATTGAACCGCACCATGAGGTGGTGTGAGTAGCCTCGGCAGAAGAAACACCTTGCTCGTTGAGCATAAACTCTGCTGTTGGCAACTGGCCATCCGACACAGTCGGTAATATAACAGAACGCGACGGTACAAAAAATTGTTGTGACCCGCGTGAAGCTTGCCATTGCCGATAATAATTCTCAGGCTGATCACTGCGCGGCTGATCGCCATTTAACAAAGGTTGTGTGCGGTTGATTTGCCAATAAAAAAGTCCAACCATGCCCAGCAGCATTAAGATTAAGGCAAATGCGATACCTATTTCCGCACCCACCAAGCCCCCACTGCGACTCAAGCAAAAGGCTAAACCAGGCATAATAAACATCATGCATGTCGTTTTAATTAATGCTGGACTTAAGGTCTGTTGCATGCTCATTAAAAAATGGCTAAACGCCAATGAATTCATATAACATCCAGCACTGACCAACGACCACAAAAAAACCGGCGCAATGATCGTTTTATCGTAATCGCCTGCACCAATCATCTTATCCGCAAGATAACAATTCGCCAGCACAAATAACAAAGCCACCGTAGCCAACACACCATTCGTAATAAACAAACAATTTTTTGCAAATTTTAATCGTTGCGCCGGATATTGCGCCATGAAAATACTGCTGACTTTAGCGAGCGCTGGCATAAAATCATTTAAGGGATAGAGAATACGTCGTGGCGCGTAATGCGTTTTTAACGCTGTCGGGCCAATTAAATCAATGACACACAGCGCAAAAGCATACAGTGTCGTCGCCGCAGCTAACATTTGGCATAAAATAGGTGTCCCTAAGGCCAATAATTTTTTCAACACACGTCTATCGAGATGCCCCCACTGCGGACGTAAATAACGCGTTAAACGCGGGTCACACCACACTTTACCGGTGAGTAATACAAATTTTAATGTAGACCCTAATAAGAATATTTTACCGTACGTGGATAAATTTTCTGACATGTCTTCACCGGCAGAATGAATCGCCTCATACATACACAACACTTCAATGAACACAGAAGAAAGCCCAATTAAAAATGTCGTTCGTTTACGTTGATGTGCCAACAAAAGACTTAAACTCGGGAAACTTAATAATTCAAAACACACACCAATAAGCACCCATTGCCCATACGCATTGATTTGTAGGGTACGTTCAGCCAGCGCTTGTGCGGGCATTGTATTGCCAAGCAACGCACCTACTTGATTGATCTGGCGTAAACCCAATGGCACCAGGCTATAAATACCTTGTGCCAACAGACAATCGATGATCGCAACGACATACGCGTTAGTAAGCAACTCTCTGATGACATGCTGCTGACGGCCAATAGCCTCGGCAACGTCCTGTTCAACAGCATCCATTGACAAGCGGTTTATTTCTCCCACAGCTTCATTGATCAACGCATCCAGTGGTTCCAGCAAACCACCCGCGGCACGCACAAACAAAGCAACAATATTGGCGCGCGTATAAGGAGTAACAAAATCACACTGTGCACTCGTACGCTGCACCAACATGAGGGTATAAAACATATCTTTTAAGTTATCTACGGCACGAATAGAGGCATTAGAAATACTCAAGGCGATAATCTTACTTATTCCTGTGTGGGAAAGTACTGGTGAATGATCGTAAACGACCACATTATTATTCGCTTCTAACATGGCTGGAACCACTTGTTCATCTGTTCTTACATCCAAATTACTCCCGCAGCGAGCGGCATATACCGCTCGCTACAGTGAACTCACACTAGCGTCGAGTGACGCTAAATTTTATAAACACGCGCTATTGTCCCTAGTACCCATAAAAACCCGGGCTAAATTCAATCACTTGATATTGCGCAACGCCGGCTTTTACAAATGGATCGTCCGCCAATATCTGCGTAAATTCATCGTGAGAAATATCTTTTGATATGATCACACCGCCAAGCGCAGGGATTTGGCGACCGCTCACCAGTAATTTCCCTGCATCAAAAAAAATTTTCAAATAGTCTTTGTGTTGCTGGCGATAAGTATCGACTTCTTCTAACGGTTTCAGGTATTTTGATAGTGCAACAAACATGAGCTTCTCCTGTTAGTTATTTGCCTCATCCGCAAGCGGATGACCTCTTTCTTTAAATTCTTCATCCTGACATTTATCTATGCGCGCTGTCATTGCCACTCTCTAACCACGGTTCGCTAGAGAAATAGAGTCCGTGTTTGCCGTTCGCCATCACATCCTCTATGCAGGTATGGCCGCAGAGGGCCATGTTGAGTGCTAGTTCTTTGCTTAACAGCGTAAGAATCGTTTCAACACCTTGTTCGCCATCCACTGCCAAGCCCCATAATACCGGTCTACCGACTAATACCGCTTGCGCACCCAACGCCAGCGCTTTAATGATATCCGTTCCTCTACGAATGCCGCCATCAAAAAACACGGGGATTTGCCCATTAATCACCTCGACTATTTTAGGGAGTATCTCAATTGTCGCCGGCGTCGTATCCACTTGCCGCCCACCGTGGTTGGACACGATAATCCCTGCAACGCCAAACTGCACAGCAAGTTGTGCATCTTGCGGATGTAACACACCTTTGAGTAGGAGTGGTAGCTTAGTAATAGACTGCAACCATTGAATATCATGCCATGTAAACGTGTTATCAAAGTAATTTGACGTATGTACAACAAGCGTAGATTCTGCTGTCTCATAGGCGAGATCTTGCAACTGTTCTAGGAAATTAGCGGCTATACAATGGCGCGGCAGCTTAAATCCGTTGCGTTTATCCCGCTCCCGATTGCCCATGAGCGGACAATCCACCGTTAATACGAGCGCAGCATATCCCGCTTGTTCTGCTCTACGCACGAGATTTTCTGTGATGGCACGATCCTTGTACGCGTAAAGTTGGAACCAGGCATGCGTCACCTGTTTTTTTACGTCTTCCAATATATTATTGGCCATGGTACTCACAATCATGAGCGTTCCGGTCGCTTCTGCCGCTTTGGCGGTTGCCAGTTCACCCTGCGGATGTACCATACCATGAAATGCTGTGGGCGCTATGATGAGGGGGGATGTGCTGGCAAAACCTAAGATGTTTGTTGCCGTAGAGATTTCACTCACATTGACTAATATTCTGGGTAATAAGCGTATACGTCTAAACATCGACTCGTTGGCACGTCGTGAGACTTCGTCATCTGCGCCCGCCTCAATGTAGTCAAATATCTCTTTAGGTAACTTTGCTTCGGCCAGCCGCTTCACATCCTGTAAATTTATCACCGTGTCTGTCCTTATCCGCTCAATTAAGTGGATGAATTTTTAAGATGACAAATCAACTACACCAACCAATCCCGTGCCGGCAAAAAATCCGTGTATAAGCGCGCTTCTGCGCTGCCTGGTTCTGGCTGCCAGTTATACTGCCATTGCACCAGCGGTGGCAACGACATTAAAATCGACTCGGTACGTCCACCTGACTGCAAACCAAATAGCGTGCCTCTATCATAAACTAAATTAAACTCTACGTAGCGACCGCGTCTATACAACTGAAATGCGCGCTCACGTTCAGTGTAAGGGTGATTTTTACGCCGTGCGACGATAGGCAAGTAAGCTGGCACATAGTGATCACCTACACTGCGCAGGAATGCGAAACAACGTTCAAAGTCCCATGCCGCAAGATCATCAAAAAATAATCCGCCGATACCACGTGCTTCTTTACGGTGAGGCAAGTAAAAGTAACTATCACACCACGCCTTGAAACGCGGATAAAGCTCCTCACCAAACGGATCACACGCCTGCTTACAGGTATCATGCCAATGCTGACAATCTTCGTGAAAACCATAATACGGCGTTAAATCCATACCCCCACCAAACCACCACACGGGTGGTTGACCTTTGGGTTCTGCCATGAAAAAACGTACATTCGCGTGTGAGGTAGGCACATAAGGATTACACGGATGAATGACCAGCGACACCCCCATTGCCGTAAACGGACTGCCTGCCAATAAGGGATTGCGTTCGGTTGCCGCAGGTGGCAATGAGGTGCCTTGTACGTAGGAAAAATTAACGCCGCCTTTTTCAATGACTGCACCCTGGGTTAATACGCGGCTGCAACCCTCACCACGTAGCGGTGCGTTGACAGTCCATTGATCGGATACCCACTGTGCCTCTGTTTCCTCTACGGCAAGTGCTTGACAAATACGCTGTTGCATTTCCTGTAAATACTGTTTTACACGTTCTAACTGCATACATACCTCTAGCGAATGAGTTTTAGGGGCGATGTCAAAAAGGTACGTCATTACCCCTAAAAATAGTTAGCCTTGCGCCATATCACTGTGCGCACTCGCCTGAGCTAAATCCAATAACTCACGGATAGCCACAGCGTAAATCAAGAAATCAGGTGCCACGTGGCTATGCAATTCGCCCAACATCTGTTCCCAACGCACTAACAATTCTTTGTGTTGCGTGGTCCACAATGTAAATTTATCCGATACATCATGCACTCGACTTCCTTTGGTTAATACCGCAATAGTCAATGCCCGTTGTTGCCAATCTAAATCGTCACGCAACATCTCACGCATCAATGAGCTCCAACGGTTCTCAATGATATAAGCAGCGACTTGCTTGCGCAGCCAACCTAAGCCTAGCTTATCACTCAGCATGAAATAGACTTTACCCACGAGCGATAATTCCACACGCTGCTGCATGGCGATTTGTACAATATCCAATGCTGAAAACAACAAGGTCATACTTGCAATGGTCACAGCAATCTGTACGGGGACCCCCTGCTGCACATACTCATCACGTTTTTTCTGGAAGTCCGCCAAATCACTGCCCTGACTCAAACTTGCGATGAGAGGCATCAACTCACCGATCGCTCCCGCAAAATGCGCAATCGTCGCACCCACATCGATACTGGCGCGGTTAGTGCGTAATAACCAGCGCGTGGCTCTGCGCGTTAACCGCGTCGTTTCTATCAACATCGTGTATTGCAACTCCGCAGCCACGTGATAATCTAATGCTTCTATGGCGCGCCAGATGCTGGGTAACTGAAAAATAGCACGCACGATGCTGTAAGCCTTAACGATAGATGACACGTTAGAACCGGTTTCATCCTGCAAGCGATAGATGAAATTAATGCCTACTTCGTTGATCATGATATTGCTTATCTGGGTAGCAATAATTTCCCGGCGTAATCTATGTTGCGCTATTTGTTGTGGAAACCGTTCGCGTAACACATGTGGAAATGCCATCTCCACAACCCGAGACAAATAGGCGTCCTCGGGTAAGGTAGACGCCAGCAATTCTGCTTTGAGTGCAGACTTGCTGTGTGCCAGCAATACCACGATTTCGGGACGCGTCAGACTCTTGCCGACTGACTTTCTGGCAAATATCTCTTTGTCACTGGGTAAAAAATCCAAACTGCGTTTGAGCCTACCGGCATGTTCCTGGGTTTGCATATAACGCGCAAATAAGTCCAGATAACTACTGGCGCGCGTATCGGCAATACTAATCGCGAGTGTTTGCATATAGTTATTGTGTAATACCAATTTTGCAACATCGTCTGTCATATCGATTAAACACCGATTACGTTCTGCCAACGTCATCTGTTTATCACGCACAATGGCATTCAATAAAATCTTGATATTCACTTCGTGATCGGAGCAATCGACACCGCCGGAGTTATCCATCGCATCGGTATTGATTTTACCGCCCTGCAACGCATACTCTACGCGCGCTAATTGCGTAAAACCCAAATTACCGCCTTCACCCACCACTTTGCAGCGCAGCTGATTAGCATTGATACGCGTGGTATCGTTGGTGCGGTCACCCACATCTGTATGCCCCTCAGTACTACTCTTTACATAGGTGCCAATACCACCGTTCCACAGTAAATCCACCGGGGCTTGTAAAATGGCTTTGATCAACTCCGTAGGAACCATCGTTTCAGCTTGTACACCCAACAACATCTGCACTTGTGGCGACAGTTCGATGGCCTTGAGTGAACGGCTGTAGACGCCACCCCCAGCAGAAATCAAATTCGGCGCATAGTCTTGCCAGTTGCTACGCGGCGCATTGAATAGGCGCAAACGCTCTTGGTAACTGATCGCAGGATTAGGATTGGGATCCAGAAAAATATGCCGGTGATCAAACGCTGCCACCAGCTTGATCCGTTGTGATAGCAACATGCCATTACCAAATACATCACCCGACATATCGCCAATGCCAACCGCGGTAAAATCAGCGGTTTGGATGTTGATGCCTAACTCACGAAAATGCCGCTCCACAGATACCCACGCACCACGGGCGGTGATCGCCATTTTTTTGTGGTCATAACCCGTAGAGCCACCCGATGCAAAGGCATCGTCCAACCAAAAATCGTATTCTTGCGCAATGGCGTTAGCAATGTCTGAAAAAGTCGCCGTGCCTTTATCGGCTGCAACCACTAAATACGGATCATCTCCGTCGTAACATTTAACGGCATGCGGATGCACAATGAGCGCATCCTTCACATTATCCGTTATATCCAACAACCCACGGATAAAGTAACGGTAACAGTCAATGACTTCGGCCATGATGGCATCACGACCACCTTCTCCTGGCAGACACTTAGGCACGAAACCACCCTTTGCGCCGGAAGGTACGATGACTGCATTTTTTAATACTTGTGCCTTCATTAAGCCTAGCACTTCGGTACGAAAATCTTCACGTCGATCGGACCAACGAATACCACCACGCGCCACCTTTGCATGGCGCAAATGAATACCTTCAAAACGCGGTGAACAAACAAAAATCTCATAAAGGGGTACTGGTACTGGCATATCCGGAATAGCGGCAGACTCTAATTTGCAGGCAATGTAGGTTTTAGGATTGCCCTCTGCATCAGATTGGAAATAGTTGGTCCTAAGCGTTGCATTGATAACATCGAGTAAACGCCGCAAAATACGATCTTCATCTAAGCTGGCTATGCCGTCGAGTTCCTCACCGATCAGCGCCAATATCTTATCGGTGGCTTGTTTATCCATGGGCACGGTGGGATCCAAGCGTTGCATAAACAAATCTATCAACAATTTAACCGTGGTTGGATTTTTTGCCAAGGTTTCTTCGATGTAAGATTGACTGAAGGTAAAACCTATCTGCCACAAATATTTGGTGTAGGCACGTAATATGCTAATTTGACGCCAACGCAGTTGTGCGGCTAACACGAGGCGATTAAATCCATCGTTTTCCATCTCGCCGACCCAAACGCGTCGAAATGCTTCTTGAAAACTGTCTTTAATCGCGTGAATAGAAAATTCTGCCGCATCCGCATGCACCACGCGAAAATTGCTGATCCAAATGCGTAGATTATCGTTCGTATGGATCTGATAGGGGCTCTCACTGATAATACGTAGACCTAAATTTTCTAAAATAGGCACTACGTCGGAAAGCGGCATGGTGTCACCAACGTGCAATATCTTAATTTCGAAATGACTGAAGGTACCATCTGCACTATCACAGAAACGCATTTCTAAATTATTGCTATCGCTTAATTTTTCCATGTGCTCAATATCAAGCAAGGCTTCTGTTGCAGGAAAATCTTCGCGATAACTCGAGCGAAACGCTTCGCCATAACGGGCAAACAATACGTTAGCATGCTCTTCCCCGTAATGTTCACACAGCAAATCTTTTACATCATCTAACCAAACACGACCTATGACAATTAGATCCCGCTCTATTTCCTTTACGTCGTAGACCAACACGTGTTGCGCTTCGGTACGGATAATAAAATGAATACGCGCCAATACCGAATCAGAAAATAACGTTGAAAAACTGACTTCGGTCCCCTTGAATACATCCATTAAATAATATTGGAATGCCTTACGCAACAGCGTATTAAACCTATCTTTAGGCACATAGATTAGACAAGAAACAAAGCGATTGTACACATCTTTACGCATGAAGAAACGTATGCATTGCCGCTCTTGTATGCTTAAAATACCCATTGCAATCTCAGACAGTTCGTCCACTGTCGCTTGAAATAAATCATCTCTAGGCAAGGTTTCTAAAATATTCACCAAGACTTTTTGCGCGTGACCTTTGGGCGGCAAACCCGAATAAGCGACGATACGCGCAATATTGCGGCGCACAAAAGGAATCTGCATGGGATTAGCATTATAGGCCGCCGAGGTATAAAGACCCACGATACGTAATTCACCCCGTACCTGACCATTTTTATCAAAACGTTTTATCCCAATATAATCGGTATATACCGGTCGATGCACCGTGGCGCGCGTATTGGTTTTAGAAATAATTAAAATTTTCTGTGAGAACAGCAAATTGCGTGCCTCTTTGGTTAAAGAAGCAATCAGACGCGCGCTATGCTGCTTTTCCTCACGCAATACTCCTAGCCCTGTACCAGGCACCGCATCTAATGCCTGCTCACCTTGATCGTTGGTTAGTTGATACTGGCGACAACCCAAGAAAGTAAAATGTTCGTCAACCAACCAGCGTAAAAAGTCTT
This sequence comes from uncultured Gammaproteobacteria bacterium, assembly GCA_964646995.1. Classification (GTDB taxonomy): domain Bacteria; phylum Pseudomonadota; class Gammaproteobacteria; order CAZYIF01; family CAZYIF01; genus CAZYIF01. Next base: position 19,380 of record CAZYIF010000013.1, read on the forward strand.
TTGATTCGACGACTTCATCTGCATCACTGTGAAAATTCGCTTGATCCAATTCAGCTAAGGCTTGATTTACGCACGCCAGCATAGGCTGCCAATCCTCTACGGTAACGCGCACATCGGCTAGCACACGCAATAAATCCATGCGCAAGGCAGTCAGCACCATCTGATCCGTTTGTCGATCAATCTCTAAATAAATAGGCGCCTCTAAACAAATAGCCGGACTCGCTGGTGTGGCAAGCGGTAACACCTCAGTAATTTTGCCATCACCATCACGCACGACACGCATACCACCAAAATGAACGATCAAATGCACATTAAAGCCATGACGATTAATTTCCATGCGAATGGAATCAACCAAAAATGGCATATCATCATGTGACACTTGCACAATCGTATGGGGTGAGTACCACCCGTCTACTTCGTAAGATGGGTTATAGACACGAACATGGGTATCACCCGGCTGACGGTGATAACTGTGGCGCCATTGTGTGAGCGCCGCTCCATAACGCACATTGGCATCACGCGCCAACAAATCCTCGACGGACAAAGTGCCATAAAACTGCTCGATGAAATGACTTGCCGCGGCGGCTTGTGTAGGATCTAACTCTTGCTTTACCTTTGCGGTAATTGCGTCAATGATTTGTTGCCTTTGCTCGTCGTTGTGCATGCGTTGTGCCCACCCTAATTATTGCGTGTTTACTTGTCGATTACAGACCGCATCGGTACTATAATTTCGCTGACCCTCCGATCAACACAGGGGCGATCATACACGCTGCTTATGTGCAAAGCGAATGGTATTTATGTGCCTGTGCGCAGGACTTTTACCGATAAACACGACTATCCAGAAAATTTTCAAAGTCGTGTGATTTTGCTTAAAACACGGCATTTTCTTTACGCGACGGAGACTCTCAAGAAGAGCGTCGCGATGCGCCTCTGAGAATGCCGTTGCAGTTGTCCTGAGCTAGGTGTAAAAGCCAGTGTAACTCTATACCCGTAGCGAATGATTTTTAGGTGCTAGCGTAAAATTTTTGTCCCGCGATCACATCACTATCGCCCCTAAATATCATTCGCTACGGGTATATTCCGCCTGTTTGCTAACTCGTTACAGATAGACAACACCCCATTTCACACCAGGAAACACTCGTTGTACAATATTGCCAATAGCAAAATCTGCCAAGAAAACGACAATTCTCGCGGTTTAACAACTCGGCCGTAAGCGGATGACCTCTTTATTTAAACAAAGATATCGACGATTGCTAAAATTTGTAGAGGCTCATCGCGCTGATGCTCTGCATAAGCGGCAACTGCTTGTTTGTTCTGCGCACCGTGTTGCAGTGATACAGCGTCACAGTCATCGACATATTGTTGCTGCTCACCGTAGACAACAACAGCCGGTCTGCGCATCGCACCGTGTTGCAATAAACTCGGCAGCACCACGCCATCCTGTTGCGCACTCCATTTTTTTACGGGGTGACTTGACACGGCGACCGCCACCACATTGCTTGCTGCTACCACCACACGACTTCTTCCTTGAGTTTATCCGTTAATGTACCTATTACACTGCAAAATGCGATTTTTGCATTTTACAGTGTTCTCTACGCGATCTGGTTTCCAAAGAATAGAATCGCGATTCTGTCCTTGGATGACCGGGCACAAATTTACTTTGTGCCGCTCATAAAAACAATATACCGCTAAAATGAGTTAGGTGTTGTAGCGCCCCACCGCGTTGCAATGTGCGAGACAACCACACGCTATACTATTTACGCCGTGGCATTAGCCGTCTATACTGCTCCACAGAATGGCAACCCTCGGTGCATCTCATAGCTAGGTGCTAGCAGTATAGACTAGGTTTTGCGTTATGCAAAAAAAAAATCATGTGTTCTCTGGTTTCAATCTATCTTGTATAGATCCAAGCTGGCAACCTATCCTGCACCATGCGTGTCTGCAACTCGATGCAGACTACCTACATCAGCTGCGTCAAGATCGCGATTGGCTACCGGGGCCTCAGCAGATTTTCAATGCCTTCTCTCTACCACTGGATCAGGTACGCTACATTCTTTTTGGCGAATCGCCCTACCCACGCCCTGATTCGGCAAACGGCTATGCGTTTTGGGATGCAGCCGTCACCGCCTTGTGGTCTGATACCGGCTTTACCACCCGCGTTAATCGCGCTACTTCTTTGCGTAATTTACTTAAAATGCTGTTCGTGGCAGCCGAATTGTTAGACCCCAGTGATACCAGCCAGGCGGCCATCGCACGTGTCGATAAAACGGCGCTGGTGCAAACCAATCAGGCCTTCTTTGCCAACTGGCAGCGCCAAGGAGTGTTATTGTTAAATGCATCGTTGGTCCTGCGCACCGACAAAAAAAACCAAGATGCACGCTTGTGGCTACCTTTCGTCAACGCGTTGTTAACCCAATTAGCCGCGTGCAAACCCAACATCCGTTTGATCTTATTAGGCAAAATCGCAGCAACAATCCAACGCTTATCGATCAGCCAGGCCTTTGAACAGGTCATCGCAGAGCATCCTTATAACTTATCTATCATCACGAATCTTACGCTGCAACGTTTAGTAAAACCGTGGCGGCTCTTATACCATTAACGCACATACAGGCCATAACACTATGCACACACACAATGTCGATCACCGTGAAATTGAAAAATTTTCCGCACATGCCAATGACTGGTGGAACCCAGAAGGTACACTGAAAACACTGCATCTCATTGACCCCATACGTTTGCAATTTATTCAAGAACAACAAAATTTAGCAAATGCTGTCATGTTAGATGTAGGCTGCGGTGGCGGCATTTTCAGTGAAAGTTTAGCGAAACAGGGCGCACGCGTCACAGCGATTGATATGTCCGTGGAGGCCTTAGCTGTCGCGCGAACGCACGCAGCCAGTCAGCACTTGACCATCGATTATCAGCACGCTACGGCAGAAGACTTCGCACAACAATATCCCGCACATTTCACCGGTGTGGTATGCATGGAATTACTCGAGCATGTCCCCGATCCAATGGCTATCGTGCAAGCCTGCGCACAACTCGTCGTACCCGGTGGCTACGTGTTTTTTTCTACCCTCAATCGCACGTGCACGGCGTATTTACACGCCATCTTAGGCGCGGAATATTTGCTGAAATTACTCCCGCAAGGCACGCACGATTACCGCAATTTCATTCGCCCCGCAGAACTCTCTGCGTGGGCACGCGCGGCTCACCTCACCCTGCGGAATATGGCAGGCATCCGTTACGCATTGACCAGCAAACGTTTTTATCGCAGTAAGGAAGTAAGCGTAAATTACATGGCCTGCTACCAACGTACAGATTGAATTGGGCTTTTAGCTGTTCAGCAAATTTGCAAGGCATTACGATTTCCCTTGAAAATGCCGTGTTTTCTTTATGCGATGGGGATTCTTAAGGGGAGAATCGCGATTCTCCCCTTAAGCGCCGTTAAGCCTAGTGTTACTGGGTAGGCGTAAAGGTAGGATTAACAGTAATGGTGCAAAAAATTTTTGCTTATTTTTTCTGGTAACTAGGAACGATTCATTACGCGATGGGGATTCTTAAGGGGAGAATCGCGATTCTCCCCTTAAGCGCCGTTAAGCCCAGTTTTACTGGGTAGGCGTCAAATCAAGAGTAACTATTCCGCATTTTGCTGAATAGTTACGGCTCTAAAATAACCAAATCGACCTGGTTTCATCCACATAACTCCCCGCACCCACATTTTTTATTTCATAGACTATACTTCAACATAAGATGTCGGGATAACTAGCAAAGAGGGTGTTATGGATATTTTCTCGCAATATCAACACAGATACGAAGAAAGCCAGCCAGAAGAATATTCTATCCAAGAATACCTAGAACTGTGTGGCCGCGACCGATCCGCCTACGCCAGTGCCGCCGAACGTTTATTGATGGCCATTGGAGAACCTAAACTCACCGATACACGTAAAGATTCACGACTCAGTCGCATCTTTTCCAACAAAACTATCGCACGTTACCCTGCATTCAGTGAATTTTATGGCATGGAAGAACCCATTGAACAAATTGTTTCTTATCTTAAGCACGCCGCACAGGGTTTAGAAGAGAAAAAACAAATTCTTTATTTGTTAGGTCCTGTGGGTGGCGGTAAGTCGTCACTGGCAGAAAAACTCAAAGAACTCATGGAAAAAATGCCGGTTTATACCTTGAAAGGTTCACCCGTCAATGAATCGCCACTCGGCTTATTTTCACACGCTGATGACCGCCACTTACTAGAAGAGGAATATGGTATTGCTAGTCGCTACTTGCATACCATCATGTCGCCATGGGCGGTCAAGCGCTTACAAGAATACAGAGGAGACATTACTAAATTCAGAGTCGTTAAAGTATGGCCGTCGCGTTTGAAGCAGATAGCCATTGCTAAAACGGAGCCGGGTGATGAGAATAACCAAGACATTGCGTCCTTGGTGGGTAAGGTAGATATTCGTAAACTCGATCAGTTTTCGCAAAATGACCCTGATGCCTACTGCTATTCGGGGGGGTTATGTTTGGCAAATCAAGGTATCCTTGAATTTGTCGAAATGTTCAAAGCCCCCATCAAAGTGTTGCATCCATTGTTAACGGCAACACAAGAAGGCAATTACAATCCCACAGAAGGCTTTTCTTCCATTCCTTTTGTGGGAATGGTATTGGCTCACTCCAATGAATCAGAATGGGTCACCTTTAAAAACAATAAAAATAATGAAGCCTTTATTGATAGAATTTATGTCGTCAAAGTCCCCTATTGCTTGCGCATCGATGAAGAACTCGAGATTTATAGAAAATTACTGCGTAACAGCTCACTGGCACAAGCCCCTTGTGCGCCCGACACCCTATCGATGCTGTCACAATTTTCTATTCTGTCGCGCTTAAAAGATCATGAAAACTCTAATATTTATTCCAAAATGCGTGTCTATAATGGTGAAAATATTAAAGACACGGATCCCAAAGCAAAATCTTACCAAGAATACCGTGATTTTGCGGGACTCGATGAAGGCATGAATGGACTATCCACACGCTTTTCATTTAAAGTTTTGTCACGCGTTTTCAACTTTGATCAAAGTGAAATAGCGGCTAATCCCGTACACTTGCTCTATGTGCTGGAACAGCAAATAGATCGTGAACAATTCCCAACGGAAATTCGCGAACGTTACATTTATTTCATCAAAGGCATATTGACGCCAAAATACATAGAATTTATCGGTAAAGAGATTCAAACGGCTTATCTGGAGTCATACTCTGAGTACGGTCAAAATATTTTTGACCGCTACGTCACCTACGCCGATTTTTGGATTCAAGATCAAGAATATCGCGATCCAGATACCGGTGAATCATTTAACCGTGCCGCATTGAACGAAGAATTAGAACAAATCGAAAAACCAGCTGGGATCAGTAACCCCAAAGATTTTCGCCATGAAATTGTTAATTTCGTCCTGCGTGCACGCGCCAATAATAATGGCAAAAATCCCACCTGGCATAGCTATGAAAAATTACGTGAGGTTATCGAAAAGAAAATGTTTTCCAATACCGAAGCACTGCTGCCAGTCATTTCATTTAATGCCAAAAGCTCAGTGGATGAAAAACAAAAACATGAAGAATTCATTAATCGCATGGTGGAAAAAGGTTACACTGCCAAACAAGTAAGATTATTATGTGAGTGGTATATACGCGTACGTAAATCTTCTTAATGGACTATAACCATGTCACAATTCATTGATAGGCGATTAAACGGCAAAAATAAAAGTAGCGTTAATCGCCAACGCTTTATCGAACGCTATAAAAATCAGATAAAAGAAGCCGTTTCAGAGAGTATATCCAAGCGTAGTATTAAAGACATGGATAAAGGGGAACAAATAAACATTCCCACAAAAGACACTTCCGAACCCTTTTTCCATCATGACCATGGCGGCAAACGTGATTTAGTGCATCCGGGCAATAAAACATTTAACCGCGGTGATAAGATACAACGCCCACAAGGTGGCAGCGGTAAAGGTAATGGCACACAGGCCTCTGATTCTGGAATAGGTGACGATGGTTTTGCCTTTCAATTATCGCGTGAAGAATTTCTCGAATTATTTTTTGAAGATTTAGCCCTGCCTGACTTAGTAAAACGGGACATTGCGCAAATACCTAATTTTAAATATTCGCGTTCGGGGCATACCTCTGTTGGCATTCCGACTAACCTCGATATTATCCGTTCTTTTAGGAATGCGATCAGCAGACGCATTGCGATGGCTTCGCCTTACCGCAACGAATTGCATAGCGCAGAAGATACTTTGTCCTCCTTGTTACAAGAAGCAACGCCTGCGCAAGACAGCATCGATGAAATACAAGAAAAAATAACCCACTTAAAAGCAAAAATTAATGGACTGCCCTTCCTCGATGATATCGACTTGCGCTACCGTAATCGGGTAAAAAAACCCGAGCCGAGTACACAAGCTGTCATGTTTTGCCTGATGGATGTATCCGGCTCCATGGACGAAGCGAAGAAGGACATAGCTAAACGTTTTTTCATTTTGCTGTATTTATTTTTGCGACGTAATTATAAAAAAATTGACGTCGTTTTCATTCGTCACCATACCTCAGCAAAAGAAGTCAATGAAGAAGATTTTTTCTATTCCCGCGAAACCGGTGGCACCGTAGTTTCTAGCGCGCTGGAAACCATGATCGAGATCATGCAAGAACGTTACCCACAACATGCCTGGAATATTTATGCGGCACAAGCCTCGGATGGCGATAACTGGAACGCAGACTCACCACACTGCCAACAATTGCTAACCGAAACCATCATGCAACACGTGCAGTACTATGCATACGTGGAGATCATGCCAAGACATCATCAAAGCTTATGGGAAGCCTACCTAGAAGTCGCTGAGACTAACGCACATTTTGCCATGCAAAGCATCAATACCGCAGCCGATATTTATCCGGTATTTCGTGAACTATTCAAAAGGCAAGAAACATGAAGAATGAACGCGCCAAAAAACTGATTGCCGATACATCAGAATGGGACTTTGACTTACTCCAACGTTATGATCAAGAAATTGGCCGTATCGCGGCTGGTTTTAACCTAGATACTTATCCCAATCAGATAGAAATAATCTCTTCTGAACAAATGATGGATGCCTATTCAATGATAGGCATGCCAGTTAACTATAACCACTGGTCTTTCGGTAAAAAATTCCTGCACACCGAAAAAAATTACAAACGTGGCAACATGGGTTTGGCTTATGAGATTGTCATTAATTCCAATCCGTGTATCGCTTATTTAATGGAAGAAAATACCGCCACCATGCAAGCGCTTGTTATTGCGCATGCTTGTTATGGACATAATTCATTTTTTAAAAATAATTACCTCTTCAAAACATGGACCAACGCCGACGCCATCGTCGACTATTTATTATTTGCTAAAAATTATATTTCACAATGTGAAGAACGCTACGGCGATAAAGAAGTAGAGCGCACCTTGGATGCCTGCCATGCGCTGATGAATCACGGCGTGGATCGTTATCAACGTCCACAAAAATTATCCCTGGGTGAAGAACGTGAGCGTCAAGAAAATCGTGCTGCTTATTTACAATCACAGATTAATGATCTGTGGCGCACTATTCCCATTGATACCCGCAAGAAAGAAAAAACCGTTGCACGTTTCCCTGCAGAACCCGAAGAAAACATTCTGTATTTTTTAGAAAAGCATTCGCCCTTGCTGGAACCCTGGCAGCGTGAAGTCGTACGTATTGTACGGAAAATAGGCCAATATTTTTATCCACAACGTCAAACGCAAGTGATGAATGAAGGCTGGGCTTGTTTCTGGCACTACACTATTTTGAATAGCATGTACGATGAGGGTTTAGTTTCCGATCAATTCATGATCGAATTTCTACAGTCACACACCAACGTGATTTATCAACCCGAATTTGACTCGCCTTATTACAGCGGTATCAATCCGTATGCGCTGGGATTTAATATGATGTTAGATATTCGGCGCATTTGTGAAATGCCAACCGAAGAAGATAAACATTGGTTCCCTGATTTGGTACATTCCGATTGGAATAAATCATTAGACTTTGCCATGCGCAACTTTAAAGATGAAAGTTTTATCGCGCAATTTTTATCACCTACCCTGATTCGCAAATTTAAATTATTTGCGCTATTGGACGATGAGCAACAAAAGGAAATAGAAATTTCAGCGATTCACGACGAACAGGGTTACCGGGAAATTCGCCGCGCTCTGGCCGCACAATATAATCTAGGTAATGTAGAACCCAATATTCAGGTGTACAATGTCAATCATCGTAGCGATCGGGCACTGACCCTGCGCCACATGCAATTTGATCGCAAGCCACTGAATAAGTCAGCACAAGACGTGTTAAAACACTTACATTACTTATGGGGCTTTGAGGTCAAGCTAGAAACGGTGAACACCAGCAATAAAGTGCTGTCTGACATCAGCTACCCTCGTACGCGTCAAGACAAGGAATCTTCCTAGTCGGTGTCATTCCGAACATTAATGGCGTCATCCCGAACGCAGTGAGGGATCTCAGGAACATTTGCGTCCCTCCATCGCAACGCGATGGAGGGATCTCGAGATGATTGCACTGTGTTGCCAATGAGAACGTGCCGTTTGCTCGAGATCCCTCATTGCATTCGGGACACACTCATTAACGGCAGTGTACAATCATCTCGAGATTCCTCACTCACGTTCGGAATGACACGAGTGGCGTGCGATATTCACTATGACAACTATAAAAAATACGCTAACCACGCTGCCTACGCGCCAACAATAGGTAAAATGTCGGTAACACAAACAAGGTGAGCAATGTACCTATACTCATGCCACAGGCAATCACCAAGCCCAGTTGATGACGACTTTCCGCACCTGCACCATCGGCAAACACCAACGGTAATACACCCACAACCATCGCGGCCGTGGTCATTAAAATAGGACGTAAGCGCAATGCAGCAGCCGCTTCAATGGCAGCACGCAGGCTGTATTGCTGTTCGTCGCGTAGCTTGTTGGCAAAGTCCACCATTAAAATACCTGCCTTAGTGATTAAACCAATCAGGGTCAGTAAACCAATCTGGGTATAAATATTGAGTGAGCCAGCACCCAACGCCAGCGGGATTAATGCACCGCAAATCGACAGTGGCACACTGATCAATATGATTAAAGGATCCGTATAACTTTCAAATTGCGCGGCCAACACCAAAAAAATAACCAAACAAGCCAATAAAAATAGCATACCCAAGGTATCACTCTCGGTGAGAAAACGTCGCATCTGGCCTTTAAAATCATAGCCCACCTCTTGCGGGAATAATTGTTTGGCTTGCTGCTTTAGGTAGGCAATCGCTTGCCCAGTGGTAACCCCCGGCATTAAACCACCTTGTAAAGTGATGGCATTTAATTGCTGAAATTGCTTCAGGTTATCGGGCTGCACACTTTCACCGATGCGCACTACCGTTGCGAGCGGTATCATAGCGCCACTCGCCGTTTTAATTGGGATCTGTTGTAACTGACTAGCTGTTAAATGCTGCTCCTTGGGTAACTGCGGAATAATGTCGTAGCTATAGCCCTGCAATGCAAAACGCCCCACGTAATGCCCGTTCAACATGAGCGCAAGGGTCTGACTGATAGCTTGCATGCTAATCCCCAACTGTGCGGCTTTATTACGGTCAACCAATAATTCCATTTGCGGCACGGTAAATGACGTATCGCTATCTAGAAACGTAAACAAACCGCTTTTTCCTGCGCGTTCTTGCAAGGCATCAGCGGCCTGTTTTAGCAACAAATGGTTTTGTGTACTCGTTAACACAAAGCCAACCGGGCGACCATTCTCTCCAGGCAACGAAGGAAACGTCATCGCAAACGCGCTGACACCAGCGACTTTGTTCAGTGCTTGTTGTAACTCCGGTAAAATCATCAGCGGAGTACGTTTACGCTTATCCCATGGCTTTAAAATCAAGCCCGCGAATGCATTGGTATCACTACTATTGAAGAGGAAGTAATTTTCTCCTTCGGCAACTTTCGCATAAATAGGGGCTAGCATCTTGGTAAAATGGTTGAGGTAATGCGCATTCGCGTGTTCCGGCGCACGCACAAACGCACCAATGAATTTATCATCTTCTTGTGGTGCCAGTTCTTGCTGACTGTGTTGATATAACCACACGCTAAGCAATACAGTACCTAATGCCAGCGCTAATACCAAACCACGCCTATCCAATGCAGCATGCAAATAGCGCTGGTAATTGCCGCGCAGTCGCGAAAATACGTGATCGATTTTTTGCGCCAATGGTCTATGGGCTAACTCATACGTCAGAATCTTAGCGCACATCATCGGCGATAAGGTTAACGCGATAAATCCAGAAATAATTACCGTCGCCGCCAGCGTCAATGCAAATTCAGTAAACAATGCCCCGGTTAAACCGCCACTCAAGGTAATAGGAGCATAGACCGCCGCCAAGGTGAGGGTCATACCAATCACCGGAAACACAATCTCACGTGCGCCTTGCAACGCGGCTTGTACTCCCGATTTGCCCTGTTCAATATGTCGGTAAATATTCTCTACCACCACGATCGCATCATCCACCACCAAGCCAATCGCCAAAACCATCGCCAACAAGGTCAATAAATTCAACGAATAACCCAACGCGTACAATACCGTACACACGCCGATCAATGACAATGGAATCGTCACCAATGGAATAAGTACCGTGCGCAAATTACCTAAGAATAAAAAGATCACCAAAAACACAATGCACGATGCTTCAATTAATGTATGTTTCACCCCATCCAACGCACTGCTGATATAGGCGGTACGATCGTAGGCGATCGTCGCATGCAAATCCGGCGGAAAATCACGTTCGATGTTAGGTAATTCTTGTTTAATCGCACGTACTACGTCCAATGGGTTAGCGCCGGGTGTCGTTGACACACCGATAAACATCGCCGGCTTACCATTGAAACTTACATTGAATTTATAACTTTTAGCACCTAGTTCAACACGTGCCACATCCTGTAAACGAATTAACGTATCACCACGATGATCAATTACTAAAGCTTTAAAATTGGCTACATCGTGCACATCAGTATCCGCACGAATCTGCTTAATGACATACTGACCGTCTAAATCCCCGGCAGCGGCATTGTAATGGTTGGCTTGCAATGCTTGCAGTACCTGACCCGCTGCAATGCCCAGTGCCGTCATTTTGGCTGGATCTAACCAGATACGTAAGGCAAAATCAGCAGCACCTAAAATTTGCGCCTGCGCCACCCCAGAAATCGTCGCTAGTTTAGGCTCTACCACACGCCATAAATAATCGGTAATCTGTTGGTTGGTCATGCGCTCACTGGTAAAACTCAAATATAAATAGGCGATCTCATCACCGGTGCTTTTTTTGATAATAGGTGCTTCACTGCCTTGGGGTAACTCACCGCGTACCTGGGCTACTTTAGCCATAACGTTAGTAAACACGCGGTCAGCGTCAACGCCCAACTTGAGATGGGCTTCTACACTACTTTGCGCCGTCTTACTTTCTGCAGTTAAAAAGTCGATACCGTCTGCATCAGCAATGGCACGCTGTATGGTTGTGGTGATAAAACTCTGCACCAACTCCGCATTAGCGCCCGGGTAACTGGTCGTCACCTCAATCACCGCTTGCTCCATTTGTGGAAATTGGCGTAAGGGTAATTTATGCAACGCTACCAAACCAAACAGCAAAATCAGCAGACTGAGCACGCTGGCAAAGACCGGACGTTTAATAAAAATATCAGTAAATGTCATGGCTTAGGGTAACCTTTGTTGATTATCAATAGTTACAGCACTGCGTGGATGCAATTTGATTTGGCCACTCGTCACCACCTCCTGTCCCGCAGTCAAACCGTGAGTGATTAGCACGCGATCGGCTTGTTGCTCTCCGACCGTGACATAACGACTCTGTACGCGCAGTTGTTGCGGATTGTCTTTGTCTGGCTCAACCACATAAACCGAATCGCCGTGTAAGCTATACACAATAGCTGTAGTCGGCAGACTGATCACTTGATCTTGTGTAGGCAATAAAATCGCTACATTAACCGCCATACCCGGCAAAAATTCGTGTTGCAGGTTAGGAATTTGACCGCGTATCTTGATGTTGTGTGTCTCGAGATCGGCTTTCACGTTGATACCTACTATCTTGCCTTGCTGCATCATCGGTTGCGCTGCCACGCTGTTGACTTGTAGGACTTGCCCTACGCTCACTTGCTGCAAGTACTGCTCAGGCAAAGTAAAGTCTACATACAATTCATCTAAGGCTTCTAGACTCACGAGTGCAATACCTGGCGTCACATACTGGCCTTGGGTCAAATACGCAATACCTAATGTCCCCGCAAAGGGCGCACGCATCGTTTTACGTGCGATCACGGCCAGCAACTCTTGCACGCGTGCTTTGGCTTCTTGTAACTCGGCCTGTTTCACATCCAATTCTGCACGTGCGGTATTGGCACGCTTGTATAGCAAGGCCTGCCGCTGGTAACTGAGTTCTGCTAGTTTCAGCGCGGCTTGTCCGTTGGCTAACTGCGCTTGCTCCACATCACTGTCTAATTCCAACAGCACATCACCCGCTGCCACCACTTGCCCTGGCGTAAAGTAAACGTCTTTGATCTCCCCAGCGACTTGGCTGCTGATATCCACGCCCTGTATCGCGCGTAATGTTCCCACCGCTGTTAATTGCGATTGCCAAGCACGCCACTGTGTCGTCTCCGTCGTGACTGTCGCTACCGGCTCCGCCATCGCCGCCATCTTAGCAGACTGCGTGCGTTTAGCATGCCAATACATCCATCCGCCCACAACGAGCACAATGCCAATGACAATAACCACGCTATTTCGTTTACGCATTCGTCTTCCTCTTCTCAACTGTCAGGCAGTATATACCGCTAGCGGTATATGTGACGCATCAGCCATGCTAACCCGAGCATCTCACTCTTCACTGCATTCAAACGGCGCAAGCTTAGCACAATACACGCACCAAGCAACCGAGTATCACCACCTGTTACTTTTTATCGCACAGAATTTGCTGGTAATAGGCATGATGCGCCGCCAACTCTTCTTCGTTCGCAAAGATCACCCGCAACGGCATATCCCGCGCAGGCAGTGCCGTCCCCTCTCGCGCACCGGATGGGTGTAACACGGTTGATATACCTACCTCCATGCCATCAAACAAACTGCCCTGCCCACCGGTCATCGCTAAATACACCTGCGCGAGCAACTGTGCATCGAGCAACGCACCGTGTAACGTGCGCTGTGCATTGTTTACCTTATAACGCTTGCACAGCGCATCCAGCGAGTTACGTTGTCCTGGGTGTAAGCGCCGGGCCAATGCCAAAGTATCAATCACGGCACTGCGATCTTGTATACGGCGCAAAGAATGCTGCGCGAGTTCTAACTCTTTATCTAAAAAAGCGAGATCGAACGCTGCATTATGAATAACAAGTTCAGCGCCGTCGATGAAGGCCAATAAATCGGGAAGCGACTGGATAAATGTCGGTTTATCCGCTAAAAATTCTTGCTTAAGACCATGGACCTGAATAGCCTCCAGATCAACCTCGCGTTCTGGATTGCAGTAACAATGAAACTGCTTACCCGTCAACTGGCGATTCACTATTTCCACACAGGCTATTTCAATGATGCGATGTCCTGTGCTGGGATCTAAACCCGTAGTTTCTGTGTCCAATGCTAACTGACGCATGCGCTTCACTCCCTCTTATGCTGCGTTGCTTCCTCTGCACCTTGACTGGCTAACGCATCCGCAATCTCATTTTCTCTGTGTCCACTATGCCCGCGTACCCACTGCCAAGTCACTTGATGCTTTTCCGTATGCGCCAATAATATCTGCCATAAGTCACTGTTTTTTACTGGATGTTTATTCGCCGTACGCCAGCCCCGCTGCACCCATTGCGGCAGCCATTCGGTCATGCCTTTACGTACATACTGCGAATCTGTCGTCAAAATCACGCGACACGGATGCTTCAATACCGCCAACGCTTCAATCGCAGCCTGCAACTCCATGCGATTGTTGGTGGTATGTGCATCGCCACCGTAAATGGTTTTTTCTGTATTGCCCATCCGCAATAACGCACCCCATCCGCCCGGTCCAGGATTACCGTGGCAAGCACCATCTGTAAAAATTTCTACTGTTTTTAATTCCATTATTCAACCATTGTTGTTGTCGTATTCGATAGTTCACGTTCCGCTGCGGCGTTAACGCGCCATGCGGGTTTAATAGGCGTTAACATCATCACCTTTTTGCGCGCCAAAATAAGATGAACGCCTGCACCGCACAGAGGCATAGTGTTTCCCACACTTTCTAACCACAGCAGATGGGTTAACCACTGGGAGGAAGACAATGGCGGCCGAAAAAAAATCGCCTGTGTACGAATGATTTCGCAATCTAACTCGAGCAACCAACTACGCACCTGCATCATACCCACGAAACATCCGTTCCATGGCGCCTGCTGCTGACAACCGTAGCGTAATAAACGCGACACCCCCCACGCACTGTAACGATTAAACATTAAAATCAAAATATAACCTTGTGGAATTAACACCCGCACCACTTCCGCTAAACACTGCTGTGGCTGCAATAATCCCTCTAAGGTATGCGGTAAACACACCAAGTCGACGCTGTCTGTTTGCCAAGGTAAAGCCATAGGATCACCGTATATCAATGCTTTTTCGCTGCGCTGCGCTGCGCTCAACGGCATATAAATGGATTGTTTCATCACGCTGTGTCGCAAACAATGATCCAGTGCGTCGCTGCCTATTTGCACGGCATAATAGCCACACAGAGACGACAACGCAGTCGCACACGCTTGCTCTTCCAGTCCCGCCAATGCTTTACCTAAAGGCTGCCGATACCACGCGGGCAATTGTTCAACATAATCTGTATTGATAGACATGAATCATACTCGCACTAGCCCCATTACCCGTTGACAACTCGATATTGTGTTTTTAGACCGACACAAAGTAAATTTGTGCACGGTCACCCAAGGATCGATACGCGATTCTCCCCTTGGGAAACCCCATCGCGTAGAGGGCCACTTCAAAATAAACTATTGTGACGACTAGTGACACAGTAGCAACTCACTTACACTCACGCGTAGCGCAGTATATACCGCGCGTACTTTAAAATGCGAGTTTAAGTTATTTTTTTGCGCGGTATATTGTGTTTTGATGACCGACACAAAGTATGTGTGCTCGGTCACCAGAGGGTAGCTTATGCAATAGCTCCTCTCTGGTCGCCGTCCACGCGGATTGACTTCGCGCAGGCGAACCCATCAAGGAAACAATCTCGATCGCTTGCGGCCGAGTTGTTGAAAATGCAAAAAGCGCACGTTGGAGTGCAAGGTGTATATAACGAGGGTCACAGAGATGTTAGAGATCATACCGATATCCGCTTACCAAGATAATTACATCTGGGCAATAGTCAACACGTCTGCCAAGACCTGTGTAATCGTCGATCCGGGTGACGCACTACCCGTATTGAATTTCCTGCTACAACGGCAATTGTCGCTTAGCGCTATCCTCGTCACACACCATCACGCGGATCACACGGGAGGCATTGCCCAACTGCAACAACAAGAAACTATCCCAGTATACGGGCCACGCGCAGGCCACACTCCAACCGTCACGCACCACTTACAAGAGGGGAACCACGTAACACTGGACACAATCGGCTTGACGTTACGCGTCATCGCCGTCCCAGGGCACACGCTAGATCATATCGCCTACTATAATGACCAATACTTGCTCTGCGGAGACACCTTATTTTCGGCTGGCTGTGGACGTTTATTTGAAGGTACCGCCAAACAAATGTATAATTCCCTCACTAAATTGACCCGACTAACTGATACGACGAGAGTTTATTGCGCACATGAATACACACTAGCAAATTTAGCATTTGCTCACGCGGTAGAACCCAACAATCCCGTTTTGCTCAGCTACACAGCCCAAGCAGAACTATGCCGCCAGCACGCTAAGCCGACATTGCCATCGACTATAGGTTTAGAAAAGACCATCAATCCATTCCTTAGATGTCATATCCCTGCAGTGCGGCGCGCAGCAGAAATTTTCGCGGGACAAACCGGTATGGATGAGATTGCGGTTTTTACACAATTACGTACATGGAAAAATACATTTGCAAGGTAAATCACTATGATAAAGTTCATTGTTGCACTGCTAACCTGTTTACTCCTCGCCAGTTGTACGCAACAGCAAACACAATCTTCCACAGAAAAGGAAGCCGGGCTCGCATTTGACAGCGCGACCTATACCACTTCACCGTGGTCATACAATGATTTCTGGCGCGCCTTGCGTCGCGATTTTTCCCTGGATAAGCAGGTAACCCACCCACTCGTACAACAACAAATACAATGGTACCAGACACATCCTAAGTACTTAGTTAGTTTATTCAAACGTTCCAGACCGTATTTATATTACGTTGCCAACGAAGCCAAAAAACGTGACCTACCGGCAGAGGTAGTGTTATTGCCCATGATAGAAAGTGGCTACAATCCGTTTGCCTACTCCAGCGCAGGGGCAGCCGGCATGTGGCAAATCATGAGCGGCACAGCGCGTACCCTAGGCATCAAACAATCCTGGTGGTACGACGGCAGACGCGATATTTATGCCTCCACCAACGGCGCATTAAATTATCTCACACGCCTTCGTGATTACTTTAATGGTAATTGGACATTGGCCATTGCGGCCTATGAAACGGGTGAAGGAGCCATGGCCAATAGCATTAAACGCGGTGGCGCAGCAAACCAAACCGACGACTTCTGGTCCATGCGTTTACCCATAGAACGACGCCTGTATGTCTCACGTTTGTTTGCCTTGGCCGCTATCATCGATAACCCCGAACGTTACGGCATTGCATTACCGGCCTTAGAAAATAAACCATATATCGCCGCAGTAGATACCGGTTCACAAATAGACTTAGCACGCGCAGCACGCTTGGCTGACATTAGCCTAGAAGAAATCTATCTACTGAATCCCGGATACAACCGCTGGGCTACCGATCCAGAAGGGCCTTACCGCTTACTCATACCCGCGACACAGCTTGGCAAATTCAAATATCATCTAGCCAACTTATCTGCGCAAGATCGCATGAATTGGCAACGTTATACCGTGAAAAAGGGCGACAGCTTGTTGTTACTCGCGAAACGCTATCATACCACTACCGCGATGATTGTTACGATGAATCACTTGCGCGGCAAATGGCTCAAGCCAGGGCAAACCCTGGTCATGCCGTCGGCGCAGAATGCGATGCCGCAATACGCCAAAGCACTGTATGCTTATAACAATAGGTACAGCAAATCGTCATCCGCCACGCCGCGTCCGCAAAAAATCACCTACACCATGAAGGATGGCGATAGCTTATGGAAAATCGCGCATCGCTACCAAGTCAGTGTCGCTCACCTGCGTACGTGGAATAAATTGCCTAACACAGTCAATGTGATCAAACCCGGTAAACAACTGGTGATTTGGCAAAACGCCCCCAGCACAACGACACAGCATGCGCGTGTAACGCCCAAGAAAAACACCTATTGTGTCAAACCCGGAGATAATCTAAGTAGCATAGCGCAACGCTATCATGTGCCGATTGCCGATCTACAACGCAGTAACCACCTGAAAACAACCGCGCTACGTGACGGACAAGAACTAACTATCCCAACGCTTACCCACAAGGCAAGCACATCTGCCACGCAGCATGGCGTTAAATCAGCTAAGCCGTTAGATAATGCGACCGCCTTGCACCCTCGCGAACAACCCCTAAAAATGTAACGGGCAAAGACAACAAAGGCTTAGCGCGCAAGTAATGTAAATACCCATTCCACTTCAAAATGCGCTTTTTGCATTTTGCAGTGTTCTCTACGCGATGGGGTTCCCCAAGGGGAGAATCGCGTATCGATCCTTGGGTGACCGTGCACAAATTCACTTTGTGCCGGTCATCAAAACAAAATATACCGCGTAATTTACCCATCAAAATTCGCATTTTGAAGTACGAGTGGTATATACCCATTCCACTTCAAAAAGGAGCCACTTTATGAGAAGACTCAGTTATTTTTTTGCAGGTACATTGAGTGGCATATTAGCGACTTATTTTTTTGCTCACGGGCAACATAAATATAATCACCAAGATGAACCCATAAGAATAAAAATCCCGTTCCAATCAAGTTCGGGTAAACCCATCGTAATATTTGAATTGCCCGATGAGCCGCTGGATGAAACGAGAAATCCAACGAAAGACGAAATAACGCCTGTTAATGCAAAACAAGGCATTAGAACAGCGCAAACGGAAATGGGTGACGAAATCACTGCGTGGAAATCGACTATCCCAGCGGGAGCTTATTTGAAATTGCACCGCCATCCTTATCCACGATTTCTGTTTACTTTTACAGACGGAGAATTAAATCGTCAACACGGAAACCAAACGGATAAACTAGCCCTTAAAAAAAATACGTTTATGGTTTTTGCTCCGGATCCAGCCAATAAGTTTCATAATGATTTTAATCCTGATGAAAAAAACTCACTAGAAGTGACTGTTATTGAAGTTAAACCCATTCCAAAACGTTAAGGAATATACTTTATATCCGTTCACCCTGAGGAAGCACGCGAGTGCTTGCCTCGAAGGGTGGACAACAAGACCTACTAACTCATGCGTTAGCGGTATATTCTACAGGCGTTGCATGATGTAACGCATCGATATGGCGCCGGTATGTCGTGTACGTATTTACGGTAAAGCCTTGTCCATTATCATCCAACAATACACCGCCCAAATCCTCCATGAGTTGATTACCCGTTTCTAACATCAAATCAAAGTGTCTGATGTCCGCTTGCTTATCATGACTCAGTCGGGTAAACAGACAAAGCGCATGACACGAAACGCCCCCCATCTGGCGGATATCAAACGAACCCGGTTCTTTGGCAGAAGCCAAACTGAATAACACCGGTCCTGTGCCATTTAACGTTTGATAGCGGTGAAAAATATTCATTTTTCCGTAACGTAAGCCACACGACAATATAGCCTGTAACAATTCATAGCCCACATAAGGACGTTCCGCTTTTGCCTGCAAATAAACAACTAATATATGCTGGCTCATAGCCGTCAATGTCAGCGCATTGCTTTCTGTCTGCGCCGCTTCCCGGTCTACAGACGGCGGCGCAGAGTGCGCCACGGCAGGCACGTCGCTCAAGTCATCGTCGTACGCAAACTCCTGTGTAGATTCTTGCGCGAACAAACGGCGCTTGCGTCGGTATTTTCTGCGTAACCCATCCAGCAGTATCGCCAATACAAACAATAAACCCAAAGAAAGCAATACTACCCGTAAATTGAATTGTAAGCCTATATCTGCCATTTATGCCTCCGCCAACGCTAATGCATCTTCCACATCCACTGAAACCAAACGCGATACGCCCGGCTCATTCATTGTCACACCTAACAGATGGTGCGCCATTTCCATGGTCACCTTATTATGTGTAATAAAAATAAATTGCACTTTATCCGACATGTCTTTGACTAAATTACTGAACCGTATCACATTGGCATCATCCAGCGGGGCATCCACTTCGTCCAACATGCAAAAAGGTGCTGGATTCAATTGGAAAATAGCAAAAACCAGCGCCAGGGCCGTCAGTGCTTTTTCTCCACCCGATAATAAATGAACACTGCTGTTGCGCTTGCCGGGTGGCATCGCTTTGACTAATACCCCTGCTTTTAATAGATTATCCTCGGTTAACTCCAGCTCAGCATGCCCACCGGCAAATATACGCGGAAACAAACGCTGAAAATCATCATTCACGCGTTGTAAACAGTGTTTGAAACGCACCCGCGTTTCATGATCGATCTTACCAATGGCATTTTCTAAGGTGAGTAACGCCTCGAGCAAATCGGCATTTTGCTGCTCCAAATACGCTTTGCGTTCACGCAACACCGTGCACTCATCAATAGCTGCCAAGTTGATGGCACCTAAACGCTGTATCCGCACCTGTAGATTACCTAGCTTCTCCTCCCACGCGGCACTGCTCTCCACTTCACTGACTTGCTGTAACAGTGTTTCCAATGCGAACTCACTCTCTTGCAATTGTTCTTCTATTGTCATCTGCCGCACACTGACGGTTTGTAGATCCAAGCGCGCACGCTCCACGTCCTGACGCAACGCCTGTATCGTCGCATCCGCTTGCTGACGCGTTTGTTCCAGTGCAGTTAACTCCTCTTCTACCGCGCCTAAGCGTTGTCGCACCGCATCCATGGTGGCCGCAGCGTGCAAGCGCTGTTGCAACTGCAGTGCCAATGCTTGCTCCAAATCAACCAGTGGCTGGATACTTTCTTGTAACGCGCGTGCTACCTGTTCGCGCTTTTGTATCAACTGCGTCAAATGTTGTTGCATGCGTTCATCATTACGCAAAATCGCGTCATGTTGACTCGTCAATGATTCCAATTCCATCGCATATTGATGCGCAGCATCGACCGCTTGTTGGCGCTGCTGCTGCAGCTGACGCAAAGCTTCTCGCTTCATTTGGCCGGCCTGTTGCAGTGGTTCACGCTGTTGGCTAGCGTCAGTCAGTTCACTCACTGCTTGCTGCCAATCACTGCGAATCGTGGCATAGCGCTGCTCTGCGTCTTGTAACAGTTGCTGCTGCTCAGCCAGTTCGTGCGTCAATTGTTGCTGACGTTTCTGCAGCTGCTCTTGCTTGGCTGCTTGAATACGCCATTCGCTACGCGTCTTAGCCAGTAGTTGTGTCGCCTGGTTAATTTCCACTTGTTGCACATCACGCTCGCCCTCTAATGCTTGCTGCTGCGCACGCCCTGCGGCGAGTTGGGCTACTATCGCTTCCACCTGCTGCTGCTGTGTGGTACAACCTTCAGCGATAGCACTCAGTTCACGTTCACGTTGTAAGACACTCCCTTTCTCATCAATATCATGTGCGACGCGCAACCAATTCCGTCCCAGCCAAATTCCCGACGCTGTGATCACGGATTCGTGAGGCGCTAGTTGACGCGCCCTGTCTAAGGCGGCGGGCAAATCCTCTGCCACGTAAATATGACTTAACCAGCCCGAAAGCACCGCCTCACCCTCTACCTTACTTGCTAAGGTATCACCCTCTGCGCCCGGTGGTATCTGTGCCGCCGCAGTCGCCAACAAACATACCGTACCCTGCGTTAACTTTTCGACTAAACGACAAATCCCATCATCGATGGATTCCACACACACCGCTTGTACGTTATCGCCTAACACGGTTTCTACCGCACGCTCCCACCCCGCCGCTACGCGTAATCGTTGCGCCAAACGTGGGTTGTCCTGCAATTGCTGTTGGCTCAGCCAATCCACCACGCTTTTATCCCGGCGCCCCAGTGCGGCTTGCTGCAACACGCTCAACGACGCGTGTTGCCCTTGCAATGCCTGCAATTGGGTACGTGCTTGCGCGAGCTGCTGTTCATGCTGCACATTATGCTGGCGTTGCTGACTCAGGCGTTCTTGTAACGCCAGCAAATGCTGTTGCTGTTGTTGTAATTGTTGTTCTTCTTGCTGAACACGTTGCTCCATGTCAGGCAACACATTGTTTTCACCACTGTCGCACTGCGCTAATTCCTGTTGTAAGCGTTGGCTACGTTGTTTGGTTTGTTGCAACTGATCTTCGGTATGTACCAGGCGCGTTTTATTGACTTCGGCCTTTTGGCTCAGCGCTGCCGTCGCATGCGTAAACGTATCCCATTGCTCTTGCCACACCGCCAAATCGGTTTGTGCATCGCTGACCGCTGTATTTGCGTGCTGCGCACTGACATTGGCCTCACTCACCAACGGTTGCAACACGGTAATGCGCTGCTGTAAGGTCGCTGTTTTTTCCTTATCGGCATGCAAGTGACCTTGTAGCGCCTGCCAATCCTGTTCCGTTTGCTGTTGATCGCTTTCCAACTGTTGCCTACGTTCGCGACCATGCTGCAAACTCTGCTCTAATCGCGTAATATCGGCACCCACATGATAGTAGTGTTCTTGTGCGGCGCCGAATTCTTCCCCGATCTGGCTGTGTACTTGCCGTTGCTTTTCCAACGCAGCTTCTGTCGCACGCTGCGCCGTCACTATCGCCTCTAAGCTATTTTCTTTGTGTTGCAACGCACTGCGTTGCTGCTGCAATGCCGTATCGAAACCACGCCAATGCAATGCGTGTAATTGTGCTTTGAGCAAGGTTTCTTGTTCTTTATACGCTTTGTATTTCTCTGCTGCCTGCGCTTGTCGCTCTAAATGTTCCAGTTGCTTAGCTAACTCTGCACGCACGTCATCTAAGCGCTGTAAATTTTCACGGGTATGCTGCATGCGCGTTTCCGTTTCTTTGCGGCGCTCTTTGTATTTGGAAATACCGGCTGCCTCTTCGAGGTAAACCCGCAATTCTTCCGGTTTGGCCTCAATGATACGTGAAATGGTGTCTTGCTTAATGATGGCGTAACTGCGCGGACCTAAGCCGGTGCCCAGAAAAATATCCGTGATATCACGCCGACGACAACGCGACCCATTGAGGCAATACGTCGACTGGCCATCAAGGCTGACCTCGCGGCGCACGGCAATCTCACTGTATTGGGCATATTCTCCGCCCAAACTGCCGTCGCTGTTGTCGAAGGTGAGTTCCACCATGGCATGCGCCAAGGGCTGCCTGGCACTGGATCCATTAAAGATAACGTCGGCCATGGATTCACCCCGCAACTGCTTGGCTGAGCTCTCGCCCATCACCCAACGCACGGCGTCAATAATATTGGATTTTCCACAACCGTTGGGGCCCACGATTGCCACTAAATCACTGGGGAAATGCACCGTAGTAGCATCCACAAATGACTTAAAGCCCGCTAATTTAATGTGTTTCAACCGCATAATTACTGTATTTTCCCATTCGCTATAGGGGCGTAAGTTTACCCTAGGAACGATCGTAAGCATAGCAGCAAATGCAAAAAGAGGGTGTTTTTTATGCAGCCTACTGCCGTGCAAAGACCACTTGAACGCCCGCTTGCTGGATAAGCGCAAGCGGCACACAAAAACGCCACATTACCCACATCAGCAGGTACGGATTTCCTCGGCTGCTGCCATCACCCGACGCTGGTCTCATTAAAATTCGTCACTGCCTATAGAATAACAGGTATACCGCTCGTACTTCAAAATGCGAATTTAAGTTAATTGTTTGCGCGGTATATTGTTTTTATGACCGGCACAAAGTAAATTTGTGCACGCTCACCAAAGGGGAGAACCGCGATTCTCCCCTTTGGAAAGCCTATCGCGTAGAGAACACTGCAAAATGCAAAAAGCGCATTTTGAAGTGTAATGGGTATATAATCGACCCCACTCTAACTGTAAGGATTCACTATGTGGTTACTACTCGTTGCTCTCGTTGCCCTGTGCGGGCTAGCCTTATTGTCCTGGCTCTATCTGCGCAGCCATCATACCACCACGCAATTACGCCAACAGTTACAACAACAGCAACTGCAGCAAACACTGCACGACTACACCCTGCAACAAAGTCAGCTGTTGCAGGAAGTTAAACTGCACCTACAACAACAACTGGCCGATAGTCGTGCCTTGTTTGCCGAGCAACAACAACAAGCATTGCAACAGTTACAAACCAGTTTATACAGCGGGATCGGCGAATTACGCATGGCCACCGCCGACAGCTTGGAACGCAGCGCCAAGTCGCTACGCGAAGGGTTCGATCAACTCACCCAAGTCACCGCTGAGCATATCCTACAGATCAGTCAACAAGTAGAGCAACGCTTGAATGACGGCTTTGCGAAAACCACCGCAACCTTCACCGACGTCGTGCAACGACTTGCGATAATAGACGAGGCACAAAAACGGATCGCAGAGTTATCAAGCAATGTGGTAAATCTACAGCAAATCCTTGCCGATAAGCGTACACGCGGTGCCTTTGGCGAAGTGCAACTCACTAGCCTGCTACGTAATGTACTTCCTGAAACGCATTTTTCTTTGCAACATACCTTAAGTAATGGCAAACGTTGCGATTGCATCCTGTTTTTACCCGAACCCAGTGGTAATATCGTGATCGATGCCAAGTTTCCTTTGGAAAATTTTCAACGACTCATGAACGCTGAACTCAGTAGCGTAGAAAAAAACAAACTAGAACAACAATTTCGTCAAGATATCAAACATCACATTCAGTCTATCGCGAGCAAATACATCATCCCGACTGAAACCGCAGACGGCGCCATCCTGTTTATTCCCGCAGAAGCCATTTTCGCGGAGATTCATGCCCATTATCCCGACCTCGTCGCCTATGCGCACGCACAACGCGTGTGGTTAACATCGCCCACCACGATCATGGCCATCTTAACCACCGCACGCGCCGTCATCAAAGATGCGGCAACCCGTCAACAAGTACATATTATCCAAGAACATTTATTACATCTCGCCAAGGATTTTACCCGCTTTAGACAACGCATGGACGCATTAGCGAAACACATACAGCTGGCGAATGACGATGTCAAAGACGTGCACGTGTCGGCACATAAAATCGGTAAACACTTCGATAAAATAGAACAGGTGCAACTGGAACCCACTGCGCACACGCTAACGACAAGCACCACAGACTAAGCAGCGCTTGGGGACACAAACCTTTGCTGCTCAATCAGAAGTAACAGAAACCTCAGTCGCGAAAGTTGGTAAATTGCAGTGGCAACGTGAAATTACCCTGCTTCAGCAACGCAATAACCGCTTGTAAGTCATCGCGATTTTTGCCGGTCACACGAATCTGCTCACCTTGAATGGCCGTTTGCACTTTGTGCTTACTGTCTTTAATCGCTTTCACTATTTTCTTTGCGTCGTCACTGCTGATGCCCTGGCGTACCAAGATGAATTGTTTAGCGGAGTTAAGTGCTATTTGGGCTTCTTGTACATCCAAACAACCCATGTCCACCTTGCGCTTAGCACATTTTAACTTGACTATCTCTACCATTTGCTGCAATTGAAAATCACTTTTCGCTTGCAATACGATGCGCTCTTGCTCTAACACGAACGTTGCACCGCTGTCTTTAAAATCAAAGCGCGTCTGTACTTCACGATTGCTCTGATCGACCGCATTGCCTAACTCGTGGCGATCGACCTCAGATACGACATCGAATGATGGCATGGCTTTCCTTACCAGAGGGCTACACGCACAGACCTCTCAATCCACCGTAACGTTAAATTGAAGCGTTACCAGCGGCCAATGCGACCCTGTGCGTACTCCCTTTTTTATTTATTACGAGACCCACCGCTGACCGGCTACTTGCCACCCAGGTTGGGCGGTTCAGCGACCTCTACACCCCGACCCGACTATGGAGCACCCGACCGCGAGTACGATCAGTCCAGCATATCGTATTTTTTCAGTCGCGTACGCAAGGTACCGCGCGCAATGCCCAACAACTTAGCGGCCTTTACTTGGTTATTGCCGGTGTAACGCATGACAACTTCAAGCAATGGCTTTTCAAATTTCTCTCGCACCAACGAATACAGATTATCCGGTGGAATGTCTTCTACAGTACTTAAATACTTCTCAATATCTTGCTTTACGGCCTCACTCAAATGCTTAGTCGTCATTTGCAAAGGCTCAATCATAGTCAGTGTTTCAGTCATAACTAATTCTCTCTATTTGTTAACCTAACTGGTTTATTTTCTACCATACCGGCAACTTCGATGGCAATTATACGCATGTTTTTTTGATTAAGCACGAAATAAATACAAGGAGAAGACTAGATTTTCATCTTTTTTGCTCTGCTTTAATTCATTTTTTGCAGTGCCGTAATTCTTGGCGAGGCTTGGCTCTACACTGTCCAAGCGCAACCACGCTGTTCCAAACAATCGATGCAGTCCATCACTACATGACTCAACAACTCAACCGCCAGCGGATGACTTCTTGCTTTAAAAGCTCCACTCCAAGTCCGGCTCAATCGCACGCATTTGTTGGCGAAACAGATGCTGAATACGCTGTAAACCTGCGTCGGTGTCTGCCTCGAAACGCAAAACCAAATTGGGTGTCGTGTTGGACGCACGCAATAAACCCCATGCATCCGCAAACTCTACGCGCATACCGTCTATCGTGATCACCCGCGCGTGGGCAAAATGACTCTTCTCACAAAACTGCTGCACAAAAGCAAACTTCTTTTCTTCCGGCATAGGCAGTTGTAACTCGGCCGTACTGACACTCGTCGGTAATTGGGCAAATAGATCGTGACTGGTTTGCGTGCCACGCGCCACTATCTGCAACAAACGCGCAGCCGTGTAGAGCGCATCATCAAAACCGAACCAGGCATCATTAAAAAAGATATGGCC
Organism: uncultured Gammaproteobacteria bacterium; assembly: GCA_964646995.1. Lineage (GTDB taxonomy): Bacteria > Pseudomonadota > Gammaproteobacteria > CAZYIF01 > CAZYIF01 > CAZYIF01. The sequence continues at coordinate 45,742 of CAZYIF010000013.1, forward strand.
ACTCATTTCACCCGCCAGCAATGCACCGCTCTGTTTGAGTTTGTGTTTAATGAGCGAATGTCCGGTTTTCCACATCACCGGGGTTCCCCCGTGTTGCGTGATGACTTGGCCTAACTGCCGTGAACATTTCACGTCAAACACAATCGTCGCGCCGGGATGCGTACGTAACACATCTATCGCATACAACATCATTTGGCGATCAGGCCAAATAATTTCGCCGCGACTAGTAACCACACCTAAGCGATCACCGTCACCATCAAAAGCAAAACCCAGGTCGGCATGTTCTGCCAACACAGCCTGTTGTAAATCCACTAAATTTTTTGCTTGGCTGGGGTCGGGATGATGATGGGGGAAATCACCATTGACCGCACAAAATAGGGGCGTAACACGGCAACCTAATGCACGCAGTAAATCCGGTGCAATCACACCCGCAACACCGCTACCCGCGTCAACCACAACATGCAGAGGACGCGATAAGGTGATGCCCTGGCCAACCGCGTTGATATAATCCGCACGCAAGTCGTGCCGTTGGTAACTACCGCGTCCTTGGCACAAACGCTGCGTAACAATACGTTGGTATAAGCTCTGTAATAAGCTCTCACTGAGGCTCTCTCGCTTTAACACCATCTTTAAGCCGTTATATTCTTTGGGATTATGACTACCGGTTAACATGATGCCGGTCTTAGCCACCGTATGCGTCGCGTAATACAATACAGGCGTAGGCACCAGCCCAATGTCCACCACCCGACACCCACTGTCTAACAAACCTTGACGCACGGCATGCCGCAATACATCGCTGGACACTCGACCGTCATAGGCCATCACAATGTCTTGTTCGCCCAGCTCGCACGCTGCACTGGCAAACGCACGCGTAATGGCATACACATCATTGGCATGCAAATTTTTATCGACAATACCACGCACGTCGTAGGCACGGAAAATAGATGGATCGATGTATGACGGAATAGTGTAAGTCATCTTACGCTGTTCCCGAATGACCAAAGCCTTGTTCAGCACGGTCGGTTGCTACGAATACGTCAACTAAACTCAAGCTCACCTGTACGACAGGGACAAAAACCAGCTGCGCTATTCTATCACCGGGCATCACCGTAAAGACATCGGGACCACGATTCCAACAAGAAATCATCAAAGGGCCTTGATAATCCGAATCGATCAACCCGACTAAGTTACCCAGTACTATACCGTGTTTATGGCCTAACCCCGAACGCGGCAATACCATCGCCGCCAATCCCGGATCGGCGATATAAATCGCGATGCCTGTTGGTAACAATTCACATCCACCCGGCGCCAGCTGCAGCGGTGCAGCTATGCATGCCCGCAAATCAACACCGGCCGAACCCGCCGTCGCATACGCGGGTAACGCAAACTCATGCCCTATGCGTGGATCTAAAATTTTAACTTGTATATTGTGCATAATGTACCTCTTGAATTACCTATAGTGCTTCCCGCGTAACTCATGCATTCGCTAGCGGTATCTCTCTGCTATGCATTGCATGAATTGCTTCGCTAACTGTTGCTTGCTGGTGAGTGGCAAATGACGCTGGCCACCCGGCCACACAACGCTTAATGCATTATCGTCAGACTCAAACCCTCTGCCTTCACCTACCCAATTGGCCGCCATCACATCTGCACCCTTACGCCGCAGTTTGTCCTGTGCGTGACCCAACAAATCGTCTGTTTCTGCGCAAAAGCCTACACAAAACGGTTTATTAGGTAGCGCACAGACCGCCGCTAAAATATCGACGGTGGGCACTAGCCGCAACACATAGTCATCTTTACTTTTCGCTAACTTCTGCGCGGCGACTTGAACGCAGGTATAATCCGCTACCGCAGCCACACTGATAAAAATATCGGTCTGCGCGATGTGCGTGAATACCGCGTCGTGCATTTGCGCGGCAGTTTCTACACCCACCCAACGCACGCGCTCAGGTGGCGTCAATGCGACAGGCCCTGCAATCAAGCATACATCGGCGCTCGCCTCTAGCGCCGCTTGAGCCAGCGCATAGCCCATTTTACCCGAACTGCGGTTACTCAAATAACGCACGGGATCAATCGCTTCACGCGTAGGCCCGGCGGTAATTAATACGCGTACACCTTGTAATTGCTGATTGATGAACAATGCCGATGTGGCTTGAGCCAAGGCTCCCACATCCAGCATACGTCCAGGCCCTACTTCGCCACACGCCTGCTCGCCCTCTGCGGGGCCCACGATGTGCACCTGCCGCTCGCGCAAACACTGTATATTCGCTTGCGTTGCTGCATCCTGCCACATTTGCTGATTCATTGCCGGCGCAACCAATCGCGGTGCCGTACTCGCTAGACATACACTCGTTAATAGATCATTGGCTTGTCCACTGGCTAAACGTGCAATGACATCCGCACTGGCCGGTGCGATCACGATGCAATCGGCCCAACGTGCCAACGCAATATGTTCCATGGCAACCGCTGTCGTGGGTTCAAATAATTCGGTAGCTACCGGAAAACCCGATAGGGTCTGTAACGTCAACGGTGTAATAAACGCTTGCGCCGCCTGCGTCATCACCACACGCACCTTCGCACCCAATGCCTGTAATTGTCGAATCAGTTCCGCACTTTTATACGCCGCGATGCCGCCACTCACGCCTAATACAATATGCTTGTTAGTCAACGATAACATGCCACTCCCCTCTGCGCTGCAGCGTTTCACCCGTGCTAGACCACATCTGTTTCAGTCCCCCTGCGCTTCACCGAATGTATTAATCACGTGGGCACGCCGCTGTATAGAACAAAGTAACTCGTACGGAATAGTTTGACTGTAGCGCGCGATTTCTTCTGCCGGTAATCCACGTCCCCACAGTACCACTTCGTCACCCGATTGCGCAGCGGGCTGAGTACGCAAATCAATGGTTAATCTATCCATAGAAACCGATCCTACTAAAGGCACCCGCTTATCATTGAGTAACACCGGCGTGCCGTTCGGGGCATGATAAGGATAACCATCACCATAGCCAATCGGCACCAAACCCACACGCATCGGTTCCGGACAAACGAACTGTCCACCGTAGCCCACCGCGTCACCCACATTTAACTGCTTGATAGCCACAATACGCGAACGAAAAGTCATCACGGGCAGCAGACCGTGTTCAAGCCCTATATGCCCCGGTAATGGCGACACCCCATAGAGTAATAAACCGGGACGCAACCAATCACCGTGTGTCTCTGGCCATGCCAACAAAGCAGCTGAGTTGGCTAAGCTAATTTCGGCATGCAGCCCCTGTACGCTACGCGAAAACAATTGCCATTGTTGTTTGGTCGTCGGATCGGCGATACGTTCTGCTTGCGCAAAGTGGGTCATTAATATCGGTGCTTGCTTGACGGCGCGACAACGGCTCAAACGCTGCCATACCTCAGCAACCGCAGCCAGGGGAAAACCCAAGCGATGCATACCCGTATCTATCTTCAACCACACGGTCACCGGCTGCGCTAAGGTACATTGTTCAACTATCTGCAATTGCTCAAAGCTGTGGATCACTATATCTAAATTCCAAGCGCCCGCAGCCAACAATTCATCCGCCGAGAAAAAACCTTCTAACAACACAATGCGTTGTTGCAATGCCGCCTGTCGCAGCACAGCGGCCTCTTCTAAACAAGCGACACCAAAAGCATCGACATCAGCCAGGGTCTTGGCAACCTCCAACAAACCATGCCCATACGCATTGGCTTTTAACACCGCTAATATTTTTTTGTTGGGTGCCAACTGACGAATCTGCTGTGCATTGTGCCGCAAGGCTGCGTGATCGATATAAATATGGGTTGGCCGTGTCATGATCGCTCGCTAGAGGTACAGTTATGGCATCGTGCCTGAATAAACATCGTATTGATAATTATCAAATCGCGCGTACTTACCACTGAAGGTTAACCGGACTTTGCCGATGGGACCATTACGCTGTTTGGCAATAATAATTTCCGCTGTCCCCTTTTGTGGACTATCTTCGTTATACACTTCATCACGATAAATAAAGGCAATCAGATCGGCATCTTGCTCAATCGCGCCCGATTCACGTAAGTCAGACATCACGGGACGCTTATCGGTACGCTGCTCTAAACTGCGATTAAGCTGCGACAATGCAACAACAGGCACATTTAACTCTTTGGCAATGGCTTTCAACGAACGTGAAATCTCTGAAATTTCTGCCGTGCGATTTTCCCTAAAACCAGGCACTTGCATCAACTGCAAATAATCAATCACAATCAAGCTCAAACCACCGTGTTGCTTGACCATGCGCCGGGCGCGTGAACGTACCTCTTGCACACTCAGTGCGGGGGTATCGTCCACGAATAATTGCACATCAGACAATAAGCTCACCGCAGAAGAAATACGCGGCCAATCGGCATCGGTCAATTTACCCGTACGCAACGCGTGCTGATCAATGCGGCCTAACGACGAAATCATGCGTATCGCCAACGCTTCCCCGGGCATTTCCATACTAAAAATCAATACGGCTTGTTTAGACTTAATCGCTGCGTGTTCCGCAATATTGATAGCTAACACGGTCTTACCCATGGAAGGACGCCCCGCAATAATCACTAAATCTGCAGGCTGCAATCCTGACGTCATAGCATCCAGATCCGCATAGCCCGTCGACAACCCGGTGATGGGATCTTTAGAGTGAAATAAAGTATCAATACGTTCGGCTGCTTTTGTTAAGAGCTGCGCAATAGCCACTGGACCACTACCGCGACTCGTCTGTTCTGCAATCGTAAAAACGCGACGTTCCGCTTCATCCAGCAACTCATTCGTCGTGCGACCATTCGGCAAAAATGCACTGCTCGCGATATGATTGGCAACATGAATCAATTGACGCAACACCGAGCGCTCTCTGACAATCCCTGCATACGCCATAATATTGGCTACGCTGGGTGTGTTGCGCGCCAACTCAAATAAATAAATTTCGCCACCCGCCTGCTCTAACTGATTTTTACCCTTAAGTGCATCCGTCAGCGTTAATACGTCGAGCGGACTGTCGCGGTATAACAGGTCACGCATCGCGGCAAAAATAAGGCGATGCTCATGCTTATAAAAATCATCTTCTTTGATACAATCGACGAGCTGATCCCAGGCTTGGTTGTCTAACAGCAACCCACCCAGTACAGACTGCTCTGCCTCCATGGAGTGGGGCGGTATTTTGAGACTGTCGGTTGCGTTATGCGTCGACACGGCGGAAACATCTGCATTGGCTATAGCCATAATCGGTAGCTACCTATTTTACTGTGCACGACACGGGGAAGCCATTGTCGCATTACTACACACATAAAGCAAACCCATGCACGACCACCGCAATCGACCTAACCCGGCCGCTAAGCCGCTATTGTTGGAGCAAACTGCGTAACATCCAGCTGTTTTTCTCATGTATTTGCATACGCTGCGTCAGCAAGTCTAGCGTAACTTGATCCCCACTTGCCTCAACAGCAGCCAGTAACTCGCGCGCCGTAGCAACCACCGTTTCTTGTCCTGCCAATAACTGGCGCAACATAACCGTCGCGGTGGGTACGCCCGTTTCTTCTTGGATGGAAGTCAACGCTGAAAACTGCGTGTAACTACCGGGCGCAGCGCAACCTAATGCACGTATGCGCTCAGCAATGAGATCAATGGCCAACGCAAGCTCCGTGTAATGCTGCTCAAACAATTGATGCAGGGTTAAAAACCAAGGGCCAGTGACATTCCAATGAAATGACTGCGTTTTCACATACAGCGTGTAGCTGTCTGCTAACAATTTCGCAAGTCCCGATGCAATGTGTTCGTACTGCGGCTGACTGATGTTGTTATTCATGCGGGGGTCCTTATGCAAATCAGTTCAGTTACACAAAAGGGGCTATGCTAAATAGCCCCTCTCAGCAACCGCTATACTAACATTTCTTTCAATGCTTTCATGGCCGTTACTTTAATCACATCACGTGCTGGCTTAGGTGGAATAACAATCTCTTCACCCGTAAATGGATTGCGACCCAAGCGCTTTTTAGTGGCCTTTTTGCGAATTCTACGCACTCTAACCCCAAGGCCAGGCACAATGAAATCACCTGAGCCGCGCTGTTTCATGTGTCTACCCAACAAATGCTGCATCGCTTCGAATACTGCTTTTACTTGTGCAGCACTCAATCCTGTCTCTTCAGAAACAGTCTTGATGATTTGCGTTTTCGTTTGCTTTTCGGCAATTGCAACCAGCTTGTTACTCGACACTACATCTTTAGCAACAACTTTTTTGGCGGCCACTTTCTTAACCGTTGTTTTTTTGATATCGGTTTTTGCTTTAACACCAGCTTTGGCTTTAACACCAGCTTTTGCTTTTGGCATTATCGTCTCCTTAAATTGATAACAAATACCGACGAAATCATAACAAAACTTATAAAAATAAACACTTTGTTTATAGATTTTTTAGCGTTTTTTCCTCGTTTTTTTGCTTTTTCTTCTATGTCACAGCGGTTCTGTACTCATGCTGCGCATCATCTACCGCTTTTTTTCAGCGGAAAATACACGGTTTACTGAATTAATGCGACACATCGCACTAAACCGTGCAAACAACACCATGCAAAAAATGCAGCCAATATATCATCTAACATAATCCCCACCCCGCCCGTGACACGTTTATCTACCCACGCAATAGGCCAGGGTTTAACAATATCAAATAGCCGAAACAACACAAACCCTACGATTAAATACACGGTTTGGGGTGGTGCCGCTAACAGCGTTAACCAGTAACCCACCATTTCATCCCACACAATACCCGGACAATCGTGCACACCCATATCACGCGCAGTCGTGTGACAAATCACTGTACCCAATACAATAGCCACGATCACTACGACCACCATCAACCACAAAGGCAGCTCACGCAACACGCAATAAAACGGCACTGCCATCAACGTACCCCACGTGCCCGGTGCCCACGGGATCGCCCCGCTACCAAAACCAAATGCCATAAAATGCCAAGGATTAGTCCATACACTACGAGGTATTTCATACTGTTTCATGTACACATATCCTTATAAAAAATACAGTAACTATTCCGCAAAATGCTGAATAGTTACTCTTAATTTGACGCCTACCCAGTAAAACTCGGCTTTACGGCATTTTCAGGATCGATACGCGATTCTCGCCTTAAGAATCCCCATCGCGTAAGGAATACAGCGTATTTTCAAGGAATACCGTAATGTCTTGCAACTTTACTGAATAGTGACTAGAAATGCATATAGCCTACTGCATTGCTCTCTTGCACGCTGCCATCATGATGACGCAAGCGCAACCCCGGCTGCTGTTCTATCTTACCGATACGCGTACACATCACGCCCGCCGCCTGTAACAAGCCCTGTTGCGCATCAGCTACGGTAAAACACAGTTCATAGTCATCTCCCGCCGTCAACGCCAATGCCAGCGCTTGCGGCGCCGGTAACCGAGACACGGCATCCGCTAACGGTAAATAAGCCAGCTCTAAAGTCGCACCCACTGCGCTTGCCGTTAACAGGTGCTTCACATCCGCCGCTAAACCATCGGACACATCAATCGCGGCCCGTGCAATACCACGCACAGCAACACCCTCCTGCACACGCGGCCAAGGACAATTAAAACGCTGGCGTAACTGCGCGTCAGTAATAACACCTTGTTCACGCCATTGCTGCAGCGCTAATCCGGCTGCCCCGAGTTCACCGGTTACGTAAATGCTATCACCGACGCAAGCGCCACTGCGCGTTAGGCCACACCCAAAGGGTAACAAACCATGCGCCGTGATCGTGATAGTTAATGGTCCGCGTGTCAGATCGCCCCCGATCAATTGCACAGCAAACGCATCGGCTAACGTCCACAATCCCTGGCTAAAGCCATGCAACCACGCCTCATCCACGTCAGGCAGCGTCAACGCTAAGCTAAACCAGGCCGGTGTTGCACCCATGGCCGCCAAATCACTGAGATTAACCGCCAAGGCTTTATGCGCGATAGCAGCGGGATCCGTCTGCGTAGGAAAATGTACCCCTGCAACCAAGGTATCGGTGGTAACCACCAGATTATGTTGTGGGGGAATATGTAATAGGGCAGCGTCATCACCGATACCTAACAGCACATCGCTGCGGCGTAACACTTGTGTCGCAAAAAAACGTTCTATGATAGCAAATTCGCTGAGACTCACTCCGCTACCTGTGGTGATCGCCCCTCCATGGGGCGTAGCTGCTTAGCTAACTTGTCCAATACACCGTTTACATATTTATAACCATCTTCTGCACCAAATACTTTAGTTAGCTCCAACGCCTCGTTGATAACAACACGATAAGGGATGTCGATACACGCACTGAACTCATACGTCGCCATCCGCAATACAGAGCGTTCAATCGGATCCAATTGCTCCAACGGTCTGTCTAAGTACGGAGTGAACAAAGCATCCAACGCTGAGGGATCGCACAATATGCCACGCAATAAACGCTCAAAATACGCTGCATCCACCTTTTTTTCTGGCTGCTGCTCCGCAAAATAACGCTCAATGGCCGACACTTCACTACCGCTTAACAAAGACTGATATAACGCTTGTAACACCTTACGCCGCGCACGATGCCGCGCACGTGCACACACTCTAATTGCCATATTAACCTTCAACTTGTTGTGCTTGCACAGCAGGCGCAATCTCTTTATTGGCTGCCGCACTCTCTTGCATTAATGCAATTTCTTTATTAAATTCGCTGACATCTTGAAAGCGCCGGTAAACCGATGCGAATCTAACATAGGCGACTTCATCCAACTCACGTAATGCCTGCATCACCCACAGTCCTATGGTTTGAGAACTGACTTCGCGGTCTCCACTGGAACGTAAGCGTTGCTTAATATCGTCAATGATATCTTCTATCTGTTCGGCCGTGGAATACCGTTTTTCCAAGGCCCGCTGCAAACCCAAGCGCAACTTATCTTCTTTAAATACTTCACGTTGGCCCGCACGTTTGACGATTTGTGGCAACACCAACTCTGCTTTTTCATACGTCGTATAACGCTCACCACAACTCAAACACTCTCGTCTGCGCCGCACCTGTAAGCCATCACTCACCAAACGTGAATCTGTCACCTTTGTATCTTCAGCACGGCAAAATGGACAAAACATCGGCTACTCCTTGCGTTTTATTCAGCGTGTTGCTGTGCCGCATAAACAGGAAATTCGCGACACAATGCCTTCACCTGCTTCTGCACGTGTTCGACGATACGCGGTTGCTGTGCATTATCCAATACATCACTCACCCACGACGCAACTTGACTCAATTCTTTATCACCAAAACCGCGCGTCACGGCGGCTGGCGTACCGATGCGTAAACCACTCGTAATGAAAGGAGAGCGCGTTTCGTTGGGTACGGTGTTTTTATTCACCGTCATATGGGCTTGCCCCAACACCGCTTCGGCTTCTTTTCCTGTAATCTCGCGCCCAGATAGATCCACCAAAAACAAGTGATTATCCGTACCACCTGACACAATGGTATATCCTCTGTCTTGTAAGACCGCTGCCATGGTACGCGCACCTGAGAGCACTTGTTGTTGATACTGCTTGAAGGTCGGTTGCAACGCCTCTAGAAATGCCACCGCCTTAGCCGCAATAACGTGCATCAGCGGCCCACCTTGGAGACCGGGAAAAATCGCCGAATCTAAACGCTTTTCCAATTCTGGATTCGCTTTAGCGAGAATTAAACCGCCACGTGGACCCCGTAAGGTCTTGTGCGTCGTCGTCGTTACTACATCCGCAAAGGGTAAGGGCGACGGGTACAGATCGACAGCCACTAAGCCTGCAACATGGGCCATGTCGACCAGTAAGTAGGCGCCTACGCTATCGGCAATCGCACGAAAGCGCTGCCAATCCACAATGCGTGAATACGCAGAAAAACCAGCAACAATTAATTTGGGTTGATGCTGTTGCGCTAGGCTCTCTACCTGCTGGTAATCGATATCCCTACCATCCGCGGTCAACCCATACTGCATTGCGTCATAGAATTTACCCGAAAAATTGACTTTTGCACCGTGGGTCAAGTGACCGCCGTGCGCGAGGCTCATGCCTAACACCCGATCACCGGGCTGCAGCAAAGCACTGTAAGCGGCCGCATTGGCCTGGGAACCCGAATGCGGCTGCACATTCGCGTAATCCGCACGGAACAGCTGTTTAGCACGTTGAATGGCGAGTCGTTCGGCCACATCCACAAATTCACAGCCACCGTAGTAACGCTTACCGGGATAACCTTCCGCATACTTGTTCGTTAACAAACTCCCTTGCGCGGCTAACACACGTGGACTGGCATAATTTTCCGAAGCGATCAACTCGATGTGATCTTCTTGGCGCTGCCTTTCGCCTTCCATCGCCGCCCACAATTCGTCATCAAACCCAGCGATGCTCATCTCTGATCCAAACATGAATACCCTACCCTCAGTCTGTTTAAGTGGGGCAGTTTAACATAACTGCCTGCCTTTGCAGTATCTTCAGTTGCAATAAATGTCACTATCCGGTAGCTTTAGGCGACATATACCGCTAGCGCATGAATGGATTACGCCAAAAGTAAGCTGCCAGATGGAGTTCGTTAGCGACCAGGCTCGTTTTTAAAGGATATTATGGAATGGCACAATATATTTACACCATGAACCGCGTCAGCAAGATCGTTCCCCCACAACGTGAAATTCTTAAAAACATTTCTTTGTCTTTTTATCCTGGCGCCAAAATTGGCGTGTTAGGTTTAAACGGTTCAGGGAAATCGTCCTTGCTAAAAATCATGGCGGGTATCGATCGTGAATTTGAAGGCGAAGCACGCCCACAACCCGGCATTCGCGTCGGCTACCTACCACAAGAACCCCAGCTTGATCCGAACAAAGACGTACGCGGTAACATTGAAGAGAGCGTGGCTGAATTAAAATCGCTACTGGATCAATTCAATGCGATCAGTATGCGTTTTGCTGAGCCCTTATCCGATGATGAGATGCAAGCACTGCTGGATGAACAAGGTAAATTACAAAATGCCATCGACACCGCAGGGGCCTGGGAATTAGAACGTAAACTGGAAATTGCCGCGGATGCATTACGCTTACCCCCGTGGGACGCAAACGTCACACAACTATCGGGAGGCGAACGCCGCCGTGTCGCACTGTGTAAATTACTGTTGTCTAGTCCCGATATGTTGCTCCTGGACGAACCCACCAACCACTTAGATGCCGAGAGCGTCGCGTGGTTAGAATGCTTCTTACAAAATTTTCCCGGTACTATCGTTGCGATCACCCATGATCGCTACTTCTTAGATAACGTCGCCGAATGGATATTAGAATTAGATCGCGGCCATGGTATACCTTACCAAGGCAATTACTCCTCTTGGCTAGAGCAAAAACAACAACGCCTAGAGCAAGAAGAAAAACAGGAATCCGCACGCCAACGCGCACTGAGTAAAGAACTAGAGTGGGTACGCAGCAATCCCAAAGGGCGCCAAGCGAAAAGCAAAGCACGTCTCGCTCAATTTGAAGAACTAAATGCAAAAGAGCTACAAAAACGCTGTGAAACACAAGAATTATATATCCCTCCTGGCGAACGCTTAGGCGATGTGGTGATTGAACTCAAGCATGTGTGTAAGGCGTTTGGCACACGCATGCTATACGACGATTTGAATTTCATCATTCCACGTGGCGCGATTGTCGGTATCATCGGGCCTAATGGCGCGGGCAAGACTACACTATTCAGACTATTGACGGGACAAGAGCAACCCGATGGCGGCGAAATTATTATTGGTGAAACCGTCAAGCTCGCGTACGTGGATCAAAGTCGAGAAGCGCTAAACGGCGAAAAAACAGTGTGGGAAGAAATCTCAGACGGGCTAGACAATATCACCATAGGCAGCTACAGCATTCCATCGCGTGCCTATCTCGGTCGCTTTAATTTCAAAGGACAAGACCAACAAAAATTTGTGAAGAATCTTTCTGGGGGTGAACGCAATCGTTTACACCTGGCCCAGGTCTTAAAAAGCGGTGGTAATGTGTTACTGTTGGATGAACCCACCAACGATCTCGATGTGGAAACACTACGTGCCTTAGAAGACGCACTACTCAACTTCCCAGGCTGCGCGATCGTCACGTCACATGATCGCTGGTTTTTAGATCGCATTGCGACCCACATCTTGGCCTTAGAAGGAGATGATGGCGTATTATGGTTTACCGGCAATTACCAAGAATATGAACTGTACCGCAAGCAACAACAAGGCGACACGGCCATGCAACCCAAACGCATACGCTATAAGAAAATTGATGGGTAAACAACCTATAAACGGGTGAAAAGCTGGCGATGGGATTCGAACCCGCGACCTGCTGATTACAAATCAGCTGCTCTACCAACTGAGCTACGCCAGCATTAAAATAAAAAAACGACAATTATTCAGTAAAATTCTGAATAGTTACAAAAAACCACGACAGTGCCGTATGCTGTCAAAGTCACCGCACTCTTGTCAAGTGACTTTATGAAAATGTTACCAACACCGCTCCTGCGTACCGCTGCCACTAAACGTCTTTTGTCCCAGTGAATTAATGGATAGGGTGCCGCACACGCTTTCGCCTGCCTGCGCACTGCCTGCCCGCGGCACTGCTTGTAACGTAAAGGCACTGGCAGTTAATGCAGTAAATCGCACACAATAATTTTGCTCGCTGCTAGGTGCAGAACCTGCGCCGCAAGCGGGCGCACTCTGGGTTGCTGGACGACCCAAAATATCCGTTACCGCATTGCCAGTACCTAACGTTGCACCGGTATAACTGCCGCGATTCGCATAATAACGCTCGGATGCAGCATACGCTTCCATCAAGGCGGTTTTGCCATCACTGATCCGGGCGCGTGACATATGGCTGTTATAAGAAGGGATAGCAATTGCAGCCAAAACACCCATGATTGCAATCACAATCATTAACTCCACCAAGGTGAATCCCCGTCCTATGTTAAGCATAGATCTCTCCCTTTATTAATGCCATTACCCCCTTGTTGGGGTATCTATACGCATTGCACGTCAACATGCGATTTTTGCATGTTGAAGTGCTCGCTACGCGATGGGGTTACCCAAGGGGAGAACCGCGGTTCTCCCCTTGGGTAACCGAGCACACCTACTTTGTGTAGGTCTAAAAACAGAATATACCGGCGTAACTTGCCCATCAAAATTCGCATCTTGAAGGGTTAGCGGTATATTAACCCGCGGTCGCCACGCCACTCATCCCCTGTGCTGGCGTACGTAACAAGCGTACGCTTTGACTCAGTAAGGTCGTGCCAAAATGCTCAGCAAAACGCTCCAAGTAATTGCGCCGCACCGTGTAATTGACAACCTGCTCTTCATGAATCACATCACGCGCGATCTCGCCCGCACTCGCGAATCCATCAATGAGGCCCAATGGTTTCGCTTGGCTACCCGTCCATGCTTGCCCAGAAAATAATAGCGCGTTAGCCTTTAAGCGCTTACCACGCCCCTGCTTGACGTCTTGAATAAATTGTTTGTGCACATCATCTAACATCAACTGTACATGCGCCCGCGCTGCTGCCGTCAACGGTGAAAACGGATCCATCTCACCTTTGTTGTTACCGGCCGTCATCAGCCGACGCTCAATCCCTAATTTATGTAGCATATCCACAAAACCAAAACCATCTTGTAATACGCCAATAGAACCCACCACACTCATGGGGTTTGCATAAATGAGATCGGTTGCACTCGCGATATAGTAAGCAGCAGAAGCGCACATATCACTGCATACCGCATAAATTTTCACTGCGGGATACTGTTCACGAAAACGGCGTATGGCATTGTAAATATAGGAAGCTTGCACCGCACTGCCACCAGGGCTATTGATGCGTAACACGATACCTTTAGTACCCTTATCCTTAAACGCCAAATGCAGACTGTTAACCACGTGGTCGGCGTCCGCCTCTGCGTCTTCCATAATTTCGCCATAGACATCAACGAGTGCCGTATGCGATGGATGCTTAGTGAATTGACTTTGATTGCGCGACAAGCCCGCAAAACAGAACGCTCCAATGAGCAAGAACACTAACAATAAACGCCAAAAATTGCGCCAACGACGCTGACTACGCAGTTCCGCGACTATCTGTTGCACGCCAATTGCGACCGTATCACGTTGCGGATGCTGTTCTGACATAACCAAACCCAATCTGATGAATTGAGGCCTATGATAGCGTATTGGTTTAGTACTGCAAGCACTTCGCTAAATTCATCCGCTATTAACTTAAATTCGCATGTTGAAGGCTAGCGGTATGCTTGCCTTATTGTTGGACATGGCATCTTTTGCAAGAGCCATACCACCTTGTCTTGAATTCACCCGTAACAACCCCAGGTACAGAACAATGTCACACACGAGGATATTTGATCTATGCGCATGGATAAATTAACGAGTAAATTTCAAATGGCCTTGGCCGATGCACAATCGCTGGCGTTGGGTCGTGATCATCAATTCATAGAACCGTTACATGTGTTTAAGGCGCTGCTAGATCAAGATGGCAGCAATATCGGCTATCTGCTCACCCAAGCACAGATTAACTTACCACGCCTACGCTCACGCTTAGACGAAGCTCTGGATAAGCTGCCTCAAGTGCAAGGCACCGGCGGTGACATACACATCAGCAATGATCTGAACAAATTACTCAATCTCACCGATAAACTGGCACAACAACGCAAAGATCAGTACATCTCTAGCGAACTGTTTGTGTTAGCTGCCTGCGAAGATAAGAGTACGCTAGGCCAAATTCTACAAAGCGTAAACTTAGAGAAAAATGTCATAGAACAAGCCATTACGCAACTGCGTGGCGGACAAAAAGTAGATGACCCCAATGCAGAAGAACAGCGTCAAGCCTTAGAACGCTTTACCACCGATCTCACCACGCGTGCTGAGCAAGGTAAGTTGGATCCCATCATCGGACGTGATGACATCATCCGCCGCATCATTCAGGTATTGCAACGCCGCACTAAAAATAATCCGGTGCTGATCGGCGCACCTGGTGTCGGTAAAACGGCGATTGTAGAAGGCTTGGCACAACGTATTGTCGACGGCGAAGTCCCTGAAGGCTTAAAAAACAAACGCGTACTATCGCTAGACCTAGGCGCGTTGATAGCCGGCGCGAAATACCGGGGTGATTTTGAAGAACGCCTCAAAGCCGTACTCAGCGATCTGGCTAAGCAAGAAGGCCAGGTGATCTTGTTCATCGACGAACTGCATACCATGGTCGGCATGGGTAAAACCGATGGTGCGATGGATGCCGGCAACATGCTCAAGCCCGCACTGGCCCGCGGCGAGTTACATTGCGTCGGTGCCACCACCTTGGATGAATACAAAAAATATATAGAAAAAGATGCGGCATTAGAACGGCGCTTCCAACCTGTGTTAGTAGAGGAACCCAGCGTTAGTGATACCATTGCGATTTTACGCGGTTTAAAAGAACGTTATGAAGTACATCATGGCGTTACCATCACCGACGCCGCCATCATTGCCGCAGCCACGCTCTCGCACCGCTACATCAGTGATCGGCAGTTACCGGATAAAGCCATCGATCTCATCGACGAAGCGGCCAGCCATATCCGCGTAGAAATAGACTCCAAACCCGAAGAGTTAGATAAGTTGGATCGCAAACGCGTGCAATTTAAAATTGAGCAAGAGGCGTTAAAAAAAGAAGTCGACGAAGGGTCGAAGAAACGCTTGCTTAAACTGGAAAAAGAACTCGCTGACATAGAACAATCCTACGGTGAGCTAGATCGTATTTGGCAACAAGAAAAAATTAACGTGGAAGGCGTGCAAACGATCAAAGCCAATCTGGAACAAGCCAAACAAGCGCTAGAAACAGCGCGCCGCGCGGGTGATCTCACGCGCATGTCAGAATTGCAATACGGTCGACTTCCTGAGCTAGAAAAACAACTGCAACAAGCCTCCGCGGGCGGAACGCAAGAGACACAACTGCTCCGTAATCGCGTCACGGAAGATGAAATTGCCGAAATTGTTGCGCGCTGGACGCATATCCCGGTCACTAAATTGCTAGAAGGTGAACGCGATAAACTATTACACATGGAAGACTTTCTGCACCACCGCGTTGTCGGCCAACAAGAAGCGATCGCGGCCGTATCCGATGCTATCCGACGCTCGCGGGCCGGATTGTCCGATCCCAATAGACCGATTGGTTCCTTTTTATTTTTAGGCCCCACGGGTGTAGGAAAAACCGAACTCTGTAAAGCTCTCGCCGAATTTTTATTTGATACGGAAGACGCGATGGTACGTATCGACATGTCAGAATTCATGGAAAAACATTCCGTCTCACGCTTGCTCGGTGCGCCCCCCGGTTACGTGGGTTACGAGGAAGGCGGCTATCTCACCGAAGCCGTACGCCGCAAACCGTATGCCTTAATCTTATTGGACGAAGTAGAAAAGGCTCACCATGATGTTTTTAACATTTTGTTGCAAGTGTTAGATGATGGTCGTTTAACCGATGGCCAAGGCCGCACGGTAGACTTTCGCAACACCGTCGTCGTGATGACATCCAACTTAGGATCTTCACTGATCCAAGACCTGGTCAATGAAAGTTATAGCATCGTCAAAGAAGCGGTGATGCGTGTCGTCGCACAACACTTCAGACCCGAGTTCATTAATCGCATTGACGATACCATTGTGTTCCACAGTTTGGATAAAAAAGAAATTAGCAAAATAGCCAGACTACAAATCAATCTATTGGCTAAACGCCTGCAAGCAAAAGACATGAACCTAAGCATCAGTGACGCTGCACTGCACTATTTGGCAGAGGCAGGTTATGATCCGGTTTACGGTGCCAGACCCCTGCGCCGCACCATCCAACAACAGGTAGAAAATCCCTTGTCGCGCGCCATTTTACTCGGTGACTTTGTCGCAGGCGATAGCATCGTCATCGATTACCGCGAACAGAAGCTGTGTTTTGATAAAACTACGGTGGCGGTGTAAAAGGCTCGTCATCAATAGGCCCACACACTCGGTCGTTAAGCGCGACCGAGTGTGTGCTACGCACTACAGCAACAATGCTTCTGCCGCAGAAAGGTAAGGCTGACCCAACGCAGCAGCTACCGCCGCATGGGTTAAGTGGCCGCGGTGTACATTCAAACCCTGTTGTAGGTACACATTGTCGTGTAGCGCTTTTTTGTAACCCTTATCCGCCAACTGCAAAATAAACGGCAATGTCGCATTATTTAACGCAAAGGTTGCTGTACGCGGTACCGCCCCTGGCATGTTGGTCACACAATAATGGACGATACCATCTGAAAGATACGTAGGCTCATCGTGTGTCGTAGGTCTACTCGTTGCAAAACACCCACCTTGATCGATAGCGACATCCACCAACACCGAACCAGGACGCATTGTTGACAGCGATTCACGTGTCACTAATTTGGGGGCGGACGCACCCGCTACCAATACCGCACCGATCACTAAATCGGCCGCAGCGACGTACGCATCTATTGCTTCACGCGTTGAATAAATCGTGTTGAGCTTCGCACCAAACTGAAAATCTAACTGTTCTAAGCGCGTCAGCGATTTATCAAGCACCGTCACATTGGCTTCCATACCGATGGCCATGCGCACCGCGCTGGTGCCGACCACACCACCCCCGATGACGACCACATTGGCAGAAGCCACACCGGCAACACCACCTAATAAAATACCACTGCCACCTTGGGCCTTCTCCAAGCAATGCGCACCGGCTTGGATAGACATGCGACCCGCCACATCACTCATCGGCGCTAACAAGGGTAAGCCACCATTTTTATCGGTCACTGTTTCATAGGCAATCGCCGTGCAACCACTCGCTTGCAATTGCTGCGCCTGTGCCGGATCTGGCGCCAAATGCAAATAGGTAAATAATATTTGTTTCTCGCGTAAACGACTGCACTCTTGCGCTTGCGGCTCTTTGACCTTGACGATCATCTCGGCTTGGGCAAACAGTTCCTCTGCCGTATCGATGATCTGTGCACCTGCCGATACGTAATCCTTATCACCAAAACCAATACCCAAGCCGGCATCGCGTTCCACTAGCACAGCATGCCCATGCGCAATTAATTCACGTACGCCTGCCGGAATCAACCCAACACGATATTCCCGATTTTTAATTTCTTTAGGTATACCTACCAACATAAAATTTACCTCACTCTTTACGTAATACAGCCATTAATTCCGGTAAGATCTGAAATAGATCGCCCACTAATCCATAATCCGCCACTTGAAATATGGGTGCTTCTTCATCTTTGTTAATCGCGACAATCACTTTGCTTTCCTTCATGCCGGCGATATGCTGAATGGCACCTGAAATGCCCACCGCAATATAAAGGGCCGGCGCCACCATTTTACCGGTTTGCCCCACTTGATAATCATTCGGCACAAAGCCCGCATCCACCGCCGCGCGTGACGCGCCGACCGCTGCACCCAATTGATCCGCCAATGCTTCTATCAGCTGGAAGTTTTCTTTATTTTGCAAACCACGACCACCCGCCACCACCACACGTGCAGCCGTCAATTCCGGACGTTCCGACTTACTCAGGGTTTGTTCCACGCAACGGATCCGCGGGTGCACATACACATCGCTTAATGCAGTAATCGGCGCCATCTGCTCACACTCAATCACCGCAGCAAACGCAGTGGGTTGCACCGTTAATACCATACAAAGATCCTTGCTTTGCACCGTTGCTACAGCATTCCCCGCATACAAGCCACGGGTAAACGTATCGTGCTGCACAATGCTCGTAATCGCTGAAATCTGTGCCACATCCAGTAGAGCCGCCACCCGCGGCAATAAATCTTTACCAAAGGTTGTCGCGGCCGCCATCACATAACGCATGCCAGCCGCCATTTTCACGATCAAGGGCGCCAGATTCTCCGCCAGGGGATAGTGGTAATTCGCATTATCCGCCACGAACACGTGGCTTACGCCGGAAAGATGCGCCACTTGTTCAGCCACTGCTTGGCACGCATGTCCAACGACCAACACCTGCACCGGTTGTTGCAATAAAGCGGCAGCACCTAAGGTGTTGCGCGTGGCGGGTTTAAGCTGATGGTTATCATGCTCAGCTATCACAAGTATACTCATGGTTTATGCCTCAAATTACTTGCGCTTCATCACGCAGTTTTTGCACTAGCTCAGCCACATCGCTGACTTTGCTACCGGATTTACGTGCCGCAGGAGGCGTCACCGTCACGATCGTTAAACGCGGCGCGATATCCACGTTTAACGTGTCAGCCATGATAATCTCCAGTGGTTTCTTTTTCGCTTTCATAATATTAGGTAAAGTCGCATAACGCGGCTCATTCAAACGCAAATCCGTGGTAACCACAGCCGGTAATTGCATGCGCAGAGTCTGCAAGCCGCCGTCGATTTCACAGATCACGTCCAGTTGCTCTTGCTCTAATGTCAAGGCAGAAGCAAAACTGGCTTGCGGCCAATCTAATAGCGCCGCTAGCATCTGCCCTGTCTGCGCAGAATCATCATCGATGGCTTGTTTACCCACTATCACCAACTGCACTTGTTCGCGCTGCACTATGGCACGCAACAGTTTAGCCACTGCCAATGGCTGCAACGCGTCGTCTGTTTGCACCAAGATCGCACGATCGGCACCTAACGCCAATGCGGTACGTAAGGTCTCTTGACACTGGGGATCACCCATTGACACAACGATCACTTCCTGCGCGAGACCCGCTTCGCGCAAACGTACAGCGGCTTCAACCGCAATTTCGTCAAATGGATTCATCGACATTTTGACATTCGCCGTTTCCACACCACTACTGTCTGGTTTCACGCGTACTTTTACATAGGCATCAACCACACGTTTAGCGGCTACCAGAATTTTAATCGGCTCACTCATAAGTACGTTCTCCACGGCTGCCTCTACATTGACGCGACACCAGTCTAAATTTGTATGCCCGTCATTACTTGACATGTTCGCTGCACAACTGCAAGCACCAACGGCTAAATCGCCAGAGTCCTTGGCATTAACGCCGACGATTGTAACAGATTAGGTAAAATAAGCGAGTCAGGCACAGCCGCCGCCCCACCCCGCCCATATGACAAGTTGTTGGCTTTTATAGAGGAAAAAAATAGCGCAATAGGCATGCTGGGGCATACAAAAACGCCAACACCCGACAAGCACAAGCTCACCACAAAACATCTACCGTGGCCTACCATGTCGCTTCGGCAACTAACTCTTTACCCACCGCTTGCCATACCAACCGCTGCGCACCTAAGGTCTGTGCCCATGCGTCAATACCACTGTAAGCAGTCTGTCCTAAAATGAGTGGCGCAATATACAATATGGCCTGTTGTAAATAACCCGATGTAGCAAGCGAGGTAAAACAGCGGTTGCCTGCTTCAACCCACAAACGATGATAACCGTTGTGCGCGATGTAAGATAATACCGCATGCCAATCCAGCTCATCGCCTAGCATAGGTATAGCAACACACTTCACACCACGTGACTGCCATACCTCACGCCGTGCTACATCCACTTCATCACTGTGCAATAGCGTTAGACTCGCAGCGCTTGCACATAGGCGCGCGGATACGGGGAATTGCAGTTGCGTATCAAGCACATAGATCGGCTTAGTTAACGTTGCATGGATGAAACGTACGTTGAATTGCGGATCATCTTGCATAACCGTACGCACCGTTGTCAGTATCGCATCGTGACGCAAGCGTTGTTGTTGCGTGTACACAGCCAAACGTGCGCTGCTCATCTGCACACGCGCACCACCTACTCCCGCAATCTTTAAATCACTACTTAACGCTAACTTTGCCGTCACCCAGGGTAACTGCATCTGCCGCCAGCGCACATAACTGCGGTACAATCCCGCAATTGCTAAGGATCGTACGCATTCACATGCAATGCCAGCCGCCTGCAACATGGCAATCCCTTTACCTGCGACTTTAGGATTGGGATCCTGCATCCCATACACGACTCGCGCTATACCGTACTCAATCAACAGCGTAGTACACGGCGGTGTGCGTTCCCAGATACAACAGGGTTCTAAGGTCACATACAGTGTTGCGCCACGTGCTTGCTCCGGTGCTATTTTTTTTAAGGCATCGACTTCTGCATGCGGATGTCCCGTGGCCCAATGTACACCGGTCGCTAAAATTATGTCTTGCTTAACCACCACCGCGCCCACGGCGGGATTAGGCGCACAAAATCCTTGCCGCTGCAACGCAAGCTTTAACGCCACATTGAGGTACTGCCCATCACTTATCATCTAGTCATGCCCTTGCACTGAATTTTGAACCCTAAGTTTTGCAGTAACTATTCAGCAAAATGCCGACTAGTTACCTTTGATTTTACGCCTGCCCAATAAAACTGGGCTTGACGGCATTCTCAAGGGGAGAATATCCATCGCGTAAAGAAAACACCGCATTTTCAAGCAAAATCGTAATGCCTTGTAACTTTGCTGAATAGTTACCTTTTGCACGAAGGGATTATTCTACGCTACAATGGCCCGCGCACAAGTGGAAGAAATGGCTGTGTAGCGGTTGGTAACACCGCAAGCATCTCGTAGTTAGCGCTCCTTGCCACTGGATGTTGTCACCGTAGATTGGGCAACCGTGCCGAGAACCCCGTCGATTCAATGTAGAATACGCGCTACGTTAATTAAGTTGGTACCGTGGCATAAATTTTATTTCCGTGTCATCACGATCATTCTCTGGAGGTAACAATGCAAGGAAAATCGCCCTATATAAGTGGATTCGGCAATTACTTTGAGAGCGAAGCCGTAGCAGGAGCACTGCCTGTTGGACAAAATTCACCACAAAAAGTCCCGTTTAATCTCTATGCCGAGCAACTCAGCGGCAGTGCCTTCACCGCACCCAGACCGCGTAATTTGCGCTCTTGGCTGTACCGCATACGCCCCTCTGTCGTGCATGGCGCATTTTCTCTCTACCAACAAGCCACCGCACGTCTCACCACACCCACACCGCCGGATCAACTGCGCTGGCAACCCTTGCCTTATCCACAACAGCCTACTGATTTCATACACGGCAGCATGCCTTACGCGAGTAACGGCTCTGCGTCAAATGGCGCGACCGTACAGTTGTACGCGATCAACCAAAGCATGACAAACAGCTTTTTTTACCATGCCGATGCAGACTTGTTGATCGTACCGCAAGAAGGTGGGCTACACTTTAAAACAGAGTTCGGTAACATAGACATCGTGCCTAACGAAATAATCGTGATTCCACGTGGCATAAAATTTCAAGTGCATCTAGCCGAACAATGCGCACGCGGCTATATATGTGAAAATCACGGCGCTCCCTTTATATTGCCTGACTTAGGTCCCATCGGTGCAAACGGCTTAGCCAATCCACGTGATTTTCTCACCCCCGTCGCCGCTTACGAGCAGCGACAAGAAGATTTTACCTTGTTGGTAAAATTTCAAGGACACCTCTGGCAATCTCACATAGGCCATTCGCCGCTGGATGTAGTGGCGTGGCATGGCAACTACGTGCCTTACAAATACGATCTTACACGTTTCTGTACTATCAATACGGTCAGTTACGATCATCCCGATCCGTCGATTTTTACCGTACTCACTTCACCCTCGGCCGTCGCTGGTACCGCTAATGTAGACTTCGTGATTTTCCCCGAACGCTGGATGGTCGCTGAACACACCTTTCGTCCACCCTACTTTCATCGCAATATCATGAGCGAATTCATGGGCCTCATTCACGGACATTACGACGCAAAAAGCGATGGCTTCATGCCAGGCGGCTGTAGCATACATAATGCATTTGCGGCGCATGGTCCCGATACAGAAACCTATCAAAAAGCCATAGCAAACACGGAACTTAAACCCACGCGCTACCGCAACACCTTAGCGTTTATGTTTGAAAGTCAACACATCTGGCAACCCAGCGAATATGCCATGCAGGCAAAGCACCGCGCGGAAAAATATCAAGATTGCTGGCAAGGCTTGCAAGCAAATTTTTCACTCAGCACTGGCTCCTGAGTACATAAGAGTAAAATAACAAAAATAGTAGCACTTAGAACAGGTGTATTTTAGTAATGAGGCTATTTGACCCTGAAAGTAATAGCGAAGCATTAACTTCTCTTGAGATTGAACGAGCCATCCTGCAAACTAACCCTGCCAATTACTGGATGAATCCATTATTCTAAAACCCATCGACAGAGCAATGCAAACATCAAAAACGACCCACGAAAAAAGTTAGTGCTTGATGTTCTGAAGTGGAAAATGTTGCACCGCAGTAGGCACCCTTCTTAACTTTATGCTGGGCCAACCTTTTTGGGCAGTTCATGGTTCATAAAATCCCAAGGTGCAGCACTTGCCACGTAAAAGTCTAGTTTAGGGACGTAGTTCGACGGATGGTCTAATGTGCCCGCCTTAATACCAAGCATACCGGGCATGGTGCTGAATTCGGCAAAAAGCTGCGAACCACAATTTGAACAGAAGCCTCTTTTGTGAATGCTTCCGCTATCGGAGGTAGATTCAAAATACTTTGCCTCGCCGAGAATAGATACACTTCTTTCTAGGAAAAGCATTGCGGGAATAAATGCACTGCCAGACGACCTTTGGCAATCCTTGCAATGACAGTTCCCAGCAAATAGCGGCTCAGCATCAACTGAATAACTTATTTCGCCACACAAGCATCGCCCTGAATATTTTGATTCTATATTAAACGTCATATTTGTTGATTAATTAAGCTAACGGGAGTTAATTTTGATTTTGATAATGGATTTATTATGCGGTTTTTGATACAAGGCACACGATACCAGAATCAACTGGTATCGTAACCCAGAGAATAAAATGCCTGGCGATGTCCTACTTTCACATGGGGAGACCCCAAACTATCATCGGCGCTGAGTGTTTTCACTTCTGAGTTCGGAATGGAATCAGGTGGTTCCCACTTGCTATTTTCACCAGGCAAACTGTGTAATCTTCAATAATGTGATCATACATGTTCGAAACAATTTAGGTTTAGTAAATAATATTTTGTTTCTGTTAGCTCGATGCGTATAAACCTCTTGGGGTTATATGATCAAGCCTCACGGTCAATTAGTACGGGTTAGCTACACGTGTTACCACGCTTCCACACCCCGCCTATCAACGTTGTAGTCTTCAACGGACCTTTAGGGACCTCATGGGTCCAGAGAAATCTTATCTTGAGGGAGGCTTCCCGCTTAGATGCTTTCAGCGGTTATCCTGTCCGTACTTAGCTACTCGGCTATGCCACTGGCGTGACAACCGATCCACCATGGGTACGTCCACTCCGGTCCTCTCGTACTAGGAGCAGCTCCTCTCAAATTTCTAACGCCTACGGCAGATAGGGACCGAACTGTCTCACGACGTTCTGAACCCAGCTCGCGTACCACTTTAAATGGCGAACAGCCATACCCTTGGGACCTGCT
>CAZYIF010000014.1:0-59403 GCA_964646995.1 uncultured Gammaproteobacteria bacterium
TGTTTGCATGGTGTTGTTAGTGAGAACGTGCCGCTTGCACGAGATCCCTCGTTACACTCGGGATGACACCTTCCTTTGTCATCCCGAACGGTGTGAGGGATCTCAGGAATGTTTGCATG
Source organism: uncultured Gammaproteobacteria bacterium (assembly GCA_964646995.1). GTDB lineage: Bacteria > Pseudomonadota > Gammaproteobacteria > CAZYIF01 > CAZYIF01 > CAZYIF01. The sequence continues at coordinate 120 of CAZYIF010000014.1, forward strand.
ATGTTGTTAGTGAGAACGTGCCGCTTGCACGAGATCCCTCGTTACACTCGGGATGACACCTTCCTTTGTCATCCCGAACGGTGTGAGGGATCTCAGGAATGTTTGCATGATGTTGTTAGTGAGAACGTGCCGCTTGCACGAGATCCCTCGTTACACTCGGGATGACACCTTCCTTTGTCATCCCGAACGGTGTGAGGGATCTCAGGAATGTTTGCATGATGTTGTTAGTGAGAACGTGCCGCTTGCACGAGATCCCTCGTTACACTCGGGATGACACCCATTAGGATGAATCCATTAGGTCGCTTAATTATTCCCGCCATTACGCTCTGTCTGAATAGCCAACTGACTATGGCCGGTTGACTCTACTTCGCTGCTCAATGCCATGCGCACGCGCAAATTACTCGGTGAATCCGCGTGCTTCAGCGCTTCCTCTGCACTGATCCGTTGTGCCTTATACAGCTGCAACAAGGTCGAATCAAACGTCTGCATTCCGGCAGGCTCGGAGCGTTCCATCGCGCGCTTCAAACCATCAATGTCACCTTGCTGAATCAAGCCCTTGACATAGGGCGTGTTCAATAAGATTTCAAACGCGGCTATACGCTGATTATCGAGCGTATTCACCAAACGTTGTGACACGATAGCCCGCATCGTTTGCGACACATCCGTCAATAATTGTTGGTGTTGTGACACCGGGAAGAAACCCAATATACGATCTAATGCTTGATTGGCATTGTTAGCATGCAACGTAGATAAACACAAATGCCCGGTCTCCGCAAACGCCAATGCGTGCTCCATGGTTTCTTTATCTCGAATTTCACCGATGAGAATCACATCCGGGGACTGGCGCAAGGTGTTTTTCAGTGCGGAAGCATAACTGCGTGTATCGACGCCTACTTCACGCTGATTGACCAGTGATTTTTTATTAGTATGCACAAACTCAATAGGATCTTCTACCGTAATAATATGCCCGGTACTAAATGCGTTACGGTAATTTATCAATGCGGCTAACGAAGTAGACTTGCCCTCACCGGTAGCACCCACAAACAAAATAAGTCCACGTTTAAGTAACACTAATTTTTTCAATACATCCGGTAATACTAATGACTGCAACGTAAATATTTCGCCAGGAATATGACGCACCACCATAGAAATCTTGCCGCGTTGCCTGAAAATGTTAACCCGAAAACGGCCGATACCTGTCTTGGCCAAGGCAAGATTCATCTCATACTCTGTTTCAAACTCCGCGGCTTGCTCTGTACTCATGACATAGTACGCAATACTTTGCATGTCCTCTGCACTTAACTGCGTGTAATCCAATGTTGTTAATTTGCCATTGATTCTCACGTTAGGGCACGCATCCGTACACAAATACAGATCCGAGGCACCTTGAGCGATCATACGCTGCAAGTAATCTGTGAGTTTATTATTCATGGCCTTAACGTACTTTTCCCGGGTTCCTCCTCTTCTATCGGATAAACTCCGCCTTTGCTTTAGCTACCCATCACCACAGGCTATGCTAAAGCGATCGATTGGCGCTATACTGCGGCGTGCTGAATGAAAAGGTATAAGCCGCATGGAACACACGCATCACCACGAACACGATACGCCACAACACTACAATCGCTTGTTTGCGCTCGTCATAGGCTTAAACCTGTGTTTTGCCGCAGTAGAAGCCGGGATCGCCTGGCACGCTAATTCCGCCAGTTTATTGGCGGATGCTGGGCATAACCTCACCGACGTCGCCAGTTTAGGCTTTGCCTGGTTTGCCAACTGGCTGTTGAGCCGCAAACCCAACCCACGCTACAGCTACGGTTATAAACGCACAACCTTATTGGCTGCCTTCATCAATGCAGTGTTGCTGTTGCTCACCGGCCTAGGCTTACTCTATCAATCTATTTGGCACCTTATGCATCCCAGCATACTGCACAGCAAAATCGTGATTGCCGTTGCCTTGGCAGGCACGCTGATTAACGGGATAACCGCGTGGCTATTTCACCGCAGCCAGCAGCAAGACAACAATATCAGGGGCGCCTTCTTGCATTTATTCTACGATGCGCTGATCTCCTTCGCCGTAGCCCTGGGCGGTACGATTACCCTGTACACGCAATGGCATACACTAGATCCCCTCTTAGGTATCACGATTGCAGGAGTTATTCTATGGAGCACATGGCGTTTTTTACAAACTTCCACCGCCTCACTGCTGGATGCCGTGCCACAGCAACTGGATAAACAAGCGGTGCATGATTACTTACTAGAATTAGCCCGCGCCAGCGCAATCCACGATTTACATATCTGGGAGATCAGCACACGTGACATCGCATTGACTGCACATCTTGTCATTCCCAGCCACACCTTAGAAGATCATGAACATGCGCAGATAAGGCAAGCACTGCTTGCACGCTTTGCCATCAATCATGTCACTTTACAAATAGAAAAAAATCAGCAAAATAACACATGTTACCAAATTCACTGCGGTGAGTGAGCCTGTAACCCTATTAAGCGAAGGAGCAATTCGATGGGTGGATTAGAAGCAACATTTATCATATTAGCCATTGTGGTGTTCCTGTTCGTTGCGTTGGGCATCAAGCAGGTGCCACAAGGTTATGAATACACCATAGAGCGTTTTGGGCGCTACACACATACCCTGTCGCCTGGACTGCATATGATCTTCCCCTTCGCTGATAGCGTCGGCGCCAAACTCAATATGATGGAAAGCGTACTCGACATCCCATCACAGGAAATCATCAGTAGCGACAATGCGATGGTTGGCGTAGACGCGGTGGTATTCTTTCAAATTATCGATGCGGCCAAAGCAGCGTATGAAGTCAATCAATTGGAAAATGCCATTCGTAATTTAACCATGACCAACATCCGAACCGTGCTCGGCTCACTCGAGTTGGATGCAATGCTATCCCAACGTGACAAAATCAATCTGCAATTGTTGCGTGTCATCGATGAAGCAACCACACCCTGGGGTATCAAAGTCACACGCATAGAAATTAAAGAAATTGCGCCCCCCAGAGATTTGATTGACTCCATGGGTAGACAAATGAAAGCCGAACGCGATAAACGCGCGGCAATTCTAGAAGCTGAAGGTCTGCGCCAAGCGGCCATATTAAAAGCAGAGGGTGCTAAGCAAGCCGTTATTTTAGATGCAGAAGCCAATAAAGAAGCCGCTTTTCGCAACGCAGAAGCACGTGAACGTCTCGCTCAAGCCGAAGCACAAGCCACCTCTATGATGTCCGAAGCCATTGCCAAGGGCGACAGCAAGGCACTTAATTATTTTGTCGCGCAACGCTATGTAGACGCACTCAAAGAAATCGGCACAGCCGAAAATCAAAAGCTCGTCCTTATGCCACTGGAAGCCAGTCAATTGATCGGCTCTATAGCCGGCATCGGTGAACTGTGTAAACACGTACTACCGGGGAAAAATAACTCATGATCGCACTCACGCCACATCTCACCCATTGGCATTGGCTCTGCCTCAGCGGTTTGCTCTTGATAGCCGAGTTACTCAGCGGCAGTGGTTTTTTACTGTGTTTAGCCGTTGCTGCCTTGTGTACCGGTGCCTACGCGGCTGAATATCCCACCAGCAATTGGCATGTGCAATGCGTTGTGTATAGCATCACGGCGCTGATTACACTTTCGCTCTGGTGGTTGTGGCAACGCCGTCGCGCTAAGCTGCCATCTGATGCCATGCGATTAAATCAACGTGCGCAACAGTGCATAGGCGAAGTACTCACACTAACGACTCCCCTGCAACATGGCCGCGGCCAAGTGGTTATGCATGATACCCTGTGGACGGTAACCAGCACAGCCACACTACCCGCCGGAGCATCCGTGCGCGTCGTTGCCGTCACCGGCAATCTGTTACATGTCGTTGCGTTAGATGACTGAGTTCACCCTTCACCCGAACCGTGATGGGTTACCCGAATTACTTCAAGAAAAATGGCAGCAACAGTGGCAAGCCTACCAACATGCGTTGCTACAATACCCGTTGCATGAGGTTACGCATCCACACTTTCTCGCCAGTGTCGTTAGAGTGTGGAGTGCCAGTGAATTCGTCGCACACTACTGCATCCAACATCCTGATGTTCTGCATGCACTGTTTGCCGATGCAACCCTCTTACGCGACTATACCGCGCATGAAATTAGCCATCACTTGGGTGCGGCATTACACGAAGTCAGCAACACCACCCAGTTAGACCGTGCATTACGCCAGTTTCGGCAACGCGAAATGGTACGCATTGCCTGGCGTGATCTCGCGGGATGGGCTACGTTAAAACAAACCCTAGCCGAACTCTCTGCGCTGGCCGATGCGTGCATTCAACACAGCTTAATTCATATCACCCACTGGCACACCTTAACCTCCGGTAACCCACAAACCAGTAACGGCGCCACACAATCGTTGTATGTGATTGCCTTAGGTAAACTCGGCGGTAATGAATTAAATTTTTCTTCGGATATCGACATCATGTTGGCTTATCCAGAAGCGGGGTCGACCACACAACACAGCAGCAATCAGGTTTTTTTCACCGGCTTGGCGCAACAGCTGATCAAAACCCTGAATGCACCGACTGCCGATGGTTTTGTGTTTAGGGTTGACTTGCGCCTGCGTCCGTTTGGTAATGCAGGACCGCTGGTCATGGACTTTGTCAGCTTGCGTGATTACTATCAAGAACACGGTCGCGATTGGGAACGCTATGCCCTGGTGAAAGCACGTATCGTCAACCCAGACAATACGCACGCACCGTCCTTATCTGCTATCTTGTCCGCATTTACTTACCGACCCTACATAGACTACAGCGCGATCCATGCGCTGCGTGAAATGAAAAAAATTATTTTACATGAAGCAGAAGTGAAAGATTTGCAACGCAACATCAAACGTGGCCCTGGTGGTATTCGTGAAATTGAATTTAGCGCCCAAGTCTTGCAACTCATTCGCGGTGGGCACGAACCCCTACTGCAACAACGCAACCTGCTTAAATTACTGCAAATCTATACGGAACACGACTATCTACCCACGCGTATGTGTGCCGCATTACACGCGGCCTATGTGTTTTTGCGTAACACAGAGCACCGTTTACAACAATGGCAAGATAAACAAACACAACTGCTACCACACGATGAATTGGCTAAACAACGCTTGGCCTTTGCCATGGGATTTAGCGACAGTGCGCGCTTTTATCGGCAGCTAGAACGCCACCGCATCCGTGTCATCACCTATTTTTCCGCACTGTTTGAAACGCCAAAAAGTCAACATTTTTTTGGTGTCCTGGTCGCAACACAAGCGCAGTTACAACTGATTTGGCTCAATTACCTGGCTCCCGCACAAGCGACGACCGTGCTACACGAACACGGGTTCAATCCACCCGATACGATCCGCGAATTGCTGCACACGCTGCGTACCGATCCACAGTATCAGCAATTGCGCCGCAAGGAAAAAGAACGCGTAGATATCTTGATTCCCCTGTTATTATCCGAAATCATCCACCATCCTGAGCCGGCGGAATTATTGAAAAAACTCAGCAATGTTATCGTGCCCATCATGAATAAGGCCAGCTACCTACGCTTGTTGCTCGAGCACAACACCGCACGCGAACAGTTGATCCTCCTCATCGATGGCAGTACCTGGGTCACGCAACAACTGGCCAATTATCCGGTATTACTCGAAGACTTAACGGATACCCGTGCCTTATACACACCCTTGGATCAACCCACCCTCACGGCGCAATTACGCCAATTGCTGATCGGCATTCCACAAGACGATCTGCAACAACAGATGCACGCGCTGCGCCGTTTTAAAAACACCCATGTGTTACGCGTCGCTGCGGCTGATCTCATGGCCGTTCTCCCTCTCATGAAAGTCAGTGACTACCTCACGTTTACTGCTTCCGTACTGCTGCGTGAAGTACAAGCCATCGCCTTGCAAGAACTGCTGACCGTGCACGGTCAGCCCACCGATAAGCACGGCACCGTCGTGGCCGCAGATTTTTGCATCATCGCCTATGGCAAACTGGGCGGCATTGAACTGAGTTATGGCTCCGATTTAGATTTAGTGTTCGTGCACGCAGAATGTGATCCCAACGCACAAACCAACGGTGATGTACCGATCAGCAATCAGGTATTCTACACCCGCCTTGCACAAAGCATCATTCATTTGATCAACACCAGCACGGCCGAAGGCCACTTGTATAAAGTGGATATGCGTCTGCGTCCATCCGGCAACTCTGGCTTACTGGTCAGCAGCATAACCGCCTTCGCAGCGTACCAAGATCAAGATGCGTGGACCTGGGAACATCAAGCCTTAGTGCGCGCGCAAGCGATCAGCGGCAGTCCCGCACTGCGCGAACAATTCACCGCGATTCGGCAACACACACTCGCAAAATCACGTCCGCTGCAGCCACTGCGCGACCAAGTCAGCGCCATGCGCGAACGTCTGCGCGTTGCTGCAGAAAAAAATCATTCCCCCGCGTTGTTTGATGTCAAACACAGTTTAGGCGGCATCACCGACATAGAATTTCTCGTGCAGTTTGGCGTGCTACGCTGGGCACAACACTATCCCAGCCTGCTGGTTTATCCGGATAATATTCGCATCTTGGAGGCGTTTGCCGACACACAACTGCTGACGCATCAACAGACCACTCTATTGTGCGATGCCTATCGCTGTTATCGCTCCATCGTCCACCGTGCCCAGCTGCAAGGAACCCCTGACGTAGTCCCACTGGAACAATTGCACGGCTACCCACAGGCCGTACGCGAACTGTGGCAAAGTTTTTTAGCCAACCCCGCCTAACTTATTCGCTAGAGGTATAGTGACCACTCTTTTTATTCAGCTATTGGCTCAGCACCTTCACTCAATAGATCTATATATGTTTTATACATATAAATTTTATTACGCAACTTGCCTGTTATCTCTTTTACAATACCAAGAGATACCAAATGATGCAGCGATTTATTTACCGTTGGTAATGCCATGTTGCAATCTTTGACTACACTTTTCGCTGTTGTGATAGGACGTTTTTGCAAGTAATTATGTACTACCAAGGTAGAACGAGATGACGTAGGTGTGGTTTCTATTTTTTTACGATCATCAGTAAATAATATTAAAATGTTCCGCGCCGTCTCTATAGCCTGATTTGCTGTTTCAATGACACCTGTTAAGAAAAATTGGATCCATTCTTCCCAATTACCTGTTTCGCGCACCAACTGCAGATGATCATAGTAAGACACCCGATGTGTTTTAAAATACAGACTCAGATAAAGTATAGGCTCACGCATGATACCTTCGGCGCACAAAATAACGGTAATCAATAGACGGCCTAAGCGTCCATTACCATCTAAAAATGGATGGATCGTTTCAAACTGATGGTGTGCCAATGCAGCTTTGAGCAACGTGGGTAATGTTATCGTTTCATCATGCAGAAATTTTTCTAATGCACTCAACAAATCCATGACCCTATCTGGAGACGGAGGAACAAATTTCGCAATGCTGGGACGCGTGCCGCCGATCCAATTTTGCGACCGGCGAAATTCTCCTGGCTGCGTAGTACTAGTACTACCACGCCCTTTACTCAACAATATCTCGTGCATCTCTCGTATGAGACGCAAGCAAAGAGGAAAGCCACCTCGAATACGCGTCAAACCATGCTGCATCGCGGCTACATAGTTTGACACGTCGACTACACCCTGATTAGGCACCCCGGCTAACTCATTGCTTTCATGTAACAAAAAATCGGAGAGCGAAGATTGAGTCCCTTCTATCTGCGAGGAAAGAAGGGCCTCTTTCCTGATGTACATACATAGGAATAAAGAGGGGTCAGGTAAGGTAATACTGAATCCATCTAAGCGACCAAGCGCTACATTGGCTTGATCCAACAGGGGATAGATTTTTTCCATCTCAATGGCAGGTACGGGAGGCAAAGGTTTGGGCACATAGGCACGATAGGTCTCCTCCGTGACCGAACACTCAACATATTCACCTACTCGTTCTGGAAATGCTGCCATTGTGTCCACTCTATAGTAAAGGAAAACTCGTTTTTGTTTATTAGCAGCCACTCTAGCTAAAAAAATTTATTAAGCAATGTCTTTAATAAATTAAACGGCATTTTCCTTTATTAAAGATAATTTCATCAAAGCGGGCAACGAATCCGCATAGTATAAAGTCGCATCGCCCCCTACAAACCGCTATACTGAGCGTCCTATTGTGCGTTGACTAATTTAAATTCAATACGGAGGAGCGGGTGATGACTGATGCCACACAACAAGCGGCCTGTAGTGCGCAACACTATGAAGTGTGTTCAGCGGATCTCCCCTTATCCTGCCCCATGCCCAACGCGCGCCTGTGGGACGCACATCCCCGTGTGTATTTAGCCATAACTGATACGGGGCATGCCTGTTGCCCGTACTGCGGAGCGAGTTACAGCTTAGTCGATCGCGCCGCTGATCAACCCAACCCCATTTAACGACCTATGACACACGCAACGCATGCCAGTCTTGTTATTGGACCTTCCTGGGTAGGCGACATGGTCATGGCCCAGAGTCTTTTTACGTTAATTAAACAACGTCAACCCCACACTCTGATCGATGTGCTCGCGCCAGCCTGGAGTGCCCCGCTCTTAGCGCGCATGCCAGAGGTAAATCAAGCGTTAACGATGCCACTGGGCCACGGGCAATTTCATCTAAAACAACGTTATCGCATTGCCAAACAATTACCGCGATCTTATCAACAAGCCATTGTGTTACCCAATTCGTTTAAGTCGGCACTCATTCCCTGGTTTGCACGCATTCCGCAACGCACCGGATGGCGCGGTGAAATGCGCGTGGGTTTACTCAACGATATGCGCCTCTTAGATAAAACACGCTTGCCCCAGATGGTACAGCGTTTCGCGGCATTGGCTTTAGCACGCGATGAAATTCTCAGTGACGTACCTAAGCCCTCGCTACAGGTAGATGAAGTGTCGCGTCAACACACCTTAGTCAAGCACGGCTTACCCACGCAACCCGCGATTTTAGCCTTGTGCCCCGGTGCGGAATTTGGCTCAGCCAAATGCTGGCCCGCCTCACACTACGCGGCACTCGCGCGCACGAAGTTGGATCAGGGTTGGCAAGTATGGATCATCGGATCGCCCAAAGATCACACCATCGCCGCAGAGATACAACACGCTACCCAACAACGCTGCCGTAACTTAGCCGGACAAACAACCTTAGCAGAGGCTATCGATCTACTCTCCCTCGCCACGATCGTCGTTGCTAACGATTCAGGACTCATGCACATTGCAGCCGCATTAGCACGCAAGGTGATTGCATGCTATGGCTCTACCGATCCACAGTTTGCACCGCCGTTAACACCACACGCCCGCGTACTGTGGCAAGGCTTAGCCTGCAGTCCGTGCCGTCAGCGCGTTTGTCCACTGGGACACCGCGCTTGTTTATACGATATTACCGTGCCCCAAGTCTTAGCGGCGATGGATGATCTGGAATTCGCTACAGGTACAGAACATGCGTGTGCTTCTCATTAAACTGTCGTCTATGGGCGACATGATTCATACTTTGCCGGCGTTGACAGATGCACAACGCGCCTTCCCTGACGTACGCTTCGACTGGGTAGCAGAAGAAAATTTCAGCGAAATTCCATCTTGGCACAACGCCGTAGCCAACATCCTACCCGTTGCCATCAGGCGCTGGCGCCGCCAACCCTGGCGTGCGTGGCGCCACGGTGATTGGCAACACACCTGGCAACGCCTACGCGAACACACTTACGATCACGTGATAGATGCACAAGGCTTAATAAAAAGCGCGTTGTTAGCACGCAGTGCACGTGGCCCTTGTCACGGTTACGATCGTCTATCGATTCGTGAGCCCATCGCTGCATTGCTCTATCATCACCGTCACGCCGTCGCGTACGACCAACACGCCGTCACTCGAATTCGGCACTTATTTGCAAGTGCATTAGCTTATCCGGTACCCACACAAGCGGCCGATTACGGTATTGATAAAACACGTTTACCCAAGAGTCCTTATAGCGAACGTTATTTGGTGTGTTTACCCAATACCACGTGGAGCAATAAACATTGGCCGGAAACCTATTGGTGCGACTTAGTGAAGCGTGCAGAACACGCGGGTTATACCGTGCTCTTACCATGGGGTAATGCGACAGAGCAACAACGCGTGCAGCGCATTGCCGCCGCAGGATCACGCACGCACGTTCTACCACGCTTGAGCTTAACCGAACTGGCGGGCGTACTCGCACATGCCGAAGGGGTGATCAGCGTAGACACTGGCTTAGGTCATTTAGCCGCTGCACTGGATGTCCCCACCGTAGCCTTGTACGGACCCACTCACGCGCATCGCGCGGGTACCCATGGCCAACATCAATATCATTTAAATGCCACCTTTCCGTGTGCGCCGTGTTTTAGTCGACAATGCACCTACCGTGGCAACATCACCACCTATCCGGCTTGTTTTACGCAATTAACTCCCGACTTAGTGTGGACAACTTATATGAAAGGAAAGCTGTTTTCTCTACGCGATGGGGATTCTTAAGGAGAGAATCGCGATTCGCCCCTTAAGCGCCGTTAAGCCCTGTTTTACTGGGTAGGCGTAAAATTAAGGGTAACTATTCAGCATTTTGCTGAATAGTTACGAAAAAAATCTCATCCGCTTGCGGGTGAGTCAAAGCGATGGGGAGTCCAGAGGGGAGCTTATGCAATAGCTCCTCTCTGGTCGCCGTCCGCGCGAATTTACTTCGCGCAGGCGAACCCATCAAGGAAACAATCTCGGTCGCTTGGTTGTTGAAAGCACTGCGCAGGCAAGCACACACCCACTTGAGACTGTGCAATACCGATGTTAGTATGCGCTGATAAGTAGATTGGGAAGGTAACACGGATATGTTAGTACCGATTATTTTGGCAGGTGGTGTAGGGAGTCGTTTATGGCCACTGTCACGCGAAGCGTCACCTAAACAGTTATTACCCTTAGTTGATAAGTTAACCATGCTGCAAAAAGTGCTGTTGCGTTTGTGCGACGTCGTTGACGCAGTCGCACCCATCATCATTTGCCAAGCACAACATCGCTTCATCATCGCCGAACAAATCCGCCATGTCGGCGTGCCAGTCAGTGCAATCATTCTAGAACCCAGCAGTCGCGACACCGCACCGGCTATCACGCTAGGCGCGCTGTACGCACAAGCCCAATTTAGCCAGGCTAATTTATTGATCTTGCCCACCGATCACGTAATCAACGAACATGAACTGTTTGCCAAAGCCATTGCCAAAGCACTACCGTTGCTAGACAGACAACGTTTTTTAACCTTTGGCGTACAACCCACTTATGCAGAAACTGCGTATGGTTATCTCAAACTTGGCAAAACCTTAAGTGCAGATCATGCCTATAACGTGGATCATTTTATCGAGAAACCCGCGCACGCGGTCGCCCAGTCGTGTGTGGACTCCGGGCACTATTTATGGAATACCGGTATCTTCCTATTTTCTTCGCAGGCATTTTTACAGGCGCAAGCGATCTATGCCCCCATCATGCTCAGCACCTGCCAACAAGCCTTGCTGCGCTGCCGTCAAGATGAAGATTTCATTCGACCGCACAAAGCGGCATTGGCCGAATGTCCAACCAGTTCCATGGAATACCTGTTAGCTGCCTTGGGTGAAAACTTAGTTGCAGTCAAAGTTGCGTTGAACTGGAGTGACATCGGTTCGTGGGATACGCTCGCTAAATTGCAAGCACAAACTCAGGAAGGCAATACCATTCAAGGTGATGTGTGGACTGAATCGGTGAGTGATTGTTATTTGCATGCCGAACACCGTCTGCTTGCCGTGGTCGGTGTGCAAGATCACATTGTCGTGGAAACACGCGATGCCGTGTTAGTGGCACATAAAAATCACAGTCAACTGATCAAGCGCTTGGTGCAACGGCTCAAACAAGCCAATCGTTCCGAAGTGCTGCATCACCGCAAAACTTTTTATCCCTGGGGCAACCTACAAATTGTCGATGAACACCCACACTGCACAATATTACGCTTGTGTATCAACGCACACGCCAGTGCCACCTTGCCTATTGATAAGCTAGACGTACAGCAATGGCTAGTGCTCAAAGGCCAGGGTTATGTGCAACATAATCCCCAAGCCATTACTCCCACCCAAACCATTACTCTCAGCAGCAATACCACACAAACCTTATATAATCACGGTGATGACACCTGGGATTTATTGGGCGTGCAATATGAAACGCTGCCGGTGTATGGGTAAGCGCTAGCATGAATGTCATTCCCGCATGAGATTCTTCGCTACGCTCTGAATGACAAAGAAGGGTGTCATCCCGAACGTAAGAGAGGGATCTCAGAAATGTTTGTACGGTGTTGTTAGTGAGAACGTGCTGCTTGCTCGAGATCCCTCGTTGCACTCGGGATGACATTTCTGCACTCTGAATGACATTGCAATAAACATAAAAAACTCCCCGCAGTAAACTACGGGGAGTTGCAATGACAACTACTTATAACACAACCGCAAATGGTGACCTCGGTTGTGTCGAAGAAACCAAGTTTTGCGGATCATCAGTCAAGTCTATCTCCTCCATCATAGACGGTGGATTAGCACCCCAGCGTGTAGCGCGCTCTGACGAACCCTCATGCGTATTCGCTAACTTCTGCCACGTATTTGCCTTAGGTTGCTGTGACTGTAACACGTCATACCACTCTTTATCATCGGTCTGCGGCACAACATACGGATCTCCCAACACAGTGTACTGATGATCACCGCTATGGCTTTGGTTCGTTGTCAACTCAGGCCAATCCTCACGGTCCGACAACTCTTGCATGCTCAGCATTTCGATCTCCACCGCCTGCGATCCGTAATTCCACCGGCGCGACACGTCGTGACCCCACTCCTGGACCTGATCCCTGCAATGCGCATAGGCACCTTGTACTGACTCGGCAAAGTCTCCTACCCTTCCACTGACAGTGCTACGTGCAGGTTCTGTCGCTGCCCATGTTGACCGTGCCGTATCGCTGACCCACGTGCGCGCAGGTTGGGTGCTACTCCACGTATTTTGCGCGCGTTCACGCAGATCATCACGCGTATCCTGGGTGTTATCCCATTTTTCGCGTAGGGACCTACGCAATGCGGCCGTCTGATCTTGACAACGTACCTGCAACTCGTCGCTACGCCTACTGGCTGCAGCGCGTAATACGCTAGCGCGTTCAGCCAACACCGCCAACTGCTCGTGCAAATTCTCTTTGCCTGCAGCAGCAGCTACCCTGGCCTTGGCCAAGATCACGGGCGCTTGCGCTGTGACACTGACTGTTGCATCGGTCACTGCATCTAATACTTGCTCGGTACGTGTAGGCTGCAACGGTAGCTTTTTATCTAGCGTCTCCAGCTTACGCATCTCTCGTGCCATGCCGTGTTCACGTGCACCGAAATACTTAAATAAACCGGCCACGATGCCTATGCCTGCTGCCGCCACTACCACCGCGGGCAAACTAAGGGCTAAACCGGTAACCAGAACCGCCACCCCTAGAGTGGCCATCCCCACACCGATCTTTTGCATGCGTGGATCGGCATGACCCTGCGCCTTGCTCGCCATCGTCATAAAATCGCTGTATTTATGCTCTACAGACAATACATTGATATCTAAAAACCGGCCCGTGGCAGCCACCGATTCGTGTAAGTGTACCGTTAATGCCAAGGGGGCACGACCCTCTGCATAGAGTTCCTCTGCTTGCGCTAACAGTGCTTTTGCCTGTGTTTTAATTTCTCCTTCTATTAATTTATCTATTTCATCTTGCAATTTGCGTTTTGCTGTTACATAGACCGCTTGTGCCTCGACTAAGCTCGATTGCTGTTGTTGTAACTGCATAGTATGCAGCGCCGCCTCTGTTGCATGGTTCTGTGCTTGACGTTGCGCAAGCTTACCCAATACATCATGCTTGATTGCGGGTAGTATCGCTGTATCCTGATCCGTACGCTCGACCCAGGTTTGCAAAAACTTATGTTTCTGCGCCAAACTCGCGGGCGTTTGTCTACGTGCCTGCACCGGTGCTGCGGGCGTAAAGCTACGTCCGAAGCGTTCCTCTGCTGCCAATGGCTGCTCCTCCGCAATAGCACTGAGTGCGTCGCCCATTTCATTAATTTTTCCTTGTAAAGCAGCCACTTTATCGGCAAAAGACTGTGTGCTTTTCGCGAGCGTACGTGCCGTTTGCTGCAAGTCTTGCAACTGCGCATAGCAGTTTTCAACTTGCTCTATGCGCTCCATGCTGAGCGCACCACTCGCGGCTAAATCAGCCAACGTGGCTTTGGCCATCACACTGTAGTGCTGTGCAGCAAGCGCTATTCGTTGCACAACCGTTTGTTGTTGTTGCGCAAGCTCTTGTGCCTCCGTCAACGCTTGTTGATCCAAACCGTGTAACCTCGTTTCTGCCTGCATTAACGCGTTACGTACTGCCGTGATCGGTGCACTACTCACCGTGTCCCCTTCTAAGCTCGCACGTGCCACGTCGAATAAATTGACCTCTGCACCGACAAACGCTGTATATGTCTCGTCTTGTGCTGTGCTTAGCTGTGCTGACACTCTATCTGCTTGGGGCGCGGCGGCAACACTGCGCGCACGCAGTAATGCCGTTTTCTCAAGCAAACTGTCATATATAGCCTGCTGTGTTTGGGTTACGCTGCCCATCGCTACGACATGCTGTTCCGCCTGTTGCTCTGCCATTGTTTTTACGTGACTGTCCAAGCGTGCAGCGTAGTTCAATAACGCTGTCAAACGTTGCTTCAGCGTCGTTTGTTCGGTACGCAAAGTTTCAGGTTCAAACGCCGCATAACTACCTAGACTTTCTAACACAGTTGCAGCAGCCTCTTGGTTTAATCCTTGCAATGCTACCGCGGCTTTTGCCGCTGCTTCACTCACTTTACTTTGCTCTGCCAAGGTAACGCCGCTGTGCTCCAACAAATTTAATGCAATAAAACCTTGTCCAGTGTTAGCCGCATTACCGAAAAATACTCGTGCATCCACCGTCTCAATCCCGTCATGGGATGATCCCACAGCGAAGCCTTGCGTCACTTGCAAATCCCGATCTTTCTGCGCAATGCGCGACTGCAATGCGTGTGCTGCACTCACTAACTGTCGCTGGGCAGTGGCAACCTCTTTTTCCAGTTGCATCCGGTGTGCTGTTGCATTCCCTGTCGCCACACCTACCCCTACTTGCACACGCTCGCTTTCTTGCATGGCCAATGCAGCTTGTAAGCGCAATTGCGTATTCGCATAGTAAGCAATCGCCGTTGTCACATCTTGGGTTGCAACCGGCGCCTCCTCTCGGCTAAATAAAGAAGCCAGAGGTGATACTGCTTTGCTGGATTGCATCGCGTATGGAGTCAGTTGTAATACCGTGCCTAACATCACCTGTGATTTGTGGTCTTCATTGCGTTCGTGCAGTTCCTCTAAGGACCGCATAATGACCGTTAATGGATCTTCGTCAAACGCATTAAATTCTTCAGGAACGACAACAAAACCCTGATTGAACTCTGCAATCTCGTTCCCCAGGTTGGCGGCCTCGCGATAAATAGCTTGAATGTCTTGCATGCGTGTCACCGTATCACGCATATTCAAGACCAACTGACTCTCTGTGCGTAACTCAGGGTCGCTCACATATTCTTGGCCGACGATGGCTTGAGCTTGTTGTGCTAATGCATTCATGAGCAACTGCTTACACTCGGCTAATGTTTGCTTGAGTTGAACGGATTTTTCCGTATAACCTACCATAGCATCTACATCTAGATATTTATCATCTCCGCGTGTTGCCAGGTACATTTGCTGCTGATTGATATCCAACAATTGTATGGTTAATTCCACACGTGTACGCAACGCGTCTATCTGTTCAGCCAGTGGCGTTGTAGCGTCGTACTGGGTTTGTAATAGTGCCTGTTCGATCTCGGCTTGTTTTGCACTAACACTGACGCCCTCGTCTTGCAACTGTACCTTTTGTAATTTTTCATAGGCGGCAGCAGTTGCAGTTGCTGCGCTATTGTCAACGTCTTGTGCTGTCAATTCTGGCGTTTTGCCGAACTGTGCTAATAATGCAATTTTTTGTTTATTTAATGTTTGTAATTGCGCAATCGCCTCCACGCGAGCACTGATCAGCCGCGTCTTAACTTCCAAATCTTGCGCCTGATCAACGGCAGTATCATCATACGCTGCAACTACTTGCTCTTGCGCCACGATTTTTTGTTCCATATCTTGCAACTGTACGGCGTGTAACTTGTCTATCGCGGCTGCCGTTGCATCTACTAAAGCTTGATTAGCATTGCGTAAAGTCGACGCTATCTCTCTACCCGATTGTGCTAAGAAATCAATTTTTTGTTCATTTAAATTTTGTTGCTCTGCAAGCGCATCTATACGACGCTTAATCACTTCGGTCTTAGCGGCGATACCTTCTGCCTGATCGACCACAGCATCATCATTCGCTTCTACTAATTGCTGTTGCGCCGCAATCGCTTCATTGAAAACAAGCACGTCTAAATCAATGATGCGTTGTTCTGCTTTAGTCATTCCTGCCTCTAACAGAGCACGACCTTCCAGCATCGCCGTAACCTGTGCTTCCTCTGCTTGTGGCAACGCTCCTAACAGATCACCTTTGCGCCCAGCCAATCTTAGCCCTTCTTCTAAAATATCCATACGTTCCAGTAATAAATCACGTTTCCCCTCAATAGAATCCTCTGCTTCAATAGCCCTGTGATTTTGCACGAGTTGTTGCATTAACTCTTCTTGTCGCTGTCCAACTAATTGCAAATCTATCGCGATGATTCGTTGCCTTGCCGCATCCTCTTCTGTATCTAAATCGTTAAGTGTTGCGTTTATTTTCGTGATTGCATCGGCATTACCCAAGACTGCCTGTGGCGATGCTTGTAATAAACCCAACGCTTGTATCTCTTGTAATAAGGCGATTTTGCTCTGCAACAACGTTGTTTCAGCATCCGCGTCATCCAGCGTAAACTCTACAGCTAACTGTTGATTAACTTCGTCTAATCTTTGCTGTACTTCTGCGATGGTAACATTTGCTTCATCCACGAGTGCGCTAAGGGCTTGCTTGGCCTCTTGCAGCTTATTGGCTGCTAATGTCAGATCAAGTGTGCCTGGTAGCACGAAGCTATGTTTAGTCGCCAATGTTGTTAACTTCAACGCTAGTATTGCGGCTTGGTCCCACGCCTCGTATATTGCAGTGGCTTTCCCTAAGCGCTCTTCTACATCTGTGTCTACAGACGTTAAACTTTCGGCCTGTTTCACTTTATCCAGGTATGCCGTAACCGCAGTATCAAAGCCCGTTTCTTTTTTCTTTTTACCCACATAAAGCCGTTCGGCCAACTCTAGGCTCGCATCTACCGCAGCCACAATGTCTACTCCGCTCGCTTGTTTGCTCAGTTGCGGTTTGAGCGTGAAGCTAAACTTGCCGCTAGTTATTTGCGTTGCACGCTCACCTGCCCAATCCAACGTCCCTGCCGTACTACTCGCTAAGGCATATGTGCTATCGATGATGTCCTGCAAACCGTGACACGTGCTATCCCACTGTTTTACCGCGTCTTTAGCACTGATGCTTGCAACTGCTGCGTTGATAGCATCCACGGCATTTTTAGTCTCATGATAAATATCAATTTGGCTATCGAGTTCGCCATAGGACGAGTGACTACTCTTGCTACTGGTCTCTGTGCCCTGATTATCACCCTCTGTGTTACTGAGTGCTGCTCGCAACTCTTGCACATCCGTATATTCTGCACTTAACTTTACTAATATCTCTTGTTGCGCCGCTAAGATCCCACGATAACTGTCTCTGCTTACCTTCAGTTGCTCTAACTGCGCGTCAGTCATAATGCCACGCATCGCGTCATCCGCCGAGGCTTGCTCTTCCCCATCGACCTGTGTTTTTGCTTGTACACGTTTAATGTTTTGCAATCTAGTCTTAACATCTGCTGTCGCATCTACCACTGCTTGGCCTTGCGCAATCACTTGTTCCAGGCGCACCAGCACTTGCTGTTTTGCCGCTAACGTTGCACGCGCTTGCTCAAGCAGTTTGGTCTTTTCGCCTTGAGTAGTCACCGTGGCGTCCACGAAGAATTGTTCTATATCAAGTTTATTGGTGTGTTCCGCTGATTTTTTTGTACCAAGGAACGCGTGCACATCGATATCCGGGGATTTAAAAATAATTCCCGCGTTTTTGAGTTGTTGCTTGGCTAATTGTAAATAGGCCAGTTGCTGTGTTTCATTGAGCCTGGCTGCTTGTGCTTCTGCATCGACGACTGATACCACCATGATCCTATCTCCTTATCCGTAAGTGTGAGGTTGCAAGTCATTTGCAATAGGGTCACTGTACGCCGCGTTCCTTAAGGTTTTCTTAACGCGCCTACTGTTTTTTTTGCACCACTACACTCACTGGAAAACAGGCAATAAACGTACCAAATCCGGGTTACGCATTGATAAATAACGCAAAAATCCTGCCTGCACCAAGCGGCAAGTCAATAATTGGGCGCTGGCGCGTAATTTACGTCTGTTACTCGTTACACCTCCCTGCAGAGGGCTAGACGTAAGATTTACCGTAACTGAGTCAAGAAACTAGGCAGAGTACGACAATGATGATAGGATCGCCGCGCTAGCAGATGGCTCGCACCACCCACCTGGCCACAACAGGGATCTCCCGCTGTACGCAGAACCCGTTGGCATGTGACACACCCAAGAAATGGCGCTCCCTAGGGGACTCGAACCCCTGTTACCGCCGTGAGAGGGCGATGTCCTAGGCCACTAGACGAAGGGAGCTAGCTGCAAGAAGGACGCATTATATGGATTTGTAAAACGTTTTGCGAATTTTTTAATGAGCCGTTCCGGCATAGGCAAACACGTCTGCTGATGTGTTACTGGATTATCCGCTTGAGTAGTGAATAGACCTTGGGAATTATAAATTATTTAAAAACCATCTGGCAGCCTGGTCCCAAACCAGCGCAGACCGAGCACACCGCCGCGGTGATCCCGCGTGCGCAACACAACATTTCACGCAAGATGTTGCACAAGGGCGCCTTGAAAATCTTATATACCTTGCATGACGCCGGCTTCAGTGCTTACCTCGTCGGTGGCGGCGTACGCGATTTGCTGTTAGGTCGGCAACCCAAAGATTTTGATATCGCCACCGATGCGCACCCCGAACAAATCAAAAAATTATTTCGCACGTGCTACTTGGTGGGACGGCGTTTTCGTATCGCACACGTACGCATCGGTCAAGACATCTTTGAAGTCTCTACGTTCAGATCCAATCAAGACAGCACCGATAAAGACACCAAACGCTCCGCAGAGGGCCTCATACTGCGTGATAACAGCTATGGCACCTTGGCTCAGGACGTATGGCGCCGTGATTTTACCGTCAATGCCTTGTATTACAATATCGCCGATTTTTCGGTGGTAGATTACACCAACGGCATGCATGACTTGGAGCAGCACGTGCTGCGCATGATTGGCGATCCCACCGACCGATACCGCGAAGATCCCGTACGCATGCTGCGCGCATTACGCTTAGCCGCAAAGCTGGATTTTACCCTAGAAGCACAGACTAAAGCGCCGATTACCGCATTATGTAGCTTGTTACTGGATGTGTCGCCTGCACGTTTGTATCTGGAAGTAGAAAAATTATTTTTAAGTGGTCATGCCTTGCAAGGTTATGATCTATTGCAAACCTATGGTATGTTTGCCTTTTTATTTCCGCAAGTCGCCGAGTGTTGTGAGCAGCAACCCAAACATACCATTGCCTTCTTACGCCACATGCTCACCGATACCGATGCACGCCTTGCGAACGATAAATACGTCGCTACCGCATTTTTGCTCGCCAGCTTGTTGTGGTACCCGTTACAACAACAGCTACAAACGCTACAGCAACAACACACCAAATACGAAGCCCTACAATTAGCCGGTGACACTATCCTTGCTATACAAAACAAGCGGCTCGCTATTCCTAAACGCATCAGCATACAAATGCGTGAAATCTGGTATTTACAGATCCAACTGCAACACCGCGTCGGCAAACGCCCATTGAATGTGTTGCAACATCCACGTTTTCGTGCCGCGTATGATTTTTTACTGTTACGTTCCAAAGTAGACACCAGTCTTACGGCGTTGGTTGCTTGGTGGGATAACTTTCAGCAACAAAGTCCGCAACAACGCGTCAAGCTGTTGCATGCATTACGCAAAGAGTCGCCGCGCTCAGGCACACGCAAAACCACGCCACCGGCAACCACACCATGATCAGTTATATCGCGTTAGGCAGTAACCTGGATCATCCTTGCCAACAGCTGCACACCGCGCTGCACTCTATTGCGCAATTACCTCAGGTGTGTCTCATCACCCACTCTAGCTTCTATCGCAGCAAACCCGTTGATGTCATAGGACAACAACCGGATTTCATCAACGCCGTCGCCTGCATTGATACCACACTCACACCGCAAGCCTTATTGCATACCCTACTCGCTGTGGAAGCCCAGCAAGGCCGTGTCCGCGTACCCGGTGAGCAAGGTCACGCACGCACCCTGGATATCGATGTCTTATTATACGGCACACAAACTCTACACGAAGCCGACTTAATCATTCCACACCCACGCCTGCAGCAACGCGCCTTTGTGCTCTATCCACTTGCCGAAATCGCACCGCAACTGCGCCTGCCCAATGGCCAATCTTTAAGTCAACTGCTGTTACATTGTGCGTATGACGGATTGGAACGCTTAACTGAAGATGCAGAACAAGAGGATCTCGTTTAGAATCGCGGGACTATTCAGCCTTTTGTTGGGCAGTTACGCATTGTGACCACCACGGCAACGGAGAGAACGATGAATCCACTGAAGAAAATAAAATTATCCGGTCTACGCAAAAAAGTGCAGAGCAATGCCGAACAGCGTGAAGCAGGCAACGCACCGGTGTTGCAAGACGAGTGTCAAGCGCTGTTCGCCTTAGCCGCGTTTTACCACGATAACCGTGACGATACGGATATCCCTTACGCGGAACTACTCAGCCGCGAAACATACCGCGCAGCCGCCTCCTTAGGCGACACCGAAGCACAGTATTTGTGTGGCCAACTGTTTTTAGATACCGCCAAATTCTGGACCGATTTTGCAAATGGCATGTTAGGCAATAACATTCACCAACAATACGCCCACGCACACTACCAAGAAGCGTTTTTCTACTTAGACGAAGCCAAACAAGCGGGCCATGCATTGGCAACGCGTTTACGCGGCATGACCTACATTCGCGGCTGGGGCGAGGAAAAAAATACCGATCGAGGCTTTGAGCTTATCGTCAAAAGCATAGAGCTACAAAACGCTTGGGATAAAGCCACGCAAATTTTTACAGAATTAGGTTTGAATTCACCGGAATTTTTTTCTGCGTTAGTTAAATTTAAAAAATGAAAAATCTGTAGTAAATGTTCACCCTTCGAGAAGGTGCTGCGCACCGCCTCAGGGCGAACGGATATTGAGAAGGATACCTGCTATGAACAAGCCTCTGCGTTTTGATCCCACCCGCGTCATACGCGCACCACGTGGCACACAGCTCACAGCCCGATCCTGGTTGACAGAAGCACCGCTGCGTTTGCTCATGAATAATTTAGATCCCGATGTCGCCGAACATCCGCAACACTTGGTGGTGTACGGAGGCAGCGGCCGTGCCGCACGCGATTGGGCATGCTACGATAAAATCGTTGCGACACTCACCCGCTTACACGACGATGAGACCTTACTCATTCAATCCGGCAAACCCGTGGGCGTATTTAAAACCCATGTGGATGCACCACGGGTGCTACTCGCCAATTCTAACCTCGTTGCCCATTGGTCTACGCTGGATAATTTTTTAAAGCTAGAGCAAGAAGGCTTGATGATGTACGGCCAAATGACGGCAGGCTCGTGGATTTATATCGGTAGCCAAGGCATTGTGCAAGGCACCTATGAAACCTTTGTCGAGATGGGCAGGCAACACTACGCAGGCAATTTACACGGTCGCTGGATTTTAACCGCTGGTTTAGGCGGCATGGGCGGGGCACAGCCGTTAGCGGCAACCATGGCTGGCGCTTGCCTGTTGGCGGTGGAATGTGATCCCTCACGCTTGCACAAACGCATGCAAAGCGGTTACCTCGATTGCCAAGCAGAAAATCTCGAGCAAGCGCTAGCATTGATTACCGCACACTGCGCCAAGCAACAGCCTATATCGGTTGGTTTGTTGGGTAACGCAGCGGATGTTTTTCCCGCTATCTTAGCGCGTGGCATACGCCCCGACATTGTGACCGATCAAACCAGTGCCCACGATCCCTTGCACGGCTATTTACCCAGCGGCTGGACCCTCGCTCAAGCGGCCGAATGTCGTAAAACCGATCCACAGGCGGTGATCCAAGCTGCTAAAGCATCGATGCGCGTGCAGGTCGAAGCCATGCTGGGCTTTCATCGTCAAGGCGTTCCTACCGTGGATTACGGCAATAACCTACGCCAAATGGCCTACGAGCAAGGTCTTAGCGACGCGTTTGCTTTCCCTGGATTTGTACCCGCGTATATTCGTCCGTTATTTTGTCGTGGCGTAGGTCCGTTTCGTTGGGTTGCCTTATCGGGTAATCCGGATGACATTTATAAAACCGATGCCAAAGTAAAAGAACTGATCCCAGATAACCCGCATTTACACCACTGGTTGGACATGGCAAAAACACGCATTCAATTTCAAGGCTTACCCGCACGCATTTGTTGGTTGGGTCTAGGCGAACGTGCCAGAATCGCCCTTGCGTTTAATGAAATGGTGGCACGCGGCGAGTTGGATGCCCCGCTGGTGATTGGTAGGGATCACTTAGACTCAGGCTCCGTTGCCAGCCCCAATCGCGAAACTGAAAGTATGCGTGATGGCTCGGATGCCGTTGCCGATTGGCCGTTACTCAATGCCTTATTGAACTGCGCCAGTGGCGCCACCTGGGTGAGCATCCATCACGGTGGCGGCGTCGGCATTGGCTATTCCCAACACGCCGGTGTCGTCATTGTCGCAGACGGCACCGAGGCCGCTGCCAAACGCCTGCAACGCGTATTAACCAACGATCCCGCCACCGGCGTGATGCGCCATTGCGACGCCGGTTACGCCGAAGCACTGGCGTGCGCAGAGCAACAACATCTCGATTTACCCATGATCTCAGCGAGAAATACACTATGACTAAATCCACACTCACCCTGGATCCCGGACACCTGACTTTAACCCAACTGCGCGCTGTCGTGACCGAACGACCGCTATTGCAATTGACACCTGCAGCCTATGTTGCACTCGACGATGCCTCTGCCATGGTGACCCAGCTCGCGCAACAATCGGATAGTATCTACGGCATTAACACCGGCTTTGGCTTGCTCGCCCACACCAAAATCGACAAAGCAGACATTGCGTTGCTACAACACAATATCGTCTTGTCGCACGCCACCGGCGTAGGTGAGTTACTGGATGATGACAGTGTAGCGTTACTGTTAGCGCTAAAAATAAATAGCTTAGCCCGCGGCTATTCGGGCGTACGCCGCGCCGTGGTCGATGCCTTGTTAGCACTGTATAACCACGGTGTATATCCCTGTATTCCTGCACAAGGTTCCGTGGGCGCTTCGGGTGATCTCGCGCCGCTCGCACACCTGAGTTTACCACTGCTCGGCGTCGGTGAAGTGCGTTACGCAGGCAACATCATACCTGCCACAACGGGGTTAGCGCATGCCGGATTACAGCCTCTCACTTTGGCGGCTAAAGAAGGCTTAGCCTTACTCAACGGTACGCAAGCCTCAACCGCACTAGCACTGCGTGGACTGTTTGCTATTGCCGATGATTTCAGCGCAGCTTTGGTCAGCGGCGCGCTCAGTGTCGATGCGGCAGCCGGTAGCGATACGCCGTTTGACCCACGCATTCACGCGGTGCGTGGCCACCGTGGCCAAATCGATGTGGCGCACGCCTATCGTCACCTGTTACATGGCAGTGCCATTCGGCAATCTCATCAAACCTGTGATCGCGTACAAGATCCCTATTCGCTACGCTGCCAACCACAGGTGATGGGTGCGTGCCTAGACCAGTTACGTTTTGCCGCACACACCCTCACGATAGAAGCCAATGCCGTCTCTGATAATCCTTTGGTGTTTGTCGCTGATCACAGCATTCTTTCCGGCGGTAATTTCCATGCCGAACCGGTCGCCATGGCGGCAGACAACTTAGCCCTAGTGGCCGCAGAAATAGGCGCACTCAGCGAACGTCGCATTGCATTACTGACCGATACGCATTTGAGTGGCCTGCCACCGTTCTTGGTACACAACGGCGGTATTAATTCCGGATTTATGCTCGCTCATGTCACGGCTGCCGCA
Organism: uncultured Gammaproteobacteria bacterium; assembly: GCA_964646995.1. GTDB lineage: Bacteria > Pseudomonadota > Gammaproteobacteria > CAZYIF01 > CAZYIF01 > CAZYIF01. The sequence continues at coordinate 24,500 of CAZYIF010000014.1, forward strand.
CTGGCCAGTGAAAACAAATCACTCGCGCACCCCGCTTGCGTAGACAGTATCCCCACGTCTGCCAACCAAGAAGATCACGTCAGCATGGCAACCTTCGCCGCGCGACGCTTGCTTGCGATGGCCACTAACACACGGCATATTCTCGCCATTGAATATTTAGCGGCCTGTCAAGGCATCGACCTGCGCGCGCCCTTACACACCTCGCCCTTGCTGCAACACGCACATCAAGCCATACGCCAGGTGAGTCCCTATTACGACAAAGATCGCTATTTTGCCCCCGAGATCACCGCGGTTGCGCAGCTGATCACGCAGCAAACGTTCCATCATCTGCTGCCCGCTGGTTTATTGCTCTAACGCTACCGCTAACGGTATTTGAGTATGGTGTGTCGATCGCTTACAATGCGGGCTTCGTGATAAAGAGCGGTCCGCTATGCACTACACTATCATCTATCCAGGCACCTTCGATCCGATCACCAACGGACACAAAGACTTAGTGGAGCGTGCTGCCAACATTTTTCCGCGCGTGTTGGTGGCGATCGCAAAAAATTCAGCTAAACAACCGTTTTTCGACTTAACAGAACGCATTGACTTAGCCCGGCAAGCGCTCACGCATCTACCCAATGTCGACGTGGTAGGTTTCGATATTTTGCTCGCGCAATTTGCTAAACAACAACACATCAGCTTAGTGTTACGTGGCCTACGCGCGGTTTCTGATTTTGAGCATGAATTCCAGCTCGCCAGCATCAATCGCCAATTAGGTGACGAACTAGAAACTATTTTTCTCACAGCCACCCAAGATCACGCGTACATTTCCTCTAGCCTGATCCGGCAAATAGCCAGTCTAGGCGGCGATGTCGCACAATTTGTTCCGCCTTGCGTACAGCAGGCATTAACCCACAAACAACAGCAGAGTTAAGTTATGGCACTCTTTATCACCGATCAATGCATCAATTGCGACGTGTGTGAACCGGAATGTCCGAATCAAGCCATCTCGCAAGGCACCGATTATTATGTGATTGATCCGCAACGTTGTACCGAATGTGTGGGACATTTCGACGTGCCCCAATGTGTGGAAGTATGCCCTGTGGCCTGCATCTTGCTCGATCCCGCTCACGCCGAAGACAACGCTACACTGCAACAAAAGTTTGTAACATTGCAGCAAGCAAAAGCTGAATAATTAGGTTTCTCTAATGTCACCCTTCGAGACGACGTGCAAGCACGTCTCCTCAGGGCAAACGGATTTATGTTAAAACCGCACTGTCTTGTAATATTGTTTGAAATTGTTCGAGGCTCCACAGTGTATTGTCTAACGCAGCGTAACCTTGTTCTGCGACACTATACAGCGCGTCTAAACTAACCATCTGCGCAGCGTGCAACGGCCCCACTTGCAAACGCCGTAATGCGCTCACGTGTGCGCCACAACCTAAGGCTTGGCCTATGTCGTCAACCAAGGTACGTACATAGGTCCCTTTGCTGCAATGCACCTGCAGTTGTAATTGATCACCTTGATAAGCGAGCACTTGCAATGCATAGATAGTCAAGGGGCGTGCGGCACGCGGCACTTCTTTACCCTGCCGTGCTAATTGATACAGTGGCACGCCCTGCTGCTTCAATGCAGAAAACATCGAGGGCACCTGGTGTATCTCACCGCGAAATTGCTGTAACACCTGCTCTAACTGGGCGGCAGTAAACTCAGGCACGGGATGCTGCGCCACGATGTCGCCTTCGGCATCGGAGGTAGTGGTGCGCACGCCCAGTGTCGCCGTCACCCAATACTGCTTGTCTGTGGTTAATAGCAATTGCGATAACTTGGTGGCTTTGCCTAAACAAATCGGTAACATACCCGTCGCTAAGGGATCGAGGCTGCCGGTATGACCGGCTTTGTTGGCGTAAAACAAGGTCTTTACCCGTTGCAAAGCGGCATTGGAACTCATGCCGTGCGGTTTATCCAATAATAAAATACCGTGTACTTGACGCCGTTGGGCTTTTTTCACGTGGTTTTCTTCCTATACACTACCCGGTGCGCATAGTACAACGCACCAGGTAGCTAAGCAATTACTTGACTAAAACCAACGGCGAATTGCCCGTGCCCTGTAATCCCCCCGCAGCTGTGTTAGCTACCGGACGCTGCCAAAAACCCATCTGCAATGCGCGCGTACGCGTAGCATCAGACAAACGCCATGCGGCGACCGTGCCGACATCATGCCCATGGTGATGGCCGTGATCGTGATCTGCATGATCGTGGCCATGACCGTTTACACAATTTTTTGTAATGGGTGTGGCTTGCACCTGCGTCGCCGCATGATTGTGTGAATGATCGTGACCCTGTGCATGACTATGGCCACTTGCACAACTCTTTGTAGCGGGTACAGATGGAGCCGATGTCGACGCATGATTATGTGAATGATCATGACCCTGTGCATGACTATGGCCGTGGTTGTGCGCACAAGGCTTTGCAACAGATGCGGGTTGCACTGACGTTTGCGACACATCACGGTCACTTGCATCGGCGTGTGCCTGATAAGCGTGTGAGTGACCTAACTTCCGTTTACACCAAGCCCACAGCGATCGGCTAGCCGTCGCTACGGTACTACGAATCGCACCCAACCATTGGCCAACCGGCATGCCATGGCTATGACCATGCGCATCAAACATGAAAGAAAAATCTAACAAAAATTCGCTGACTCCACCGGCAAACGCCGCGCAGCGCGAAAATACCACACTGCCACCTAACATCTCACTCTCACCGCCTAAGGCAGCTACCGCCGCTTCGGCAAAGCAATGCAAGGTCAGTACCCACACCGTAAATAGCCAGACTAGCTCTAACATCTTTTCTTTGATGGAATTCTCCGGGGTGAACGCGCGCAGACTTAATGCAGCAAAGTAATGCCCTGCCTTGTGCAGTAAATCCTGCAATTTATCCACCGTACGCATGCTTCTTTCGATCGCATACAAGGAAAACATCAGCGCCGATGGCAGCATCAATAGCGCACTGATGGTATAAGCAAGCGCTCCTGTGGGTACGCCCAACAAGGCAAGACACGCGACACCCGCACCAAAGTACGCCATGGATAAGGCAAACGCGGCAAATGCACCCACCGCTAACAACACGATTAAGGCCCATAACAGCGGGCTGGAGAATAATTCGCGGGATGACACCTGCGCCAATGGCCGCTGAAATTGACGTTGAAACAACTGCTGTATGTTTTGCCGTATACCCGAAAACAAACCCTCTTTCACTAAGGTATTGACGTGCGCATAGCGGAAACACAGATAGCCGCTAATGCTCACCGCTACGATGAGTGCCATCGGGATCATAATAGCCAGCGGCACGGCTGCGGTTAGCAACACAGTACTTGAACCGAGGGCCGCTAATACCGCATTGGCAATACCCACCAATGCCTCTATCCCTTCGACAAAACCCAATACCGCAAAACCCACACTGATCAACAAGGCAAAACCTTTGGCGATTTTTAATTGTGTGCCTAATTGGTTGATAGCCGGCTGGTTTTGTTGTATGAACTCGGCTTCACTCAGTAAGGTAGGCACTTCACCGCGTTCCACTGCCTGCACATGGCGCAGCCACAGGTGGCGTGCGGCGTCTTTCTTGCTGGGTTTAATGAACAACAAAAAGCCTTTGCGTATGCGTTCTTCATACACCACATACTCGATAAAGGCACCACCAAAAAAGCCTAATGCGATCGGTGCGACTAAGGGTAACAGGGGTAACAACACCGGGAGGCTCAATATCAAGCCAGTCAAACTAAGTCCCAACCCTACTGTGCCCAACATGTTGAACAACTTGATCACGTTATAACGTCTTTCCACTGCCGCACGCTCCGTCTCAGGTAACGCCTGCAAACGCTTATCTAAGTAACGGCTGATTAAGGTCATCGCTCCCGCCGCAAACGCACCCGCCCCTAAAAATGGTAACAACCACAATAACGACCAACCCACGGCGACCATCGCGCCGCAACCGATTAAGCCACCGGTAATACACACAAATAGCGTAGGCCACGGGATGTAGCGTGTTTTCGCTGCGTCTTGTTGCAGTTGCGTGGCGCGCAACGCTAATAAGCGTTGTAATGCACGCTCTGCCTGCTGCGCATAGCGCGTTTTATTCTGTTCTACTGCCGGATCGATTGCGGGTGTTGAGCTACTCGATGCGTCGTTCTGTGCGTCGCTGCTGCTCGCCACGGGTGCCGCACGTAACGCACGGCCCGATGCGATAAACTCAGCACGCGCTGCTACGTCCTCTGCATCACCCAATTGCTGGATAAACACCAACAGGTTTGCTTCGTTTTGCTTGGCAAACACCGTTTGCAGTAAGTGCAAATATATAACGTTTAAGTCATCTTGCTCTAAGTGCGCAAACTCCTCTTGATCTGCGGTGGTAAGAAAACACAGCAGTGTCTTAGCGCCGGTGATGTGGCTGATATCGACAGGAAGCTCGGCGCTCGGTTCTGCAGTGTGCGATGGGACAACATTATTCTTCATATAACCCTCTTTCGTTGATTGATGATATGTTGTATCATATACAACTCGACACTCTATCGCAAATGATAATGATTATCAATAGGTTTTGGCACAAAATTCTCCGCTACTTTCCCAAGCCCCTACCTCCCATGATAAGTACACTATTCGACATACAGGCATCACTCCGGGTACTCCAAGCGCCCCGCTCGTTGGCTAACGAAACCGACACGCCGCACAAGCTAAAGGAGAAACAAACCCCAACCTGTGCCGGCGCTACCCAATAAGAACCCGTGCAAACGAATAAACCGCACACGACTTACCCTGATTTATTTGTTAAAATCCTTCGTCTTATGCGATTGAGGTAATCATGCAACCACGACACATCGTCATCACCAGCGGCTTATTGTATGCCAACGGTGCACTGCACTTAGGTCATATCCTAGAGACCATACAAGCGGATATCTGGGCGCGCTTTCAGCGTTTGCGTGGCCATCGCTGTGATTACTTCTGCGGTGATGATGCCCATGGCACACCGATCATGTTGCATGCCGAACGCCAAGGCGTCACGCCCGAGGCCTTGATCACCACCATGCACCAAGAGCATAAAGCCGATCTCGCGGCGTTTCTGATTGATTTCACCAATTACTACACGACTCACTCCCCCGAGAACCAGCAGTTGGTCGAGACCTTTTATACACGCCTACTCGCCCGCGGCGACATCAGCAGCCAAACCATCGCACAAGCCTATGATCCGGTCAAAGAGATGTTTCTACCGGATCGCTATGTCAAGGGTAACTGTCCACGCTGCGCGGCCTGCGATCAATACGGCGATAATTGTGAAGCTTGCGGTGCAACCTACAGCCCCAGCGAATTAAATAATCCGGTGTCGGTGATCTCCGGTGTAACACCGGTTTATAAAGAGTCTACACATTATTTCTTTGAGCTACCCCACTACCGTGACTTTCTGCAAGAATGGATGCAACACAACACACTACAACCGGAGATGCGCAACAAGCTAGAAGAATGGTTCAATGCAGGTTTAAAAGCCTGGGACATTTCCCGTGACGCGCCGTATTTTGGTTTTCCCATTCCCGGTGTGCCCAACAAATATTTTTACGTGTGGCTAGACGCGCCGATTGGTTACATGGCCAGCCATCAACACGCCTGTGCCCGTGATCCCGACCTGGACTTTACCGGCACCTGGGCTCCGGGCAGTCACACTGAAGTTTACCACTTCATCGGCAAAGACATCGTGTATTTCCACGCCTTGTTCTGGCCTGCCTTACTGCGCGGCGCGGGCTTTCGCACCCCTACTGCGTTATTTGCGCACGGGTTTTTAACCATCAACGGACACAAGATGTCAAAATCGCGCGGCACCTTCATCAAAGCGCAGACTTATCTACAACACCTCAACCCGGAATATTTACGTTATTACTTTGCGGCCAAACTCACACCGCATGTCAGTGACATCGATTTGCAATTTGACGATTTTAAAAATCGCAACAATGCCGATTTGGTCGGCAAGGTGATCAACATCGCGAGCCGTTGTGCCAAATTCATCAATCAATCGTTTGCTAACCGGCTAGCGAGCACGCTGCATTCCACTGCATTGCTCGATCATTTCATCACGACCGGTGAACCTATTGCACAGGCCTTTGAAACCCGCGACTTTGCCGAAGCCACGCGTCACATCATGGCACTCGCGGATCAAGCCAACCAATACATCGATCAGGAAAAACCGTGGCTAAGCATCAAACACGATGCGGCGCACGCACACGCCGTCTGCAGCACCGGTTTGCACTTATTCCGCGTGTTGATGACGTATCTCAAAGCGATTTTACCGGCGACCGCTGCGGCCAGCGAACGCTTTCTGCAGTGCGCACCGCTAACCTGGGACAACCGTGCAGAGCAGTTATTAGATCACGAAATTACCCTGTTTACACCCTTACTCACGCGCATAGAGGAACAACACATGCTGGATTTACAACACGCTGCACAAAGCGAAAACCAACCTACGCCTAGCCCCCGCGCAGAACCCATCAAAGACAACATCAGCGTAGACGATTTTGCTAAAGTAGACTTGCGCGTCGTCGAAATCATCCACGCGGAATATGTAGAAGGCGCAGACAAATTGCTTAAGCTCACGGTAGATTTAGGCCATGGCGAAACACGCCACGTCTTTGCTGGCATCCGTCATGCCTACCAACCCGACGCACTCATCGGCCGCAAAACCGTATTGGTTGCCAACCTGGAGCCACGTAAAATGCGTTTTGGTGTGTCAGAAGGCATGATTCTCGCCGCCGGTCCTGGTGGTAATGAGTTGTGGTTGTTACAACCGGATCAAGGCGCCCTGCCTGGGATGCGCATCAAATAATGATGAAGTCGCCTTGTAGTGTTGCCCGCATCGATGCCTTGTTACCACAGACCCAATGTGGCTTGTGTGGTTACGCGGCGTGTCGTCCTTACGCCCAAGCCATCGCTGATGCACAGGAAACGTTGGATCGTTGCCTACCGGGCGGTGAACGCGTGCTAACGCAACTGGGAGAGCTGCTACAACAAGACATCAGCGCATTGTTGCCGAACATGCGCCAACACCAAAAACCAGCAAGCGTCGCCGTGATTCGTGAAGACGCGTGTATAGGCTGCACCAAGTGCATACAAGCCTGTCCGGTGGATGCCATCCTAGGCAGTGGCAAACTGATGCATACCATACTCAGTGCAGCGTGCACCGGCTGTGGCTTGTGCTTGCCGCCGTGCCCCATGGATTGCATCGATCTGATCACGCTGCCTACGCCAGATGCAAAGCAACAACAACAGCAAGCGCAACAGGCACGTCGTCGTTATCTGGCACGCGAACAACGCTTAGCGATCCAAGCAAGCCAAGCCGACACAGCAAAGCCTGCCGCAACAGATACAACAACACACAATAAAGCCGACGAAATTGCCGCCGCAGTGGCGCGCGTGCAGGCTAAACGCAACTCACGGAAAACCAACTATGCAGGTTAATCTCTGGCAAAAATACCGCATTATTACCTGCTCGCTATGGGCCACCCTGATCCTTTCGCTGCGGGTGATCCTCTTGGTATATACGGGGCGCTTTACGCGTGGCAAAGGCGATCGCTACGTGCACTGCTGGGCGACACGCATGTTAGCCATCGTCAAGGCACAATACCGCATTTATAATCCACAACAAGTGCGCCTACACGCCGGCCAGCGTTACATCATCATGAGTAACCATGCTAGCCATTACGATATCCCGTTATTATTTCTCGCGTTTCCCGATTCCACGTTACGCATGGCTGGAAAAAAAGAATTGTTCCGCGTTCCGATTTGGGGCCATGCCCTCAAAGTCGGCGAGTTTGTGTGTATCGATCGAAATAATCGGCAACACGCCATACAAAGTCTCAGCGCTGCGACGCAGCGCATGCAGGAAGGCGTAGTATTGTGGATCTCACCGGAAGGCGGACGTACGCGCAATGGCAAACTACGCGGGTTTAAAAAGGGCGGCTTCATGTTAGCCATGCAAACCGACGCAATCATTATTCCGGTAGGATTGCGTTACACCGATCACATCTTACCGGCAGACACCTTGAATTTTTGCTACGGACAAACCGTAGAAGTACACGTAGGCGAACCCATTGCAGTCAAGCACTATCGCAACGAAGAACGCGAGCAATTGATGCAAGATGTCAGACAACGTATTCTTGAACTCGCTGATCTCTCGTGCACCCATGAATAAACAACAGTGTCACGCGTTGTTTACGCGTTTACAACAAGCCAACCCAAACCCCACTACCGAATTGATCTATCAATCGCCGTTTGAATTATTAGTCGCGGTCATACTCTCTGCGCAAGCCACTGATGTCAGTGTGAATCGCGCCACGGAAAAACTATTTGCCGTGGCCAATACACCACAAACCCTGTATGCGTTGGGTGTAGCACAACTGAAAACCCATATCAAAAGCATCGGCTTATATAATACAAAAGCCGAAAATATTCATCGCATGTGCGCCATCTTACTCACCCAACATCAAGGTCAAGTCCCGGCACAACGTGCCGCGTTAGAAGCACTACCCGGTGTGGGGCGAAAAACCGCAAATGTAGTGTTAAATACCGCATTTGGTTTAGCCACCATTGCGGTGGATACACATATTTTTCGCGTGGCCAATCGTACCGGACTTGCGCCGGGTAAAACCGTGACGGCCGTCGAGCAAGGTTTACTGCGCGTGGTTCCCGACGCATTTAAAAAAAACGCACATCACTGGCTGATTTTACACGGACGTTACACCTGCACCGCGCGTCACCCACGCTGTGCCCACTGTATCATTCGCGATTTATGCGACTATGAGGAAAAAACACCATGCTAACACTCACCAATGTCACGGTCGCACGCGGCGCAAAACCCTTAGTGGAAAACGTCAATCTCGGCTTATTCAATAAAGACATCGTAGGCTTAGTCGGTAGCAACGGCTGCGGCAAAAGTACGCTGTTCTCCGCCATCCTCGGTGATCTAGAAGTCACGGTCGGTAACATTCATACGAAAAAAGATCTACAAATAAATAGCCTCGCCCAAGAAGTCGCCGCACTGGCTGTCTCTGCCTTGGATTACACAATTTCCGGCGATAAAACCTTAGCTGCTATTTTTTCCGCACTGCAGCAAGCAGAACAAGTACAAGACTACAGCACTGTCATGCACTGCCATACTCAGTTACATGACATCGATGGTTACAGTGCAACTAGCCGCGCCGCTAAAATTTTACTGGGACTGGGCTTTAGCCAAGAGGATTTAACTAAACCCGTCCATGCATTCTCTGGTGGTTGGCGCATGCGGCTGGATCTCGCACGTTGCTTGTTTGCACCTAGCGAACTCCTATTACTAGATGAACCGACCAACCACTTGGACATGGAAACCATCATCTGGCTAGAAAACTTTTTACGTGGCTATCCCGGTGCTATTTTGATTATTTCGCATGACAGGGACTTTCTCGACAAAATTGTCACCCAGATTGCACACATTGACAAAGGCCAGTTGAAAATCTACACCGGCAACTATTCACAATTTGAAACCCTGCGCGCGCAAGCCTTAGCGATACAACAAGCACAATACCGTAAACAACAAACACATCTAGCACACATGCAAAGTTTTGTGGATAGGTTCCGTGCCAAGGCATCTAAAGCCAAGCAAGCACAGAGTCGACTCAAAGCGATTGAAAAACTCGACTTGATTCAGCCAGTGTATGCCGATTCTCCGTTTTCATTTAAGTTTCATGAACCGGCACGCATGCCTAATCCGATGTTGATTTTGCAAAAAGTCGATTTGGGTTATGCCGCACAACCGATACTGAAAAAAGTGCAGCTGAGTATTATGGCAGGCGAGCGCATCGGACTCTTAGGCATTAACGGTGCAGGTAAGAGTACGCTGATTAAGGGACTCTGTGGCGAGCTTGCGCCATTGGCCGGTGAGGTAGAACGACCGTCGGGACTCGCCATTGGCTATTTCGCCCAACATCAAGTAGATCAATTACCCTTAGATAACTGTGCACTCACCCTGTTACGTAATCTCGATAAACAGCAAACCGAAAAAGCACTGCTGGGCTATTTGGGTAGCTTTGGTTTTAGTCGCGAACAAATGCTCGCACCCTTACACCAATTTTCCGGTGGTGAAAAAGCGCGAGTTGCACTGGCCCTCATTATTTGGCAGCGGCCTAATTTGCTGTTGCTCGATGAACCGACCAACCACTTAGATTTGGAAATGCGTCAAGCCTTAACCTTTGCCTTGCAAGCCTACACCGGAGCCATGCTACTGGTATCACACGATCGCTATCTGCTACGCGCATTGGTCGATGAATTGTATGTGATCGATGCGGGTAAACTCACGCGTTTTGATGGCAGTGTAGAGGATTATCAAGCGGCTTGTGGTTAATAGGGAAGTTTGATGGCATATAACATATCATCAGTGGTACCCACCGCTAACTGAGTGGATACTGGCGCAGGATGCATTAATAATAATGAGGTAGCCTGTCCACCCGTACGCCTTGGTATAACCCGTTGTTGTGCTGGATATAGCGCCGTAGGCATGGCATCAGACGTCGGATGCTGTAAGCGCCAACGCAACACCGAGACCATGCTAGCCTGCGCATGCACCGACAAGCGATAATCCATGTCGTGTGCATTATCAAATACAACAATGTTCTGATCAGTGACGAGAAGCTGTCCGTTGATCGCCTTGACTACGCCAATGAGACAATCAATAACAATAAGAAGATACGGCTGGGTTAAAAAATCTAAATTTAACACGCGTTCCATCACTGCACACAGTTGCCTGAGTTCATCGGTATGCATTCTGCGGCTCTCATGATAGTTTACTGAAAAATGTAAACTTTCACTGACCAGTTGCAAAAACGCATAGGTATTAATGTCGCGTGCTTGGCGCGTCGCTACGCTAGGTAACAGTTTTAATGCTAACCCTTCAAAAATACAGGGCACATAGTTTGTATGAAAACCATTAATTCGGTCTTCATGGTAAACAGCAGTAAATACTGTCGCCAACTCACGTGATAATACTTTATAACGCAAGACCCAACGTGCACCGGCCTTTTCTAACCAAGTAAGATGCTGACCAGAACACAGATGCTGCATGTCTGCTGCAGTTAAATTAAATTTTTCATTTTTTTCCACTATTTTATCGATGATAGATACCGCTCGCTTGTCTAGCAAAAGTTTTTTAATAGATGGTAGGTGTATTGTTTGTTGGGCTAGCTCGAGCATTAAATCTTGGTAATAGTCTTCTTTGCATAAGGCATCAAACTTAACCAGTATCTTTGCGCATTGCTCTTCATTTAATTGTACTGGCATACGCTTTAGCAGTGCTGATAGCGTCTTAAAGTGACCTAAGCGGAGCAACTGTACTACGGCATAATCTATAGCATCACCACCCACTTGCTCCAGCAAGTGCTGATAGTCAGCATTATCGCTAAATATTTTATGCTGCCGACAAACGGATTGATATTCTTCTCGATCAAGCGTTTTCCCCACTAGCACGAGCAGGGCTATTTTTTCAGCGTTGAGTGTTTGTAAATAATTGGCATCGATCTGCTGTTCTCGCGCGATCAACGCTAACATCGGTGTAGTATGAGTCTCCCAGTAATTGATGTTCTCATTTGCGCTTTTTTTATAACTATCACTGAGTGAAGTGCCACCGCTTAATCTGGATAGCGTACTCACCCACTGCAATGCTGACGTTAGTGCCTCAGAAGGTGTTTGTTGCTGCGCATACAATTGTTGAATGCAGCGCTTAGCAACCGTGGTCCACGCACACAAACCTGAGTATTTATAGCGATGTCTCCAATTTGATGAGATAAAACCAGATAATTTATCCAAAACAGGTAGCAGTGCATCACTATTAAACTCACTGCATGCGAGGGTACTAATCTCAAATAAAATATCATCAATTTTATGTTTTACGTCATCAAAATTACCTCTCTCTAATTCAGATAATTTCTGCAGTTTTTCCGCTAAGCAAGTCGGGGTAACGGAAACTTCGTCACGCTCATCGGCAACCACCTCACCTTCATCTTTTGCTAAGTGAATACACGCTTGACGATCGCGTTCCAGGTCGCACAATAGGCTGTCTCTCAAACCATGCCAACAAGATTTTGCTTGCACGTTGTCCGTATCACTCAGCAGCAAACCAATAAAATGCACAATCACCTGATAACGTGGTTTATGCAATTGTTCTGCGTACAGTTGGCGCGCCAATTGGTATAACGCATGATCATTGGGTAATGACATATAATCTACTATTAGCGTAGCAATATAGTATTCAGCAAAGGTGCGATGCACAAAATCGATAGCATCGTCATTTAACGTAACCACGCCAACCGCCAGCAATTGTTGCGGAGCAAGTAGCGTGACACCGATACATTGCTGCATGCGTGGCAGATAATCCGGGAAAAAGCGCGTAAAGGCTAACACTTGATGGGATTTATTCAATGCCTCTTGCATGGCATGAGCTAATACAAGCTCGTTAGGTAACGATTGCTTACCCTGCATATAAATAACATACTTCTCGCGTACAAATTTTTGGTATAGGCTCAATACATTCAAGCGTTCAAGCAAGCAACTAACGATTACTGCCTCTTGCTGAAAGTAGATCAGAAAATCATGCTTGCAACTTTCGGCTAACATGGCCGCTTGTAAAGGCACACCCAAAAAACCCGCCTCTGTGTCGGTGATTCCCGCCGTAAACTGCTGAATTAATTCGCGTGCATACTTGTCTAATTTAGCCTGACTCGTTGCATCGTTGCTATCTAGCTTATGCCACATGCTCCAATATTGCATGAGATAGTTAACCTGATCGTCGAAGCTAAGCGGCACCAAATCATACGCGAGCTGGGAAAATTGATTTTCTAACTTACGGCAAAGCTCAGGGCGCGTACTGATCACCACCTGTAGCGTGGGTGATTGCTGACGTAGGTTTTTTACCATGGCTATCACGGTGTCTTGCGCTGCTACAGCGATTTCATCAAAACCGTCCAATTGCAAAATTAAGTCGGGCACATAACGCAAGCGATATGCCACATAGTGTTGCGCAAACGGCGTGGTTAAACCCGCCATGGCACACAACAATGTCATCACATCATCGATACCATCCACATGTGCTTCACTCAGCATGGTATTATTGACTTTTAAGCGCAGATGCAGCACATGCTGTGGGTGCGCATCACAGTGATGTTCCAGTACAGCAGATTTACCCATGCCGGGTATAGCGGAAATAATCGTTACTTGCCCCGGTGTAAAAGTGACTTCTGCCGCTGTGACAGCAGAGGACCCCGGCAGTAAATAATCGCGTAAGTTACCTAAACCGCCATAACTATCTTGCCAGAGCAAGACGCCATCGCTCATGACTAAGAGATGTATGGATGCATGGGGAAATTTTTTGCTTACCTCACTCAATTGCGCCGATACATATCCAGTCTCTAAAATGACACAACGCACTTGTGATAGGTCTGTGCCATCTAGGTTGCGAATACTCATCACCGCTTGCGCAGAGAAATATTGTTGCATCGCGGTGACAGTGGTATTAGCAATAACAAAACGATCGGCACTCGCTTGAGCCAATTTATTCATGTCAATTGTTGTTGATCGCGTCATTGTGCGCTTGATATAACAACTTTTGGCAAAATCCTTCATTCTTATTGTTAGGTACTCGGGTACTTCTAAGCTATTTGCCTCGACCAACACAGGAAAAAGTGCTTCGGTTAAAAAAGCACGACGCGCGTTGGCATCAAAACCATTGGTTAGTTGACCTAAGGTCGTAGTTTCTCCAGACACCGTTACTGTGCGTTGTGCAAAACTATTCACGGCATCTTCGCTGAGATCGGTAATGTGAGGTGTCACTGCTTTAAAGAGCGGAGGTTGTGCTAATGCACTTAATTGTTGGTGTAGCACTGTTTTTTCTTCGCAGATCACGATGAGTTTTATATTCTCCCTACTCAGCACGTGCTGACAAATAGCTAATAGTTGCTGCACCTGTTCTGCCGTTAATGCGCGGTCACATTCTAAAATGACCAAACGTAACGACGTAACAGAGAGCGCTTGCCTTATATCTTCCTGTAAATCTAACGCCATGGCAGCAGACAATACTAGCTTAGTATCTTGTGCTTGATATTCAGCCCGCGCATGTACCACCTGTAACAGGTTAAGCATGACTAAATGCATGAGTTGCTGGGTGTGTAATACCAAACAACGTGCGGACCCTTGCCAAAAATCATCTATCGCTAGAGCTTTGGCAAAGTGAATCTGTGTTTTTCTGTGTACAGCACAATACCATTGTGTAGGCCCTATCAACATAAAACTAGCAAGCTGCGCACGCAGATCACTAAAAAAATTCGTGGCATGTTGATGATTGATGAAGGAACCGGTTTTCTCTTGCATCCAGTTCAGGACTTTTTTCTCCAATGAGGCAGCCCAGACAAAGCCATCGCCCAGATTGAGCACATGACTGAGCTTACTTTCCAGTACCTTACTTAATTCTGCTTGATTGGGTTGCCCCACCGCCAACACAAAGCAGCCTAAAAATGCATTCACGTCATCTGTCGTTGTCGCAGGAGGGAAATCTAGATTCCCTTGAATCTCTTTAAATACACCATCTGTAACATCTAACTCCCGCGTGAGTAAATCCTCCGGGGTCAACTGATGGCGGCTGAGCCCACGCATAAATGCCGTGCGCAAGGCTTTAGTATTGGCTGACAACGTGAGGAAATCATTAACAAATGTGGGCTTGAATTTAGCTTTACCTTTAGCTGACTTAGCTAAAATCGTAGTGAGCGCATGTTGATATTTCTTAACTAAGCCCGTTGTTAACTTAATCTTTTCTTGGTTTAACGTATAGCCCACGAGTAGCTGCGCCAGCAACTCCAACTCATTATTTGCGGTAAACAAGGTAGTTAGCGCTTGACGCTCAGCAAACTGCGGTTTAAAGCGATAACGCTTAGCCTCGGTTGCATTAAAGTTAAAAAATGGATCTGGCTCACTGATCTCATCCAAAAACGATATGACAGATGCAGCTAAAGTGATATTAGTGCACAGAATACAATCCTGTATGTTGCCTGGTAATAACTTAGCGTCAGCAATATGCTGACGCACCGTAAGAAAAGAGCGAAAATACTTCTTTAAATCGAATTCCCCTTCATCGGTAGTAGTTAACGCTCCCCAATCAATAACTTTGCTAACATCTTGCTTGTGTTTAGCTTGCAAAAAACGGTAATGATACTGCTCTTGCCGGGGTACTTGATATCTAAATACCAAATCATCAAATTTTTCGGCGGCATCCATTTCTGTGGCTAAGCAAAAATCATAACCCTGTTGTGCGCCTTGGCAAAGAAAGAACGTCAATAATTTGAGTTGGTATAGATTACCGTGTAGTGAATTTTTTATTCCCGAGGCAGGATACTGCCCTATCCCAACAAAATCATCGCCCACTTGTCCGCGCCTGAGCGGAAGTTGCTCCTGCAATAATTGGGCTATTCTTTGTGTTGATGTTACGTTATCCTCGTGCAATGAATCATCCCTCACATAAACAAAACAATTTTATTAAATCAACATATGTCTGCTACGACTACACTTCTAATGAAGTAACTAATGATACGTCAGCCGTAGCCCATCGTGCCAAGCCTGAACTGTTGTTGTCATCGTCCATCCTAACAGAAAAGAGCTTCATGACGGTGCAATAATTTTATAAATTTGGCAACTATTCAGCAAATTCGCAAGGCATTACGATTTTTCTTAAAAATATGGTATTTTCTTTACGCGATGGGGATCCCCCCTTGAACGCCGTTCCAGTTTTACTGGGCTAAGCATCAAATCAAAGGTAAGCAGTTAATCGCTTGCTACATAGCGATAGTGGCAAAAAATTAATTGACCTTATCCAGCGATTTATTCCTCGCTCTATGTTGCATCTGGTCGTTGATTTTTTTCACGGTACGGCTAGCGGTCGTGGTAAATAGAAAGGGTACTATTGCGTGAATAAATAAAGCGAGGCCAGCAGTAATGAGCGTTAATGCTGCTTTGATAGAAAAAATAAAATGAACCACATAACTTTCATTTGCTTCATTGAGGTGACGGTTATAAAAATAAGTTTTTTTCATACAGTGCTTCTCTTGATTTTTTTCAAATAATTGACAAAAGAAATAACATTTTTGCACCCGCAAACCCAACGTTCTCCACATCAATTAAATCAACAAAAGCCTAAATAGAACACCTGCAAGCTACCGCGTTTTTATTTTCATGTCAAATCAATGCAGGTAGGTGTTTGTTCCTTTTAGCGACGATACAACCGTTGGTATAAACGCTGTGACTATTCAACAAAGTTGTAAGGCATTATGATTTTACATTGAAAGTTCGGTGTTTTCTTTACGCAATGGGGATTCTCCCCTTGAGCGCCGTTCCAGTTTTACTGGGTAGGCGTAAAATCAAGGGTAACTATTCAGCAAAATGCTGAATAATTACCAAAAAAGACTACTTATTATGCGTCAGCGTAGTATATGACGACACAGCGTTTGCCTTAGGCATCACATAAGGCGCTGCAGAAAACATCCCCAGCAACGTCCGCGATAAGTTGGGTGCTTTGCGCGCAGGATCCGCATTATACATGGTCCGCACCTGCGCGTTGGACAGTGGCGGTAATGCCAATGGCTGCGGAGAATCAGGTAAGGTATAAATAACAGGCTTTTGCTGTCTGTCTGCCTTACTGAGTTTCCAGGCGAGAAACCGAATCGGATCATACAACAAAGAACCCGGCTCACCATCGTTAGCGGCAAAGCGTATATACTGTAAAGCAGTCATTTTTAAAATCAACGCAAGAAGCGCGTCGACATCTTTCAGATTAAGAGAAATTCTACACAAATCTACACACAGGCTCGTAGTGAATTTTTCCGGATAATGTTGTTCTATATAGCGCAAATCACCCACCACATTCACTGACATATTCAACACTATCATGGACTCATATTTACAAGCCGCCGCATAATATGCGTGTTCATCTAGTTTTTGCAAATGGCATAACAAAGGAAATCGTTCATCAGCCATACGTACGCTCCGCATGGAAAATCCCACGCCTCTGGCCATGTACTTATTGATCATGACCGGGGTAAAACTAGCAGCTAGCAACGCGTCACACCGCGGCAATTGCCTTGCCCACTGTAAAACGCGCAATGCCGTCATTGTGTTCGGGCATACTTGTGCCGCTAAAACACCACTGAATATCCAAATAACCGTCATGTCAGCGCCATCAGCACTTGCAACACCCAACCGCGTGCACGCATCCTGCCACGCTTGCAATAAGACATTGTTAGGTGTCTGCTCAAACAAATTTATCGCAAAAAAATGCGTCTGCTTAAGCTTCGTATAGGATTGCCTAAGTTCACTCGCTTGCCTCGTCGCATGCTTTAAACTCTTTTGATTAATATCAAACCCTGCCAGATAAATGTGTGTGACGGAATCAATTGCTTGCAATTGCTTAAGTATAGGTTCCGCCTCGTCAGCCTGACCGCACCCCGCAAGCAAGATGACTGTCTTAGAATGCTGTGGTTTCCCTGCAACTACCGAGCGCGCCTCATGTGCGATAGCGGTATGAATCATTTGGTACACATCATGTATCTTGGAATCATCATATACTTTAGTCAGGTCAGCGGCAGGCCAGTTTATTGACTTCAAGCCATCTTGCGCACGGGTTCTATCGACACTACACGCTAACTTAGCTAACAAATAATGAATATTAGTTAACTGCATATACGCCTCCAACTTGTCGTAGTCAGCTTGGGCGTTGAGGATGGTTTCTGTTGAAAATTGCTTACGCACATCTGCAACCGATTGCTGTAGTGCCTTTCTCTCTACGTTAGTTAAATTTTTCTTAATAGCATTGTATTGTTCAGCAAAAATTCCCTTAAATTTAAATACGCTTAAGAGTCGGCTTTCCTGCGAGGTATCAGTAAGAAACGCATGGATCTGCTGCACGGTTCTCTGCGCGGAATAAACACTCGCAATGACCATCAGTGCCTTTTGATGCGGTATTTTAAAAAAATCATCTAAGAAATCAAAATTGAGATGGAAAAACCTTTTATGTGGCTTCCTAGCATCGGCAACAAACACTAATTGAAATAACGCACGACGCGAGGGTGTATTCAGCAAGGACTGACGCGAGTAATCTCTATCATCGATAAAAAATTTGATTTTACGTACCCGCTCACCACCTACTTCGAGGTAAAAATCCGCGGGTATCTGAATAACCAACACAGTAAATGGAGCGGTTACTTCAAAATGGTCGGTTAATCCAGGGCTTAAATGTGTGGCAAGTAAGCTAAGTAGGCGGCGATCTGCTTCATCGAAATTTGCCATGGTTATTATCTCTTTATTGCGTTTATTTTTTATCAACCGGAAAATTCAAACACGAAGTGCAACACACCTATCTTTGAATGATTTGCTCAACACTTCAAATACAGTCCACTTCAAGACGGCACCACACACATTCATTGCCGCGCCATTCTGATATTGGCTTGCGGTGCAATTGCATGGGTACTGCGTACTGGATTGATATCCAATCCGCCGCGACGCGTATAGCGGGCGTGCACGGTTAAACGCGTGGGATGACAACGTTGCAGGATATGCATGAAAATACGTTCTACACATTGCTCGTGAAATTCAGGATGATTTCTAAACGACACAATGTATTTTAACAACCCAGCGCGATCTATTTGTGGACCGTGATAGGCGATTTGTAGCGAACCCCAATCCGGCTGCCCGGTGACGAGACAATTGGATTTGAGCACATGTGAAATCAAGCTTTCTGTCACCTGATGCCTAGCCTCACTGCTTAAGTAAGCAGGATGTACCGTGTAGGTATCACACACCACATCGATAGCATCAATGCACTCGCCGCTAAAATTTGCTAAGGCCTGCCCGGTCAAATCTTCTATCTCATGCAAAGTCACATGCACACTACCCACGGCAGTGCGCGCGATGTCTTGTTGTAAAATGACTTTGACTGCATCCGCGCTGCTAAATACGCTGTGATTAAATGAATTGAGGTACAGCTTAAACGATTTCGATTCTATGAGGTTAACGGAATCACAGGCAATATCAAATTGTGCAAGCATAACTACCGGTTTACCCTTAGGGTTTAACCACGAGACTTCATAAGCATTCCACGTATCAAATCCGGTAAAAGGCAACGGTGTAGGCACAGCGATTTCTTGGCGCTTTAGTTGGCGTGGAATGGGGTAGAGTAACGCGGGCTGGTACTGCGTCACATAGGCAGATCGCTTTCCCAAAGGTGCATCATTCAATGGCAACTGTTGGCTCGCAATACTGATTTCATCTGACATAATGTCATCTCCCCCTGCCCTCGTTCACGTTGAACTTAAACCATGCGCTAAAGATAGTGCCATGGCTTAAGCAACATGAGGCCACAAATAACATAAAAAACCGCGATTTTAACCGACTTATACTTGCGCGTCACGATACACAATAGCGTCAGTGCAATCATCCCCGGATATAATACTTGCAGTATAGGCACTAAAAATGCGGCGATGCCATTGAATGTAAGCAGAGAAAAACCAAAAGAAATAACGCCAGCGCCAACCAACAATAGCATCAATTGTCGCTGCCCGCCCTGTAACAGCCCATGCACATAGCGTACAAACACATTATTCAGTGCCACCGCAGTCGTTAAGCAGGACAACAACATGGCAACTGCAATAAACAGCACCCCCTGTTTCCCCATGGCTTGGTAAGCAATGGTTGGCAACAGGGTTTGCGGCTCCACATGCGCCAAGAATGCGGCATAATGTGCGCCTAAAAATACAAAACACACATATACCGCACCTAACAACAAGGCACTCACCACACTGGATTTGATGGCAAAACGTATGACATCAGGCAAAGTTGCTGTGACTGGCATGGTTTGTTGTATTTGCAAGAAAATTAACGCAGAAAAGAAAAAGGCGCCAAACAAATCCATCGTCTGATAACCGGTTAAGAAGCCTAGGTTGAATGCCTCTCGCATACCACCGTCCGTGACCATACCAATCGCAGGAGCATGCTTGATCCCCATAAAAATTAACACGCTCAATGCGACCAACAACACCGGGCTCATCCATTTACCCAATACCCGCACCATAAATTGTTCTTGCAGACACAGTAAACCGGTTACCACACAGAAAAGAATACTAAATACGGCCAGTGATAAATGCGGAAAAAGATAGGTCATACCGCCATGAGCCACCACGATGCAACGCGGAATCACTCCAAACGGACCTATCAGCCCTAGCGTCAGCATAGGCAACAACACACGCGCCAATTCACCTGCTTCGGCAAAAAACGCAACGTAACTACCGTGATATAACTTAATCACAAATAAACCCAGAAACGGCAGCAGAACACCGGTGAGCACTAATCCCATAAATGCGGCGAACCAATGCACGCCGGCAAGATGACCAATTTGCAATGGAAATACTAGATTACCCGAACCAAAAAACATAGAGAACACCGCAAAGCCGTAAATTAATAATGTCATATGTTGCCGCACACACGCTCTCCTTGTTCTTTTTTAGCAATCCTTCACTTGGATCGCCGCTTTATTACCGTGTAAACACCCCTGAAACAACGCATCCCATCACCACTTACCACCAAAATGCAACGCCAGTCATCACTTTTGCACACGCACGCATGACTATCTTGATCACCCCTGGCAACACGCGCGCGCCAGCATGCATTGCAGCGGCACCGTGCGCTATTTCATCACGTTGCATCTGCTCCAAAATTGCATGACTCTGGCGATCGGCCACCGGTAAACGCTGCAGATGCCCACGCAGATGCTGTTCCACTTGTACTTCCGTTTCAACAACAAAACCTAAACTCCACGCATCGCCCAAATATCCAGCCCCGCAACCTATCATCCATGCGCCCGCGTACCAAACCGGCGTAAAGTAACTGACATGACTACCCAGCTGTGCGACACGCTGAGCACACCACACTAAATGCTCACCCTCATCCAACGCAGCTTGCTGTAGGTGTGTCGCTAGCGTCGCCGTTTTAGCACCGAACGCCTGACCGTGATATAAGCCCTGTGCGGCCACCTCTCCCGCGTGGTTGACCCGCATCAAGCGCGCCGACAGCTGTTGTTGCTCTGCGGACAGCTCGCCGTTCTGCACCTGTGCGGCTGGGTGTGGCCGACGCGCGGTTTGATTGGCTGTGAATGCACGCAGCATCTGATCCACGTGCAATAAGCAACTATCTATACGGGAATACGTTCTTGCGCTAATCATGCCAACGCCGTGAACCGTAATCTTGTTTAATCGCCTGTTTGGTCAACGCTAAGGTGTGTTCGGCAACGGCATTCGCACGCGCTACGCCTTGCTGCAAAATAGCCAATATCGCATCCGGATGCGCCGCATACTGTTGGCGTCGCGCGTGCATCGGTTCAAGAAAGGCAATGAGCACCTCGATTAAGCGTTTCTTGCATTCCACATCACCGATACCACCGTGTTGGTATTGCGCCTGCGCTTGCTCCACCCATGCCGTATCGGGGTTAAATGTTTGATGGAAAATCCACAGTGGATTGTTGACAACAT
This sequence comes from uncultured Gammaproteobacteria bacterium, assembly GCA_964646995.1. Classification (GTDB taxonomy): domain Bacteria; phylum Pseudomonadota; class Gammaproteobacteria; order CAZYIF01; family CAZYIF01; genus CAZYIF01. The sequence continues at coordinate 46,105 of CAZYIF010000014.1, forward strand.
TACCCGGATCGGAGGCACGCAACCGCGTCGGATCGGTATACATCTGCATGACCTTCTGACGCACGGTATCGGCATCGTCACTCAGCAAAATAGCGTTGTTAAGCGACTTACTCATTTTAAGCAATTGACCCTGTGCGTTGGGCGCACCCGTCCCCACTAAACGCCGCACCCGACCTACCTTAGGCTCGATCACAGGAAACAAACCACCGGCTTGCACATACTGTTTATCTTCCGTATGTGGATCAACACCACAGTACAATTGATTAAACCGCCGTGCGACTTCACGCGCCAGTTCCAAATGCGGGATCTGATCTTCACCCACCGGTACCAACTCGGGCCGAAACGCCAAGATATCCGCGACCTGACCCACAGGATAGAGTAAAAAACCAAACGAATAATTATCACCCAAACCTTTGTCGCGTATTTCATCTTTAATCGTCGGATTGCGCATCAAGCGTGGGAAAGGTATTAACATACTAAATAAAAACGTCAACTCAGCAATCGCAGGAATTTCTGATTGCACCACGATCGTGCTTTTTTGTGGATCTATCCCCGCCGCTAAATAATCCAGCGTAATATCAAAAACGCTTTGCCGAATCGCATCGGGATGCTCCAGCCGCGTCGTAAACGCATGCATGTTAGCCAGCAAAAAATAACACGCGTAATCCTCTTGTAACGCAACACGGTTCTCTAACGAACCGACCCAATGCCCCAAGTGAAGACGCCCTGTTGGCGTATCGCCGGTTAATAGTCGTGGTTTAGACATAGTGCACCGTCTCATCATGAATAAAAACCTGCTGTCCAGGCCAGCAGAATTGACACTTATCGTACGGATAGTAGTAGATGATGGTGGCTTTGTACAGTGACAATATGTTGCTAATGCATGATGTTTATGGGTAATAATGCGTTTACGCCCTTCGCGACGATGCCCTTCGCGACGGCTTCGCCTCCTCAGGGCGAACGGGGAAAATTTCGTGCTGTCGGCACGAGCAAACGCGCCCCCAGCAAGCCTAATTCAAACAGCAACCACAGCGGTACGGCCAATAGTACCTGAGAAATAACATCGGGAGGAGTCAGCAACATGCCGATAATAAACGCCAATACCACAATATAAGGGCGTTGTTGCGCGAGACGTGCCGGCGTAGTCAAGCCAAAACGCACGGACAATAACACGGCAACCGGTACCTCAAATGCAAAACCGAACGCAAACAAGAGCTTTAAGGCAAAATCTAAATAACGGCTAATGTCCGGCATTAACCTAACTCCTGTGGGCACATAACTGACGAAGAAAGAAAATACGAGTGGAAATACCACAAAATACGCAAAGCTCATGCCAGCAAAAAACAACAAAGTACTCAACAACAACAACGGAAACACCCAGCGTCGCTCGTGCTGATATAACGCAGGCACGACAAAACCCCACAACTCATACAATAAAATCGGGACTGCCAACAACAACGCGCACACGAACGTTAGCTTAAGTGGTGTGATGAAGGTGGCCGCAACACCGGTGGCAATCATCAGATCGCCTGGCGGCAAATGCCGTACTAACGGCTCCGCTAACAAGGTATATAAATCCTGCGCGAAGTAAAACAATCCAGCAAAAATACACAACACCAATAAAATAGCCCGCAATAAACGCTGACGTATTTCCAACAGATAATCGACTAATTGCCCTTTAGGATGTATCGGAGTTTCATCTGACATACAGTTCGTCTACCGAGCTATTGTTCATTGCTATCACTCATCAATTTTGTCTGTTCGTTTGTGATCGGGTGTGGGATTGGTTTGTGATGACTGCTGGGTATGCCAGTCATGACGCAACGCCACCGCGATGTTTCGTAAGTACCGCAGCCACAAACCCAACTTATTCGCCACGGCAGGTAACTGCTTAGGGCCTATCACCAACAGCGCAACCAGCAAGATGAGTAGCAATTCCCACAGACTGTAATCAAACATTGCTTATCCCTTCGCTTAATAATTACGCGGCAACATGCTGAATAGTCACTTATTTTTATCTTGCGGTTGTTCCTGGGAAGACTCTTGCCTCTCTTCGCTAATCGAGGCGCGCTCACCGTGCAAGCCTTGTTTAAAATCGTTAACCGCACCCCCTAAATCGCGCCCCATAGAACGCAGTTTTTTGGTGCCAAAGATCAACGCGACAATCACTAAAATTAACAATAATGATCCCGGACTTATGCCACTTAATCCCATCACAATCTCCTTATTGATAGTGACCATTCAGCAAAATGCAGAATAGTTACCTTTGATTTGACCCCTACTCAGTAAAACTGGGCTTAACGGCATTCCCATCGCCTAAAGAAAACACTGTGTTTTCGCGCAACATCGTAAATTTGCTGAATAGTTACTATTGGCATACAGTGGAGCGCACCCACTTAACCCAGAGTACAGCGCATACAGGGTATAACATCACCACCACTTCCACTGCACTATATCACTTAACACCACACTACACAGCAACGCGACGACGACGCCAGCACAAAAATAATAGACTTTGCTCCAGCGGGATAGGCCACGTGATGGCTGCTCAGCCACAACCAGCTGCGGATTATCAAGGCGCGTCAACTGACGATATAAGAGATCCGGCAACTCAGGCAACTTTTCTAACCAATATGGGCTGTTGCTACGCACCTGGCGTAAAAAGGCTTTCGTCCCCAACTGTCGTTTTAACCAACGCTGCAGGAAGGGCTTTGCTGTTTCCCACAAATTTAATTCAGGGTATAGCTGTCTACCTAAGCCCTCTATGTTGAATAAAGTTTTCTGCAACAACATCAACTGTGGTTGAATCGGCATTTGAAAGCGGCTTGCGGTTTGGAATAATTGTAACAGTACCCGCGCAAAAGATATGGCGCTCAGCGGCAATTCAAAAATAGGTTCACACACACAGCGCACGGCTGCTTCAAACTGTGCGACCCGCGTCGTCGCGGGTATCCAACCCGACTCAATATGTAACTGTGCGACACGGCGGTAATCGCGATTAAAAAAGGCTAATAAATTTTCAGCTAAATAACGCTGATCCTTGGCATCTAGCGTACCCATGATGCCAAAATCTACCGCCTTGTAGCACGGTCGCTGTGGATCACTCACGTCGACAAAAATATTGCCTGGGTGCATGTCTGCATGAAAAAAACTGTCGCGAAATACTTGCGTAAAGAAAATCTCCACGCCATTTTCGGCTAAGCGTCGCATATTAGTTTGTCTGTGACGCAACTCAGAGACATTCGCAATCGGTACGCCGTAGACACGCTCCATCACCAAGACCTGCTTATGCGTGTACTCCCAATACACCTGCGGCACATACAACAAAGAGGAGTGGGAAAAATTACGGCGTAGCTGCGAAGCGCTGGCCGCTTCACGCAATAAATCTAACTCATCAAAAATAGTGTACTCAAACTCACACACCAATTCTCTGGGACGCAAACGCTTGCCATGTTCGAAAAACTTTTCGATCAAAAAAGCCAACACATACAGTAAGTCTACATCCTTACAAATCACGGCTTTAATGTGCGGCCTAACGATTTTTACCACTACTTGTTGACCTTCCGCTAAGGTTGCCGCATGCACTTGCGCAATAGAAGCAGACGCTAAGGCTTGCGTATCGAACGTAGCAAACACTTCTGTTAATGGCTTGCCATACACTGCCTCAAGCACCGCTTGTGCCTCTGTACCGGCAAACGGTGGGACTTGATCTTGCAACTTCGCTAATTCATCCGCGATGTCTTCTGCAATCAAATCACGCCGTGTCGACAAGGCTTGACCGAACTTAACAAAAACGGGGCCTAGCTCAACCAACGCGCAACGCAACGCAACGCCACGGGTACACACCGGAGAGGGCCACCATGTCCATGGGTTACACGCTAACCCACAGCGCAAAACCCATGGCACATGTTGCTTGGGTAAGAAACGCTGCAATCGGTAGCGCCCAATGCTGCGTATAATCTGCAGTAAGCGTAGCACGCGTGATCCTATTCTCATTTATGCATATATCCATTCCATTTCAAAATGCAATTTTTGCATTTCAACAACTCGGTCGCAAGCGACCGAGATTCTTTCCTGAATCGATTTCGCCGGCGCGAAGTAAATTCGCGCGATGGGGTTCCCCAAGGGGAGAATCGCGATTCTCCCCTTGGGTGACCGAGCGAAAATTTATTTTTCGTAGGTCTAGAAACAGGATATACCGCGCGACTTACCCATCAAAGTTGGTATCTTGAAGGGATAGCGGTATATATCCTGCTTGCAGTTGTTGCCAACGCGCCGCTAAACGTTCACTGCCATCGCGCAATTCATCCACGGCGACATACCACGCGTCCAATTCCGCACGCGTTGGTAAATAACGCGCTTCCTCTTGCAAATAATCCGTCACATCAGCGCGCAACTGCTGCCGTGTTGCAGTAAACCAATGCACCGAGTGGCGTGCTAGGCCACCCAGCCGTTGTGCGAGCGTATCGCCGGTTAATTTTGCCAGTTGTTCTTCCCAATCGATATCCAAGCGTTGCAGTATGCGTTGTACCTGCTGCGCCAAGGCCACATCACCTTGTACCTGCACATCCTGTACTGCCAGCTGTGGTTCCTCTGCACACGCCATCCGCAACAACGCCAAGGGTGATCCACTCAGTCGTAGATCGGGTGCGCGCCCCCCCTTCGCACTCAGCTGCAGTTCACGTGACACAATTTCAATGAAAATATCACGCTCTACCACGGCTAAATGTAACTGCAACAATTTACCGTCTAAGGCATCTAAGTGCGGTGCAAACTGTGGATCTAACGCCACAGCTCGGTTAAGTACACGCTGCAACTGAGGTAATAATCGCAATACTCTCTCCTCATCCGTATTAACTATTCAGCCACGTGCCAAATAGTTACCGTCAATATTTATACGCTTTGTGCAAGGCCACAATCCCCGCGCTCAGATTGTGGTAATTAACCCCAGCAAATCCGGCTTGCTCCAACAGCGTCTTGAGTCCCTCTTGCGTGGGGTGCATGCGAATAGACTCTGCTAAATAGCGATAGGCCGCCGCATCACGCGCAATAATTTGGCCCAATGCCGGTAATACATGAAAAGAATAACGCGCATATAACCAGCGTAACCCGGCAGTGGTGGGTTGCGAAAACTCTAAAATCAGTAAACGGCCACCGGGCTTCAATACGCGATACATACTGCGTAATGCCGCCGCTTTATCCGTCACGTTACGCAAACCAAAACTGATGGTCAGACACGAAAAATAATTGTCGGGAAACGGCAAACATTCTGCATTGGCTTGCACACAGTCTACCTGCACTAAGCCGCTATTTTCTAATGCAGCACGTCCACGCTGTAACATAGCATAATTCATATCACTCGCCACCAAACGACCCCGCTCGCCCAAGCGTCGCGCCAGCTTAATAGCCAGATCTGCCGTGCCGGTTGCAATATCCAGCACATAATCGTCAGGGCGCACATTTGCCTGGGTTACGGCATATTGCTTCCACACACGATGCAAACCACCGGACATGAGATCATTCATCACATCGTAATGTTCCGCCACGCGTTGAAACACCGCAGTCACGCGCGCCGTTTTTTCCTCTGCGGTAACTTGTTCATAACCAAAATCGGTAATCTCTGCCTTATCCATGCGCGTTCCCACCCGCCGCTTGTGCCACGCGTTGCAGGTAATGCTGCCAATGACTGTCGTGCTGTGTCGCCAATTCATAGAGCCACACCCAACTGTAAATGCCGGTCTGGTGCCCATCGTCAAAAATGAAACGCACCGCATAGTTGCCCACGGGTTCAATCGCTACAATGTTTACTTGCTGCTTATCCAACACCAATTGGCCTGCTTGCCCACCGTGACCACGCACCTCAGCAGAAGGAGAAAATACGCGTAAGTATTCACACGACAAACAAAAACGCTGGCCATCTGCAAAGCACAATTCCACCACCCGCTGCTTTTGTAACAGTTTGATCTCGGTGAGTACGCTGGATGCATCTGCTGACGTATTCACAGAATATACCGCGTGAGATCTTCATCTTTGGCCAGTTTATCCAAGTGTTCGTTGACGTATTGCATATCAACCACAACCATTGCACCGTCGCTGTATGGCGCTGCATAAGATACCGTTTCTAATAAACGTTCCATAATGGTATGTAAGCGTCTAGCACCAATGTTTTCGGTGTTCTCATTCACCTGCCACGCAATCTCTGCAATACGTTGTATGCCATCGACAGTAAAGGATAACTGTACACCTTCGGTCGCAAGTAACGCGATGTATTGCTTAGTCAACGACGCACGTGGTTCGGTGAGAATACACACGAAATCATTGACGGTTAACGCTGACAATTCCACACGGATAGGTAAACGTCCCTGTAATTCGGGAATCAGATCGGAGGGCTTCGCTAAATGAAAAGCACCCGAAGCAATAAATAAAATATGATCGGTTTTCACCATGCCATATTTACTCGTCACCGTGCAGCCTTCGACTAAGGGCAATAAATCACGCTGTACACCTTCGCGCGACACATCCGAGCCACTGTGTTCGCCACGTTTTGCCACCTTGTCTAATTCATCAATAAACACGATGCCATTTTGCTCCACCAGTTCAAGCGCCGCAGATTTGATTTGATCTTCGTCAACGAGTTTACTTGCCTCTTCTTCGCGAATTTGTTTTAGCGCTTCTTTGACGGTCATCTTTTTGCTGCGCTTACGCTCACTGGACATATTCTGCAGCATAGATTGCAATTGGCTAGTCATTTCTTCCATACCCGGTGGCGCCATGATTTCCACACCAATGGCCACCGCAGAAACATCGATTTCTATTTCCTTATCATCTAATTCGTGATCGCGTAATTTTCTGCGATAAACTTGGCGTACCGCATTATCATCACCTTTTTTTTCTTCTGACTCTTTGCTAAACGTCGCATCACGCGGTCTAGGTAATAACACATCTAAAATACGTTCTTCTGCACATTCTTCGGCGACATGCTGCACTTTTTGCATGGCTTGTTCGCGATTTTGTTTTACGGCTATATCCACCAAGTCACGAATGATAGATTCTACATCGCGGCCCACATAGCCCACTTCGGTGAATTTGGTCGCTTCCACCTTTATAAAAGGCGCATTGACTAATTTGGCTAAGCGTCGTGCTATCTCAGTTTTTCCCACGCCAGTAGGCCCTATCATGAGGATATTTTTAGGGGTAATTTCATCCCGCAAATCCTCACTCAATTGCATACGCCGCCAGCGATTACGCAATGCAATCGCCACTTTGCGTTTGGCATCTGCTTGGCCCACAATGTGTTTATCCAATTCGCGTACAATGTCTTTAGGTGTCATGGTCGACATATATTTTATTCTCACTGCAAACTTATTCTGTTGTCACGCCCCAATAACACTGAATTAAGCCGTACCTAATCCAGTTCTCCCACTTTGCATCCGCATCTTATTTTCTCAAATAGAATGCCAGGCGGTCGTAGCGTCAGGCTATTCTGACGTACGCAAGATCTCAAGCACACGATTATGATTAGTGTACACACAAATATCCGCAGCAATAGCCAGTGCTCTTTCGACAATCTCCTCTGCTTCCAGCAGGGTATTTTGTAATAAGGCCGTGGCTGCAGCTTGCGCATAAGCACCACCTGAACCAATGGCAATTAAACTATGTTCCGGCTCAACCACATCACCATTACCGGTAATCATCAATGACGCGTGTTTGTCGGCAACCGCCAACACGGCCTCTAAACGCCGCAACGCCCGATCGGTGCGCCAATCTTTGGCAAGCTCAACTGCCGCACGGGTCAACTGACCGTGGTACATTTCTAACTTTCCCTCAAACCGTTCAAACAAGGTAAACGCATCTGCCGTACCCCCTGCAAAACCGGCCAGCACTTTATCATTGTAAAGACGCCGCACCTTACGCGCATTGCTCTTCATGATCGTGTTACCCAAAGAAACTTGACCATCAGCACCCACCACGACAACACCGTTACGGCGTACGGATAAAACAGTCGTTCCTGAATATTGTTGCAAAATACCACTCCTTTAATGAATCATGCGGCAGGGGGCTGCTGCATAGCCAGCATTACACTTGAAAAATGTGCTTGGGATAAGCGTTGCTGCGCCTGCTCAGCAATGTCTTTACGCGCAAAAGGTCCTAAAATCACACGGTAATAATTTTTCGTCTTGCTGCCTTGTGGCATATTGACCTTGGCACTAAAACCCAATAACAACAAGCGTGCCTTCATTTCATCGGCATCTTCATAACGCGCAAAAGACGCAACCTGCACGAGGTATTGTAACGGTGCTGGCGGCGTGACAGTCTCTTCTCGTTGCACCGTATGCGCTGGCGTAACGGACGATGGTAGTGCATTAGCGGCGGCTGTCGCCTCAGCAGGAGGTTTTTCCCCCTCAATCACTTTATTGCCGTCAGGCGGCGTTGTTGTTTGCTGCACGGTCGTGGCAACCGGCGTACGCCGCAGCACATCCACGTGCTGTACGCTAGAAGCAGCGGATGAGGCATTACCTTCATCTACTTCCATCGTAGGCAGCAATTGATAAAAATCAAAACGTGGCTCAGCAACGTCGGCATGCCGCGTCGCCGCATGCACCGGTTGTTGCTGCGGCTGCACCACTTTAGCAAACGTTGCAGCAGCAACCAGGCCCTGTTGGTATTGCTGTTTTGCATACCACAAACCGACACACACGCCGGCAACCACCACTAACCACACAATCGAGCTGACAAAATGCCACTGCGAAGGTGATTTCCGCTTGCGGTATACCTGGCGAGAAGCATAATCTTTAGACATATTCTCTCACATAGATCCCGGTTAATAACTACTAACAAGCACAAATCATTTGCCACCATTTGCCACAGTCACCAACGTTATATATACCCATTACACTTCATGCGCTTTTTGCATTTTGAAGTGCTCTCTACGCGATGGGGGGCTTCCAAAGGGGATAATCGCGATTATCCCCTTTGGTGACCGTGCACAAATTTACTTTGTGCCGGTCATAAAAACAATATACCGCGCAAACAAATAACTTAAATTCGCACTTTGTAGTACGAGCGGTATAGTACAGCCTGTTGCTTACCCCTAAGCAACACAGAGCAAGAAGTATGGTAATAAACCACTGTCAGACGTTATTTGCAAGTAATTAACCGATAGATTTCATGAATAAGCGCTAACGCATGAATTTTAATGCTAATACCAAAAGTAGGAGGATTCCCATCGCGAGCAATAAACACCGCGTTTTCAAGAAAAATCACACTATTTTGATGTTGCCAAATATACCGCTAGCGAATAAAAACTAACTTCCCTCAGCGGATAACTCTTGCAGCGTACTCTTGGCCCAGTAGTCTATTTGCGTACGGAATCGATTCCGTAAGGGCAATAACCGGATATCAGCTAACACCACATCCGTTTTTTCTGCGGGCAAAACTAGCTCTACCAACAAACGACCCAACACCGCAGGTTCGGCGCTGCCTTCACCAAACTGATCTTCCACCGCTTGGGTGCGTAACTTAAGCGTACGGTAAATAGACTGCGCGCTTCCTTTGTAACCCGTGTCATTGGCCATCGCTGAAAACAACACATGGCAAAACATGTTTAAGCTCGCTTGATCCAATTCCGGTAAGTAAATTAGCATACCACCACCGTAATCCGTCACGCCGATGGCATCGAGAAAAAAACACTGTGCGCAGAAACAACAAGCAACAGCCAAGTTGGCCATTTTGTTGTTGTAGTAGTTTTGATCCAAATTAACAATTTCTTGGTGAGCTTGTGCCTGAAAACCGCAAAACTGGCAGGTATGATTGTCGCGCGCTCTAACCCGCTGCGCAAAGGGCTCAAAGGCTGCATCGTTTTTTCGTGCCATAAAAACACGCCATGCCGCAGGTTGTGCCAATAACTTCAAAGGATATGCCATAGCCACAACGACCTTAATTAATTGTCACCAAAATACAGCGGCCTCGCCAACAATCGTCACCACACAAAACTGAGTCCGTATGTATGCAAACAAAACGCGAGCAGTAAATGCAACAGGGGCAGAAAAATCTGCCCCCGTCACGTCTATCAAACTAAGCCACAGCTAAGCTTGCTCTACGACAACTTATGAGCCGCCGCCACCACCACCACCGCCGCCGCCTATAAAATCGCTCTCGCCACTAATCGTACCCTTCGACGCACCGGCGCCAAATACCGTCTGACCCAAGGAACTGAAGATACTGGGTAAGAACATCAAGGCCGCCGCAATAAACACCAAAGCAATAGGCGTACCGACGGGTATCTGCGTGGGATTATCTTTGTGTTGCTTAAACTTCAAGACCGCACCCACAGCAAAACCCATCCCCGCAACGAAGGCACCAGCAATGAGTAACTTTGCGATTTGCCCCAACGAGCCAGTGACATTCGACGCTAAGGTGCCGAGGGTTTGCGCTTGGCCCTCAGCCAACGCGACATCAACCAACGCCAAACTCAACGTGGCCCCTAGCACCAACCAACCCAGCGTCTTGCAACGCGCCGCTAATAAATTTTTCTGTTTCATGTTTTACATCCCCCTTCCACTCTGGCAGTAACTCTAAAGACAATGCTCCTACAAATCAAGCCACTGCGATTAAAAACCAAAGGTATTCCAAACCATTTCCTTGGTCGCCACAATGTTGATAGACAACAAACCACCTAAAATATGCGTCAATCCCTTACCCAAACCCGCTCCGGCTCTGCCCTGCTGAGCCGATGTGGCGACAATGTGCCACCCTTTGATAAATGAAATCAACCCAATGATTTGTATCAAGCCCAATAACGCCGTTAAACCCTGTTGAAAATCAGATTGTTTAGTCGTGATATAGCTAAGTGGCATTATCTGTTGCGAACCAAACGTAGTTAACATCATTGAATCCATCGCGCTAGGAAGATACAAAAAAATCGCCGCGACAAACAAAGCGGCCATCGGTTCTTTTAAACTGGTCTGCGTCGCCATCATCGTACGCAACTCACCGTACACTTTCAATTTGTACAAAGCAGAAACGGTGAGACTGAGGCCCATGAGAAAGGTGACCGCGAAAATCAGGCGCTTAATGCTGGGATAAGAGGCGCTTAAATGCACCAATGCAGACTGCACATCAGTCATGTGTACATTCTGCATGATGTTAGATATAGAACTAGGCATTGCCATAACAATTCCCCTCAAACCACGACATGGCGCAAGTTAACTGCAAAATCACCAACTCATCACTCGTCTGCAGAACTAAACGCAATGACTTCGCCGCTTGTGGTAGTAATAATGCCCTGTTCCGCATCGATCACATTAGCCTGACCGTAACGCGGAATGGTGCTACCACGCACCACCGTTAAAAAATCGCCTTTTTCGTTAAACAACCAGGCTCTACCCGGAATAATAGCCTTGATAAAATATTTTTGCTTAGGCGGCTCCAGCAATTTCTTAACGGTTTTTGGCTTTTTGATAGTCGCCTGGGTCAAGGTAAACAACAAGCGTTGCTGGTAGGCTAATTGCGCTAGCATCTGCTGCGATACTTTGTCCATATCGCCTAAGTGCCCTTGCACTTGCGCGACATTTTTTTGCAACTCAATGACGTCACTATGCATCTGCTGCACGCCTTGCATCTGTTCTTCCGTCATGCCTTGACGCGCTTCAGCAACGACGGGCGCAACGACTGCAGGCGCCGGCGTAACCGTTTCGGTTACCGCTGAGGTAGCAAGCTCCGGCATGGCTTTTTTTTGAAAAAATACATTTATAAATTTATACACCAACAAAATTAACAGCAAAATACCGATACCAAACAATACATTGCGACGCATTAAATTTTTGTCTTTAACACGACCCATATTGCTATAAACGCTACTCGTAGGCACCGCACCGCTTACTTCAGAAAATTGATATTCGTCATCTACAACGCGCTTATCACCGGTATCCATAAGCTTCTCCCCGCTCCTTTAGCTGCTTTAGCTGCTACCCATTAACCGCTGTCGGCACTTTAACATCGCCCATAAACAATAAGCCCAATGCCGTACCCGATTTAACATATACCGTCGGCACTCGGTTAAATATCGGAGCAAGATTAGTACCGATGGCTGTGCCCACTTTACCTAGAGCAACCTGCTTCTTCTCGCGCGCACCTAGAGACACATTCTTCGTAATACTAGTCCCAGTATCCGCGTTAGCTGAAACAGTAGCGCCAGATTGTGACACCGCTTGCCCAAATCCACTCATGAAAGAAGACGCAAACAACGTACCGTACCGCGACAGATAGTGATTATCGGTACGATCCGAAAATGCTGTTTTGGACGTATTCGGATTAATGGCCACCGCGTTAATTGGGAAACTGCCCACCGCACCGCTTGGCAAGGTCATCGTCGAAAAGCTGAGTAATACCTTTTGCTGGGTCTGCGTCATTTTGATTTGACCTAGCAATTTTGCCCCTTTAAATTTACCGGAAACAACCGTCGCCATGATCGGACCTTGCTCGTCCGTATTGATCTCTGTATCCAACACCGCATATAAAACATCGCCCGCTTTGATCGCGATACCGCCCGCCGCACCGGCATTGCGCCCATCAGCACCCTTGCCTTGAGCACCATCACGTGCAGCCACCGCAACAGGCATTGCAGATCCTGCCACATACATTTGCGTTTGCGACGTCCATGACGCAAATAATTGCCCGGCCTGCGCGCCCATCGCTTGCTGCAATTGACGCTGTTGCTGTATCTTCTCCTGTCCCGACATGCGCTGCATTTGCAGCTTGCGTAAGCGTTCCAGTTCGGAAGTTCCCGCGGCAACGGCCGAATCTCCGGTAACTATACCATTTGCCAATTTACTACGAGCAAGACGTTCGGGATCTTCCACACCACCATAGGCATTCTGATAATCATTGCCGCCAGACTGTCCTTGCCCATTCGCGCCAGAACCATTTTGACCTTGGCCGTTAACACCCGCACCCGCTAAGCCGTTACCATTCGCGCCAAAACCATTTTGACCTTGACCGTTAGTACCCGCACCCGCTAAGCCGTTACCGTTTGCACCCAAACCATTTTGACCTTGACCGTTAGCGCCTGCACCCGCCAAGCCGTTACCGTTTGCACCCAAACCATTTTGACCTTGACCGTTAACACCCGCACCCGCTAAGCCGTTACCGTTTGCACCCAAACCATTTTGGCCTTGGCCGTTAGCGCCTGCACCCGCTAAGCCGTTACCGTTTGCACCCAAACCATTTTGACCTTGACCGTTAGCACCCGCACCCGCCAAGCCGTTACCGTTTGCACCCAAACCATTTTGACCTTGGCCG
>CAZYIF010000015.1:0-54914 GCA_964646995.1 uncultured Gammaproteobacteria bacterium
GCTGCTGTTGCTGCTGCTGTTGCTGTTGCTGCTGTTGCTGCTGCTGTTGCTGCTGTTGCTGCTGCTGTTGCTGTTGCTGCTGTTGCTGCTGCTGTTGCTGCTGTTGCTGCTGCTGTTGCTGTTGCTGCTGTTGCTGCTGCTGTTGCTGCTGTTGCTGCTGCTGTTGCTGTTGCTGCTGTTGCTGCTGCTGTTGCTGCTGCTGTTGCTGCTGTTGCTGCTGTTGCTGTTGTTGCTGTTGCTGTTGTTGCTGTTGCTGCTGTTGCTGTTGTTGCTGCTGCTGTTGTTGCTGTTGCTGTTGTTGCTGCTCTAGTAAGTTTTCAACTACCTGCTTATTGTGTAGGGCGTCTTGATCCTGCGGTTGTAGCGCTAAGGCTTGTTGATAGGCTTGCAGTGCAGGTTGGTATTCACCCGCTTTAGCGAGTGCGTTACCTAGATTGTAATAAGCCAATGCGTTGTGTTGTGGCGTTAGTAGACGTATGGCTTGGGCATAATCTTGCGCGCGATAGGCTGCCACGGCGCGCCATTGTGGATCGCGAAATTGTTGTATAGCCTGTGCAGGTTGTTGCTGTTGTAAAGCTAAAGCACCCTGCTGATCGGGACGTAGCCACAGGTCTTGCCATGTCATCGCGTTTGTGGCAATAGGCAGAAGTAATGCGGCTAACAAGTAGCGCAGTGATCGGTGTAAGGCACTACTTTTTAACCACGACATGAAACCAACCCCGTCTAAATAGCAATAGTACACATGGCAAAAGTAGCCAAACAAACACATAACCGCTGTCTCGCCACGTCAGTGTGGTCTGTTCATTTTCCGCTTGTTTAGCCCCTTGTGCCGTATGTTGCTTGAATAGGTGTTGCAAATCAATGTCGTCACTGCGAAATAGCGCGAAGTTACCTTGGCCTGCACTGGCGAGTGCGCGTAGTGAATGCATATCGGTGCGGGCAAAGCGCACATTGCCATTCGCATCTTGCAGCAAACCGTTGGTGCTAGACAATGGCACGGCTTGCTCTGAACCAATGGCGAGTACAGAGGTAGTGAAACCCTGACGTGCCAGTGTTGCTGCATTGCGTTGATCGTTGTTGGTTGCACTGTTGCTGCAGATGATTAGGATCCTACCTTTACTAAAGCCCGCTTGCCGCATTAAATCAGCACTTTTGTGTAGCGCAGCGCCGATGTTACTACCGTCAGTTGGTAACATATTGGGATGTAGGCTGGGGATCATCGCTGCGATGGTGCGTGCATCATCGGTTAATGGGGATACCACAAACGGTAAAGCAGTAAACACCAACATGCCGGTCTGCCCTTCTTGCCTTTGGCGCAAAATATCCAATACTTTGTAATTCGCGCGTGTGGCGCGATTGGGTGTAATGTCGTTTGCTAGCAGGGTACTCGACATGTCAAGCGCAATAACCAGCGCATCTTGTTGTCGATACAGCGTCGTTGCCGTTTGTGAAAAGCAAGGGCCACTCAATGCCATAATACAGAATAACCACATGCTCGCTAACGCCGGTTTAATCCAGCGGGTGTTACGGACCTCGGTCAGCAATAAGTGTGGCAATAAATGCGGATCGCAGGCGTGTCGCCAATGATCGTCGTTACGGTCTTGGGTGTGTAGACAACGTATGAGGAATAATAATGGCAGCGCGGCAAACAGCCAATAAGGATGTTGTAGATGTAGGTTAATCATGTTGGACTCTCGGCGGTATGTGCTGTCTGCGTTGTCTGCGCCATGGCCACGATATCTGTAGATAGCGCCAACTCAATAGTATGCTGAGGCCTAGGGCTAAGGATAAGGGCCAAACATACAATTCTTGCATGGGTCGCCACGAGGCTTGCTCACTGACAGTGGGATGTAATTGATCTATCGTGCGGTAGATTTTTTGTAAGGTTTCAGTGTCTTTCGCACGAAAATAAGCGCCTCCGGTTTGTTTGGCAATGGCGGTTAACAACGGTTCATCTAAATCCGCAGACGGATTCACATCGCGTGTCCCGAATGCGTCGTAAACCCTTACGCTGTCAGCGCCTATGCCTATGGTGTAGATAGGGATGTCTTGCGCTATGGCAAGTTGACCGGCCTCAGTGGGGGTGAGGCTACCGGCGGTATTGACGCCATCTGTCAATAGGATAAGCACGCGGCTGCGCTTTTGGGTTTGTAATAGATGTTTAATTCCCAAGCCCAGCGCATCACCGATGGCTGTTTGTGGTCCCGCCAAGCCGATAGTGGCGTCTTTTAGCAAGCTTATGACAGTTTGACGATCGAAGGTGAGCGGCGTTTGCAAGTAGGCTTTGCTGCCAAACAAGATAAGCCCTATGCGATCGCCTTGGCGACGTTGAATAAAGTGGCTAGCGACTTGCTGTACGGCAGTGAGGCGATCGACTTGTTGGTGTTTAAGTACCATGTCTTCTATTTGCATGCTACCAGAAATATCCATGACCAACATGATGTCGCGGCCCTCGCGTGGTAGCGTCACTACATCACCTAACCAGCGCGGTGCACTGGCCGCAACAACTAAGGCAATCCACAATAAAAGACACGCCGCTGCGCGCCAGCGATTGTTTGGCACACTTTGTTTGTAGGGAGAATTAGGGAGATCGGTGAGATGGTGCGGGAAAGGGAATTTCAACGCACTGGGTAAGGTTATTTTGGCAGCCGGTAACAACCACCCACACAGTAATGGTAATGGCAACAAACCAAGCAGCCAAGGGAAACCAAGGGTTAACACGCTGTTACTCCATGTACACGGATTGCCGCGTAGTATAAAGGAAAGTAGCTAGGTAGAAAAGTTTAAAACAAGATCTTGTTGCGGACGAAAAATCTTTCTAATGGGTGTCCGAGTGTAACGAGGGATCTCACCCTTCTTTGTCATTCAGAGCGCAGCGAAGAATCTCACTCTGCAAGCCGTTGCATCCTTCCTGAGATCCCTCACACCGTTCGGGATGACACCGGTTTTAGTTGTGCTGTTCGGGATGACACTCTTTACCTTTGTCACAATGTGTACGTGCCTCACAAATCAAATTTATTTAAATACAACGACAAGCTCATCCAGGCACACAATGCAGCAAGATCCTTAAATTGCGCGGGCATATAGGTGGGTTGCACGATGATACCTTCTTCCACTAAATCAGTCAGCAAGTCCAGTTCATCGATGATTATTTTTCCCAGAAACAGCAGTGGAATTTTTTTGACTTCATCTTTTTGCACGGCCAGCCGCATGTAGTTATACAACAGTACAAAGCCTCGGGTGTAGGACAAATCTTTGGTAAAAGGCTTGCCAGTGGGAATGCTACCGCGAAATACCCGCACGCTGTAGTTATAGCTGTCTTCGTCATTGTAGCCCTGCGCGGAGAAGAAGCGGAAAATCTCAATGAAGTCGGCACCTTGATTGGCAAAGTCGATGGCTTTTACGCGGTTAGCGAGTTTAAATAAGCGTTGCGGGCACGATGAAAAAGTAAATACTTCGTTAATGACCGCTAAGCCTTCTTGCGTGACGCAGCAGGCGGGTGAGCCCTTCGATAAGAAGGTGCAGAGTGGTTGTTTGGTACCATTCAAGGTGGTGCCGACATGTACCCAGCCTTCATGTACTTCCAAATAACGTAAATCACGTTCACTAAAACGGACTTGCGGATTTAATTTGATATTGTCTGCGCCGGCGGCTGCATCAGCGATGATGTTATCGCTGAGTTTGACAATGACTTTATCGTCGTAACAAAAATAACGTGCGAGGCGTTCTTGCAATATTTCGGTGGCTTGCTGTGCGGTATATTTTTTCTCGTCCAAATCATTTTGTACGGTATGGACGAGATTTTTTAAGACATCACCGAGTAAGGTGCCGAGTTCTGATAAGCGTGGGCCACCCAGATAAAATGCATCGTTGGGTGCACCGTATAGCGCCATGGCTTGTTTGGAAAATTGGCGCGTGCCGCGTACGGATAACATGCGCAAGGCATTGCAATAATCTTCACACCTGCGGCGGATGAGACGGGTGATATTAGAGAAGTCGCCTAATTGGTTCACGGTGTCGCGAATGATCTTATCAAATTCAGCAATTTTGCTCTCTACTTTGAACGGCAGCGGATTGTGTTGATAGTATTGTTTATCTACCTGGGGGAGAACCTGACAATGCTGCGCGAAGAACGTTTGCTTGATGTTATCATCCCACTTGATGGCATCGAGAATACGGATCGGCTCTTGTGCTTTGATCAAGCGCCGCGATAAGTCGAGGATTAAGTGCGAAGTAGCATGTGGTCGCGTAGCCGTCATAGTATCGTTCCATTACCTGTGCAGCAGGTGAGTACAGGTTCCTTTGCGGGTAACTATTCAGCAAAGTGCTGAATAGTTACCCTTGATGTTACGCCTACCCAGTAAAACGGGATTTAACGGCATTCTCAGGGGAGAATCGCGGTTCCCCCTGGAGAGTCCCCATCGCGTAAAGAAAGCACTGCATTTTCACGCAAAATCATAATGCCTTGCAACTTTGCTGAATAGTTACCTTTGCTGAGTATAGACGAGAACGTTGGTGTTTGCACAATGTGTCCTAGTGACGCGGCGTTTTCACCTGTGTGATCCATTGTTTAGCCAGCGCAAATAACGCGGCTGGATCCGCCGCACTGCTGTCTTGATACGCGATATCGCTTAATAGGCGCCCAGCATCCTGGGTAAATGCCCGCGTGTGTATGCTGTTATCGAGAAAGCTAAGCCATGCGGATCCGTGTAAGCTAGCCACCTGTTGTGGTGGGTAATACAACAATGCTACTTGGCGCAATAAGCGATTGAGCGCCGCTAGGCTGTGTGTGGTCTGTGCGGTGTGGTGATATTCCTGCACGATGTGGGCTAATTGACGTAAGGCTAAACGCCGATTGTGCTCACGTCGGTGATAGCGGTATAACAGCAGACCTAGCACAGCGAGGCCACTTAACAGTAATCCTGCCGCGATATACCATCCGGGTGCCAGTGGCCATATGCTGATCGGTGGCGGTAAGTGTATGTCGCGTAAGTCTAAATTATCTGGCGCTAACATCGGTGTTGCCCCAGGTGTTGTTGTAAAAATCGGGTCGGATGATCGGCGGTAGAGAGCGTTAACCAGCGTACATTGGCACGTTGCCACAGTTGGTGTATGCGCTGTTGGTGTTGTTGAAAACGCTGCGTATAGGCTGCACGTGACTGCGGGTCGCCGCCATTGATATCGCAGGTTTGGGTATCGTCACGCAAGCGATACACGCTTGTGCCAGGCAATGCTTGCTCGAACGGATCGGTAATCGATATCGCCAGAATGGGATGATGTTGACGTAACTGGCGCCAGGTGGCGAGGTGTTCGGGCTGCAGATGATGAAAGTCACTGATGATGACAATCAATCCGCTACGCTTGCTGTGTTGATTGAATAACGGCAGCAGTTGCGCATAATTGGGTGGTTGCTTGCTGACGGGTTGCTGCGTGTCGCTCAATTTTTTAAGGAACATCAATAGATTATGGTTAGCTGGTTGGTAGGGGAATACCGTGTGTTGTTCGCCAGAAAATAGCAAACCGCTGACGCGGTCATGGTGCTGGGTGGCCGCAAATGCTAGCAATGCCGCAACTTGTGCGGCTACCACGCTTTTAAATGCGACACGGGTGCCGAAAAACAAACTGGCACTGTAGTCTACGACAATCAACACGTGGCGTTGTTTTTCTTCTTGAAATAATTTGCTGTGGGTTATGCCGCGGCGTGCGCTGACGCGCCAATCGATGTAGCGCACATCATCGCCCGGTTGATAGAGTCGCACTTCACTGAAATCAAGTCCTCTGCCGCGTAAGCGACTGCTGTGTTGCCCGGTCAGCATACTGTGTTGTGCGACCGGTTGTTGCCATATATTCAGCGTGCGTGCGAACGCGCGTAAGCGAAGTAATTGCGGCAAAGCAATGCAGTGACCTTGATGCGGCGCTGCAGCGGGTGCCGTGCGTTGTGTGGGGGACGCTGGGTTTGCCATCATTGCCTCAAGGGATAGGAACACGTTGCAATAATTCTTGCACAAAGTCATCGCTAGAAATGCCTTCTGCCTCGGCAGCGAAATTCAACAACACGCGGTGTCTTAATACATCCAGGGCAATCGCGTGTATATCCTCTGGTAATACGTAATCTCTTTGCTGTAACCACGCATGCGCTCTGGCGCAACGTTCTAAGCCGATGCTCGCCCTAGGACTTGCACCGAAGCGTAGCCACTGCGCCAACTCTTGACTGTAGGCGGCGGGATGGCGTGTGGCTAAGACCAAGCGCACGATATATTCTTCTAAGGCAGGACTCAGATGTAACTTGTATAAATGATTACGCAGGTGTAACACCGTTTGCGGCGTTATCTGTGGTGTTGCTAGGGTGTGTTCGCGTTGTGTGTGTAACTGGCGATTTAATTGCAAAATTTGTTGCTCAATGTGACTGTCACGCGGATAGTCTATTTTGACATATAACAGGAAACGATCCAGCTGTGCTTCTGGTAGCGGGTAAGTGCCTTCTTGTTCAATGGGGTTTTGCGTAGCGATCACCATGAACAGCGGCGGTAACAGATGACGGTTATTACCGACAGAGACTTGACGTTCACCCATGGCTTCCAGCAACGCCGATTGCACTTTAGCGGGTGCACGATTGATTTCGTCTGCTAATAATAGGTTATGGAAAATAGGTCCGGGTTGAAATTGAAAGGAACCCTCTTGCGGTCGGTAGATGTCCGTGCCGGTCAGATCGGCGGGAAGTAAATCGGGCGTAAACTGAATACGGTGAAAACTGGCGGCGATGCCCGACGCCAGGGTTTTGGCTGCGGTCGTTTTGGCTAAGCCGGGAGGGCCTTCAATCAGTACGTGGCCGTCAGCCAATAACGCGATGAGCAGACGCACGTTTAATGCGGATTGCCCGATGATGCGCTTATCCAGGTAGGCGCGCAGCTGACTGACTTGTTGCCAGGTCGTATCGGCTACGGCAGCGGATAAGGTAATGTCGCTTTGCATAACAATGTTCCCTCTTGAAACATAAACAGGACGGTTCGCGTATATACCCATCACACTTCAAAATGCGATTTTTGCATTTTTAACAACTCGGCCGCAAGCGACCGAGATGGTTTCCTTGATTGGTTCGTCTGCGCGAAGTAAATTCGCACGGACGGCGACCAGAGAGAAGCTATTGCATAAGCTCCCCTCTGGACTCCCCAAGGGGTGAATCGCGATGCTCCCCTTGGGTGACCCGCGCACAGGCACTTTGTGCCGGTCACAAAAACAACAATATACCGCGCAAATAATTAACGTAACTATTCAGCAAAATGCTGAATAGTTACCCTTAATTTGACGCCTACCCAGTAAAACGGGGCTTAACGGCATTTTCAGGATCGATACGCGATTCTCCCCTGAAGAATCCCCATCGCGTAATGAAAACACCAGTTTTTCAAGTGAAATCGTAATGTCTTGCAATTTTGCTGAATAGTTACTAATTCACTTAAATGCGCATTTTTAAGTACGAGCGGTATAGTTACCAAAATAATGCGGTTATGGCAAGGATTGTGGAGTACGTATGACATTGGCTACGTCATTGGCGTTCTGTTATGCTGATGTGCATTCGTGCTAAGTGAATGATGGATTATGCAGACAAGCTACCTTTTTTACGATATAGAGACCAGCGGTTTAAATAAGTGTTTTGATCAAATCTTGCAATTTGCCGCGATACGCACCGATAGCCAACTGCGTGAAATCGATCGTTATCAAATCGCGGTATGCCTTAACCCCGATACGATCATCGCGCCGGGGGCCTTGATCACACACCGCTTGCCCTTACACCGTTTGCGTGAAGGGACCGATGAGTATACGGCGTTGCAACACATACACCAGTTGCTCAACGAACCAGGTACTATCAGTTTGGGTTACAACACCTTGAAGTTTGACGATGAGTTTTTACGCTTCTCATTTTATCGCAATTTACTTGCGCCATATACCCATCAATACGCCAATGGTTGTAGACGTATGGATCTGTATCCCATGCTCGTCATGTATTATCTGTATAAACCCGAGATATTGTCTTGGCCGATGTTGGATGACACCGTGTCGCTGCGCCTAGAGGCATTGAATCAAACCAATCAGTGGGTTGCGGGTCGTGCGCATGACGCGATGGTAGACGTAGAGATCACGCTGGCCTTAGCGCGTGTGTTATATCAACAGAGCGAAATGTGGGATTACGTCACGGGATTTTTTGATAAACAGCAAGACAGCAAACGTTACCAGCAATTGACGGATACGCCGTTGGGTAAGCAAGGCTTGTTGATCATGCCGAGCATGGGGACGGCACGTGCTTATCAAGCCCCAGTGCTCGCACTGGGACAGCACGTGCATTATAAAAATCAATTTATCTGGTTGCACTTAGATACGGTGCAATTGCAGGATAGTACGTGTCAAGCGTTTGTAGGCACCACCACTGTCACGCAAAAAAAAGCGGCCGAGCTCGGCTTTTTGTTACCGTATCGTCCACGTTTTTTACAGCACTTGTTGTCACCACGACAAACGCTAGCGCAGCAAAATCTGCAGTGGTTGTTACAGCAGCCGCGTGAATGGGCAGCAATACAAAACTATTACTTGAATTACACCTACCCCAAAATACCCAACCTGGATGTGAGTGCTGCTCTGTACGAGCAAGGATTCTGGTCGGTCAGCGAACAAGCGTGGATCACGCGTTTTCAGCAGCAGACGTGGGCGCAACGTGTGGTCTTATTGGAGAGTGCAGCTACACCGCGGCTGTATGATCTGGCATTGCGGATAATCGGGAGATCCCAAGTCGATTTACTGCAGGGACAGCATGCCTCGACGTTTGCTGCGTATTTGCGTGATCTACACTCTGAAGATTCAAACACACTGGATTACCGCGGTCAGCCACGCTTAACACCGCAGGCGGCCACGTGCGAGATTCAGAATTTGTTGGCAGCAGCCACGCTAGATGCGGAACAAGTGTTGTTACTGCATGAACTGGCGCAAGCGTTGCAGGGATATACCGCTAGCAAATAAGCTAACGGTATAGTTACATGGTATAGCTAAACGCAGCACAGCCCTAGGGTTGTGCTGGGTGTTACATGAATGGGACTACTTGGTAAGAGAGAGGTGTGTGTTTTCCTCCGATGACTTTCTAGGGTTGGTTCCTGTCGCATTCTTATTATTGTTATTGTCGATTCCTGGATCCACTGTGGATCTTCTACCGAAAAACCCATTAGTGTTATTACCAAGGTTTATAGATTGCACTGACAAATTGCTAAAAACCTGCATGAGCTGTGCCGCTACATGTGCTGTGCTGTCGCTATTATGCAACGCTACCATGAGCGTTTGTAAACGTTGTCTCAGCTCAGCAGTCGGTGTGTTTGGCAGTTCTGCACGGATCTGTTTGAGCGCTGCTTGTGTAGTTTCTGTGCCTTCTATAGCCTCTAACGCGGTGATTGCCGCATTTAATGGCGTGTTGATGGCGGCAATCCGTTTGCCTAAGGCAATGCGGTGTTGCAAGAGGGCGGACTGCATGGGCTCTGTGCCGGCAATCGGCATTAACATCTGCACTATTGCATTCAATGGCTTGCCTGCGGTTAGTTCCAGTGTCGCTGGTGATAGGCCAGCTATTTTTGCGGCTAATTGCACGAGTGCATTGGCCCTGATTTGTTGCATGTTTTCGAAAAACTGAGCAAATGTCTTATGTGATTTTGCCTCAAATATGTGTTTGGCGCATTGACTTAGTTTGTCGAGATCGACGAGTGTATTTATGTCAGCCTGGATGGTGGCAAGTGGACTCGTTGTTGTAACACCGGTTTGTAATGTGCGTAGATACTTATCGATTGTGGCAGCTAAGCGGTTGATGTTGCTATCTTGCGTACCTTGCGCCATCGCACCCAACCATTTGCCTTTGGCTTCTTGTTTATCTTGTCGATCCAACATTCTCATCGCGGCTAGCATGGCCGCCAAATGCGATAGGTTGTCGTGTAAAGCGCCGGTTAGAGGCACTTGTTCTAGGAGCCTTACTTCCTCCAGTAATTCTTGTTTCGCTTTTTCGGGTGTGTAGCTCGATGCTATGCCTGCTGCTATTTCCTGCTTGAGTCTATGTTTTACGTCTGTATCACGGTGCAGGGTTAGGTAGCGGATGGTCTTAATTAAGTGGGCTTGCCTGCTGCCACTAAAGCTGAATAGTTCGATGATTTGTTGCGAGCGCTCGCGCGTCCGGGTCAGCAAGGCTTGTAGATCGGGATCCGTTTGTTCGCCGTCTAAAGCGGATATATAGCGATCGACATCTGCGCTTGCCGTGTAGAATGCACGCAAGATAGGATCTTGCGGGCTCAAATTGGCGTCTTGCCCCTCTGCAAGTGCACTCAGCGCCGCTTGTATCTGGTCTATCACGGGGGTATACGTGCTATCAGTGTAAGCGTTTATTGCCTGAAGCAGCACGGTATAGTGGCTGTCTAACAGGCCCTGGGTATTTTTATCTACGGCCTCATATCTGCGATCAGCACGCATAGCGCTTATGATTTTGAGGATAGTCGTACACTGTGCCATGGTTTGCGTCAAATCGCCGCCTGGGTTGTTGATGGCTTTGGCATACTGCTCTGCGTACTTTGCGACGTCTCCGGTTTTATTCTGGTCGTAGAGATACGTCACAATGTCACTGATGAAACCGTCTAATTTCCCGGGCGAACGTTCGGCTTGCACAGCTGCTGCCAGCCGATTCAGCGGCGAGCGTAAAAATTCGTTGATGCTTTTCATGCGGGTAGAGACCGCTTCCTTTTGCTGAGTGACGTGGGCTTTTTTTGCTAGGGCCTCTTCCACGGCTGCCGTATGTTTTTGCTGTAGTGTGTGTAGATCGGCAGAATTTTCTGTTGTTAAGCGTTGTGTAAGCGTAGCCAGTAGCGGTTGCGCTGTCTCCAGGTAGTTTTCAATGTGTTTGAGTGCATCGGCATAAAGCAGCTCGTATTTCATCGTTTTTTGCCAAGGTTCAGCTAATAAATATTGTATTGATAGGCTTTGCTCTACATTGGTGTCGATGAAGTCAGCGTGGTATCGAAATAAATCGTAAAGTTCCACATAGGCGAGTATCGCGTTGCCAGTCGACTCTATGCTTTTGGCGATGGTACTACTTGCGCTGAAATCTGCGGTGTCTGCATTGATCCGTGTGACAAACTGGTGTATGTCGGCAAGCGGCGCGAGAAACGCTTCGGCTGGGTTGTATACCCCGGGATTTTTAGACGCAAAGGTGCGCGCTTTTTCTTGCAGCCTTGTCGTCAACGTTACGAGGTTTGTCGTGAGAACACCTTGTTTTTGATCGACTTCTTTTTGTTGATGCGCCAGCATCCGGGTCATTTTTCCTTGTGCCTGGTCTAATTTTTCTAGAATCTCTGCGGTTGTTGTTTCGTTTGTTTCGGGTTGTCCTGAGTCCTGGGTATTATATAGATTTTCTTCAAGCATAGGTTGCCTCTTAAATTTATTATTGTTGTGTCACTGCTGTGAGGGTTTAGCCTAGCGCACTAAGCTTAAGGTTTTATTAACAAGAGATGTTTAGGGTAAGTTTGCGATAAGAGGTTTCTTAAGTGCCGCAGCATACCCGTGATTACGGTAACAGCTTACCGGGATTAAGAATGCCTTTTGGATCAAACGCTGCTTTGATCGCCTGCAAATAGGCGATTTCAGCGGGATCACGCGTGTAATGCAGGTAAGGTTGTTTTAATAAGCCTACGCCGTGTTCGGCAGAAATGCTGCCTTGGTATTTTTGCACGGTCGCAAACACCAGGCGATTGACTTGTTGGCAATGCAGTACAAAGTCGGCCATGCTCAGCTGTGCTGGCTTGAGTACATTTAAATGCAGATTGCCATCGCCAATATGGCCAAACCAAACGACGGCAAAATCCGGATAGTGTTGTTGCATGACCTCGTCTAAATCCTGCAAAAACGCCACGACCTGCGAGGGTTTGACAGCGATGTCGTTTTTATACGGGTGATACTTTGCGATGGTCTCACTGATGTTTTCGCGCAATTTCCACAGTTGCTCAGCTTGTTTGCCGGTCTGACTGACCACGCCATCATTGATCCAGTGTTGTTCCATGGCGAATGTGAATGCGTTTAATGCCGCTTCTTGCTGTTGTGCGGTGGCGGCATCAAACTCGAGTAACACATAAAACGGGGTTTGCGTGGCAAACGGTCTGTTGTTATGTTGCAAGACATGTTGCAAGGCCGCATCGGAAAAAAATTCAAAGGCAGATAAGGTGACGTGGCTGCGAAACAACAATAACAAATCGATGATGTGGCGTAACGCTGGCAGTGCTAATACCATGACTTGTTGTGGCGGTGGTAATGCGGTAAGACGCAATTGGGCTGTTACGATCAAGCCTAGCGTGCCTTCACTGCCAACGAATAGATGGCGTAGGTCATAGCCCGTGGCATTTTTAATTAAGCCGGCATTGAGGTTAAGGATATCACCCTTGCCGGTGACCACAGTCAGTCCTGCGACCCAGTCACGCAATAGTCCGTAGCGCAATACATTAATTCCACCGGCATTGGTTGCGATATTGCCGCCAATGTAGCTACTGCCGCGTGAGGCAAAGTCGACGGGGAAATATAAGTTTTGCGCGCGTGCGTAGTCTTGTAAGGTCTGGGTGATGACGCCGGCTTCGCAGGTCACCAGTCTGTCTACCGGATCAACGTGTAAGATACGCTGCATCTTGGCGAAGGAAACGACGATTTCTTGCTGGGCAGCGACAGCGCCTGCACTCAAGCCGGTGCGTCCGCCTGAGGGGACTAAACTTAATTGATGTTGGTTAGCAAATAGCACCAAGTGTTGCACTTGATTGATGTCAGTAGGAAACGTGACAAGTAAGGGATCAGGGACATAGCCTCCCGTCCAATCTACGCCGAATGTTTGCAACAGTTCGGCATCCTGTGTGCATTCCAGTTCGGGTATTGCTACGTGTATTGCGTTGCATACCTGTTGTTTATCGCGCATCTGTGGTGGTCCCTCTTGCACTGCTCATTTAAGTACGGTAACGTAGTCGTTCATTGAGTCATGACTTTTCCGGCGTATGCTAACATTAAATCGATTCACTTGATAAGG
Source organism: uncultured Gammaproteobacteria bacterium (assembly GCA_964646995.1). Classification (GTDB taxonomy): domain Bacteria; phylum Pseudomonadota; class Gammaproteobacteria; order CAZYIF01; family CAZYIF01; genus CAZYIF01. The sequence continues at coordinate 13,073 of CAZYIF010000015.1, forward strand.
TGCCCCCATGCACAAAACATCGTTCGCTAAAGAAAAAATGCAGATATTATTGTTAGAAGGGGTGCACCAGTGTGCCGTCAGCTTATTTCAACAAGACGGTTATACCCAGATTGAATACCATCCGCAAAGCATGGATCAAGCGACCCTGCAGGAAAAAATTGCCGATGTGCATTTCCTGGGGATACGTTCTAGGACGCAGGTCAATGCAGAGGTGTTGGCCGCTGGCAAACGCTTATTGGCGATCGGTTGCTTTTGCATAGGCACTAATCAAGTCGATTTGGATGCCGCGCAACGCTTGGGTATTCCGGTGTTCAATGCGCCGTATTCTAATACGCGCAGTGTCGCGGAATTGGTATTGGCTGAAATCATTTTATTGATGCGCGACATTCCGCATAAGTCCACGCAATTGCGTCAAGGTCACTGGCTGAAATCGGCGAATCAGAGTGTGGAAATTCGCGGTAAGCGTTTAGGTATTGTGGGCTATGGCCACATCGGCACGCAGCTGGGTATTTTGGCGGAAAATTTAGGCATGCAAGTGAGTTTTTATGACATAGAACAAAAACTCAGTTTAGGGAATGCACGGCGTTGTGGCTCCTTATACGAATTGTTGGCGCAATCCGATGTGGTGTCTTTACACGTACCTGAAACCGCAGCCACTCACTGCTTGATCAATGCCGACACCTTATCCCAGATGCGGCCGGGTAGTTTCTTGATTAATGCCTCGCGTGGTACTGTCGTTGACATAGATGCCTTAGTCCATGCCCTGCAAACCAAACATATAGTGGGCGCGGCGATTGATGTATTCCCACAAGAACCACAAGGCAATGCCGAAACTTTTACTTCACCGTTACAAGCATTTAGCAATGTGATTCTGACACCACACATCGGCGGTAGCACGCAAGAAGCGCAATACAGCATAGGCGAAGATGTGGCGTTAAAATTAATGAAGTACAGTAACAACGGTTCTACCGAAGCCGCAGTTAATTTTCCGCAAGTGACCCTACCGTTACATACCGGTAAGAGTCGCTTGTTACACATACATGAAAATATTCCCGGGGTATTGAGTCAAATCAACGAGGTGTTTTCCACCCATAATATCAATATTGCCGCGCAATACCTACAAACCTCAGGCAACGTAGGATATGTGGTGATTGATGTAGATACGGATGCCAGCGATTTGGGATTGGAAAAATTAAAGACGATCAAAGGGACGATACGTACGCGTTTATTGTATTAGGGCGTACTAAAACGCGGTCATCTCGAACTGATGCATCTCCACGAATTATATGGATACTAGGACAACTCAACTTCACCGTTCGCCCTCAGGACGCTTCCTCGGGACGAACGGCTGTTTTTAATGCGTGGGGATATATACCCATTCCATTTCAAAATGCGATTTTTGCATTTTGAAGTGTTCTCTACGCGACGGGCTTTCCCAAGGGGAGAATCGCGTATCGATCCTTGGGTGAGCGAGCGAAAATTTACTTTTCGTAGGTCTAGAAACAGGATATACCGCGCGACTTACCTATCAACGTTCGCATCTTCAAGTACGAGCGGTATATCAGTTTCTGAATATGGAGGTGTCATCCGGTACGGATGAAGTTGTTTTTGAAAAAAGGGTACATTGAGCGTTTATGGGTACCGGCCTAGAGGCGCAGCTTAGACTATCGCGTGTTCAAGATATTATTCTGGTGGGATTCACCACGGATCATTGCGTCTCTACCACGGCGCGCATGGGCCATGATCTAGGGTTTGAGGTTGCAGTGGTTGCTGACGCAACCGCTACGTTTGATCGATGCGATCAGCATGGCAAGCGATATCCAGTGGAGTAAGTGCACCCGCTAGCTTTAGCAAGTCTGCACGATGAGTTTGCATTGGTTGTAGAGACGAAAGACATTATCGGTGACTGCCGTTAGCTATGTCGCTAGTGGCATATAGACAGAGTTTCCCACCCTATGGTTTTGTGTGAAAAACTATATTACACTCCCCGCCTTAAAATAGGGCGTCTGCGACGAGGCGTCAGGATCAAAAGTACGAAAGTGAGGTAGATTATGCAGGGATGGCTGGCTGCGTTCGAAGTGATGGCTAATCGTGTGGATGCGTGGGTGTGGAATCTGCCGCTCATCGTGTTGCTGTTGGGTACGGGGTTATGGTTAACCTGGGTGTTGCGTGGCATACAGTTCACGGCACTGGGCCATGCGTTTTATTTGGCACTGATTAAACGTAAAGAGAGTGATCCACAGGTTGGTGAGATTTCGCATTTTCAAGCCTTAACCACGGCGTTATCTGCAACGGTGGGGACAGGTAATATTGCCGGAGTGGCAACAGCGATTGCGGTGGGTGGTCCAGGCGCGATGTTTTGGATGTGGATGACCGGCTTAGTGGGCATGGCAACCAAATATGCCGAAGCATTATTAGCGGTAAAGTACCGTGAAAGAGATGCCAATGGTACGGTGCGTGGTGGTCCCATGTATTACATCAAACACGGCATGGGTTGGCACTGGATGGCGGGGGTGTTCGCTTTTTTTGTGGTAATTGCCGCGGTGTTTGGCATCGGTAATATGGTACAAGCCAACAGTTTGGCGGATGCCATGCAGGGTAGTTTTCACGTCCCACCGGTAATCACGGGTGTGTGTTTGATGTTAGCTGTTGGTTTGGTGGTGTTGGGTGGCATCAAGAGCATAGGTAAAGTGACCAGCGTACTAGTGCCCTTTATGATCGTGTTTTACGTGGTAGGTGCAGCGATAGTGTTGTGTGTGTTTGCCAAAGCCGTGCCTGGCGCATTGGTGTTGATTGTTAAATCGGCATTTACACCGATGGCGGCTACCGGCGGTTTCATGGGTGCTTCCTTGATGTTAGTGGTGCGCATGGGTGTTGCGCGTGGACTTTTCTCCAATGAATCGGGATTAGGCAGTGCACCTATCGCAGCGGCGGCCGCTCAAACCAAACATGCAGTAACGCAAGCCTTAGTTTCTATGACGCAGACTTTCATCGATACGTTGGTGGTGTGTACGATGACGGGATTGGTTTTGATCGTCACGGGTGCATGGCAAGGCGGTAAAACCGGCGCGCAATTGACAATCGTTGCGTTTACGCAGGGTTTACCTGCGACAGGCGAGTTGATCGTGGTGGTGGGTTTGGTACTGTTTGCTTATTCTACGATATTGGGTTGGTGCTACTACGGTGAAAAAGCCATCGAATACTTGTTGGGTGCGCGGATGATTTTGCCTTACCGTGTGGTGTTTGTGTTGTTTGTGGGTGTAGGTGCGGTACTTAAATTAAGTTTAGTATGGACGCTAGCGGATATTTTTAATGGCTTGATGGCACTTCCTAACTTAATTGCATTACTGTATTTGACGCCGGTCATTGTGGCGGAGACGCAGGATTTTTTCAGGACGTTGCGTTGAAAGAACGGCGAGTCAGGACAATTGTATTGATGAAGTATTGATTTTGTGCCGCATGGTGCGGCGTGTTTCTGCTATTCGGCGTAGTGCAACGCACCACTGTTGTCATCCCGAACTGATACATCGCCACGAATTCTTCATGTAGCAGGTTGATAAATTTAATTTTCGCCGTTCGCCCTGAGGCGATCGCGCAGCGATCGTCTCGTCCTTCGAGGACCTCAGGAGGGTAAACGGCAACAATAATTTTCAACCTATTTTTATCTTTTGCCGTTTAGTCGTTGCATAACATTTTTTATTTTTTCGCTTGGATAACAGCGGTTTACACGTCGAGACGGCGTCCTTCGAGAACCTCAGGACGCCTCCTCGGGACGAACGGCTGTTTTTAATTCGTGGGGATATATCAGCTCGGGATGACAATACCAAAGCGCGTCTAGACATCATACATCGTTTTACAGACGGTGATGCTTTTCGCTATCTTTTGCAGAATGGAATCGCTTTCTATTTCACTGCTGTAACCGAAGCATTCCTTAAAGCGTTGTTTAACCTCTGCTTCGCCCATGGTAAATTCTTTGATGTATTTGCTACGATGCTCGGGGTAATTGTGTTGTGTGGAGGTAGCATACAATAGCAGCAGGGCCCACCAGCGTAGATTTTCAAATTGATGTTGCTTAAATAAATTGAGTGCTTCCACGTAAGTGTAAGTACCGCGGTCTATGCTGCTAATCGCTTCTTTGTGGGTCAGCGTCAGCGTGATGTAAATCATCGCCGCGACGACCTGACCGATTTGCGTTTTTTGTCCCTCTTTATTGATACTGAGATAATGCGAGAGGGTACGAAACAGCTCGTTGGTTTGTCTGGGTGATAATTTAAAGCGTACGCACAGTTCAACTAAATTTTGTTGATTGTCTTTGTGTAGCTCGGTCACAAACAACAAGCCTTTGTGTTGACTGAAATGTTCTTCTACCCTGCTGCGAATGTATTGTTCTACGACTTGTTTGTCGGTATCCGGAAAATTAATATTACGGTGCACAAATTTACGGTAATATTCCGCGAAATTGATTTCGCTGCCATACAAGCACTTTACGGAAGATTCTAGTTGTGATTGGTCTACGGCGAGCACAAACACGAGGCCGTGTGCTTGGAAAAAGTGTTTGATTGTTTCTAAAAAATTAACCACATAATCAGGGCGCGCACGGTCTAATTCATCAATTAAGAGGATAAACGGTGTTTTGCGCGTGGGATTAGGCGCTAGGTATTTACGCAAACAGTTATTGAGCGAGCTGAATAACGCTATTTTTTCTTTGTATTCTTGCAGAAATTTTTCGCCACGGTCGGCTTTGTCTTTGGTAAAGCGGTTGAGTAATTGTTTGATATTAACGCTCAAGCTGTGTGAGATATGTTGCTTGGTCATGAAGCCTATGACCGGTAAAATGGCATTTTTCAGTGCTTTTTCAGCGGCAAAATTACCATTTTCTATGTAGGCGAGTAGTTCAGCGAGAATGACGATGATGGGTTCATGTAAAAAATCATTTTGCCAGGCATTGATGTGGATCACGTTGTATTGTTGCTGTTCTAAATAGTGTTTGAACATGGCTAAAAAGCAAGATTTGCCACAGCCAAAGCGACCGTTCAAGCTGATTACCAAATTGCCCTCTACGTATTGATAATCTACGATTAGGTATTGCAATAGGCCATCTGCAAATGTTTTTAACGCGAGCTGATCAAAGCTAGTGAAGGTTTTAACTGCGGTTTTTGCTGTGTTCATCCTAGTCTCCTGACTCTTATTCCCTGGTTTTCTTGGCGAGAGCCGTTTTGCCAATAGCCACTGTTTGGCGGGTGGAGTCTAGTGTAAAGCGTCTGCGGGTTTTGCACTAGCCTTTGTGATTTTTTACACGAGAGAAATGCGTGTCAGCAATAATTTGGTAAGAAAAAAGGCACAAACAGTCGAGACTGCGCTTAAGGTGAATTGCTGTGCCACATCCTAGTGCAACGGTTGCGAGTAGTACACTAGCGGGTGCGGTGGGTCTTTGCTACACTGCAGCACATAGGTTGATAGTGACTATTCAGTAAATTTGCAAGGCAGCGCAATTTTGCATAAAAAAGCGGTGTTTTCTTTACGCGATGGGAATTCTCAAGGGGAGAATTGCGTATCGATCCTGAGAATGCCGTTAAGCCGAGTTTTACTGGGTAGGCGTCAAATTAAGGGTAACTATTCCGTATTTTCCTGAATAGTTACATTGCTAGAAAAGGATGAATAGCATGTTGGTATATGGATTTACGCGAACGAATCACCCCATGTCTGCAACGCAATTGTTTGTGCAAGCGTTACAAGAATTATTAGTCTATGCGCCCAGCGAAGAGGGCGTGACCTTGTTGTTAGAGGAAGCGTTGGCGGAATCAGCACAGATTAATTTGTCACTGTTACAGCGTTTTCAATTGTTAGAGCGTATTGATCCTGTTTTACAAAGTTATGTGCGCAAACAACGTTTGGCGCTACTGAGTCAAGCCATGCCGATGGTGCAGCGCTATCAAGCGGGCTATGCTACGCATAGCATACAACAAGCTTTGGCGGTTGCGTACATGACGTTGTTTGTGACGCCTGATATCTTGGCAATACAGCCTGACGCTGTGTCGGCAGAACCTATGATTTCTCGCGTGGCTAAGAGTGTGGATCAGCACACCCAAGGCATTGCCATGCACCGTGCGTTACGCATTTTAACCGAGTTGCAAAAATGGCACTGTCAAATTTATCGGGTATTACCCCCGTTATTTTGGCACAATCTGCATTGTATTTATGTGCATGCGAAAATCTTGGGTTTGTTGGATTACTCGCCTTTGATCCAAACCAACGGCCACGCCACACCGTTGACGGTGCTGAACTGTTATAAAGTAGCGTTAATACTGAGTGCTGCGAGTACGGCACGGATGCGCACCCAAGAAATAGATGAGTTACATGGACTCTTAACCAAATGGGTGGGTGCAGTAAAATTTCACGACACGGCCAATGCTGGCGATTTATTTTTAGTGAATCCATACAGTGATAAGGGGCCTATTTATTGCAGCTTAGTCGCCAGTAAAGTGGCGCATGCCAGTGCATGGTGTAGCATCGATACGGCGGAATTAACTGCGAAATTACATAATCTACTGTTGACCTTGGATCAGTCAGGACAAGAAGAAATAAAAGTAGAGGAGAAGTTTTTAAAAAAAACGTGGATCACGCAGTTGTTACACGCATGGGGCAATCCGCCTTCACGTAAATACCGGCGCACAACCGCCGTGGTGGGTCACAGGCGTTTGCAAGTCGCATGGATTCGTGAAGATGATTTACAGATGGCGACAGCGATTCAAACCTGGGATATTGTCAACACCAGTCCGGGTGGCTATTGCGTATCAACCACGGCGTTGGAGTCATTGGTGTTGGAAGTGGGCTTGTTGTTGCGTATTCGTGAGAGTGCGCAGCCGGTGGTGGATGAGCACGATAATCTTGCGATTGTGCGTTGGTTGATGTACAGCACCGAAAATACCGTACAGATGGGGTTAGAATTATTGGCACCTCGGGTGCGTAGAGATATTTTACACATCGGTAGGCGCCAGATTCCGGTGTTGTTGTTACCCGAGATTCCCCAAATGAATAAAAGTGCTAGCATCATTTTGCCGCGCGCCATTGGACAACTGGAGGATGCCATTCACTTAGCACAGGGACCCGCCCAAGTGACCAAGCAGCTGGAGAATAGCCCGCATTTCGAGCACTACCAGATAGCATTTGTCGACAAATAACACTATACTGCCGACGTAATTATTCAGCAGTTCTTCAAGGTACCGTGATTTTGCTTAAAACGCGGTATTTTTTTTCGCATTTATACGACAGCAACAGAGGGCAAATTGACGTGGGACGGGTATTGGCTATCGCTAATCAAAAAGGCGGGGTGGGGAAAACAACCACTTGCATCAATTTAGCCGCATCACTGGTTGCATTAGCACGCACGGTTTTATTGGTTGACTTAGATCCGCAAGGCAACGCCACGATGGGTAGTGGCATCCAGAAAAATGAGTTGCAACACACGGTGACGGATGTGTTGTTAAACGATTTGGATGCACGCCAGGTGTTACTGACGACGCGTGCGGGCTATGATTTATTGCCGTCAAATCGTGATTTAACCGCCGCAGAGGTGGGCTTACTCAGCAAGAGTCGGCGTGAATACCGCTTATTGCAAGCCTTAGTTAAATTAAGGGACGGTTACGACTTTGTTATTATCGATTGTCCCCCTTCACTGAATATGTTGACGCTCAATGCGTTGGTGGTGGCAACGGGTGTGCTAATCCCCATGCAATGTGAATACTATGCACTAGAAGGTTTATTTGGCTTGCTCGACACCATCGAACAAATCAAGGATACGGTAAACGCAAAGTTAGGTGTAGAGGGTTTATTGCTCACGATGTATGATAACCGCAATCGTTTATCGCATGAAATTTTGACGCAAATACAGCAGCATTTCCCCGAAAAATTGTACCAGACGATTATTCCACGTAACGTGCGTTTGGCGGAAGCGCCGAGTCATGGCTTACCCGCTTTGCTTTACGATCAAACGTCGGTGGGCGCTAAGGCTTATATGGAGTTGGCGCAGGAGATCATTGCACGACGGCAAGCGCAGCCTGGTGAGGCCACAGCGAACCAAGCCGTTTATTTAGGAGAGACATGACATGGCGACTAAAAAACCGGCACTGGGGCGTAATCTGGGTGTGTTGCTCGGCGATACGCGGCGTCGTGCGGAGTCAAGTGCAACAGACACCGAACAAGTGTTAGCGTTACCCGTGAGCCAATTGCAAGCCGGTAAATATCAACCGCGTCACATCATGGATGATCAGGCTTTGCGTGATTTGAGTGAATCCATCAAGGCGCAAGGCGTGATTCAACCGATTGTAGTGCGTCCCATTGCCATCAACAAATATGAAATTATTGCGGGAGAACGGCGTTGGCGTGCAGCACGCATCGCGGGTTTGTCAACGGTTCCCGCGTTAGTGCGTGTGATTCCTGATCAAGCCGCCATGGCCATGGCCTTGATTGAAAATATTCAACGCGAAGATCTGAATCCCATTGAAGAGGCCAGTGCGTTACAACGTCTCATCGAAGAATTTGCCCTGACCCACGAACAAGTGGCACAAGCTGTGGGCCGTTCACGGGCGGCGGTGTCTAATCTCTTGCGTTTGCTGGGTTTAGCCAAAGAGGTGCGTGCACAGTTGGAACGTGGTGAATTGGAGATGGGGCATGCCCGCGCGTTGTTGGCGTTAAATGCCGAGGATCAACGTAAATTGGGCAGCTTGATCGTGCTACGCGAACTGACCGTGCGCCAGGCCGAAAGTACGGTGCGTGAGTGGTTGGCAAACGGTAGTAGCGCTAGTCCGTTACGCAACAAATCGCGCGTGGATCCCGATACCTTGCGCATACAGAAAAAACTATCCGCCTGTTTAGGCACTGCCGTAAAGGTTGACCACAAGCCTTCGGGTAAAGGTAAAATCGTCATTCCATATGCGTCGCTGGCGCAGTTTGAAAAAATTCTGACGTACTTGCAGCAGTGTGAAGAGAGCTAAGACGATGTGTCGTATTCCCGTCATCCGCATTAATACAGTGGAGAACCCATGATGATTGAATCCTTGATCCGTACGATTCCTGATTATCCTAAACCAGGTGTTTTGTTTCGTGATATTACCACCTTACTCAAAGATCCGGCCGGTTTTCAGTACAGCATTCAGGCGTTGATTGCACGTTACCAGGATAAGTCGGTGACGAAGGTCGCGGCGATTGAAGCGCGTGGCTTTACGATTGGCGCACCGTTAGCATATGCTTTGGGCGCGGGTTTTGTGCCTATTCGCAAGGCGGGTAAATTGCCGGATATTACGCACAGCTATGCCTACGATACGGAATACGGTGAAGATGAAATCGAAATGCACCACGATGCGATCATGCCTGGTGAAACTATCTTGTTAGTCGATGACTTGCTCGCAACCGGAGGCACTGCGTGTGCGGCGGCACATTTGATTCACACCAGCGGCGGTCACTTGCTGGAGTGCTGTTTCTTGATTGATTTGCCGTATTTAGGCGGCAGTCAACGTTTACGCGATAATGGGCATACGGTGTTTGCATTGTGTGAGTTTGGTAATGACTAGGTCGTGATATTGATATCTTGGTTTTGCCTATAGCGAGGCCATTTATCCCTGCCACACTTACCCTTAAATTTACGCCTACCCAGTAAAACTGGGCTTAACGGCATTTTCAGGATCGATACGCGATTCTCCCCTTAAGAATCCCCATCGCGTAGAGAAAACAGCTGCTTTATCTTGTAAATGCACAGAATCTTAAAATTTGCTGAATAGTTACGTTTTATTTTCCATTGTATAATCGGCGCTTATCTAATATTTTTCCAAAATGATTGGCGTGAGTGTTCAGACAACACACCCTACGCCGGATGCACCGCTTCAGCGTGATTCCCAACAGGCATTTGCTGGCGGTATAGATATTGCAGTATCTCCGGCACCTTTACGGCTAATGCAGCAACGGCCGCTTGATAGTTACAAAAAAATTGTTCGGCGGTGCACTCAGTGCTATCGACAAAATCGGTGATCACTTTAACGGCCAGGACGGGAACTCCCGCTAGCTGCGCGACTTCTGCAATCGCTGCGGCTTCCATTTCTTTGCAGCGCGTGTCTATCTGCTGCATTTGTGCTAAGTCAGCGTGTTCGGCGTATACCGAATCGCCACTGGACACTACGCCTAGTTTACATTGCACGGCATGGGCCAGATCTGCGGCCAGCGGTAGTTTGTCATAGTCGCCGGTGAGAAAATCAGTAAACCCCGGAATGGGTGCGCGTCGGTTATGGTATTTGATGTCACTACCAATATACACATCGGCAATTTCGGCGCCGTGCTGCTTGAAGCCGCCTGCAGTACCTGCGGAAATCAACAAATCAGGCGAGAAACGTTTAATGCTTTCCCACGTGGTGAGGGCTGCCGCTTGGGTCCCCACGCGATCACACGCATGTTGTGGACAGGTACCATTAACGACTAAATGCAGATGCGGATTCGTGTTGGCTTGGTAGGCGCGCATCGGTAAACGACGATCAAAGGCATCGACCAATGGGTGCATGCCGATGTTGTCACGTATCGGTTGTGCTTCTACTTCCATGGCAACGACGATGACGATGTTGGTTATATTCTGTTTTAGTAACATGCAACACCTTCATAGTGTGTGGGGTCGATGATGCCGGCCTCTGTAAAACCGTTGTGGCGCAATACGCAACTAGAACAGGTGCCGCAGGCCAGGCCGTCGTCGCTGAGTCGGTAACACGATACGGTGCTGGCATAATCGACGCCTAAGGATAAACCCAATGCAATGGTGGCTGACTTACTCAGGGTAATTAAAGGGGTGTGAATGCGCAGTGGATTGCCTTCAACACCGGCCTTAGTGGCGAGCTCTGCCATGCGCGCAAACGCCGCGATGTATTCGGGTCTGCAATCGGGGTAACCGGAATAATCCACGGCACTGACACCAATAAAGATATCGTGCGCGTCAAGAATTTCTGCCCAGCCTAAGGCGATGGCTAAAAACACGGTGTTGCGTGCTGGCACGTAAGTAATGGGAATTGCTACCGAGCCGTCGTGATCGGGGACGGCTAACTCAGCCGCGGTGAGTGCAGAGGCACCCAAATTGCCTATGCCCAGTTGCACGATTTGATGCGGTGCACGGTAATGTGCTGCGATGCGTTGAGCTGCCACCAATTCATGTTTGTGTTTTTGGCCGTAATCAAAACTCAAGGCATAACAAGCAAAGCCTTGTTGTTGTGCGTAGGCCAAGCAGGTGGTGGAATCCAATCCCCCGGAGAGTAAAATCACGGCTTTTTTCATGCTATAGCTCCACCAGCTGTTCTAAACCATAAATTAACTCGTGTAGATCCACTACGCGCCGACACGCGAGTAATACGCCGGCCATGAAGCTGTCGCGATCTAAGGTATTGTGGGTGATGCTGAGTGTTTCGCCGGCGCCACCAAAGACTATTTGTTGTTGTGCCAAAACTCCCGGCAGACGTAGCGCGTGTATCGGAATGCTGGCGTATTGTGCGCCGCGTGCTCCGGGGATCACTTCGCGCTGCTCTTTGTTATCGGGCATCATCGTCACGCGTTGCTCGGCTAAGGCTTTGGCTGTGTAGAGCGCGGTGGCTGATGGTGAATCTTGTTTACCGGCATGGTGTGCTTCAATGATTTCGACGTGCGGAAAATATTTCACAATACTCTGTGCGCATTTTATCATGAGCAACGCGGCCAGCGAAAAATTAGGCGCGATGACACCGCCGAGATGCAGGGTGTGACACGTTTGTTGCAGGTCGCGTATTTGTTCCGGTAGTAAGCCACTGGTGCCAATGACTGGATGCGCTCCCGCTGCAATGATTTGTTCGAGATTAGTAAACACGCTGCTTGCGTTCGTGAAATCAACGACAACTTGCGCTTGGCTTTGTTGGATTTGATCCAACAAATGATGTTGTTTATCCACGGTGCCTACGAGTAATAAGTCGTCTGTGGTTTGCAGGGCACGCACCACGTGTTGCCCCATTCTACCGTGTGCACCGCTGACTAATACGCGAATGACCATGTGTGTTCCTCGTGTTGCATCATGGCAGCCCCATCATCGCATCGAACCGCTTACTCTTTATAATTTGCGATCCCGCTGAGGATTTCTTGTTTTGCTGCCGCTGCGTTTTCCCAGCCATCTACCTTTACCCATTTGTTAGGTTCTAAATCTTTGTAGTGTTCAAAAAAGTGGGTAATGCTAGCGATTAAGTAAGGGCTGACGTCATCTGGGCTGTGTATGTTGGCATACAGCGGACATAACTTAGTTTTAGGCACAGCAAGAATCTTCACGTCTACGCCAGATTCATCGGTCATGCGTAACATGCCGATGGGGCGTGATGGAATCACACAACCGCTTTGCAGCGGTACGGGCGTGATCACGAGTACGTCCACTGGATCCCCATCGCTGGATAAGGTGTTGGGTACATAACCGTAGTTGCATGGATAGAACATAGCGCTGCTGAGGAAGCGATCGACGAATAAGGTGCCGGTTTGTTTGTCTACCTCGTATTTGACCGGGGCACCTTGTGCCGAGATTTCGATGATGACATTAATCTCTTCCGGTGCGTGTTCCCCGTAATGGACTGTATGCAAACTCACAGGCAAAACTCCTTCTATTAATTAGCAGTCAACAGCGCGACAGCGTTCTGCCGTACTGGGTTGTAAATTGTGATCTACTGCGATACGTTTGTCAAAAACAAAACATTCGCCAGCATAGTGTGCATTACCGCATTCCGCAAAGTACTGCAGGATGCCGCCGTCCAGTTGGTAGACTTGGTTAAAGCCGGCCTCCAATAGATAGGCAGACGCTTTCTCACAGCGTATGCCGCCGGTGCAGTAGGTTACGATGGGCTGGGTTTTTAAGTTGGGATCTATGTTCTCTACGTGAGCGGGGAAATCCACAAAATGCTGTAGTTTTAAATCCACCGCGTGATTAAAGTGACCAAACGCGATCTCGTAATCATTGCGTGTGTCTAGCAATACCACGGGTCTTCCCTCATCTAGCCATTGCTTGAGTGTGGTGGCGGATACGCGCTCGGCGGTTTTCTGCTGTGGTTTGATGCCCGCTTGCTTGAGTGTGATGATTTCCGGTTTTACTTTCACTAAGAAGCGTTTAAACACCAGCGTATCGGAGTAACTGATCTTAAAGCGCATGGCAGCAAAACGTGGGTCGCGTTGTATGCTTTGGCAAACCTGCTCAATGGCATGGGCTGAGCCAGATAACACGACATTGATACCTTCCGTACTCAGCAAGATGGTGCCACGTACCCCCCAACGCTTCCCCAACGCTTGATAGGAAAGCTTTAGTTTTGCACAGTCATCTAGGGTGGTGAAGTAATACCCGGCAACATTGGTGATGTCAGTCATGTCATTGATCCTATGCGTAAGACGCGGCATTATATACCGCTCGTGCTTCAAGATGCGAATTTTGATGGGGCAGTTACGCGGTATATTCTGTCTTGATGACCGGCACAAAGTGACTGTGCACGGGGGGCACCCAAGGGGAGCATCGCGATTCTCCCCCTTGGGGAGTCCAGAGGGGAGCTTATGCAATAGCTACTCTCTGGTCGCCGTCCGCGCGAATTTACTTCGCGCAGGCGAACCCATCAAGGAAACAATCTCGGTCGCTTGCGGCCGAGTTGTTGAAAATGCAAAAATCGCATTTTGAAGTGAAATGGGTATATCCCCTTTATCCTGTAAAGTGCGACCATTTTGCACGGCAGGTGAAATGAAAAGCCGCGTTACTTGCCGTCAAAGGAAGGAGAGAACCATGGATTGCCTATTTTGTCAGATTTGTCAGGGAACGGTGCCTGCTGCTGTGTCTTATCAAGATGATGCCGTGTTGGTGTTCGATGATATACACCCCCAAGCGCCTATCCACAAACTCATTATTACCAAGCGCCACATCGCCACCCTCAATGATCTGCAAGAAGCCGATACGGCCCTGGTGGGTCACATGTTGCAAGTCGCGCAACGTTTAGCGAAGCAGTTACAGATCGCGGAGCAAGGCTATCGCGTATTAATGAACTGCAACGCGCAAGCAGGACAAACGGTGTTTCACATACACATGCATTTGTTAGGGGGACGTGCATTAGGCTGGCCACCGGGGTAAAGGCTACTACCTCATGCGCAGCACTGTTGTGAAAAATGTTGTTGTAACGCAGCAAGGTGTGCTTGCTGTCCCGCGTTCTGTCGTGCATAAGACAAGATGTCTTGTAAGTTAATAATGCTGTAGATCGGGATAGAAAATTCCTGTTTGAGTTGTTGCACGGTGGATTGGTTGCCTTGCCCACGTTCCTGTCTGTCTAAGATAATCACGACGCCAGCCAGCGTGGCGTTTTGCTGGGTTAACAGCGGCATGACTTCATCGATGGCGGTGCCGGCGGTGATGACATCGTCTATGAGTAGCACCCGTTTGCCCTGCAAATCGCTACCGACCACTTGTCCGCCTTCGCCATGAGCTTTTGCTTCTTTGCGATTAAATGCAAAAGGTGCCGCGAGTCCGTAGTATTGCTGCAAGGCGAGTGCGGTGGCGGTGACTAGGGGTATGCCTTTGTAAGCGGGGCCAAATAGCACGTCGAAAGCTAATTGTTGATCGTGAATGACACGCGCGTACTGCTGGGCCAGTACCGTTAAGCTCGCGCCGCTGGCAAATACACCGGCGTTGAAAAAGTAAGGGCTTTCTCTGCCGGATTTGAGGCGGAAGCTGCCGAAAGATAAGGCGTGTTGCGCTAGCGCGAAGGCGACAAAGTCGTGCTGTGCTGTTGGCATAGTGGCGATTCCAAGTTAAGCGACGTGTGATTGTAGCGAGTAGCAGCCGGTTTAACCACGTTTTCCCGTGAAAATTTAAAAAAATCTCATCCGCTTGCGGGTGGGGCAAAGCGATGGGAAATCAATTAAGAAAACGTATCTATTCAGCAAAATGCTGAATAGATACCCTTAATTTGACGCTAAAGCCAAGTAGTGGCTTTACGGCATTCTATGGGGAGAATCACGATTCTCCCCCTTGAGAATCCCTCATCGTGTAGAGAAAACAGGTTTTTTACCTTGTAAATGAACAGGATCCTCAAATTTGCTGAATAGTTACAAGAAAACAATCTCGGTCACTTGCGGGCGAGTGGTTGAAATTCAGCGATTTTTTGTGGCGTGCTGGGTGAAGTAACACATGACGCTTCCCCCTGGCCTCACCCGTAAGCGGATGAGGTTTCGTAACTATTCAGCAAAATACGGAATAGTTACCCTTGATTTGACGCCTACCCAGTAAAACTGGGCTTAACGGTATTTTCAGGGGAGAATCCCCATCGCGTAAAGAAAACACCGCATTTTCAAGCAAAATCGTGATGCCTTGCAACTTTGCTGGATAGCTATAAGATTTCTTCTTTTTAATGGTCGATGAGGGTGAAATCCGGATGCAAGTGCGCTAAAATCCACCCCTCTTTATGTTATTGGGTTGTCTCCCGTCTGTAGATTGAGTCAACGGGCGGTTTTGCTAGAGGAAAAATAATGGCAGAAAACTATCAATTTACTTCTGAATCTGTATCAGAAGGTCATCCTGACAAAATCGCCGATCAGATATCTGATGCTGTTTTGGATAAGATATTGGAGCAGGACAAGATGGCGCGCGTGGCGTGTGAGACCCTGGTTAAAACCGGTATGGTGCTGGTGGGTGGTGAGATCGCGACGCACGCGTGGGTGGACGTCGAGCAAATTGTACGTGATACGGTAAAACGCATTGGTTATAACAGTTCTGCAATGGGTTTTGATTGGGAGTCTTGTGCCGTGATGTCGGCGATCGGTAAACAGTCCCCGGATATTGCGCAAGGCGTTGATAAGGGCGATCCAGCCGAGCAAGGCGCCGGTGATCAGGGTTTGATGTTTGGTTATGCCAGCAATGAGACCGACGTATTGATGCCTGCGCCGATTACTTATGCGCACCGGTTGATGCGGCGCCAGGCGCAGTTACGTAAACAGGGCGTGTTACCGTGGCTGTGCCCGGATGCCAAGAGTCAGGTAACCATACGCTATGAGCAAGGCAAGCCAGTGCACGTCGATGCGGTGGTGTTGTCTACGCAGCATACGCCTGAGGTACGGCATGCTGACCTAGTGGAGGCGGTGATAGAAGAAATCATCAAGCCGGTCATCCCCGCGGCGTGGATAGACAAACACACCCAGTTTTATGTGAATCCCACCGGTCGTTTCGTGATAGGTGGCCCGTTGGGTGATTGTGGCTTAACCGGACGTAAAATCATCGTAGACACTTACGGTGGTATGGCGCGCCATGGTGGTGGCTGTTTTTCGGGTAAAGATCCATCTAAGGTCGATCGCTCAGCCGCTTATGCCTGTCGCTATGTAGCAAAGAATATCGTGGCAGCGGGCTTGGCGGAACGTTGCGAGATCCAAGTGTCCTATGCCATAGGCATTGCGGAACCTACATCGATCAGCGTGCAGACGTTTGGTACGGGTAAAGTAGATGATGCTAAGTTGGTACGTTGGATTCGCGAACATTTTGATTTGCGTCCACGCGGTATTATCAACATGTTGGATTTGCTAAATCCTATCTACGAACCCACTGCGACGTACGGCCATTTTGGCCGTGACGATTTGGCGTTGAGTTGGGAGAAAACTGACAAAGTAGATGTGTTACGCGCTGCGGCAGGATTGCGTAGCATGGAAACACAAACGTTTTAAAGAAATCTCATCCGCTTGCGGGTGAGGCAAAGGATCGACTAAGCAAACAATCTCGGTCGCGGCCGAGTTGTTTAACCCATTAAGACCAAGGAGTGAAACAGCATGAGCATAGATACCCTGGTGCGAGAGTCTGTCAATGTGGATTACCGTGTTGCCGATATGAGTCTGGCAGAGTGGGGGCATAAGGAAATTGCGATTGCAGAAACTGAGATGCCCGGTTTGATGGAGTTGCGTGCGCGCTACGCCGCGAGTAAGCCACTACGCGGTGCGCGCATCGTGGGTTGTTTGCACATGACCGTACAAACGGCGGTGCTAATCGATACCCTAGTGGCGTTGGGTGCGAGTGTACGTTGGTCTTCTTGTAATATTTTTTCAACGCAAGATCATGCGGCGGCGGCGATGGCGGCCAAAGGCATACCGGTATTTGCGTGGAAAGGTGAAACGGAGCAAGAATTCTGGTGGTGCATAGAGCAAACCTTACAGGGTCCTGATGGTTGGCGTCCCAATTTGGTCCTAGATGATGGCGGCGATGTAACGGCCATTTTGCACGAGCAATATCCCGAGTTACTGGCGGATATTAAGGGTATTTCCGAAGAAACCACGACCGGTGTGCATCGTCTCTATGAAATGTATAAAGCCGGTGTGTTGCGCGTACCGGCGATTAACGTCAATGATTCAGTCACTAAATCTAAATTCGATAATTTATACGGTTGTCGCGAGTCCTTGATCGATGGCATCAAACGCGCAACGGATGTGATGGTAGCTGGCAAGATTGCCGTTATTTTAGGTTACGGTGATGTAGGTAAGGGCTGCGCGCAGTCGCTACGTGGTTTAGGTGCCACGGTATGGGTAACGGAAGTTGATCCGATTTGTGCGTTGCAAGCGGCGATGGAAGGCTACCGTGTGGTGAGCATGGATGAAGTCGCTGCATTAGGCGACATTTTCGTAACAGCAACCGGTAATGTCAAAGTCATCACCCTAGCGCATATGCACGCGATGAAAGATCGTGCGATCGTATGCAACATTGGGCACTTTGATTCAGAAATTGAAATTGCAAGTTTGCACGCTGCGGACTATCGCTGGGAAGCGGTTAAACCGCAAGTGGATGAAGTCGTGTTTCCCGATGGTAAACGCTTATTGGTGCTAGCCAAGGGACGTTTAGTCAACTTAGGTTGCGCGACAGGACATCCTAGTTTCGTGATGTCGGCCTCGTTTACCAACCAAGTGTTGGCGCAGATGGCATTGTGGCAGCATCCCGAGGATTATTTCTTGGGTGTGCATAGGTTACCTAAAGCCTTAGACGAAGAGGTAGCGCGCTTACACTTAGCCAAGGTGGGGGCAAAGTTGACAGTGCTGAGTCAAGAGCAAGCGGACTATTTGCGGGTGAAAGTGGGTGGACCGTATAAGTCTGACCATTACCGTTACTAGCGGTGTGCTAGAGGTATATGCATGACGAGCAAGGCTGTTTGGTTTACGCCGTTGGTAGTCAGTGTAACGTTTGTTGAATGGGTAGAATACGCGTTGTATATGTATTTGGGCCCTACCTTAAGCGCCGTGTTTTTTCCGCAACACGATCCGCAGTTGGCGTTATTGATGACCTATGGGCTGTTCGCGGCGGCGTATTTAACCCGACCTATCGGCGGCTTATTGTTTGGTTTTTGGGCTGACACGCGTGGTCGTAGACCGCCAATGATTGTCAATTGCGTATTGCTTGGGATGGCCACCTGCGGAATTGGTTTGTTGCCCAGCTATGCCCAGATTGGTTACCTGGCACCGCTGGGATTGTTGATGTTGCGCTTAGTGCAAAGCATGGCAGTGGCTGGCGAGTTTAATAATGCGGCTATTTTATTGATGGAGCATGCGCAACGGCGCGTGACGCTAGCGGGCAGTTGGGTAGGTAGTGCGGCAGCGGCGGGCATGTTTGTCGGTGGTTTGTTTGCTGCGGTTGAACCCACGCACTGGCGTTGGCCGTTTCTATGTGTGGGTCTTGGCGCAATGGCGCTGATGTTGTTACGACGTCATCTAATAGAATCGCCGCAATTTTCTGCTTTGTCGCGGCAGCGTAGTGTGGTTAATCCCTTGCGGGCGATGTGGCACTTCCCGCGTGCCTTGTGGCACATAGCGGCCGTTGCCATCTTCCTGAATGTGTTCGTGTATACCTGCAGTGTTTATCTCGTGTCGTTCATGGTGTTATACGGTGGTATTGCCAACAGCCGGGCCGCATTATTATTGTCGATGACGCAGTTAGCTGTTGCCGTGACTATTCCCGTGTGCGCGTGGCTTGCAGAACGCAGCGATTACCGCCGCCTTTTTTGTGCTGGCGCGGGATTGATGATGCTCGTTGCCCCGTGTTTGTTTTTCGTGGTTTGGCAGCGTTATGCATTGGGCTACATCAGCGTAGTGCTGCTGGGTTACGTCATTGCCGATGCGGCGGTGTCTGCTAGTATTTTTCGTTTCATGTTTGTCGCTTTGCCCGCCGAGGTGCGTTGCACGGCCACGAGTACGATTTGGGGTTTATGTGCCGCCTTATTTGGTGCAACAGCGCCGTTGTTGGCTGCCTATTGCGTGGCGCGCGGTTGGGTGTATGCGCCAGCGGCGTACGTGGCATTCACTGCACTCGTGGCGTTACTGGTGGTCCGCCGCAGTGCCGGGCCTTTAACTGACTCGTGCGCGCTAGAGTTCACCCGCAACAAATAAGTTTACCCATTGATTTTTATATATTTTTAGTGTCAGTGGTCGTCGCTAAGGCCAGCCAAAGAAATTCTGCGGAAATCCACTATACTGAAGATATGGCGGGTAACTATTCAGCAAATTTTAAAAAGTAGTCTGTTTGCTTGAAAATGCAGTGTTTTCTTAACGCGATGGGGATTCTCAAGGGGAGAATCGCGTATCGATCCTGAGAATGCCGCTAAGCCCAGTTTTACTGGGTAGGCGTAAGATGAAGGGTAACTATTCAGCATTTTGCTGAATGGCTACTATGGCAGAAGATAAATCAACCACCGTTCATCCACCTGGAGGCTAACATGAAGATCAAATTTCAAGGCACACACAAGGCAGATGAAGTTGTGGACAGCTTAACCGCTATTTTGCGGTTATTTGAAGAGCAATACGGCGTGGGTGAGTTCAGCCAAATTAAACTGCACGTGGCCCTTATCAACGATAAAGGCGAAGAAGTGGAACTGATCGATTCAAATACCTCGGAAGTCTTTGACGTACTCGAAGTACATAAAAATTTAGACGAGGTTGATGAGCAATATTTAAACGGTGAAGTATTGCAAGAGATGCCCGCCGGTACCATTCATTAGCCGGTGTTAGCGCTACACTCGGCATGTGGGTGATAGTCCTTGAGTTTGCGGCACAGCGGCGCACTTTCTGCGACTTACACCTAAGTATTAGAAATATGCCGTGACCACACTACTTGAGCTACAGAGATTTTTATCCATGGAATAATCGCTAGAACCCTACGGGTTATGCTACAATCCCCCCCTCGTTTTTGGTATATGGGGCAACATAGCGATCATGACGGAATTAGCGAAGGAAATTACTTCCATCAATATTGAGCAAGAGCTCAAACGTTCGTATTTAGATTATGCCATGAGTGTTATTGTTGGGCGTGCACTGCCCGATGTACGTGATGGTTTAAAGCCGGTGCATAGACGTTCCTTATTCGCGATGAGTGAATTGGGTAACGATTGGAATAAACCCTACAAGAAATCGGCGCGCGTCGTCGGTGAAGTCATCGGTAAATACCATCCACATGGTGACTCCGCGGTGTATGACACCATTGTGCGGATGGCACAACCCTTTTCGCTACGTTATATGCTGGTTGACGGCCAAGGAAACTTTGGTTCCGTCGATGGCGATTCGCCTGCCGCTATGCGTTACACCGAAATACGGATGTCGCGTTTAGCGCATATGCTACTCGAAGATTTAGATAAAGACACGGTGGACTTTGTGCCTAACTACGATGAAACGGAACATTCTCCGGTCGTGTTGCCTACGCGTGTGCCTAATCTGTTGATTAATGGGTCCTCCGGCATTGCCGTGGGTATGGCAACCAACATTCCACCACACAACATAAGAGAGATTATTGCAGCGTGTCTTGCGTTGTTGGACGATCCGGAGTTGAGCGTCGAGACCTTGATGCAGCACGTGCCGGGTCCCGATTTTCCTACGGCCGGTATCATCAATGGCCGTGGTGGTATTTTACAAGCGTATCGCACGGGTCGTGGACGTATTTACGTGCGTGCACGCGCCGGGATAGAGACCGACAGCAAGGGTAAACAAAGTATCATCGTCACGGAATTACCGTACCAGGTTAATAAAGCCCGCTTAATCGAAAAAATTGCTGAGTTGGTAAAAACTAAAAATATCGAAGGGATCACTGAACTACGCGATGAATCCGACAAAGACGGCATGCGTATCGTGATTGAGTTGCGCCGCGGTGAAAACAGCGATGTGGTATTAAATAATCTATACACCCAAACCCAAATGCAAAGTGTATTTGGTATCAACATGGTGGCGTTAGTGGATGGTCAGCCGCGGGTGCTGAATCTCAAACAAATGATAGAAGCGTTTCTACGCCATAGGCGCGAAGTGGTGACACGCCGGACCATCTTCGAATTACGCAAAGCACGTGAACGTGCACATATCTTAGAAGGTTTGGGTATCGCCTTAGCGAATATTGATGCGATGATTGCCTTGATCAAAGCAGCAAAAGATCCACACGCTGCGCGTGAGCAACTGATCGCAACGGTTTGGCAAGCAGGTTTAGTGTTACAACTATTGCAAGGCACCGATAGTCAAATTTGTAAGCCGGATGATTTGCCAGAGGAATACGGTTTACACGCTACAAACTATCGGCTGTCACCGACGCAAGCGCAGGCCATCTTAGAATTAAAACTGCATCGCTTGACCGGGTTAGAACAAGAAAAAATCATGGAAGAGTACCGTGATATTGTGGTTAACATTCAGGCGTTACTGCAAATTTTGGCGAGTCCTGCGCGGTTGTTGCAAGTGATTCATGACGAACTCGCGCAGATTCAGCAACAGTTTGGTGATGCGCGCCGCACCGAGATCATCGAGTCATTGCAAGATTTGACGGATGCCGATTTAATTCCCGAAGAAGACAAGGTCGTGACTTTATCGCATCAAGGTTATGCCAAGGCGCAGCCCTTAGCGGCCTATCAGGCGCAGCATCGTGGGGGCAAAGGTAAACAAGCTACCGGGGTGAAGGACGAAGATTTCGTGCGTTATCTGTTGGTGGCCAATAGCCATGATACCTTGTTGTGTTTCTCGAGCATGGGTAAGGTGTATTGGCTGAAAGCCTACGAATTTCCGCAAAGCAGTCGTACCGCGCGGGGTAGACCCATCGTCAATTTGTTGCCGTTACAAGAAGGCGAAAACATTACTGCGATCACGGCGCTGCGCGATTTTAGTGAAGATAAATTTATTTTTATGGCTACGGCACAGGGTGTGGTAAAGAAAGTGGCGTTGAGTTACTTTGCTAAGCCGCGTAGTCGTGGTTTGATTGCGTTAGACTTGGATGCTGACGATCTATTAGTCGGGGCCGCAGTTACCAATGGCAGTGATGAGGTGATGTTATTTACCGACGCGGGCAAAGTGGTGCGCTTTAAAGAGAGTGATGTGCGTGCAATGGGGCGAACTGCGCGGGGTGTACGTGGAGTGCGTTTGGCAACAGGTAGTCGCGTCATTTCACTGGTGATTGCCAGAGAAGATGGTTTGTTATTGACGGCGACCGCGCGTGGTTACGGTAAGTGTACTGCGTTGCAGGAATACCGTATGACCGCACGTGCAGGCAGTGGTGTAATCTCGATTCAAACCAGCGAACGCAACGGTGCGGTAGTCGGTGCAGTGCAGGTGTTTGCCGGTGATGAAGTCATGCTAATCAGCGACCGTGGCACCTTAGTGCGTACCCGTGTTGATGAAATCTCATTGGTAGGTCGCAATACGCAGGGAGTGCGTTTAATTCAGTTGGCACAAGATGAAACCTTGGTCGGCTTGCAGCGCATTGAAGATGTGTCTGTCGTAACGCAAGAGGAGGATGCATGACACGCGGTTATAATTTTTCAGCCGGTCCTGCCACATTACCGTTAAGTGTATTGCAACAAGCACAAGCAGAATTGTTGGAGTGGCATGATTTGGGTGTATCGCTGATGGAGCTAGGCCATCGTACACCGCCTTTTGTGGAAATGGTTGAAAAAGTGGAGCATCAGTTACGGCAATTACTGGCTATTCCAGCGGATTATCATGTGTTGTTTTTACCGGGTGGTGCGCGTATTCAGTTTGCCATGTTACCGCTCAATTTACTGCGTGACCGCACTAAGGTAGATTACGTGGATACGGGTATTTGGTCGCAAATCGCATTACAAGAAGCGCAGCGCTACGCGGACGTACATACGGTTGCCAGCGCAGCAGCGAGCAATTACACGACCATTCCTGACGTGCACACGTGGCAGTGTCGTAATGATGCCGCTTATGTACATTATACCGATAATGAAACCATGCAAGGCGTGGAGTTTCATACGATTCCGGCGTGTGATAAGGACGTTGTGTTAGCGACAGACATGACCTCGAGTCTGTTGTCTAAGCCACTGGCTATCGATAAATTCGGTATTATTTATGCGGGGGCGCAGAAAAACTTAGGCATTGCCGGATTGAGCGTCGTCATCGTGCGTGCTGATTTGGTGGGGCAAGCCCATCCCCATACGCCCACAGTGTACAATTACCAGAAAGCGGCGGAGACGCGTTCGTTATATGCGACACCACCGACTTATCCCTGGTACATCACGGGCTTAGTGTGCGATTGGGTGCAACAGCAAGGCGGTGTTGCCGCATTGGCTGCAGTGAATGCGCGTAAGGCGGCTAAGCTTTATGCGTTTATTGATAATAACGCATTTTACGCTAACCCCGTCGCTCCGGCTTATCGCTCGCGGATGAATGTGGTGTTTACCTTAGCCAATCCAGGCTTAAATGAGACATTCCTCACCGAAGCGCAGCGCCACGGTTTGCATTATCTGAAAGGGCACAGTTTAGTGGGTGGTATGCGTGCTAGCATTTACAATGCATTACCCGAAAGCGGCGTCGATGCGTTGTTGGTGTTTATGCAAGATTTTGTGCGACGTTATGGTTGAGTCGTCGCGTACAGTCATTCCTGTCATTACGATTGATGGCCCCAGCGGAGTAGGCAAGGGCACGATGTGCCGTTTGTTAGCGCAGACATTACATTGGCATGTGTTAGATAGCGGCGTGTTGTACCGTGTGCTGGCATTATGCGCCATACGCGCGCGCGTACCCTTGGATCAAGCAGCGCAGTTGGTGGCTTTATTAGACACGATGGCACTGCATTTTCAGATGGAACATGGCGTGCAACGCGTGCTGTTGGCACAGGAAGACGTGACGGCGGCCATTCGAGAAGTGCAGTGTGGCGAAGTGGCATCGCGCATTGCTCAGTTGGCAGCAGTGCGTAGCGCCTTGTTAAGCAGACAACAGGATTTCAGGCGTATGCCAGGCTTGGTAACGGATGGCCGTGACATGGGGACGGTAGTCTTTCCAGATGCCCAAGTGAAGTTTTTTCTGCACGCTAGTCCAGAAGAAAGGGCCAAACGGCGTTGGGCCGAGTTGAAGGCCGCAGGCGTACGTGCTAGTCTTGCCGAGCTGCAAACACAGCAGTTGCAACGGGATCAGCGCGATAGCGCGAGAGACATTGCGCCGCTGTGCGCAGCCAGTGATGCGGTGTTGCTAGACACCAGCGGGCTATCCATAGATGAGGCGCTAGCCGTCATGTTATATGAGGTCCGTAAGCGTTTAGCCATGCCACCGGGATCCCTCAATAGTGAGGGGTAAATATTAATTTAACTACAGGCGTCTTTTGTGGTCTCGCGAGTCGGGAAAACAAAAGAGTGATTAAAATGTTATGAGTGAAAGATTTGCTGATTTATTTGCAGAGAGCTTGAGTGGCGCTCATGTGCAAGCGGGTAATATCGTACGTGGCCAAATCGTTTCTATTGCGCAAGGTCATGTGATAGTAAATGCCGGTTTAAAATCTGAGGCGGTTATTCCTGTAGAGGAGTTCTATAACCAACACGGTGAGCTGGACGTTAAGGTAGGCGACGAAATTGATGTGGCGTTAGATACGCTAGAAGACGGTTTCGGTGAAACGCGCTTATCGCGAGAACGTGCCAAACGTGCTGAAACATGGCGTGAACTGGCGCGGGTGAGTGAAGCAGGCGAAGTGGTCTGGGGTATTATCAGCGGCAAAGTCAAGGGTGGTTTTACGGTAGAGATCAAAAACGTACGCGCGTTCCTACCAGGATCGTTGGTAGATGTCAGACCGGTACGCGACTTGTCTTATTTAGAAGGCAAAGAATTAGAATTCAAAGTCATCAAGTTAGATCAAAAACGCAATAACATTGTGGTGTCACGTCGTGCGGTGATCGAAGCCGAGGGCAGTGCCGAACGTGAAGCGTTGTTGGGTAGTTTGGATGAAGGTCAAGAAGTCAAAGGTGTGGTTAAAAACCTCACCGATTACGGTGCGTTTATTGATTTGGGTGGCATCGATGGCTTGTTGCATATCACCGATATGTCCTGGAAGCGTGTCAAGCATCCGAGTGAAGTCGTCACGGTGGGTAACGAAATTTTAGTAAAAATTCTAAAATTCGATCGTGAGCGCAACCGTGTGTCGTTGGGCTTAAAGCAATTGGGCGGTGATCCGTGGTTGGATATCGCAGCACGTTATCCCGTGAATTCGCGTTTACACGGTAAAGTCACCAATATTACGGATTACGGTTGTTTTGTTGAAATCGAAGAAGGTATTGAAGGCTTGGTGCACGTATCAGAAATGGATTGGACCAACAAGAATATCCATCCTAGCAAAGTCGTGCAGGTGGGTGACGAAATTGATGTGATGGTGTTAGACATTGACGGTGAGCGTCGCCGCATTTCGCTGGGCGTGAAACAATGTACCGCTAACCCATGGCAGGCGTTTGCAACCGAGCATGAAGCGGGCGAGCGCATCATGGGTAGAATCAAATCCATCACCGATTTTGGTATTTTCATTGGCTTAGACGGCGATATCGATGGTTTAGTGCATATGTCGGATATCTCTTGGCGTGAGAGTAGTGAAGAAGCCATTCGTCACTACAAGAAAGGCGAAGAAGTCGAGACGATCATTTTATCCATTGATGCGGATCGTGAGCGAATTTCCCTGGGCATCAAACAACTGGCGGATGATCCATTTGGACGTTATGTTGACGAGCATCCTAAAGGCAGTTTGGTGATCGGTCAGATCATCGAGATCACACCGAAGTCGGCTGTTGTCGGTTTAGGCGAAGAGATTCAAGGACAGCTCAAAGCCAGCGAAGTCTCCAAGACTAAAGTGGATAACATGCAAGAGCTGTTTAAAGTAGGCGATGAGATCGAAAGTAAGATCATTACGATTGATCGCAAAAACCGCGTGATTCATTTATCCATTAAGGCGAAAGACAGTGTTAACACAGAATCGCAACAGGATGAGTCTGGACCTGCTGCAGCGACGCTAGGCGATATTTTGAAAGCGGCGCAGCAACGCAGCAAAGAATAGGCGCTTGCTGATTCGTTGTGTTATACCGCTAGCGGTATACATGTACCCATTACACTTCAAAATGCGCTTTTTGCATTTTGAAGTGTTCTCTACGAGATGGGGTTTCGAAAGGGGAGAATCGCGTATCGATCCTTTGGTGACCGTGCACAAATTTACTTTGTATAGGTCTAGCAACAGGGTATACCGCGCGATTGTTCCATGAAAATTCGTACCTTGAAGTGCGAGTGGTATACAGACATACCCTGTATGACGGCGAAGGTGTCTTTGCCGTCATCGGGTGTCTTAGCCCGCAGTGAGGAGAGTAACATGCGACTATTTAGTCTGTTGGGCGTGGTGATTTTGGTGTTATTGGGCGTCACCTTTTCTTGCTTAAATGCACAGCCGGTACTGATCAATTACTATGTGGGTACACATAGCTTTCCTTTGTCGTTAGTCATCGTGTTTAGTTTGGCGAGTGGTGTGTTGTTAGGTTTGGTGATTGGATTGAGCGCTTACCTGATGGCAAAAGCGGAGCTTGCTCGCTTGCAGCGTCATCTACGTCTCGTCGAAAAAGAAGTCAGTCATTTGCGCACGCTGCCGTTGCGCTAAACAGACGTCTATTCCATGGCTAATGCCAATGCTTGCTGGTAATTCAAGCGGGGATCCACTACGCTTTTTTGTGGTGTAGCATACGCTTCTGTGGCCTCGCGTTGCGTCATGCATTCCGTCACGTGTTCACTGGTTATTTCTAGGTGTACGCCGGCCAGCGGTATGGCATGCTGTTGATGCAAGGCAAACGCTGTCGTCAACTCCTGTAAAATATCGCTGTAATACCGTGTTTTTTGCCCATTACGTGCGTATTGCGTATTACCGTGCATGGGGTCACAACACCAGCCCACCGTGTAGCCGCTTTCTTGCACGGTTTCTAACAGTAATGGCAGTTGTTGTTTAATGTGTTGTATGCCTAAGCGATAAATCAATGTCAGGCGTCCCGCCAGATTATCTGGATTGAGTTGCCCTAACAGTGCGAGTAACGTGTTGCGCGTAGTGCGTGGACCTATCTTTACCGCAATAGGATTGGCGATGCCGCGTGCATATTCTACGTGTGCTTGCGTTGCATCGTTGGTACGTAAGCCTATCCACGGGAAATGAGTGGATAGGTTGTAATAGCGTCCGTCTGCGGCCATGTGGGTAAGGGCTTGTGCATAAGGTAGGTGTAATATTTCATGACTGGTAAACACGGGTGTTGCGTGTTGGTGCTGCGGCATCAGTTGTGTCAACGCACGTTCTAGCTGGGGGAGTAATGCGTGATAAGCCGCAGGAGCAATGCGATCAGCTGGCCAATCTTGCAAAGCAGAGAGCCCGGTAAAGCCGTTGGTGGTTAGCACGTCTAGGTGGGTTAATGTAGAGGCTGCGCACTGATAGGCTTGGATCAAGCGTTGTGGATCGGGTAAGCGTGCTTGTAAGGTGAATGCAGGGTCATTGATCAGATCGCCACGGTAGCACGGTAATAGATGGTGTTGACGTTGTTCATGCAGCTTCGAGCGTGGTTTTGCGTATTGCCCTGCGATGCGTCCCACATGCAACACGGGTTTATTTAAACGATAGCTAAATAGCGCGCCTACTTGTAATAGTAGCGCTATTTTCTGTTGAATCGTCGCGGCTGTGCAGTCACTGAAACGTTCGGCGCAATCGCCCGCTTGTAGTATAAAACATTGGCCTTGGGCGGCCTCTGCCAATTGTTGGCTGAGGTGATTGATCGCGGTGTGTTGTACCAACGGTGCGGCGGCGTGTAGCTCACGCAATACCGCGGTACTTTGCTGTTGGGAGGGATAATAAATTCCCTGCACGCAGGGTTTATTGCACCAAGAGGTTGGTGTCCAGGTGTTCATAAACCGCGTCCGCCGTCGACTACGATGGTTTGGCCGGTGATATAATCCGTGGTTAACAAGAAATGCACGGCCGCAGCAATATGTTCGGGCTGGCCGATACGCTGTAGCGCTGCCTTGTTGATGACGTGCCGTTGTTGTTGCATAGACAAGGTATTGTCGTGCTCCGGCCAACATACCGATCCGGGCGCGACGGCATTGACGCGTATGCTCGGCGCCAATTCTTTGGCCATGGCTTTGGTTAAGTAATCCAATGCAGCTTTCGTTGCGCCGTACACACTGTAATCGCGCAAGACTTTATTGTAATGCGTATCGGTAATATTGATGATGCTACCTTGTTGTTGGCGCAGCGCGGGGATGGCTGCCTGCGCCAAAAAGAACGGTGCGCGCAGATTATGGGTAAACAGATTATCCCACTGCGCGACTTTTGCGGTGGCCAGCGGCGTACGTACAAAGCAGGCTGCATTGTTGACTAGCGCATCTAAGCGTCCCCATTTGGCATGCGCGCTGGCGATCAGCGTGGCGAGCGCGCTGTGATCAGCGAGATCAGCCGTGACTAAATACGCGGAGTCCGCGCGTTGTTGATTGCACGCGGTAACCAATGCAGTGGCTTCGGCGTGTGAACGATGGCAATGGACGACAACACGGTAACCGTGTTGGTGCAAAAGTGCGACAATCGCTGCACCCACGCGGCGTGCGCTCCCCGTTACTAAAACAACTTTGGACATAGGAACATCCTGTATTCTCGCTCGACGTTGCTGAATAGTCACTATCCCCTTATAATCCTCGCAAATTTCACCACGGTGTATTGCTATGTTTACCTTACCCACCCCCGATCTGTTGGCACAGGCGCGCAGCGCGCAGTTGGTGCAACATATCCGTGAATGCATACACGCAGCGGGCGGACGCATCAGTTTTGCCGATTATATGCAACTGGCCTTGTATACTCCGGGTTTGGGTTACTACATGGCGGGAGCACAGCAAATCGGCGCAAGCGGTGATTTTATCACTGCGCCGTTGGTTTCACCATTGTTCGCGCAGTGTTTAGCGCAGCAGAGTGCGGCGTTGTTAACGGAATTAGGCGACGATGCCCTCATTTTGGAATTCGGTGCGGGAACTGGCCAGTTGGCGCACGATTTGCTGCTAGCGTTGGATGCACGCGATAAGTTGCCTGCGGCCTATTGGATTTTAGAACCCAGTGCGACATTGCAGCAGTGTCAGCACCACACGTTGCACGCATTGCCAGAGAGTATAGCGCAGCGCGTGCGTTGGTTAGAGCGCTTACCTGCTGCCCCGTTTAAGGGCATCATCTTGGCCAACGAAGTATTAGATGCGATGCCAGTGCAGCGTTTTCGTTATAGCGAGGGCGTGGTAGAAGAAGCCTATGTGAGCGCGCCGCAACAGGCTTTGACGCTCACGTTTGCGGCGCCCAGCAGCGTTGGTTTGGCGGCCGCTGTGGCGCAATTACCGTTGCCGCGTACAGCGCAAGGCTATGTATCAGAGATTAATTTAGCCTTGCACGCATGGCTACGCAGTGTCGGTGATTGCTTAACGCAAGGTGTGGCATTACTCATTGATTACGGTTTTCCTAGCCATGAATATTACCATGCACAGAGAACCCAAGGGACATTGCTGTGTTACTATCAACACCGTGTGCACGACGATCCGTTATTTTATCCCGGCTTGCAAGACATGACGGCTCATGTGGACTTCAGTGCTGTGGCGCACGCCGCCAGCGCCGCGCAGTGGACGCTTGCTGGGTATACTACGCAGGCGCTGTTTTTATTGGCAACGGGGCTTACTGATGTGCCGCCAATGGATGATTGCCAAGCCCAGCTGCTGCGTAGCCAACAGATAAGAAAACTGACGTGTCCAAGTGAGATGGGTGAGTTGTGTAAGGTGATGGCGTTGAGCAAACACATGACGCAAGCTTTACAGGGGTTTGCGTTACGCGATATGCGCGACAGGTTATAGGAGATAATATATGCAACAACAACGTGAATCGTGGATCGAATTACACAAGGAAAACATGAAGTTTTCCGCGGGGCATTTTACGGTATTTTCCGCGACTGAGCGCGAAAATTTACACGGGCACAATTATAATGTCTATGTCGGTTTGAAAGTATCCTTTGATCACAACGGCATGGCGTTTGATTACCGCACCTATAAACAAAAAATTTATCTGTTATGTAAACAACTCAATCAAACCTGTTTACTGCCGAGTGACTCTAAGTTTTTGACTATCACCGAGGATGAAACGTATTACAAGGTATTATTTGCCGCAGAAACACTGTTTTTTCTTAAGCGTGATGTCACCCTGTTACCGATGACCAATATTACGGTAGAAGAGTTGTCGACGTGGTTTGTCGGTAAGTTATGCGCTGATCAAGCAGAGTTACAACGAAATTGTGTGACCGCCATCGTCGTCAAAGTGTTTTCAGGACCCGGACAATCGGGGTCGGCGCAATGGGAATCGAGCCAATGAAAAAAATAGCTGTTATCACCGGGGCAAGTAAGGGGATAGGGCAGGCCTGTGCCGTGGTTTTTTTAGCAGAGGGTTGGCAGGTTATCAATCTGTCGCGTTCGCCTTGTCCCGTCAGTGGCGTGTTTAACCTAACGGCTGACTTTGCTATGCCACACACATTGCAGACGCAGCAGGCGGTATTACAGCAACACTTAAGCGGCAGTACGCAAGTGGTACTGATTCACAATGCGGCTTTTTTCGCGAAAGACAGCGTGCAAGATATAAACGCAGAGACATTGAACCACAGTTTGGCGATCAATGTCGTCGCGCCGCTGTTACTTAATCAAATGCTATTGCCGCATATGCCGGCGGGTTCATCCATTATTTACTTGGGTTCTACCTTGAGTGAAAAAGCGGTGTCTAATACGGCAAGTTACACGATTGCTAAGCATGCAGTGGTGGGGATGATGCGGGCGACGTGTCAGGATCTAGCGGACACCCCGGTTCACACCTGCTGCATTTGTCCCGGATTTACCGATACCGAAATGTTACGTCATCATGTGCAGCATAATGAGGATTTGCTGCATAGTCTGGCGCAGCGTGTCGGTGCGAAGCGACTGATAGAACCGGATGAAATTGCGCAAACCGTGTATTTTGCTGCGACCCACCCGGTGATCAATGGCAGTGTGATCCACGCTAATCTCGGCCAAATAGAAGCCTGATATCTTGGTGATAAAGCAAGGTAACCGATAATGACACAATTTAGATTAACGAAAAAATTTGCTACCGATTATAAACTCACGCAGTTAGCAGAGCCACAGCAAACCTTGGGGTTACTCGACGATTGGGTCATCGACGTGATGCGTATAGCCAGAAAAAAAGTCGCCATCATCACGCATACCAAAACTTTTTTTACCTTGCTGGTGCCGTATTCCGCGGTGGGTGGCGCTAAAAATGTGATTGCGGTGATTCCTGCCGTACTGCGCAATTTAACCCTGAGTGCTGCCGATGCGATGTGCATAGAACAACAATTCAAGACGCCAGCGCTGTGGTGCAAAACCCAAAACCGCCAGCTTTTAGGGCATATGAATGATTTCAAACAGTGTATTGACGCACAAACCTACGGTGCAACCTTTGCTGAAATTGATTGGATCGAGTTAACAAACTATACCAACACAATTATTATTAATCTACGCTCGGTAGGGATGACGCGTCCCATCGAACTGATGCATGACTTGTTGACGCAGCTGTCTTCTGTGGGGGTGCATTAGGCATAAGACGGTGTCGTCCCGAACGTTAATGGTGTCATCCCGAACATCGCAACGCGATGGAGGGATCTCGAGATGATTGCACGGTGTTATTAGCAGGGATGTACCACTTGCACGAGATCCCTCATTGCACTCTGGATCTGACATATCCCCACGAAATTTAAAAATATCCGTTCGCCCTGAGGAAGCGCGCAAGCGCTGTCTCGAATGGGTGAACGGCAACACTAATTCTTCAGTATTTTTTACTATTCCTAATAGTGTCATATTGTTTTTTCGATCAATGAGTACTTCCTTCCAACAACAGTGTGTAATTGGTAACAGTGACTGCTGGATGTGTCGCTAGAATTAAGGATTAGGTTTTTTTGCGCCAACGGTGCATAAGAAGGCGTTCCATACGCATTGCAGCGATAGCGCAAGGCTATTTGCGTCACCCAGAGTAAAACCGTTGTCCCCAACACCATTACCTCTTGCGCAGCACGTTCAGCGTTATGTTCCTATGGTGATGAGGCTATTAAAAAAACAGGTGTCAGTTTCTTACGATACTCGATGCCACATCACATGACTAGTGTCGGCTTAAATACCGCGCCGCGCCGTCGGCAGTGATGTCGCGGTGTAGACGCTCTTTATCACCTAACCATTGGCCTATCTGCGTTTCTAGCAAATAACCGCTTAATACAGTCAGCTGCGTGTCAGGGTCGAAGGTATTTTCGGTAACAAACAAACGTGCGTCGTCTTCAAAGGTACCCAAGGCATGCGCAAAGAATTGTTTTAATAAATGATGTCGGTTCGCGGTGACGCTGGCTCCAATAACCACGTACAGTGCTTGTTGTTGTGCGTTAGTGAGGGAGTTTAACCAGGGGGATATGGTTGTTTCCAGCAGCTGTAGTTGTTCTGCGGCGGCGTCCGCTGCATGGGCTTCTAGCAAAGGCTTGGCCGCACGGTAATACCTTGTATAGATCGCCGTGGTGTTGGCACCTGCTTGCTGTAACCGCTGGATTAAGTCTATATCCAGTGCGACAAGTTGCTGTGCCCTGGTGCGTTGTGCGGGTGTCAATGGTAGTTTGACTATACGTGGCAATACTTCATGTAACATCTGCTCATAGCGTTGGTAGTGAATGGCTTGTGTCGCATTTGCTTGCGCGCGTAGCGCGCTGATACTCAAGCTAATGTGCGCGAGCGACTTGAGGAATAGATAGTTATCGTTAACGAGATTGGCTTCTTGCACCGGTTT
Source organism: uncultured Gammaproteobacteria bacterium (assembly GCA_964646995.1). Lineage (GTDB taxonomy): Bacteria > Pseudomonadota > Gammaproteobacteria > CAZYIF01 > CAZYIF01 > CAZYIF01. The sequence goes on from CAZYIF010000015.1 coordinate 46,218, forward strand.
ACCGTGCTGATACCAGTGGGCGGTGGTACCAGAAACCACGATGACGTTTGCTAATTGCTGGATCGTGCCGTGTTTGGCAGCCGCATAATCTTGCAAGAGTGACTGGTTTAAACGTGCGAAAAATTCCGGGTTATTTTCTTGTGCGTGCGCCAGGGTAAGCAGACACAGTAACAATAAATATTTCATCATAGCGTGTTGCTCCTAGAAAACTATCCGTCCTTGTAAGCTAACCATTGTGCCAATACGTCTTGCAATTCGTCTATGCCTTGGCGTTTTAACACGGAGAACAATTGCCATGATACCTCATTACCACTGGTCCATGCCGCGCATGCGCGTTGGGTGTTGTGTAACGCAGCCAGGCTTGCGCCACGGCTGAGTTTGTCTGCTTTGGTGAGGACGATGTGTAAAGGTAACTGCAATCCCCAACGGATCAACTGTTCATCCTGCGCTTTTAGCGGGTGTCGGCTATCCATCAACAGCACTATGCCACGTAAACAACTGCGGCGTTGCAAATAACCTTCGAGTAGGGCGCGCCAGGTCTGTTGGATCGCTTGTGGCACACGGGCGTAGCCGTAGCCGGGCAAATCTACCAGACGACGTTCTTCATCCAATTGAAAAAAGTTGATCATTTGTGTCCGCCCGGGGGTTTTGCTGGCGTAAGCCAAGCCGCGCTGCGCGCAGATGGCATTGATCGCACTGGATTTGCCGACGTTAGAACGCCCAACTATTGCCACCTCATAGCCGGTATCGGCAGGCAGTTGTGCCACGGTGGTGGCACTGGTCGAATAACGCGCTTGGTGGAACAGCTGTTGCACGGGATTTTTGCTCATAAACTACCAGTTACTCTTAGGGTAGGGTTTCTTGGCTGGCGAGTATAGCATCCCGCTGAGGCAGGGAGTTACTCTTGATTTGACGCCTAGCCCAGTAAAAATGGGCTTTACGGCATTCTCAGGGGAGAATCGCGATTTTCCCCTTGAGAATTCCCATCGCGTAAAGAAAATACGGCGTTTTCGAGCAAACACGCTGCATAGAGGTTGCTGAATAGTTACGCGTTAACTTATGCGTTACCAGGGAACAAAATTTTAACAGTATTGTCTACTGACTTTTACTGTAAAACTAGGTAGAGTGAGCGACTAGCGTTTACAAACAGGGATGTTTTGCATGGCTAATCACTATAAATGTTGTTGCGGTCAGTATTGCTCGCACAGCGCCCCCCCAAGTCCATCACGCAAAATTGCCACCCTTGCTGCGCATAGAGCACACCATGGATGCCCATTATTGTTGAGGATCATGCTATGAAATCATGGATTATGTTGTTACTCGTTTGTTTGCTGCCTTACGCTGCGTATGCAGAACAAGGCGATGCACTTGCCGGCAAAAGCAAAGCGGCGAGCTGTGCGGCTTGCCACGGCGCGGACGGTAACAGCAGCGTGCCGGCTTGGCCCAAGCTTGCAGGACAACATCCTAAGTATTTCATTGCGCAGTTACGTGCGTTCCAACAAGGAAAAAATGGGACGCGTGATCAAGCCGTCATGGCCAATGCGGTGGCCACGCTCGTGCCCCAAGACATGGCAGATATCGCAGCCTATTACGCCACACAGCGCATGACCACGGGCAGTACGCCGCAACAGTTCGTTGCCTTGGGCGAAAAGCTTTACCGGGGTGGTGATAGGCAACGCGGTATTCCCGCTTGCACAGCTTGCCACGAACCGCAAGGCAAAGGTAATGCACAAGCCGGATATCCTGCCTTGGCCGGACAATTTGCCGTGTATACCAGTGCTCAGCTAGTGGCGTATCGCAAGGGCCAACGCAGTACGGACGTCAATGAGATAATGCGTGATATTTCCGCTAAATTAAACGATCAAGACATAGAGGCACTTGCTAACTATATCGCCGGCTTGCATTAAGGCGGCATTAACCAGTACACTGCGGACTGTCTCATGACAGTGCGGGTTGCCTGCGTTGTACGCTCACAGGGGTTTGCTATGTATCGTTACATTCTGTTGCTTTGTCTCTGCGTTCTGGGTGGTATGGCTTACGCCGATCAACAACCGGTGTTTCAAGCAGGTAAACATTATGAAGTACTCAGCCAAGCAGCGGTTGCCCCTGTTAGTGCGTCTTCTAAAATTCAAGTGATCGAATTTTTTAGCTATGCGTGTCCTTGGTGCGCGCGCTTAGAACCCATTTTGCAAGCCTGGGCTAAAAAAAATGCCGCGCGTGTTGAACTCGTGCGTGTACCGGTGGAATTCCGTGAGCCGTGGACACTCTATGCAAAAGCCTACTATATCGCTCATGCCTTGGATGCGGATCATGAGATTACGCCCGCGCTGTTTAGCACAATCCAAGCTGCACATGAGACCCCGCTCGGTGAACAGCAGTTAGCGGAGGTTTTTGCCGCTCATCACGTGCGTGCGGAAGAATTTATAAATGCGCTGCACTTTTCTCCTAGCATAGATGCACAACTGGCCGAAGGGCGGCAACGCGTGCGGCAGTTTGGTATTGTTGCGGCGCCTACCTTAATCGTGGCTCAGCGCTACAAAACCGATCCACAATTGGCGGGTGATATAACAAAAATTCCTGCGTTGTTAGACTACTTGTTGCTACAAGCAAAAGCCGCATAAAACGCTGTTGCGTAATTAAGGTAACACCCACGATGGATGCAGAGTTGATTTTACACGATTTGAATGCTGCGCAGCGTGCAGCAGTCAATGCACCGCTCACCAACTTACTGATTTTAGCCGGCGCGGGGAGTGGCAAAACGCGGGTGCTAGTCCACCGCATTGCCTGGTTGATCACCCAAGCACAGGTTGCACCGCTGTCTATATTAGCCGTGACCTTCACTAACAAGGCGGCGAAGGAAATGCGTGAGCGTATCGCCGATTTATTGACTACCCCGGCGCACGGCATGTGGGTGGGCACTTTTCATGGTTTGGCCCATCGTCTGTTACGTGCGCATTGGCAAGCGGCACAATTACCAGAGACGTTTCAAATCATCGACAGCGATGATCAATACCGTTTGCTACGTCGCATCATGCGTGGTTTAGAAATCGATGAAGAAAAATGGCCGATCAAACGCGTGCAATGGTTTATTAACGGTAAGAAAGATGAAGGACTGCGTGCCGCACATATAGAGTCGTTTGGTCGATTAGATATACAAGTCATGCTACGCATCTATGAAGCGTACGAGCAGGCGTGTGCATTGGCGGGTTTAGTCGACTTTGCGGAAATCCTCTTACGTTGCCATGAGTTGTTACGCGATAACACCGAGTTATTACAGTATTATCAACGGCGTTTCCAACACATCTTGGTGGATGAGTTTCAGGATACCAACACCATTCAATACGCATGGCTGCGCTTATTGACTGGACAGGACAGCAAGATTTGGGTGGTGGGTGATGACGATCAATCGATCTACGGTTGGCGCGGCGCCAAAATAGAAAATATCCAGCGTTTTTCCCAAGATTTTGCCGATACCCAGGTCATTCGCTTAGAACAAAATTACCGCTCCACTGCGACCATCTTATCGGCGGCCAATGCCCTCATTGCTCAAAATGCCGAGCGTTTAGGTAAAGATTTGTGGACTGATAGCGCGCAAGGCGAATTGATCAGCGTGTATGCCGCATTCAATGAGATCGATGAGGCACGTTTTATCGTGGATACCATCAAGACCCAACATCGACAAGGTATGCCGCGCAACCACATTGCGTTGTTATACCGCTCGAATGCGCAGTCACGTATCCTCGAAGAAACCTTGTTGCAGGCTGGTGTGCCTTACCGTGTGTATGGTGGTCAACGCTTTTTTGAACGTGCCGAAATTAAAGACGGTCTTGCTTATTTACGTTTGTTGGTTAATCGGCATGACGATGCTGCATTTGAACGCGTGATTAACACGCCTACGCGTGGCATTGGTGAACGCACGTTGCTGGAACTGCGCGAGCATGCGCGCACGCAGCAAGTGTCACTGTGGCAAGCGAGTATCGATCTGACTGGGGCTAAGCAGTTCGCGGCACGCGCCAGCAATGCCGTCGTGGCATTCTTGCAATTGATCGATAGCTTAGATAATGACAGCAAAAATTTAACCTTGCATCAACAAACCCAATACGTATTACGCCATAGCGGTTTGTTTGAGCATGTCCTCAAAGAAAAGAGTCAAACTGCACAAAACCGTTTAGAAAATCTCGAAGAGTTGATCAATGCCACCCAGCATTTTCATCACCTCAGTGAAGAGCGCAGTAGCCCATTAGTCGCGTTTCTTGCCCATACTGCGTTAGAAAGCGGCGAGGGTGATGCGAGCAGTGAGGATGAAGAATGCGTGCAGTTGATGACCTTACATACGGCGAAAGGCTTAGAGTTTCCCTTGGTATTTATCTGCGGTATGGAAGAGGGTTTGTTCCCCAGTAAAATGGCCTTAGAAGAAATGGGACGCTTGGAAGAAGAGCGGCGTTTATTGTATGTCGGCATGACGCGTGCCATGCAGAAATTATATTTGTGTTATGCCGAATGCCGGCGTTTACACGGCAGTGAAATTTATAATCGTGCCTCACGTTTTATTGCTGAATTACCCAAAGACTTGTTACAAGAAGTGCGTTTGAAAAACCAAGTGGTACGTCCGCTGCAGACCACGCATTATCATCACCGTGCGCCACCGGCCATGCCCGCTGTATTACAGGGTACAGGATTTAAGGTGGGACAACGCGTCAATCACCGTAGCTTCGGCGAAGGCGTCATTGTCGATGCCGAAGGTCAGGGCGAACATACTCGTGTGCAAGTGCGTTTCAAACAACATGGCAGCAAATGGTTGGTGCTACAACTTGCTAAATTGGAAGCATTGGTGTAAGTGCGGCTCCTCAGTGCAAACGGTGAGAAGAGTGAGTGGAGTCATTTGAATTTTCCTTATCCGTTTCACGCAGCTCAAACCAGATGGCATTGAGGATAGCGAAGAAACACGCAAGTCCAGTGCCTAAAATCCAGGAAAAATACCACATAGCGTTCTCCTTCAATATTTATCTTTGCTGTGTTGCGTAATGTCGTCATGGCTTACTTTACCGCGCATCACGCGGTACACCCAACGGGTGTAGAGCAGGATGATAGGCAGAAACACCGCGCTGACCAGCAGCATAATAAACAAGGTTTTTTGGCTGGAAGAGGCATCCCATACGGTGAGGCTCATGGACGGATCACTGGATGAAGGTAACAGAAACGGAAACATGCTGATGCCTACGGTACTGATGATGCCGGCGATGCCTAGGCCACTGCAACACAATGCTAATTTACTTTGGTACAGTTTGCGCGTGTGTATGGCTAAGGTAATGCCGAGCAAACCGATGAGCGGGGCTAAGCAAGTCAGCGGATAGCTACTATAATGCGTAAGCCACGCACCGGTGGCGCTACCAGCACTCTTGTGTAAGGGATGCGAGGCTTTGATCGTGTCGGGGATGGAGTAGATCAGGTAGCCGGGTAAGTGTGCGACTTGCCAACCACCCAATACGAACAGTAACAGGCAGAGTAAGCCGGCGTAAGGCACAATGTCTAGGGCACGTTGCTGGATGGGGTCGTGGGTTTTAACCGCAACGTAGAGTGCGCCGTGCAGCGTGAGCATACTCGCACTGACCAGACCACACAGCAAGGCAAAGGGATTGAGTAAGGCCCAGAACGAGCCGTGGTAAGTGATGCGTAGTTCATGGTCTAAGGTAAACGGAATGCCTTGTAAGACATTACCCACTGCAACACCAAACAAAATGATGGGTAACAGGCTGCTGAGGCATAACACGCGATCCCAGTTGTTGCGCCAACGCGTGCCGGTGTTTTTGCTGCGAAACTTAAAGGCCACAGGACGCAAGATCAAACACGCTAACACCAGTAGCATCGCAAAGTACAAACAGGAAAACGCCGTGGCATACACCAGTGGCCATGCTGCAAACAATACGCCGCCACCTAACACCAACCACACTTGGTTGCCTTCCCACACCGGTCCCACCGTGTTGATAACGATACGCTTTTCTGTGTCGTTGCGGCCTAGCCACGGCAATAGTGCTATGGCACCTAAGTCGAAGCCATCCATCACCGCAAAGCCAATCAATACAATACCTAACAGCACCCACCACAGGATGCGTAATGTCGCATAATCTAACATGGGTTTGTCCTCTCTCCCTTATCTATCGCGCTAAACCGTCTGGTCCTAGCCGTATGTATTTTATCATCAGTGTGATTTCGACAATGGCCAGTCCAGTGTAGAACACCACAAAACCGCATAACGAAAGCAACACTTCTTTCACCGACAAAGAAGAGGCGGCTAAGAAAGTAGGTAACATGCCTTCGACTACCCACGGTTGTCTGCCGTATTCTGCCACAAACCAACCTAATTCACTGGATAACCACGGCAGTGGTAGGCTGCACAAGGCTAGCCATAGAAACCAACGTTTGTGTAACTGGCGTTTGCAAGAAAACCAAAACGCCAGGGTAAACAACAAGATAAAGAATAGCCCGCACGCGACCATGATGCGGAACGACCAAAACAGCGGGGCGACGTGTGGCACCGTATCCCACGCGGCTGCCGTGATTTGGGCGGGTGTCGCCTGCGCGACATCCGGCGTGTAGCGTTTTAACAGCAGTCCGTAACCCAATTCGTGTTGATAACGCGCAAAGGTGTTTTGTGCGGCAAGATCTTCTGGGTGTTCACGCAAAACGGTGAGTGCAGTGTAAGCTTGTATGCCACGCTGAATTTTTTGTTGCGCTTCTGCCACTAATTCCTCGATGCCAGGCAAGGGTTTGTCAAGCGAACGTGTGGCAATTAAACCTAACACGAAAGGAACTTTAATTGCATAATGCGTTTGTCTATTGGCTTGATCCGGTATACCGAATACCGTGATCGGTGCTGGTGCGGGCTCTTGTTGCCATATGCCTTCCATCGCAGCGAGTTTCATGTGTTGGTTTTGATTGGTGACATAACCGCTTTCGTCTCCCAGCACGACAACAGACAATGCGGAGGCTAAGCCGAAAGACGCCGCCACGGTGAATGAGCGTTTGGCGAATGCCAGGTTGCGACCGCGTAATAGATAGTAGGCGCTGATCGCCAAGACGAAGATCGCGCCGGTGACGTACCCTGCGCTGATGGTATGCACGAATTTTGCCTGTGCCACGGGATTAAAGAGTACGGCCGCGAAATTTTTTACTTCCATGCGCATGGTGTGAAAATCAAAATAGGCGCCCACAGGATGTTGCATCCAAGCATTGGCGATTAAAATCCACAGAGCCGATAGATTGGTGCCTAGCGCCACCAGCCAGGTGACTGTCATGTATTGAATTTTTGATAGGCGCTCACGACCAAAGAAAAATAAGCCAACAAACGTCGCCTCTAAAAAGAAGGCCATCAAGCCTTCTATTGCAAGCGGCACGCCAAAGATATCGCCCACGTAATGTGAGTAGTATGACCAGTTGGTGCCGAATTGAAATTCCAGCGTAATCCCGGTGGCGACACCCATGGCGAAGTTAATGCCGAACAACAGTCCCCAAAACCGCGACATTTCACGCCAAATCTCGCGTTTGGTCATGACGTAAGTGGTCTCCATGATGGCGAGCAAGACCGATAGTCCTAGCGTGAGGGGCACAAATAGAAAGTGATATAACGCAGTTAACCCAAACTGTATGCGTGCGAGATGGGTGGGGTCTAATCCTGCTAACATGCTTTACTCCTGCAGTAAATGTTGCGCAATATGCGTGGCTTGCAAAGTATGGTCGGTAGGATGTGAGAAACACAGCCACCACAATAACCACAATGCGCCCAGCTTGATAACTACGGCGATGATTATTTTTTTGTGTATTCTACGTTCTGTTGGGGTCTTTTGCATAGGTCTTATCGTTCATTTTATTATTTTCCTCATAAAGCATGCTGACATATACCCATTGCACTTCAAAATGCGTGTTTGCATTTTGCAGTGTACTTTATGCGATGGGGTTTCCCAAGCGGAGAATCGCGATTCTCCGCTTGGGTGACCGTGCACAAACTTATTTTGTGCCGGTCATAAAAACACAATATACCGCGCGACTCCCCCATCAAAATTCGCATCTTGAAGTGCTCTCTACGCGATGGGGTTCCCCAAGGGGAGAATCGCGATTCTCCCCTTGGGTGACCGTGCACAAATTCACTTTGTGCCGGTCATAAAAACAGAGTATACCGCGCAAACAAATAACTTAAACTCGCATTTTAAAGTAGCGCGGCATAAAAAAATTATTTCCTGTGTTGCCGATAACGTAACGGCACAGGTCGCCATGGTATACTCACTATCGCATTATGCCAAGCGACTTAAGTGACACAGCGAAGTTGCTCAACAACTCACCCGCAAGCGGATGCGATTTCTTTAAAAAAATGGTACCTATTTAGCGACCTTGAGAATGTTGTTCATTTACACGGTAAAACAGCTGTTTTCTCTACGCGATCGCGATTTCCCCCTGAAAATGCCGTAAAGCCCCGTTTTACTGGGTAGGCGTCAAATCAAGGGTAACTATTCAGCATGCAAATAGTGTTTGAATGATTTTACGCAGCGATGTTACGACGATGGGCTTCTCTGTCGAACAGGCGCGTACGATATTGCAACACAAATGCAGGCAAAAACAGGTGAGTGTGTGGTGGCCAGAGGTGGAATCGAACCACCGACACAGGGATTTTCAGTCCCTTGCTCTACCGACTGAGCTATCTGG
>CAZYIF010000016.1:0-50480 GCA_964646995.1 uncultured Gammaproteobacteria bacterium
AATAAATTAGATTTATCAATCAGTTACGTTAAAAATTCGCGGGGATATGTCAGCTCCTCAGTGCGAACGGCTGTTTTTAATTCGTGGGGATATATCGCTCAGGAGGGCGAACGGCTAAAAAAAACGCTGTCCTCTCAGGGCAAACGATTTTTACGAAACGCGCCGGCTAAAACACCCCACGGCACAGTTGCAATAAACCGCTGGGGAATACGCCTAACCACAGGATCAACAAACCATTGGCGCTGATCGCCAGGCGATTATCCCATTCCAGCGCCACCGGCAATTCATCGTCCGGCGCTTCGAAATACATGACGCGTACCACGCGCAAATAATAAAATGCACCGATGACCGAGAACAGCATAGCCACCACCGCCACCCAGATTTGCTGTTGTTGCACTAGGGTTGCTAACACACCCAACTTCGCTAAAAAGCCCACGGTAGGTGGAATGCCCGCCATGGAAAACATGAACAACAACATCATCAAGGCCAACCACGGATTACGCGCATGCAAGCCACGCAGATCGGTGATTTGCTCTACCTCTACGCCGCGTTGACTGAGTAACACCAACACCGCAAACGCGCCTAATGACATTAACGCATAACTGATCACGTAGAAAAAAGCGGCGGCATAACCCGCGTAAGTGCCGGCTAAAATACCGAGAATCAAATACCCAACATGCGCGATGGAAGAATACGCCAACATGCGTTTTATGTTGTCTTGCGCGATCGCCGCCACATTACCCACGCCTATCGATAATAAGGCGATAACTAGCCACAGTTGTTGCCACTCGGCTTGCAAGCTGGGCATGGCATAAATCAACAAACGCACAAGCATAACAAAACCCGCGACTTTAGGTGCGCTACTCAGCAATAACGTCACGCCCAGTGGCGCACCGTGATACACATCCGGCACCCACATGTGGAATGGTGCGGCACCCAACTTAAACGCCAAACCCACCACAATAAACACCAAGCCAAACAACAATACCAAACGATGATCCGCACTCACATTGCCTATGGCTTGTGCGACTGCGCCAATCTCCAAGCTACCCGTGGCGCCATAGATCATCGACAAACCGTACAACAACATGCCCGACGCCAACGCGCCCATCACAAAGTATTTGATCGAAGCTTCCGTAGCGAGCGCAGAATCGCGTTGTAAGGCCACCAAGGCATACAGCGGCAATGACAATAACTCTAGTCCTAAGTACACCACGAGAAAGTGTTGTGCCGACACTAATACCATCATGCCCAACAGGCTAAACAAAGACAGCACATAAAATTCCGCAGCGGGAATGGTGCGGGTTTTGATGTAATCACGGGCATACAAAAACACCCAAAAGCCTAAGGCATACAACACCAGCTTAGCGACTTGTGCCAAGGGATCGCTGATGTACGCGCCGTGCAAACTGATTTGCGCGGTCACATGTAACTGCGACAAGGATGCCAGCGACGCTAACACCAACGCGAGTTGTGCCAAGAAATAACTGATGGCGAGCGGTAGCTTAGGCACAAACGCGGCGACCAATAACAGCAAGCAGGTCATGCCTAAGATGCCCATCTCCGGTAACAATGCCAACACATTGAGTGTAGCCATGCCTAAATCCCCTTATACTTATACCAATTTGGACAATTGCGCGAGTTCCAGTAAGTGCGTCACACTGCTGGCGCACAGCTGCAATAGTGGCTGTGGATAAATGCCTATGGCTAACACCGGCACCGCTAACAAGACGAGTACGACTATTTCTAAACCGTCCACATCGCTGACGATCGCTATCATGGGGTTAGTCACTTTGCCAAAGAACACGCGCTTGTACATCCACAAGGTATACACCGCGGCTAAAATCAAGGTGCTGGCTGCACCCACCGCCACCCACAAGCTGGCCTGGAATACATTGAGTAACACCATGAACTCACCGACAAACCCAGAGGTACCGGGCAAACCTACGTTAGCCATGGCAAACAACATGAAGAAACTGGCAAACACCGGCATGTGATTGGCGATGCCGCCAAAATCTTTGATCGCACGTGTATGCAAACGCGTATACAAGAACCCAACGCCGATAAACATCGCACCCGAGGTAAATGCATGCGACAGCATTTGCACGATAGCACCCTGCATGCCCAGCACCGCATCGTGATCACGCGCGAGCAAATACACCGTGAAACAACCCAAGGTCACAATACCCATGTGCGCGATCGAAGAATACGCGATCAAGCGCTTCATGTCGGTCTGCACGATAGCCACTAAACCAATGTAGATGATGGCGACTAAGGATAAGGCGATCATCACCCACGCTAAATATAAACTGGCATCAGGCAAAATCGGCAAGCTAAAACGCAAGAAACCGTAAGCACCCATCTTCAACATGATCGCCGCTAAAATAACCGAACCACCCGCAGGCGCCTCGGTATGGGCGTCAGGCAACCAGGTGTGCACCGGCCACATCGGAATTTTGACGGCAAACGCCAAGAAAAAGGCGCCGAAAATTAATAACTGCGGTACGAATGCGATCTTGCTCGCATACAATTGATCGAGTGCGAAGCTGTGACTGATGCCATGCAAATACAACAAGGCCACCAACATCAGTGCCGAACCCAAAAAGGTGTACAAGAAAAACTTAACCGCGGCATACGAGCGATTGCTGTGTCCCCACATGCCGATGATGAGGTACATGGGAATTAACATCGCTTCCCAAAACACATAAAACAATAAGGTATCACGTGCGGCGAACACACCGATCATGCTGGCATGCAATACTAAAAACGCGGCTAAATATTGCGGCAAACGTTCCGTCACCGTGCGTTTGGCGGCCAATACCACCACCAAGGTGGTAAACGCCGTCAACAAAATCAGCGCCAATGACAGACCGTCTATGCCTAAGGAATAGTACATATCAAACGCGGGGATCCACGGCCTATACTCGACAAATTGCATGGCAGACGTGCTGGCATCAAAATGTTGATACAGCCACACACACACGCCCAATTCGGCTAACGCCGCCAACAACGCGACCAACCACGCCTTATTCGGTTTGCGTTCATCACCGACCAGTAGCACCAACAGTGCAGACACTAGCGGCAAACCAATTAACACACTGAGTAAATTTTCTGTCAACACGATAAACCCTTAGCCTCATTTTTTAATGTTGCTGCATAGTTACGAAAAATCACTGTGCCACTAGCACTACCCATACTAAAAAGCCGAACAAACCCAAGACCATGGCTAAGGTATAATGCTGTAACAACCCCGACTGCAACACACGCAGACCACGCGCCCACCAATAAACCACGCGACCCGAGCCATTGACCATGCCCGCATCGATACAACGTTGATCGCCCCACTCCGACAAGAGTCGCGCCAAACCACGTACCCCACGCACGAAGAACCATTGGTTAAAGGCATCAAAACCGTAATGCGCACGCAAGATCACATACAGTGGACGCAAGGCGCTGGCGCAACGTCCCGGCAATTGCGGTATGCGATGATAGGCGAGCCAACTGGCGAATATTCCCGCCAAGGCTAAATAAATCGGTGCATGGTGCCAGGCTTGCACGACCATGTGATGCGCGCCACCGAACTCGGCACCCAAATGCGCCAATACATCGTGCTGCGGTAACACCGCAATGCTCTGCCCCAACACGCCCGGCAAGCCATACAGCAAGTCACCGATGCAATACCAACCCATAAACGCCGAAGGAACCGCCAAAATCACTAACGGCAACCACACCACCCACGGTGATTCGTGCGCATGCGCGTAACGCTCGCTGTCCATGCGGGGACGCCCATGAAACGTGAGAAATAAGGCACGGAACGTATATAGCGATGTCACGAATACACCCAACAACACACACACATACGCATACCCTGCCGCGCTTCGTTGGCTGATAGCGATGGCTTCAATGATCGTGTCTTTGGAATAGAACCCCGCGAAAGGCGGAATGCCACACAGGGCTAAACTGCCTATCACCATGGTGATGTAGGTCACCGGCATGCGATGCCACAAACCACCCATCTTACGCATGTCTTGTTCGTGGTGCAGCGCAATGATCACGGAACCGGCGCCCAAAAATAATAAGGCCTTGAAACACGCATGGGTGAATAAATGAAACATACCCGCTGCGTACGCCGAGGCACCCAAGGCCGCGATCATATAGCCTAACTGCGACAAAGTAGAATACGCCACGACGCGCTTAATGTCGTGCTGCACTAGCCCTAGCAAGCCCATGAACAACGCGCCAGTGGCACCGACAACCAGCATGAGATTCAACGCGGTGGTCGATAATTCAAATAACGGCGATAAGCGCGACACCATGTAAATACCAGCGGTCACCATGGTAGCCGCGTGAATCAACGCCGAGATGGGCGTTGGACCTTCCATGGATTCCGGCAACCATACGTGCAGTGGCACTTGCGCCGATTTACCCATGGCACCGATGAACAGCAACACACAGATCAAGGTAATCACCGAGCAACTCTGGCCCGGCCACCAACTTACAGTTTGTGGACCTAAAATCGACACTTGCGCAAATACGTGTTGATAATTCATGTCGCCCGCGTATTGCAACACCGCCGCGATTCCCAACAAGAAGCCAAAGTCACCGACCCGATTCACCACAAACGCTTTCAGACTGCCCTGCAACGCGCTTTCTTTTTTGTACCAGAATCCGATTAACAAGTAAGAGACTAAGCCCACGCCTTCCCAACCGAAAAACAGTTGCATAAAATTGTTGGCACCTACCAACATCAACATCGCAAATGTGAATAAGGAAATATAACTGAAAAATCGCGCATAGCCCGGATCATCGTGCATATAACCAATGCTGTAGATGTGCACCAACAACGACACAAACGTCACCGTAAGCATCATCAACACGCTCAATCTGTCGAGCAAAAAGCCGACGTAAAAAGTGGTTTTACCCCCGATCGCCCAGGTATACAGATTGATTTCGTACGGCACTTGGGTCATCACGAAAAAGGCTTTCGCTAAAAACAAGGCGCCGGCAAAAGACACCAGCATGCCCGCAATCGTCACGCTGTGCGCGCCGCTACGGCCGATGGTGCGACCCAATAGTCCCGCCACCACACTACCCACCAATGGTGCAAACACCACATACAGTAACGCTTGTTCAATAGTTATGTGCACGTGCCTATCCCTTTAATGAGTCGATACTGTCTGCGTCAATGCTGCCTTTATTGCGGAATAACAACACCACAATCGCCAACCCGATGGCGGCCTCGGCAGCAGCGACGGTTAAAATGAAAAAGACAAAAATCTGGCCGCTGATATCGGCTAAATAATGCGAAAAAGCCACGAAGTTGGTATTCACCGCCAGCAACATCAACTCAATACACATCAGCAAATGAATGATGTGCTTGCGCCCCAATACGATGCCTGCAATGCTGATCGCAAACAACAGGGCACTTAACAATAAATAATCGGTTAAAGTAATCATCGATCGGTCTCCGTCGGCACGTTAATAATACGCAAGCGTTCTTGCTTGGTCACCTGCACCTGTTCAGACACCACTTGTTGTTTGCGTTGGCGTACACCACGAAAGGCTAGACTGATCGCCGCCACCATCGCGACCAGTAGGACCACCGCCGCAATTTCAAACGCATACACATAATCAGTATACAGCACCTGTCCTATGGCTCTGGTGTTACTGTAGGAAACATCATGCGCCAACCACTGCATAGGTTGAAAGGCGGCAAAGTGACTCGGCAACAACACATACACCATGAGACCGGTTAACGCAGCCAACAGCAACAACCCGAAGGGCAAATAACGCATAAACTCGGCATGGCGCGGTGTCACACTGAGATTCAACATCATCACCACGAACAAGAACAGCGTCATCACCGCACCCACGTAAACGAAGACCAAGACTAGGGCTAAAAATTCCGCGTCCAACATCAACCACAACGGTGCCATCAACACAAAACATAACACCAAACACAACGCGGCTTGTACCGGGCTGCGGGCGCTGATCACACCCAAGGCGCTGAGTATCAAGCCGCTGGCAAACACATAAAACAAGACGTGCTGTAACATATAGTATTCCTTCGTTCAACAACTAGCCCGCAAGCGGATGACCTCTTTCTTTTAACGGTACGGTGCGTCTTCTGCCTTGCTCTGCGCAATCCGTTCTTCGTACTTGTCTCCAATCGCCAGCAACATGTCTTTCGACAAAATATTCTCACCGCGGTTTTCAAAATGGTAATGCATGATATCGGTCTCAACGATCGAATCCACCGGGCAAGACTCTTCACAAAATCCGCAATAAATGCACTTGAACATATCGATGTCGTAACGCGTGGTGCGGCGCGAGCCGTCCTCACGCGGCGCTGTTTCTATGGTAATCGCCAACGCCGGGCATACCGCCTCACACAACTTGCAGCCTATGCAACGTTCCTCGCCGTTGGGATAACGCCGCAACGCGTGCAAACCGCGAAAGCGTGGTGACGTCGGTGTATTCTCTTCGGGAAATTGCACGGTGGTTTTACGCTTGAAAAAATAGCGTCCCGTCAAAGCCAAACCGCTGAGTAATTCCAACAATAAAAATGGTTTTAGCCACTTGATGAGTCTGTGCATGCTATTCCTCAACTAAACCACGGTGGTAAACGGTAATGGACCATGCCGGCAACGACGACAATCCAGAATAGGCTCACGGGGATCAACACCTTCCAGCCTAAACGCATAATTTGATCGTAACGATAACGCGGGAACGTCGCGCGCATCCACAGATATAAAAACGCAAACACACTGGCTTTTGCCAATAACCATACGATACCCGGCACAAACGCAAACCAATGTCCCAAGACTGGAATACCTTCAAAGGGCGACAACCACCCACCAAAAAAAAGTACCGCAGCCAATACCGAGATCAGCAGCATATTCGCATATTCGGCTAAGAAGAACACACCGAACATGATGCCGGAATATTCGACGTGAAACCCAGCGACGATTTCCGATTCACCTTCGGCCACGTCAAACGGCGCACGATTGGTTTCTGCCACAGCGGCTATCCAATACACCACAAACAGCGGCAACAGCGGTAACACAAACCAATGCCATACGCCACCTTGCTGCTGCAACACGATGCTTTGCAAACGGGTGCTGTGTGCCGCCAACAAGACGCCTACCAGCGCAAAACCCATGGCAATTTCATACGCCACGATTTGCGCCGCCGAACGCAGTGCACCAAACATCGCGTATTTTGAATTAGACGCCCACCCGGCAAATAAAATACCATAGACACCCAACGACGTCATCGCCAAAATATACAACACACCGGCATCGATGTCGGCTAAAATCCACTGTTTATCGAACGGAACCACGGCCCATGCGGCAAGTGCAGGCGCAATCGCCATCACGGGTGCCAAGGTAAATAAATACTTGTTGGCCGCCGTAGGAAAAATTAATTCTTTCGTCAGTAACTTCAGGGCATCTGCAATCGGTTGCCCTATGCCACGTAAGCCTACCCGATTCGGGCCAATACGACCTTGCATGTAACCGATCACCTTACGTTCCGCCAAGGTAAAATAAGCCACTGCACCCATCACCGGTAACACGATCAGCAAAATTTTAATGACGATCCACACTAACTGCCACAGCATATCGATTGTCATCGGATTAACCTCGCAGAATATCGATGCGGCCCACTGCAGCACCTAGGTTGGCCGTTTGTGCAAAACCAGCGGGGATCAACACGCTGCCCAGCGGCACACGTGCATCCAAGTACAGCGTCAACGTTACCGCTGCACCGCCGTCTTGTTGCACCGTTACCACTTGCTCGTGCTGCAACGTCAAGCGTTGCGCCAAATCAGGATGCACATAAGCACCGGCCTTGCGGCCCAAACCCGTGGCTTGCAACGGTGCGGCGCGACGTACTAAATTATCCACGCGATAGATAGGCCACTCACTGATCCGCGTCAACTCCGCTGCGTGTTGCGCCGCGGGCCAATGCACGGCGGGCTCAACCGCCGCCTGCACTTTGGCGTGTTGCACCGACAGGAATAGTTCGTCATGGATCTGTTGTGATGTGGTGTAATTGAAGTCCTCCACCTCACACAAATTACCTAACACACGTAATACTTTCCAACCCGGACGCGCCTCGCCACACGGTGTGACGGCGCCCGTAAACGACTGCCAACAGCCTTCTGCATTGACGTAGGTCCCCGAGGTTTCACTGAATGCGGCGATCGGTAACAACACATCGGCATATTCTAGTAAGCCCGCACCCGCAAACGGTGTGCACGCCACCACAAACTCTGCATCACGCAATGCGGCTTGTGCCAACACCGGATCGTAACTGTCTAACTCGGGCTCCACGTTATAGAGCAAGTAAGCACGTAACTTCGCGGCAAACATCTGCGACGCGGCCAAACCCGGCTCCGCGACGGCTTGCCCAGCCGCTTGGCGATGCGGCACTGCACCCGCTAACCACGCCCCCGCACTGTTGCCACCTTCGCTGAAACAGCCGTAGCTGGCGCCGCTGAGTTTGGCGATCCACTGCGCCAATGCACGCAGTGTTGCGGCATGCGGATGTTGCAAGGCAAATGCGCCTAAAATCAGGCTAGGTCGTTGTGCACGTTGTAATACCATTGCCATGTGCTCGTCCTGTTGATCCGGCTGCACCTTGTCTAGGCACGCCATCACCTCTGCAGGCAAGGTAGCGTTAGTGGTCGTTGCCAGCGCCTTGAGTACGGCCGCCAACCTAGTTACCCACTGATCTGTTGCTACCAACTGCTCTACGGCAACCGGGCAATGCATGTCGATCCCCAGCGGATTGATCAAAAGCAACTGCGTACCTTGGAGTACGGCTTGGCGAATACGGTGCGCCGCTAACGGCTGTTCGTGTCGAATATGACTGCCAATTAACAACAAGGCATCGCGGTTGCCCAGATCGGCAATGCTGATCCCCAGTTGCGGAAATAATGCAGCAGTCTGTTGATCGCTTACATCGCTGTGACGCAATCTATGATCCACGTTAGCACTGCCCATGCCACGCCACAGTCGTTGCAATAAATAACATTCTTCTGTACTCGTGTGCGGTGCCACCAATGCACCCAGTTGTGCCGCACCGTACTGCTGACGGATGTCACGCAAACCTTGCGCAACCACATCTAATGCCTCTTGCCAACTGGCATCCTGCCATTGCCCGTTACGCTTGATGCGTGGGGTCGTAAGTCTATCGTCACTGTATAATCCGGTATAAGCAAACCGATCTCTATCGGACAACCAGGTTTCGTTGATGGCTTCATTCTCTTTGGGCACCACACGCATCACTTTACCGCCACGCACGTGCACATGCACGGCAGAACCCAGGCTATCGTGCGGCGCCACACTATCGTGTTGTTGCAATTCCCACGTGCGCGCTGAAAATAAGAAAGGTCTAGAAACCAACGCACCCACTGGACACAAATCAATGATATTACCGGATACTTCCGACTTCAGGGTTTTTTCTACGTAGGTACCGATCTGCGTGTGTTCACCACGACCGGTCGCACCGATTTCATGCACCCCCGCTATCTCGCGACTAAAGCGCACGCAACGTGTGCAGTGTATGCAACGCGTCATTTCCGTCGCCACCAGTGCACCGAAATTCTCGTCTTGCACCGCGCGTTTGGTTTCAGTGAATTGTGAATCACTCGCACCAAACGTCAGGGAAAAATCTTGCAATTCGCATTGCCCACCTTGATCGCAGATCGGGCAATCCAGCGGGTGATTAATGAGGAGGAACTCCATCACCGCACGCTGCGCGTCTTTGCTCATCGCCGATTGGGTAAACACTTTCATGCCTTCCGTCACCGGTGTCGCGCAGGCCGGCAAGGGTTTGCGCGATTTTTCGACTTCGACTAAACACATGCGGCAATTGGCCGCAATGGTTAACTTCTTGTGGTAACAAAAACGCGGGATATAGATACCGGCAGCATCAGCGGCTTCGATAACCATCGCATTCGGATCAACCTCTAGCTTCTTACCATCTATTTCAATAGTTACCATATTCATTCCTGCTCGTCATCACTACACTGCCACCGTATCAGGGTGGGTACCACAAGCCGGTAAACACTGTTTATGCGCTATGTGATACACAAACTCATCGCGAAATTGGCGGATAAAACCGTTGGTAGACCACGCGATCGCATCACCCAAGCCGCAAATCGTGCGACCTTCTATATTTTTCGCCACGCGATCGAGTTTTTCCAAATCTTCACTGCAAGCGTGGCCGTGCTCAATGCGGTGCACTAAACGCTCTACCCAACCGCTGCCTTCACGACACGGGGTACATTGCCCACAGGATTCTTCGGAATAAAACCGGGCAATACGCGCTAACGCACGCACCATACACGTCGTTTCATCCATCACGATCACCGCACCAGAACCTAACATAGAACCGGCTTTAGCAATACTGTCGTAATCCATGTTCAACTGTAACATCTGCTCACCGTGCAATACCGGCACCGACGAACCACCCGGGATCACCGCTTTGATGCGATGTCCGTGACGCACACCACCGGCCATGGCTAATAACTCAGTAAACGGCGTGCCCAGCGGTATTTCGTAATTACCCGGTCGATTCACATGACCGGATACGCTAAATATTTTGGTACCACCGTTATTGGGTTTGCCTAACTCCAAAAACCACTGTCCGCCTTTTTCCAGAATCACCGGCACCGATGCATAGGTTTCGGTATTGTTGATCGTCGTCGGTCTACCGTATAAACCAAAATTGGCTGGAAAAGGTGGTTTAAAGCGTGGATAACCTTTTTTGCCTTCGAGTGAATTCATCAATGCGGTTTCATCACCGCAAATATAGGCGCCCGCACCCAGCACATTGTGCAAATCAAATTGCATACCTGAACCACACACATTGTCACCTAAGAAACCTGCCGCACGCGCTTCTGCGACAGCCGCCTCACAACGTTGGAACGGTTCCCAAAATTCACCGCGCAGATAATTGTAGCCCACCGTCACACCCATGATGTACGCGGCAATCAGCATGCCTTCGATCACTTGGTGGGGATTGAAGCGTAAGATATCGCGATCTTTACACGTGCCGGGTTCACCCTCATCGGAATTACACAATAAGTATTTTTGTCCCGCCACTTCGCGCGGCACGAAACTCCATTTCAAACCGGTAGGAAAGCCCGCACCGCCGCGCCCACGCAAGCACGCTAATTTAATTTCATCGAGTAACACTTTAGGCGGTGTTTGCTCCTGTAAAATACGCTGTATGACGCCGTAACCACCGATACTGCGGTACGTCTCCAAGCGCCACGGCTCCGGCAAATGTATGCTACGAAAACAGGTTTCATTGGCCATGCATCATTACTCCAACTCAGCCAGCAGCTTGTCCACTTTTTCGGGTGTCAGCTGCTCGTGATAATGCTTATCATCGATCATCAACATGGGCGCACCCACGCACGCGGCCAAGCACTCCGCTTCAAACAAAGTAAATTTGCCATCTGCAGTGGTTTGCTTAAAACCAATGCCTAGGGTGCGTTGTAGATGAGAAACGATCTGATCGCTGCCCGCTAACATACAGGAAATATTCGTGCATACGCTGATCTTGTGCTTGCCCTTAGGCTTGAGGTCGTACATAGAATAAAAGCTCGCCACCTCGTACACCATGATGTTGGGCACGCCCAAATACGCGGCCACCGCATCCATCGCTGCTTCTGAGACCCAACCGTTGTCTTCTTGTACCATGCGCAATGCATACAAGGTTGCAGAGCGCCTACGCTCTACCGGAAATTTCGTGACCCACTTATCTATCTCTTGGCGTACCCGTTCGGATAACAGTGCGCCGTCTGCCTGTTCCACCATTAGCGATCAATCTCCCCAAACACAATGTCTTGACTCGACAACACGGTGACTACGTCTGCCAGCAAATGGCCGCGGCACATCTCATCCAACGCAGCAAGGTGCGCAAAACCCGGCGCACGAATCTTTAAACGGTACGGTTTATTGGCACCGTCGGATACGAGATAAATACCAAACTCACCTTTGGGGTGTTCAACCGCCGCATACACTTCACCCGCTGGCACACAATAGCCTTCGGTGAATAATTTAAAATGATGAATCAGTGATTCCATGTCTGCTTTCATGGTCGCGCGCGCAGGTGGCGCTACTTTGGCATCATTCACTATCACCGCACCCGGATGCGCGCGTAACCAGGTAATGCATTGGCGCACGATGAGATTGGCCTGACGCATTTCTTCAACGCGCACCAAATAGCGATCATAGCTGTCGCCAGTCGTACCCACGGGAATTGCAAAATCCAAACGATCGTACACTTCATACGGCTGCTTCTTGCGTAAATCCCACGCCACACCCGAACCACGCAACATAGGACCCGTAAATCCAAGCTGTATGGCACGCTCTGGCGACACCACACCTACCCCTACCGTGCGTTGTTTCCAAATTCGATTGTCGGTCAATAGCGTTTCGTATTCATCGATACAGCCAGGAAAACGCTCGGTAAAATCCCACAAAAAATCTAACAAAGATCCCTGTCTTGCCGCGTTGAGTGCTCCTACCGCACGCGCGTCGTGCCAGGTAGACGGCTTATACTGCGGCATCTGTTCCGGTAAATCGCGGTATACGCCGCCGGGACGGTAATACGTCGCATGCATGCGCGCGCCGGACACAGCCTCGTAACAGTCGAGTAAATCTTCACGTTCACGAAAGCAATACAAAAATACGGTCATGGCACCAATATCTAAAGCATGCGCCCCTAACCACAGTAAATGATTGAGAATCCGTGTCACCTCATCAAATAACACACGGATATATTGCGCACGTAACGGTGGCGTAATGCCTAACAATTTTTCTATTGCCAACACATAAGCATGCTCGTTACACATCATGGAAACGTAATCGAGTCTATCCATGTACCCTATGCTTTGGTTGAAGGGTTTGCTTTCTGCAAGTTTCTCTGTCGCGCGGTGTAATAAACCAATGTGTGGATCAGCACGTTCAATGACTTCGCCATCCATTTCCAACACCAAACGCAACACGCCGTGCGCAGCGGGATGCTGTGGCCCAAAGTTAATTGTGTAATTACGCATCTCGGTCATTAGGGTGCGTCCTTTTGTGCGATGGTTTGATTCGGTTGCTCATGACGGATCACCCGTGGCACCAGTACCCGTGGCTCGATATCGACGGGTTCATAGATCACGCGTTGCAGTGCCGCATCGTAGCGCATCTGCACATGACCGGAGAGCGGGAAATCTTTGCGAAACGGATAACCCACAAATCCATAGTCGGTGAGAATGCGGCGCAGATCCGGATGGCCGTTGAATAAAATACCAAACAAATCAAATGCCTCGCGCTCAAACCAATTCGCTGCTGGCCACACATCGATGACAGAATCGAGTAACAACGGTTCACTCGTCACATAGGCGCGTAGACGTAAACGATAGTTGTGTACCACCGACAACAAGTGATAAACCACCGCAAAACGTGGCTTGTCATTGGATCCAGCGACCGCTGTATTGGCCACAACGGCACGATCAAATCCCGTCGTCGTCGCGTCTTCGGTAATCCACTCGCTCATCCCATAACTTAAGTAGTCGACTGCGCACAAATCAATGAGCATAGAGAATAATAAACTCGGTTCGTCGCGCAACGCCAAAGCCAACGGGTACAGTTTATCCGCCGGCACTTCCAGCGTCACTTCTTGATGGCTCACAGAACATCTCTCTGCGTATTCCGGAAAACAGGCGTGCAACGCCGCTAATAAAATTTCTTGCCGCGATATCATCAGGCATCTCCACGCAAAATAGTCGTTGTACGCTTAATTTTATTTTGCAGTTGTATGATGCCATACAATAAAGCCTCTGCCGTAGGTGGACAACCGGGTATGTAAATATCAACGGGCACGATTCTATCGCAACCCCGTACCACAGAATAAGAATAGTGATAATACCCACCGCCGTTAGCACAGGATCCCATGGAAATAACCCAGCGCGGCTCGGCCATTTGATCGTAGACTTTGCGTAAAGCCGGCGCCATTTTATTGCATAAAGTTCCCGCGACAATCATCACATCGGATTGTCTAGGACTGGGGCGAAACAACATGCCAAAGCGATCCAGATCGTAACGCGAAGCACCCGCCTGCATCATTTCCACGGCACAACACGCGAGACCAAATGTCATCGGCCACATCGAGCCGCTACGCGCCCATCCCACTAATTTATCCACAGACGTCAGCACAACACCTTGGTACTCGGCATCGATCAGCTCGTTTGTATTTATTCCCATTCCAGAGCTCCCTTACACCACTCGTACACAAAGCCAACGATCAATAAGCCCAAAAACACGAGCATAGAACAAAAGCCTAGGGTGCCTATGCTACGTAACGACACGGCCCAGGGAAAAAGAAACGCAGTTTCTAAATCAAAAATAATGAATAGAATAGCCACCAAATAAAAACGTACGTCAAATGGCACGCGTGCGCTTTCAAAGGCAGAAAACCCACACTCATAAGGCGATAATTTTGCAACACCGGGACGCTTCATGCTAACTAGCCAGGCCAACACAATAGGACCTAAGCCAAAGCCAATCCCTAGCAACAAAAATACTAAAATCGGCAAATAATTCGCTAACACACCCACCTCTTTGTTTGGCCGCGCGATGCTGAGCATAACACGAATCCTGGCAAACACTACCGCACTAACTTAGGCCTACTTCATCGCGCCAACCATGCGACGCTGCATGTCAACCCAACGCGTTCAATAACTCAGCCGCAAGCGGATGAGATTTCGTAACTATTCAGCAAAATGCTGAATAGTTGCACTTAACTTTACGCCTAGCCAGTAAAACTGGGCTTAACGGCATTTTCAGGATCGATACGCGATTCTCCCCTTGGAAATCCCCATCGCGTAAAGAAAACACTGCATTCCCAAGCAAAATCGTAATGCCTTGCAACTTTGCTGAATAATGACGAGATTTCTTCCTTATAAAAATCCTGGCATTGTTGCATAACCACGCTATAGAAACAAAATGCTGTCCCGGCCCACCATAAAATGGGCACGAGTCTATCACGTACATCAACAAATTGCCGAAGGCCGGAGTCGAACCGGCACGGCTTGCGCCACCGCCCCCTCAAGACGGCGTGTCTACCAGTTCCACCACTTCGGCAAACTCTGGTTGTTCGCTAAACATCTTCGCGCAAAGGCGCTGGGAAGTTTAGCGACGAACAGGAGGACGTTTCATCCTCCCTCATATCTATGGTTTCTGCGGTTTGCTCGCTGCATCTGCAGGTGCTGAGTCCGCTTGCGACTCCGCAATGGGCAAATCTTGCTGCGACACAGACACCGTTTGCGGCGTTGCCGCTAAACGCGTTAATAATAAGCTGGTTGAAAAGAACACCAACGCAAACGCCGCGGTTAATTTCACTAAAAAAGACGCAGTACCTCGACTACCAAAAACAGTTTGCGACGCCCCGCTGCCAAAAGCAGCGCCCGTGGTAGCACCACGGCCTTGCTGTATCAACACCAACCCAATCAAACAAACAGCGGTAAAAATATGAATAATTAAAATGACTTGCTGCATGACGCAATTCCTATAAAAGACGCTACGGTGAGGGATGCCCCACCAACCAATACACCATCAATATCCGGCATCGCCAATAATTGCTGCGCATTATCCACTTTTACGCTGCCGCCGTAAATGAGTGGCAACTGTGCGGCTAAACGCGCATCAAATGCGGCAACATGCGCACGAATAGCGCTATGTACAATCTGTGCTTGCTCCGCGCTGGCGGTTTTACCTGTTCCAATCGCCCATACCGGTTCATACGCAATCACACTGTCCGCCAACGCGCTAACACCGTATTCGTCGACCGTTAAAAACGCAGCTAACTGTTGCATGATCACGTCAAGGGTCTCTCCACGTTCATACTGCTCACTCGTTTCACCCACACACAATACGGGCGACAAGCCCTGGCGCTTAACGTGGGAAAACTTCTGCGCAACCACCGCATTGTCTTCCGCATAAAGCGCGCGTCGTTCCGAATGCCCCACTAACACGTAACGACAGCCAAAATCAGCAAGCATTTGTGCCGAAATCTCGCCGGTAAAAGCGCCTTCTCCGTTCTCCACAGACACCGTTTGCGCACCCCAACGCACTGCCGTATCGGCCAACGCCATTTGCAACTGCGCCAAGAAAAGTAACGGCGGGAACAGTACCACTTCTGTCTGAGCCATTATAGCGGCTTGTTGTGGTACAGCAATGGTTTGTCTTAACTCATCTAAAAATTGTGCAACGCAAGCTTGCGTGCCGTGCATTTTCCAATTTCCAGCTACTATACGAGGTCTCATGTATAAAAAAATCTCACCTGTGAATAAAGAGTCACAGCTTATCTAAGATGGGAAAAACTTACAAGCAAGACATAAAACGACCCGCAGTTCCCCGTCGCAACGGCTGCACAGCAGTAAGCTTCGTATTCAACATACCGCAAGCTCTGTGTAAAAAAGAGGGGGGCACAGCACAACACATTTTTGTGTTTAACAAATAAATCTTATTTTATTATCTTTGGCGAACTTACTTGAAACGAAAATGAGCCATGTCCCCTTAGTGTAGTAACGACAAAATCGCGTCCCGAGGTGATGGTAACAAATGCCGTACTCGACTAGTATAGGTAATTTATACGGATATTTCGCCATAAACACAGAAATACATAACAATCAAGGACATGACAATATGCGAATAAGCATCATAGGGCTGGGTTATGTAGGCAGCTATTTAAGCAAACGTTGGCTAACGGCGCAATCCGACGTGGTGCTCTACAGTCGGCAACAACACACCCACAACACCGCGTGCCGCGTACTGGATCTGGATCACGAATTCAATCCAAGCGTCACGCTAGATGGTGGCGATTTGCTCTATTATCTGGTACCACCCGCTGAACAAGAGACGCATCACGACCCACGCGTGTACCGGCTGCTACAATACCTGTCTACGCCACCGCGCCATATTGTTTACTTCAGTACCAGCGGCGTGTATGGCGATTGCCTGGGCGCATGGATAGACGAAACACACCCACCACAACCACAATTTCCCCGTCATTATCGACGCTTAGATGCGGAACAACAATTAACACAGTATTGCCAAACCCACGACATAGCCCTCAGCATCCTGCGCGTCGCCGGCATCTATGGGCCAAATCGCCTACCGCTACAAGCGGTCATGCAACGCCAAGCCATTATTCACCCGGAGCAAGCCCCTATCACCAACCACATTCACATCACTGACTTAGTGGAGATAGCCTATCAAATGCATGCACACACGCATGGCATCGCTATCTACAATATTGCCGACGGTGATCCACAAGCTATGGGCACACTACACCGCTTGTTAGCCCGCGCCTTGCATTTAGCTCCATTGCCCACCATCAGCTTGGCACAAGCACTAGCAGAGGCATCACCGATGCGCAGAGAATTTATGCTAGCCTCCAAACGACTACGTCCAGAGAAATGGCAACGCACACTAACCATCACGGCGCAATATCCTACGCTTGAACAAGGAATTAGAGCGATCCTAGCGAACACGGCCGTAAGCACTTGAAACTGACAACAAAACCTATAACCCAAAGCGGTGCAATGGCTGTAAAGACAAACTAAACATAGCGACACGGCTACAGCACGAGCGCACACGCTTTCTACAACAGCCGCACGGCAAACCCTTTTCATTTCGCTTGCGATCGCTTAATCTTGGTGACAATTGTGGCATAGCTCATGGTAAGTTGATCTGATCATTAACGATCAATCTCTTGCGGTTACGCTGCCTTCTAGCTTATTTTTCCTGGTGGGAATTTTATGAGTAGTAATCACAAAGAAACGATGTTGCCCAACATCAAGGTCGTGCTAAAAACAATTTTGTCACACACGGAAAACATCAGCGGATTGGAATTATCTAAACGCACCGGATTACCAGTGGCAACCGTCAACCGCTTATTGTCCGGCACCGTAACGGATCCCAGAGTCTCCACCTTAAAACCACTCGCCAATTATTTTGGACTCAGCGTCGATCAATTACTTGGCTACGCACCGTTACCCAAAGACTACGACAACAACGGCGAAAATTTATTGCCTTCTCTCGTTATCCCCATCTACAACATCAGCACGTTTACGTCTTTAGAACAAAAACCAACAGACTCTTTTACCTGGGTTACCCAAACAACAACCCACAAGGAAAAAAACTTCGCGCTCTTGGTTGATCACCAAGAGTTGCAACCCGTCTTTGATACGGCAACCATTTTAGTCGTCGAGCCGCACTACTTACCTGCACAAAACAATGACTACCTGGCAGTCATGTTTCACGATACCAACAAACTCTGCGTCAAACGTTTTTTACTAGATGCCGGCTCTTCTTACTTCATGCCGCTAAATCCACGCTTAAAAGCCCTACCCACCAGCGAACGTGCGCACACAATCATAGGCATCATCACCGAAGCCCACACTAAGCTACGTAACTGAGATAATTACCGTTGCTTTGACGCCTAGCCCCGTAAAACTGGAACGGCATTCTCGAGGGGGGAATCACGATTCGCCCCTCGAGAATCGCCATCACGTAAAGAAAACTCCGTGTTTGCAAGAAACAGACTACTTTTGTAAATTTGCCAAATAGTGACAAATATTTTTTTACAGATCGCTTTATCAACTGCGTAGTTTTGTAATATCATTGCGTTTGTCAGGTGTAGGATTAGAGCTTTGCATCAAGGCAAAAGTACGTAAACAATCATACAGGATGCATACCGTTGTTTAGCTGTGTTGAGTCATGTGAGTTAGCGTAACGCACATCACTTAATTGAATTTGCCGCGTTTCGACAAGCACATCATGATAAGTCACCGACTAAATTGCAAATACGGAATTCTCAGTAAGAATAATATCATAGGACTCATGCACGGCACTTGCGATTTTTTCTCGGATTGACTAAACATGTCTATTTGCTACTCCGGTAGTTATAGCATGTGGGTTGGTTTGCGCGTGCATACACATCGCCACGGTGCCGTCTGCGTTCAACTAACCAATCAATACGGTTCATCCTAAAAACGTAACGGAGTATGCAAACCATGAAGAATACAACCCTCAGCGAGCAAGAAAAAATAACCCACCGCCTATCACGCTGGCTGCAAGGCAGGCAGCCTATGTATTTTATTTTAATTAAAGACATTTTCTTTTGTCACAAGAGCAAACAAATACAAATCACCTACGCATCACTACACCCCAGACTCAACGGCACCATGTCATTACAACAATTCATGCATTCGCCGTTGCAACACGCAACCCATCCCGAACAGCTGTTGCGCATGGGTATGGAAACCGCGCGTCATTTACACGAAGTGGATCTGGCAAAAATCGCCAAGCAACGCCACAGTGAACGGCGTTTCAAGCGCGTGTTCTACCCGCCAGACAATATCATGTAACACCTACATGACCCGCGGCGAGCAACCCATGCCAAACTCAATGCAGCTTAGTCTTGTCGCGGCGCGTCAAATCAGATAGAATCAACAAGTTTTGTCTGTGTGTAATGTATAATTATAAGGCTCGAGTGATGGAACCCGCTAACCTGGTCCTTGCTACAGGAGAGATTTTTGCTGGCTTTTGTTTGCAAACGCAAACCACTCCCGTATTTGGTGAGGTCGTATTTAACACCGGCATGGTAGGTTATATGGAATGTCTTACCGATCCCTCTTACGCCGGACAGATCCTCACTTTTACGTATCCTCTGATCGGTAACTACGGCGTACCTGAGCGTAGCCAGTGGGAATCTCCACGTCTACAAGCACGTGCCATGGTGGTATCTGAATTAGCGCCGTTTTATTTCCATCCCAGCGCCCAACAATCACTCGCTGATTTTTGTCGCGCGCAACATTTCCCCTGTCTGTTTGGCGTAGACACGCGTGCACTCACCAAATGCATTCGCGACCAAGGCGTAATTGCGGGCGCCATCGTAACCGACGGCCATATCCCAACAGAATTCATCGACATCAACCAACAAAATTTAGTCGGCGAAGTCACCGTCGCACAACCGATATCCGAAGGCAGCAGCGGCCCCTTGGTCATTGTCATCGATTGTGGTATCAAAGAAAATATCCTACGTTACTTGCGGCAACTGCCCATACGCATCAAGCGCGTACCCTACGACTATGATTTCACCCAAGAGGCTTACGACGGTGTGTTTATTTCTAACGGGCCCGGTGATCCTGCCCAATGCCAAACTACCATCGCGATCATTCAACGTGTTTTAATGACTGCCAAACCGCTGTTTGGCATATGCCTAGGTGCACAACTGCTCGCGTTAGCGGCTGGCGCACGCACGCATAAACTGCGTTTTGGCCACCGCGCACAAAATCAACCTTGCCTAAACCTAGACACGCAACGCTGTGTGTTGACCTCACAAAATCACGGTTACTCTATTGTGGAAGAGAGTCTGCCCGACACATGGCATGTCTCTTTTCGTAATTTGAATGACAACACAGTACAAGGCATTCGCCATAAGAGCAAACCGTTTTTTGCCGTGCAATTCCACCCCGAAGCCGCACCCGGACCCACGGATACAGCTTATCTGTTTAACGATTTTTATCACGCTTTACAAGGAACACAGGCATCATGACGCAACGCTTTGCGGGCAAAAAAGTATTACTGCTAGGCTCTGGTGGACTACGCATAGGACAAGCCGGAGAATTTGATTATTCCGGATCACAAGCCATCAAAGCACTCAAGGAAGAAGGCATCAAAGTCATTCTCGTTAATCCGAATATCGCTACCGTGCAAACGGATCATGACATGGCGGATGAAGTGTATTTACAGCCACTGGATGCGCCTACCGTCACCCAAATCATTGCCCAAGAGCGTCCTGATGGCGTGTTGCTAGGATTTGGTGGACAAACCGCATTAAATCTCGGACTAGTCTTAGCAGAGCAAGGTGTATTTGCGCGCTACGGTGTAACGGTGTTAGGCACTTCCATTGAAAGCATACGCCGTGCGGAAGATCGCGCCCTCTTCAATGCCGCACTACAAACTATTGACATCCATACCGCACGCAGCATCGCCGTCACCACCGTAGCCGATGCACTCGTTGCCGCCGCTGAGATAGGCTATCCCATTATGTTGCGTGCCGGATTTTCTTTAGGTGGTTTGGGTTCTGGAATCATACCCGACGCCACCCAATTGGCGCAGCAAGCACAAGAAGCACTGAACGGTGCACCGCAAATTCTACTTGAAGAATGCTTGCTCGGATGGCATGAATTCGAATATGAAATCGTGCGCGATTGCGCTGGCAACACCGTCACCGTCTGCAACATGGAAAATCTAGATCCCATGGGTGTGCACACCGGAGAGAGCATCGTGGTATCGCCCTCACAAACGCTCACCAATCACGAATATCACTCGTTACGCCAAATCGCCATTACCGTGGCGAACCATTTTTCGATCATCGGCGAATGCAACATTCAATACGCAGTACACCCGCAAACACGTGATTACCGCGTCATCGAAATCAATCCGCGACTATCGCGTTCCAGTGCGTTGGCTTCCAAAGCAACCGGCTATCCGCTAGCATTTATCGCCACCAAATTAGCCTTGGGTTGGCACGCACACGAACTGATTAACAGCGTAACCAAAGAAACCTGTGCGTACTTCGAACCCGCGTTGGATTATATAGTAGTGAAAATTCCACGTTGGGACACGCACAAACTCAAAGCCGCAGAACGCGGCATAGGCACCGAAATGAAAAGTGTCGGCGAAGTCATGGCCATTGGCCGTTCCTTCCCCGAAGCACT
Source organism: uncultured Gammaproteobacteria bacterium (assembly GCA_964646995.1). Lineage (GTDB taxonomy): Bacteria > Pseudomonadota > Gammaproteobacteria > CAZYIF01 > CAZYIF01 > CAZYIF01. The sequence continues at coordinate 21,800 of CAZYIF010000016.1, forward strand.
GCAAAAAGCGATTGGCATGTTAGCGATTGGAGCAAATGACTTATCCGATTACCCTTACCCGATCGCGTCAGCCCTACAAGAGATTACCCATCCTACCGATCGCCGCCTGTTTGCGCTGTACCAATTTTTTATGCACAACGGCAGCGTGGAGGACGCGCACGCGGCTTCTGGAATTAATACCTGGTTTTTACACCACATCCACCATATCGCGCACTACGCCCAACACATTGCTGCCACACCACTTAGCACAGACGTGCTACGCAATGCCAAACAAATGGGATTCTCCGATATTGGCATAGGCAAACTCACGGGACTCCCTGCCGCACACATCCGTACGCAACGTCAACAAGCGGGCATTGTCCCTTACGTAAAACAGATCGATACCCTAGCCGGTGAGTTTGCTGCACAAACCAATTATTTGTATATGACGTATCACGCGGCCACCCATGATCTCGACAGCAGCGCCAACACCGCAATCATCGTGTTGGGATCAGGACCCTATTGCATTGGCTCGTCGGTAGAATTTGACTGGTGTGCAGTGAACACATCGCGGACCTTACGTCGCCTCAACTACCCTGTCATCTTAATCAACTCCAATCCTGAAACGGTGTCGACAGATTATGATGAATCCGATCGTTTGTACTTCGAGCAATTGAGTCTGGAACGCGTACAAGACATTGCTGATTTTGAACGACCCACCGGTATTGTCGTCTCTGTCGGCGGACAGATCGCCAATAAACTCGCGCTCCCACTGGCCAGCGCCGGTTACCCCATCTTAGGCACCTCGGCCGATGCCATCGACAACGCAGAAAACCGACAACGCTTCTCCAGTCTACTCAACGATTTACATATCGATCAACCGGCTTGGGTCAATGCCGATAGTCTAGGCAGCGCAGAACACTTCATTACACAAGTCGGCTATCCCGTCTTAATCCGCCCGTCGTACGTATTATCGGGTGCCGCCATGAATGTCGTGTACGACCGCCACGAATTAGACGCCTATTTGCAAGATGCCACGCTCGTTTCTGCCGATTCACCTGTCGTTATCTCTAAATTTATCGAAGGCGCGAAAGAACTGGAAATCGATGGCGTCGCGGATCACGGCAACATCGTCGTTGAAATTATTTCTGAACATGTGGAAAATGCCGGCGTCCATTCCGGCGATGCAACGATCGTGCTGCCGCCACAGCGGCTCTATCTAGAAACCATTCGTCGCACTAAAAAAATCACGAAACAAATCGTCAAAGCCCTAGCGATAACGGGTCCGTTCAATATTCAATTTATCGCCAAACACAATGCGCTGCAGGTGATTGAGTGCAATCTACGAGCCTCACGTTCCTTTCCGTTTGTATCTAAGGTAACCGATTGCAACTTGATTGAGGTCGCCACCCACGTCATGATGGGACATCCCGTCAAACGCGAATTTAAAACCTTAGAATTAGATTACGTCGCGGTCAAGACCCCGCAATTTTCTTACCGCCGTTTAAAAGGCTCCAACCCGGTGGCACACGTAGAAATGGCATCTACGGGCGAAGTCGTTTGTTTGGGTGATGACTTGTGGGATGCCTTCTTCCGTTCGTGGCAAGCCACCGAACAAAACGTACAGCGCAAACGCCTGTTCGTCAGTATAGGCGGCGATGAAAAAGTAAAATTCCTCGCGCGCTTGCGCCAACTCGACGGCCAGCACTGGGATCTATATACCACCGAGGGTACCCACGACTTTTTATCTAAACACGGTATCCCGTCACGCTGCGTGTATAAAGCCAGCGATCTGATAGAGCCGAACGTGACTAGCATCATTGCCCAACATCAAGTCGACGTGATCATCAATATTCCGACAAACACGACGCACACCAGTCGCGCCCATATAACCGACGGCTACGCGCTGCGGCGCTTAGCGATAGATCACCATATTCCGTTAATCACCAATACACAGCTCGCACTCTTGTTCTTGCAATGTCTATACGAATTGCGCACTCGACCGTTAGCGATACGCTCACTACGGCAATTTTTGCAAGGTGAAGCCTATGCGACCGGGCTGCGCTTTCCGGTGGGACAAACAGCGTGGTTAAACGAGGATAAAACATAAGGAAAGTCATGGCACATTCATTATACCAACGCGACATTCTCTCCATCAGCGATTTGAACCTGGTAGAAATCAATCGTATTGTGGAGCTGGCGCAACACATCAAACAACAACAATCAACACCGTGGCTCAACGGCAAAATTCTCGCTAATTGTTTTTTTGAACCGTCCACGCGTACCCGCTTGTCGTTTGCCTCTGCCATGTTACGCTGCGGTGGACAAACGTTAGGGTTCAGCGATGTGGCGACCACCTCCGGTAGCAAAGGCGAGTCGCTCACTGACTCCATGCGTGTCATCGGCGATTATGCCGATGTGATCGTGTTACGCCATCCCAATGAAGGCGCAGCACGGGTAGCCGCAGCAGCCACCACGACACCCGTCATCAATGGCGGCGACGGCTCCAATCAACACCCCACCCAGACACTCGCCGATCTGTTTAGTTTTGCCGAGTGTCAAACTACGTTAACGGATTTGCACGTCGCCCTCGTCGGCGATTTAAAATACGGCCGTACCGTGCACTCACTGGCGCAGGCCTGCGCCCTTTACAATATACGCTTGTTTTTCGTCGCGCCTGAACACTTATTCATGCCAGAACACGTCTGCAACATCTTACGTCGGCAAGGCGTTAAATTTTCGTTTCACCGTAGCTTAAGCGACGTCATCAGTAAAGTGGATATCATCTACATGACACGCTTACAAAAAGAACGTTTATTGCAAACGGATGACACCTGGGTCAATACCTCGTGGCGCATCACACCCGCCTCACTGCATCATGCTAAGCCTAACTTAAAAATATTTCACCCGCTGCCACGCACCGACGAGATAGATTACCGCATCGATGATACGCCATACGCCTATTACTTCACCCAAGCAAAAAATGCAGTTTATGTGCGCCAAGCATTACTGAGCTTGCTGTTACAAGAGGAAATACCCCATGTCTAAAATGCTATCTGTGCAAGCGATCCGTCAAGGCACAGTGATCGATCATATCCCCACCGGACAAGGCATCACCGTGTTGCACGTGTTAGGCTTAACCACACCTAGCCAGCAGATCACCATCGGTTTGCACTTAGCCAGTGATCGCTTGAAACAGAAAGATTTGATCAAAATCACCGATAAATTGCTCGCAACGGATGAAATCTGCCAAGTCGGCGTTTTCGCCCCGCAAGCCACCATCAATATCATTGCTGACTACCAAGTCTGCGAAAAAATTCATGTGCAGATGCCCACGCAAATCAACGCACTACTCCTGTGCCCCAATCCGCGTTGCATCACCCATCATGAGCAAGTCGATACCTTGTTTTACGTACAACAAAACAAACAACAAGTTGAATTATGCTGCCACTACTGCGAACGCGTTTTCCCACGCTCCGCCTTAGAAGGGCGCCCCTCATGCTAACACTGCAACACGTACAACGAGTCGATGGCACCTACCAAGACGTCACTATCCCCAGTGCTGACACGCACCTAATAGACGCGCGTGGCCTCACGTTGTTTCCTGGCTTAATTGATCCACATGTACATTTCCGCATACCCGGGCAAGCCCATAAAGAAGACTGGTCACACGCCGCATTAGCCAGCTTACGTGGTGGTTACACCACCGTATTTGACATGCCAAACAACGTGCCGGCTTGCGTTTCGCTGCAACGCTTACGCGCCAAGCAAAGCGAGATAGACGCGCAATTGGCACACGCTGATATCGCGTTACGCTACCATTTATACTTGGGTGCAGACAAACAACACTTTCACGAAATCGTCGCTTGTAAACAAGACATCATCGGTATCAAGGTATTTATGGGATCGACCACGGGTGATTTACTCATGGATGACGACAGCAGCCTGCATGCCATTTTCGCCTTGGCCGCCGCGCATGATTTATTGGTTGCCGTGCATGCTGAAGACGAGTGTTTAATCCAAACGCGCCAACAAACCTATGCCGGGCAAGCCGATTTCGCCCTGCATTCGACGATACGCTCACCGCAGGTCGCTGCTGCCGCCGTGGCTCAAGCCATCGATTTAGTCCGTCTTTACGGCACACGTTTGTATGTACTACACGTCAGTACCCAAGAAGAAATCACGCTGATTGCCGCGGCTAAACAACAAGGCTTACCGGTATTTGCCGAAACCACCCCACACCACTTGTTCTTGCACCTAGATGCCTATGCGCATCTAGGTGCATTAGCGCAAGTTAATCCACCACTGCGCGACGCTAGCCAACAAGCGTTTCTATTACGCGCCATCCACGACGGCATCATTGATACCGTAGGCTCGGATCACGCACCACACACACTGTTGGAAAAACAACAACCCTACGGCAAAGCGCCGTCGGGTATGCCCGGCATAGAAACCAATTTGCCGTTGCTACTCAACGCCCACCACCAAGGCCTACTCAGCCTAGCCGAGATTGTGCGCCTCACGCACACGCGACCGCGGGAAATTTTTGGCTTAGCGGAGCAAGCACAAGATGCTGTACTGGTTGACTTACAGCAACAACGCACCGTGTCGAACGCCCACCTTGCCACCAAGTGCGGCTGGTCTGCATTCGCAGGCCAAACCTTAACAGGCTGGCCGGTGTGCACGATATTGAACGGTAGACTGTATGACTTCCGCTGAGCAACCCGTCCTGCAACAACCCCACCTCGTCCTTGCCTCACAATCTGCAGCACGGCGCCAATTGTTGGCACAGCTGCAACTGTCCTTTAGCGTGCACGCCGCCGATCTCGATGAAACACCATTACCGGGAGAAACCGCCACTGCACTGGTAGAACGCCTAGCCATTGCCAAAGCACAAGCCGTCGCCACGCATTACCCGAATGCACTCATTATCGGTGCCGATGAAGTCGGTGTACTCGATCAGACTATTTTGGGGAAACCCGCCGATCCGCAACACGCCTTAGCACAGTTGCAATACATGAATGGACGCGAAGTCGAATTTGTTACAGGATTGTGTGTCATCAACACGCGCACCCAACACCAGCAACACAGTGTGGAGCGTTTTTTCGTACGTCTACGTAAACTCAGCACGGAGCAGCTTAAGGCGTATTTACGCCGCGCCCAACCGTTCTCTTGCGCCGCAAGTTTACGTATTGAAGGCTTAGGCATGGCCCTGTGTGCAGCCAGCCGCGGCGATGACCCGACCAGCTTGCTGGGCTTACCCCTGTTACGACTGGTGGAATTTTTAGCCGAGGAAGCGGTATTCATTCTATGATATCGCTAACGAATGAATTTTAGGGATGATACCCAAAACTAACAGACTTAACTTAATATGCGATCGCCCATAAAACACCTGACTCATTCGCTAGGGGTATACAAGCTCAACCAATCCGGCAAGTAAGCTTCTTCTAGTGTAGTCCGCGTTTCTGCCTGTTTCGTTTGTTTGGTATTGGGAGCAGACTGAGCACTCTCGCGAGCGGCATCAGCAGCACAGGGCGGTGACAATACCTGTTGCGATTTTTGGGTAGAACGCGTGACATCCATTGCTTAAATACCTATACAAATAATGGGGAAGGAAATCTACAACAAGCTCGCACACAGTGCAAGCACTGCTGCATCGTTAGCACCTCATTCATTTACTAGCGGTATACAACACCACACAACAACGCTGACTTTTTAGCCAGCTCGCCTCCATTATCGCGTGTATTAGCTGCATCACATTATTTTTCGTAACTATTCAGCAAAATGCTGAATAGTTACCCTTAATTTTACGCCTACCCAGTAAAACTGGGCTTTACGGCATTCTCAGGGAGAATCACGATTTTCCCCTTAAGAATCCCCATCGTGTAAAGAAAATACCGCGTTTTCAAGCACAACTACACTATCTTTTAAAATTTGCTGAATAGTTACATTTTTTCTATTAAACCACTGGACAAACGCGTCCGTTGCCGTTGAGAATGCGCTTAGTGGCTCAGGCAAGGTCAAGTAACATGCAGCACACAGGGAACAACACAGACGCGATCAGAGATTTTATTCTCGCCCACATCGGCAGGCACGGCGACACCATTTTGTCTCACACCATGGCACACTTCGCCGTAAAAAAAAGCTTAGTCCAACAACAACTACACGCACTACTCACCGAACAATACATCCGTCGCGATGAGCAACACGGCTATCAACTGGGTCCCCTACGCGAATACGTGAAACGCTACACACTCACGCCCGACTTTGCGAGTAACGCCGTATGGGAACACGATATTGCTCCCCTGCTAGAAGCCGCCGATGCAGAAGTACGTCACACCTGCCGCTATGCGCTGCGCGCCCTCATTAACAACACATTACAACACGCACAAGCCACACAGCTTCATCTCTATCTGCGTTACACGCCGCATGACGTGCTATTGATCGTACGTGATAACGGACAAGGCTTATTGTCTACCTTAAAGCAACACGCGCAACTACGCGATCCGGACTACGCATTATTGGAAATCAGTAAAGGTGCACTCACGCACCCAGACAGCGGTGACGCAGGCAACAGCCTGTGTATCTGTGCGCGTGTGTTTTCAGACATGGCTATCGACAGCGGCAACACTTCCTTTACCTATCAATCCAACAGCGTATTTGTGCCGCTGCCCGACGATGGCCGTGGCGATCAGCAGACCATTATTCGCTTGCTGCTACAGCTAAACGATAAGCCTGCACTGGATCACGTCATGCAACAAGTGGCTGCCAAGCACTGCCACATCCCCGTGCATCTCATCCAACAACAACATGCATTGTCACGCACCCAGGCACAACACCTGCTGTACCGCCTCGAGCAGTTTGCGAGTATACATTTGGATTTTAGCCACGTACGTAACGTCAGTCCTGCGTTTGCGAACGATATCTTTTATACATTTCAACAGGCACACCCTAACATCCCGCTTAGCTATAGCAACGCCAACGAAAAAGTCAGTAAACACGTGCAACATGCGCTGAGTAAACATGCGGTCGCTAACGCCATCCATCCTGAAACTACCCTCAAGCCAGCTGACGCTTGAGACCACTCACCACCAATAACTCCGCAGCGATTTCCTCCACTGAACGGGTGGTGGTATTCACCACAGGAATATGCTCACGCTTGTAGAGCGCTTCGACCTGCTGCACCTCCCACACACATTGTGCAGACGTTGCGTAGGTGCTATTCGCACGACGCTCTTGACGCACTTGGCACAATCGATATGGGTCGATAGTCAAACCAAATAGCTTGGCCTTTTGTGCGCGTAAAGGCTCTGGCAAACACAAATCCGGCATGTCTTCGGCAGTGAACGGATAATTTGCCACCGCTAAGCCAAACTGCATCGCCAGATACAAACTCGTGGGCGTTTTACCGCAACGTGACACACCCAGTAAAATGCAATCGGCTGCGCTATAATCGGTACTGATGGCACCGTCATCACTGCTCAACGTGTAATTGACGGCATTCATGCGTTGCATATACCGATCGTAATTTTGTAACGCATGTGACTGCCCCACGCGGTGTGACGCCACACACTGCAATTCACGCTCTAATGCGCCAATAAATGGATCGAAAAAATCCAACACCACGCCCTGCGCGTGTTGTTTAAACAGCGCCTGTAGCGTTGGATCCGTCAGTGTGATAAACACCAACGGTGGCTGCGCTTGCCGTGAGTGCTGTGCGATATGCGTTAACACCTGCTGCGCTTTGGTCGTCGTGTTGATCGAGCGCAAGGTCACTGTGGTAAATTCAATTTGCTCAAACTGCGTTAACAAACTGTGCCCCAATGTTTCTACCGTAATCCCTGTACTATCGGATACAAAAAAAACGCTACGCTGTTGCACCATGATCCTCATCCTCTTTCATCTAACAGGCCACTCCACCGTGGATCCAACAACTCACCCGCAAACGGATGAGCGCTTTCTTTCAATGCGCCTCATGCTATACCTATTACACTTCAACATGCGCTTTTTGCATTTTGAAGTGTTCTCTACGCGATGGGGTTTCCAAAGGGGAGAATCGCGTATCGATCCTTTGGTGACCGTGCACACATTTACGTTGTGCCGGTCATAAAACAATATACCGCGCAGACAATTAACTTGCATTCGCATTTTGAAGTAAAAGCGGTATATACTCAACGCCCGTACCACACAAGGAGTGATGTGTGACTGAGCCCAAGCATCCCAATGTACTCATACTCACCTCCGGTGGTGATGCTCCCGGTATGAATGCCGCCATTCGCAGCATCGTGCGCACCGCGTGCTACCACGGCCTGCGCGTGTTCGCCTGCTACCACGGTTACCAAGGTTTGTTAGATCAACAACTATTTCCACTGCAACCACACGATGTCGCCAATCGCATTCAATGGGGTGGTACGTTTTTAAAATCTAACCGTTGTTTGGCGTTTCACGATGCCGCAGTGCGCGCGCAGTGTCGGCAATTCCTCGCGGCACAACACATCGATTATGTGATCGTCATCGGTGGCAATGGTAGCTTATGCGGCGCTGCCCAGTTGGCAGAGAAGCTGGCCCCTGTGTTATCGGTATCCCCGCCAGCATAGATAATGATGTACCCGGTACCGACTACGCCATCGGTTTTGATACCGCCTGCAATACCGCCGTGGCCGCGATCGACAAAATTCGTGACACCGCCTCTAGTCATGAATACCATTTTCTCGTGGAAGTGATGGGACGCGAAGCCGGCTTTCTCGCCGCAGAAGTCGGCATTGCCAGTGGCGCAGAATGCATTCTCACGCCAGAGTTCCCCCTCACCGATGAGCAACTTGCAGAAATACTGCGTCAGCCTAAGCGCAAAAAGAGCAGCTGCATTGTCGTGGTCGCCGAAGCGGGACAACCGGGGCGCAGCCTCACGCTACAGCGCACATTGCAACACTTAACCCAACTCCATTTTCGGGTCTGTATTCTAGGTCATATTCAACGGGGCGGCAGTCCATCGACACGCGATAGAGTCATCGCCTCACGCCTGGGCGAACTCGCTATCCAAGCAGTGTTACAACAAAAAAATCGCTGCATGGCAGCATGGCAACGCGAACAAGCTACACTGGTCGCACTGCCACATTCCCAGCAATCTGCACGACGCTTAAGCGATGATGCCTTACTGCAGTTGGGTCATGTGCTGGCGAGTTAGACTTCTAAGGATTTCGTGCAAACGGCACGTTCTCACTAACAACACCGCACAAACATTCCTGAGATCCCTCACTAGCGTTCGGGATGACGCCGATTTTAGTTGCGATGTTTGGGATGACACCCATTAATTCTTTTGCACTTCACTGCACATGAAATCTTGCAGTATTTGCCCCATGTGGGCTGTCTCTACTAAAAATGCATCATGCCCATACGTAGACGTATAATGCAGTAGCGTGCTGTTGACGCCAGCGTCTTGTAACCCCGCATGCAACGCTTGCTGTTGCCACGGCGGAAATAAGAGATCGGAGTCAATGGCGATCACCAACACAGCGGCACACACCCTAGCTAACGCGTGCTGCTCACTATCAAATCCCGTGGCAATGCTAAACTCATCCATGGCTTGCGTGAGATACAAATAACTGTTCGCGTCAAATGCACGAATGAAGCGCTCTGCATTATGCGCCAAATACGCATTTACCGTAAAACGCTTAGGTGAAGCAGGCTCTGCCGTTTCTGCAAAACGCCTATTGAGCTCATCCGGATGGCGGTAACTGAGATGCCCTAATTGGCGTGCCAAACAAAACCCAGCCAATAACGCGCCATCGGGATAGTTGCCCTCTTGCCAACTCGGATCCAAACGAATCACTTCGCGCTGAATGCTACGCATCGCCACGTGCACCGGATAGGCGCGCAAACTGGAGGCGATCAAAATGAGACGCTGCACCGTCTTGGGATAATGTACCGCCCAGGTCAATGCCAACATGCCGCCCATCGATGGACCCACCAATACCGCGATACGTGCAATATCCAGCGCCTGCAACAAGCGGTGCTGGGCATGCACCATGTCGGCAATCGTGATGCGCGGAAACGCCATACGATACGCCTGCGCACTATCCGGCATAGGCGTGGTAGGCCCTGACGAACCAAAACAACTGCCTAGATTATTGATACAAATCACGTAGTAGCGCTCGGTATCGATGGGACAACCAGGGCCTACCATACCCTCCCACCATCCGGGCGTGGGATTAGCTGCCTGCGCACAGACGTGACTGTGTGTAGACAAGGCATGGTGTATCAACACCACATTATCCTTGGCTGCAGACAAGTGGCCGTAGGTCTCATACGCCAACCGCAGCTGCGGTAACACCGCACCGTGTTGCAATAGGAAGGGTTGCGTATCGTTAAACACACATACGCCGTTGCTGTCTTGCTGTAAGTCCATCCGAGTTAACCTTGCCTGAACGCTCAACTTTACTCGATAGTAGGTCTTCCGATCAAGACCAGTTGGCGGATATACCGCTCGTACTTCAAAATGTGAACTTTGATGGGTAAGTCGCGCGGTATATCCTGTTTCTAGACCCATACAAAATAAATGTGTGCACGGTCACCAAAGGATCGATACGCGATTCTCCCCTTTGGAAACCCCATCGCGTAGAGAACACTTCAAAATGCAAAAAACGCATTTTGAAGTGTAATAGGTATATCGGCCGTTCCTACGGATACCCTTGTTATGCGACCAGCACTACCCAGGAACAAGCATTCGACACCACGTATTAATTTTCCTTAATTTTTCCTTAAGAATTCACTATTATACTGGAGATAAGTAACAGGAAGAGAGTCGCATGGTTAACGAAACACGTATCCCCATCGCACCCAAATCCTCGCATCTAAAACGCCAGATGATGTTACCCGTGGATTTTTTACCTCAGTATCAACGGTTTTGGGAGAGAGACCCCAGCCTAGGGGAATCCCCACTATGGGACGAACTGGCAACCCGCGTGATCAATAGGCCCTACTTAGATGGCATATGGCCCATTTCGCATTCCATCTATGACCTGAAGCACGCCGGCCGCACTGTGTATCACCGCAACCACGACGTCAGTCATGCCATGCGCCAACGCTTGTATGTGCAACAATTTTTAAACTTGGTCGCCACGCAGGGTAATCCCACCTATCAACCCATCGCTAAAGAGATTATGGCTGACCGCCAGCTCTCTAGCTGTTTGGAACTCGCCATTTTTATGTGTCGTGCGGGGCGTACCAACGAACAATCCGGCAAAGAGGATCCGTCCAATGCCAAACGCTCGGCAAATCTGTTTGCTGCCATCGCCGAGCGTTTAGGTTACGAGCCGAGATTAATCCAGTTTGTGAACTTCTGCGTCGCCAACCACAAACCGACATTCAGTGATGAATTAATCGCGATCATTGGTTCACGAGAAAAAGCCCAACTGATAAAAAACATCCTGAATGCCAGTCACCATTTGGATTTGGTGCGCTGTAAAAGCGGCTTCGAACACGAGACCATCAAAGACGCGATTTGTCATGATCTAGAACTGTTTGTCGATACTGGTTCGCTCGATTTGGATTTCACCGTGCAAGGCATGATGCACAGTGCCGCAACGGCGTGCGCGCTCACCGGAACTCGGGTGAAGCACCACGGCTTTACTCATTATTCGCCACGCAATGATGCCGAATTGAAACTACAGTGTGTCGATGGCACTTCCGCGAAGTTCACAGAATTAAAAACAGGCTGTGTATTCCCCAGCGTGCAACACCCTCCTACAACAACCGTCACGACCGCTATCGATGCCTTAATTACCCAAGCACGCGACCATGCCGCAACAGCCCCCAAACCTTACGCCGGACGTTTCGCGGGCTTATATCATGCGATTTTTCCCGGCGAACGCAGAGCCGCCAATCGGATCAACGCCCAAGTCAATGAATTGATCTATCAGCTGGAAATGGTCAAACGTGGCTTTGACCCCATCACTTTAAAAACTATTTCAGCCGACACTAGGCCAGAAGGCTATAGCGCTATTTTGCAAGAAGTGATCGCCCACGCAAAAACCAGGGGTGAACGTGCAGAATCCGGTTACGCCACGCTACTCGAAAACCAGCAACAAACGCTGCTCGAGCGATTACCGAATTCAGCATTAGAAAAGATGGATCCCCAAAGCACTGAGTATAAGCGCCTTTCCAGTATGTTAGACCTCAACATGCGCTCACATGAACGGCCGATACGACGCTTTGAAGTATCGCAGATGTATAAAGCCAGTAGCAAAATAGGCTGGTTTATCGATCGCGTGCTGCATAAGCCCGAACAAAGCCAAGCCGGTGGCGACACAGAAGAAATGGAGATAGTGGCCATCTATAAAATAAAAAAGGACGCCACTCCCACAGCTGCAGCGCAAGCTGCGCCTGTAGCACCCGCACCATCGGCTATGAGCATGCGTAATCTATTGCATGGCTGTTCCCTGTCGGTGGCGATGAATGTCGTAAAGAATGGCTTTGATGCGAAATATTGTAACAGTAATAAATTCACTGGCTACGGTCCCTTAGGCAAAGGCGTTTACATGACGCCAGAAGCAACGAAAGCCTCCTTATTCGCCACCTGCAGTAGCTGTGGCGCCAGTCGCTGCGGCTGTGTCGATGCACAAGGTGAGCGCCGCACTAAAACCCTCGTGCTCGCCGATGGCCAATTTGCCAGTGCCGAGCCGGTTATCGGTAAAGCATGGGCTATGCAGTTTGATGATAAATCAACGGGTGCGCCGGCGGCGCTGGTCGGGATAGCAAAAAATACCTATGATGCATCTGCCTTTCGTACCACCGAAGTCTGTGTGACCGATGGCAAAGATTTACAACCCACCTATGTCGTGCAGCTGCGCGTCAAACCCAAGACAAGCGCTGTGCCAAAAGCAGAACCTGAAGCAAAAACGCCATTACCCACGCCACAACAGCAGGCCACCGCATCACCCAAGCCGACACCGCAACCGTCTTGTCGCATCACCACGCAGCAGAAAACCGATCTGCCTATGGCGTGCATGGCCATGCAACAAACCACGCATCCCCTGTACGAGTCCATCGGTAAACACTTACAAACGTCGGATACTGGCAAAACCTATCACCTGCAAATAGAGAAAACACGGTTGGAGGTCAAGCCAAACCGCATTGACTTACTGCCGCAAACAGCGTCGCCTGCCCTGGATAAACAAGCGATCATTGCTGCGATCACGATCATAGGCCAAAACAATCCTCATGCCAGGCTCGTCATCGCCGGCCCGCACAAAGCGGCAATAGAAAAGATAGCCAACGAACATATCACACAACAGCAACTCAAATTAAGCATCAGTCAACCGCCTGCACCCGCTACGCCGGCACAACTGTCGGCGAAACACGGTCTATTTCCTAATAACCCGATTGCCCCGATAAACCATACGTCTCCTGCCTGTCAAACACCTCGTCCTTTACGCACAAAATAAGAGTGCCTCTTGAGGTCTTAATTTGCTGAATGGTTACCCGTAATTTTACGCCTACCCAGTAAAGCTGGGCTTAACGACATTCTCAGGATCGATACGCGATTCTCCCGTTGAGAATCCCCATCGCGTAGAGAAAACACTGCATTTTCAGGAAAAACCGTAATGCCTTGCAACTTTGCTGAATAGTTACAATTAAAATGTCATTCAGAGCGCAGCGAAGAATCTCATGCACGAATGTCATACCGAGCTGATACATCCCCACGAATTTTTAACGTAACAGATTGATAAATCTAATTTTCATATAATTTGTTGGGATATAATAGAGCCAGGGTGCAGCAAATAATCCTTCTAAATAAATGTTATCCCGAGTTATATATCCCCACAAATTTTAAAAGTATCCGTTCGTCCTGAGGAGCCGCGCGCCCTTCGAGAACCTCAGGGGGCGTCTCCAAGGATGGATGGATACCAAAGAAAAAGCAGCATTTCATCTGCAAAAAACAGCATAAATCACGTGAAAATAGGAGGGAATGATTGTTGCCGTTCACACTCCTGAGGTGCTCGAAGGACGAGACGGCGCCTTCTGGCGCCTCCTCAGTGCGAACGGCTGCTTTTAATTCGTGGGGATGTATCAGATCCCGAGGGTAACGAGGGATCTTGTGCCAGTGGCACATACCGACTAATAACACCGTGCAACTGTCACGAGATCGCTCCATCGCGTTGTGATGTTCGGGATGACGGAGGTGGTGCGTTGCGGTGTTCGGGATGATAAGAAGAGTAGGATATTGCTAAACATATTTATTTTTAGCTGACGCAAGCGCGAGAGGCTGAGCATCTTTGGGCTTGACCAATAAAATATAGCGATGAATCGCTTGGTTTTGGTGCATGGCGGTGGCATCTACTTTACGCCATTGCCAATGGGTTAACTCGGTGCTTAACACTAAGGGTGCCGGTAAAATATCACGCGATAACTGCTGCCCGTAACTCAGCCATTGTTTATTGGGTGTGTAACCGTAGTTGACCGTGCCTATCCACAACGGGATGTTGCGTTTCTGCAAACGTTGGTAATTATTCCACAAGCGTATCACTAACCAATTTTGCGGCAAGGTAGGCAATTTAGCTTTTACCAAAACTAAGGCGGGAGTCTGACGTAAGTGACGTGGCTCGAACAAGGGCTGCGTGACATTGCGTTCTGCATTTAATCCCAGCCGTGTCAGTGAACTCATCAATGTAGACGGTAAAGGCTCTTGCCAACCACTGCGTAACAGATCTTGCTTAATGCTTTCTAGGGGTGCGGCCCATTGTAGGTTGAATATCTCCACGGGCCTACCAATGCGGTTTAAACGCAAGGGCACGGTACTCAGATTTTGTTGCCACCAGGCATCGTCATCGATTTGCTTTTCGACATAGGAGAAATGGTATCTGTGCAAATAACGCGGGTAATGCGTGGCAAAGTAAGCGGCATAGCTGAGCACTAAGCCTAGCCAAAATACCGCGTACAGATGCGGTGCAATGGGATCCTTGGGATGGTAACGCCAAGAAAAGATGAGCACGGTTAATACGCTGGCGGCCAACAAGACCGATCCAATGACATCACTGAGCCAATGCACACCGAGGTACAACCGAGAAAACGACACTAACGCAATTAAGATACCCGCAACGGTGTAATAACGCAGGCGTTGACTGGGTTGTTGATAGGCGAGCATAACACTGAGAAAACCAAACAACACGATACTCAAACAGGTATGTCCGCTAGGGAATGAATAACCCCGCAATAGCACTCCCAGATGGGGACGGTCCGTATGTAGACCTTGTTTCAGTAATTCCACTAACACACAGGTACCGCAGGTGGCAAGCAACCAGTAGATGGCATTTATCCAGCAACGACGCCAACACAAGTAAACAAACACCACGCAGGCCATACCGAGGATAACACGCACTTCACCCGCCATCGTGATCAGAATAAACAGCGTCTCTAGGCGGTCATAATATAAATTATGCAGCACATGCCACACAGGAAGATTAAGGTAAGTAATCCAGCCGTGGTGCGACGCGCTGTAACCTGCACAAACCAATAGGACTGTGTATAAAACAAATAAGCTGATTAAGGTAAGTTGATGGTGCGGGTTAAGTGAGGCATCGTGATTGGTTAAGTAACGTTGCCAATACACACGGTATCGACTCTGTTCCAACGTACTGTGCAAGCGAGCGATGGCATACCACCACAACCCCACCACGGCACAGCACAGTCTGCGCAGCAGCCAACCGATACAGCACAGTACGCACAACACTACCATAGTCCATAACATAAAGCGCATCGCGACTTTAGGTGGTAACGCTTGTGATGCTGCACCGAGAAGGAAGCCGGGAAGCAAATAAACCGGTGCCCAGCAACAAGCGGAACTCACGTTAAGCACAGCATAACGTTTCACGTTAAAGCGCATCATGCCGGCGATGGCAGGCACGAACGCGCGAATCGGGCCTAAAAAGCGACCTAAGAAAATGCTCTTACCGCCGTGTTGTTTGAAAAACGTTTCGCTTTTTTGTAGCAAATAAGGATAACGACGGAACAACCACGTATCACGCAGTTTATCGTGGTAATAATAGCCGGCAAAAAAACTCAGTCCGTCGCCCACGATGGCACCTAACACAGCCCACAAAATCGTGCTCAACAACGGAATAACGCTAAGACCAATTAAACCACCTATGGCCGTCATCAAGACCGAGCCAGGAACCAGACTACCGATGACAGCCAAAGACTCTAGCAACGCGATGGTAAATACCACTGCCCCAGTATGGTGCGGATGCAACTGCAACCAATCGATGAAAGGTTGTATGTTGAAGTGCATCATCATGCTTACATGACCATCTCACCAGCCGCTTGCCTATCTGCATGATAGGAGGAGCGTACTAGCGGTCCGCTGGCAACATTGCTAAAACCCAAGGTCTTGGCAATCTGTGCCAGTTCAGCGAATTCATCGGGATGGGCGTAGCGGTGCACGGGAAGGTGATAACGACTGGGCTGCAAGTACTGCCCTAAGGTCACCATATCCACATCATGGGCGCGCAAATCATGTAGCAATGCAATGATTTCTTCTTTGGTTTCACCCAAACCTAACATAGCACCGGACTTAGTCAATAACTGCGGATATAGGCTTTTAAATGTTTTTAATACCTGTAACGACCACGCATAATCAGAGCCTGGGCGAGCTTGCGCGTACAAACGTGACACGGTCTCTATGTTGTGATTAAACACATCGGGCAATGCCGTGCGAAATGCCGTCATGGCTTTTTCCAGGCGTTGACCACCCCGAAAATCCGGGACTAACACTTCTATTTTGGTACGTGGTGATAACTGACGTGCGGCGGTAATGCATTCTGCAAAGTGGTTAGCACCACCATCGCGTAAATCATCGCGATCCACCGAGGTAATCACCACATAGGAAAGACCCATTTGTGCAATGGTTTGCGCCAATCGCTGCGGTTCTTGCGCGTCTAGGGGAGCGGGCTTGCCGTGTGCGACATCACAAAAACTACAGCGGCGGGTGCAGACGTCACCCATGATCATGAAGGTAGCGGTACCTTGGCTGAAACACTCCGGCAGATTAGGGCAAGAGGCTTCTTCGCAGACCGTCACTAAGGCCTTGTCACGCAACATGTCTTTTACTTTATTGACTTGGATGGCATTGCTTGGCAACTTGACCCGAATCCACTCCGGCTTGGGTAAGCGTGTGGTACTTTCCTCGATTTTAATGGGAATTCTGGCTAATTTCTCTTTGCCTTTGAGTTTTTCTGGACGTGATAGCTCTTTAGACATCTTATTCTCACTGTCATTTGCGAGCGCTTAGTATATACTTTTAGTCTTTCTATTGGCGACTTTTTTCCGTTTCTTTTTGCACGATTAACCAAAGATCCCGCACCACGTCGGGTTGTATGAATTAATGTTAAAAAAGGGGGACACCGAGGGTGGATACTAGGTTGTGTACGATTCGTGACTTTCTGCGTTATGCCATGACGGAGTTCGCCAAGGCCCAGGTGTGCTTTGGGCACGGGACCGATAACGCCTGGGACGAGGCAATCGCCTTGATTCTACCTAGCCTGCATTTACCGCTGGATATGCCGCCCACGCTGTTGGACGCGCACTTAACTGCGACAGAGTGTGCCTTGCTGTACGACGTATTAGAGCGGCGTATCGTACAACGCATACCGACAGCTTATATCACGCAACAAGCATGGTTCGCTGAGTTGTCATTTTATGTCGACCCACGGGTGTTGATCCCGCGTTCACCGTTGGCAGAAATCATAGAACAAGAATTTGCGCCGTGGATAGCGCCCGAGCGCGTCGAAAAAGTTTTGGATTTATGTACCGGTAGCGGCAGTTTAGCCATTGTCACCGCATTGACTTTCCCCGACAGTCAGGTGTGCGCGGTGGATATTGATACGGATGCTTTGTGTGTCGCGACCATCAACGTAGAGAAGCACAACGTCGCCGATCAAGTAAGTTTATTGCAGAGTGATGTGTTTAGCGCGGTACGTGGCACTTACGATGTTATCATCAGCAATCCACCGTATGTCAGCGCGCAAGAGTATGCGACATTACCACCGGAATACCATCACGAACCCGCTGTCGCGTTAACCACAGCGGACGATGGCTTGGCCGTCGTAGCCACCCTATTGGCACGTGCGGCGGAATACCTAACACCGCATGGCATCCTTTTGGTGGAAGTGGGCAACAGCGAAGAAACCGTGCGTGAGCGCTATGCGCATTTACCGTTTATTTGGCTCAGCTTCACGCGCGGTGGCGGCGGTGTTTTTCTGCTAACCGCAGAAGCGTTGCGTGCGGCCAGTGTACACTGATTACGAAGAGAGGATATGAGAATGACGAGCAAGCAATTTCACGTTGCCGTATTTGGCGCGACCGGCGCCGTCGGCGAAGCCCTATTAGATATTTTATTGACACATCACTTCCCCATAGAGAAGTTATATTTACTGGCAAGTGCACGCTCGGCAGGCGATGTGGTAGACGTGGGCCGACACGCCTATGAAGTACTGGATGCCGCTCTCTTTGATTTTAGTCAAGTCGATATTGCGCTGTTTGCCGTGGGTAACGCAGTAGCCGCCGAATATGCGCCTAAAGCAGCGGCTGCCGGATGCATCGTTATCGATAACAGTTCACACTTTCGTTATGATCCGGACGTGCCTTTAGTGGTACCCGAAGTCAACGCGCATGCCTTGGCTGACTTTAGAGCGCGCAACATCATTGCCAATCCTAACTGTTCCACGATCCAATTGGTAGTCGCGTTAAAACCGATTTATGATGCGGTAGGTATTACACGCATTAACGTTGCTACCTACCAGGCGGTGTCAGGCAGTGGTAAAGCGGGCATAAACGAGTTAGTCAAACAAACCAGTCAATTGCTCAATGCACAAAGTATCACGCCCAAAACCTATCCGGTGCAAATTGCCTTCAATGTGTTGCCGCATATCGACGTGTTTGAAGACAATGGCTATACCCGTGAAGAAATGAAAATTGTGCGGGAAACCCGTAAGATTTTAGGTGATGATGCCATTGAAATTAATCCCACCGCCGTGCGTGTCCCCGTGTTCTTCGGCCACAGTGAAGCCGTACATCTAGAAACACGCGATAAAATCACCGCCGAACAAGCGCGACAGTTGTTACGCCAAGCACCCGGTGTCATCGTGCTGGATGATCCCGAAATCGGTAGCTACCCTACGCCGGTATTACAAGGCACTGGCGAAGACGCCGTGTACGTGGGCCGTATTCGTGAGGATATTTCACATTCGTGTGGTTTAAATTTATGGGTGGTAGCGGATAATGTGCGTAAGGGTGCCGCATTGAATGCGGTACAAATCGCGCAGTGCCTCATCAGCGATTACTTATAGTTAACGGACACACCACGCAAGAGATCCAATGCGGGGGTGGCTTGCAGTTTTTGTTGGCGTTGAGCGATAACGAGGGTGGCAATACAATTACCCAACATATTAGTCAGCGCGCGGCCCTCCGACATAAAGCGATCGACGCCTAAAATCAATACGATACTCTCGGCTGGGATGTGGCCGATCAGACTGAGACTTGCCGCCAAAATAATAAAACCACTGCCGGTAATACCGGCAGCGCCTTTGGACGTGATCAGCATGACACCCAACAAACTCAATTGTTGCCACACGGTTAAATCAATATGCAAAGCTTGGGCGATGAATAAAGCCGCTAAGGTCAAGTAGATGCAGGTACCGTCTAAATTAAACGAATACCCCAGGGGTAACACCAAACTGACGACGCTACGATCGCAACCCAAATTTTCCAGTTTAGTCATTAAATTGGGTAACACGGACTCGGAAGAGGAAGTGCCTAAGACAATAAACAACTCATCTTTAACGTAATAAATCAAACGAAAAATAGAGATGCCGCTATACCAGCGCAGTAACACACCTAACCCCAATAAAATAAATAATGTACAGGTGAGATAAAAACACAGTAATAAAAATAACAACGGTAATAAACTCTGTATGCCGTATTGTCCGATGGTAAATGCCATCGCTGCAAAAGCGCCCAGCGGAGCAAAACGTACAACCAACGCAATAATTTTGAAAAACACTTCGGTGAGTAGGTTAATACCCTCAATGATAGAATCGGCTTTGTGACCCAGTTGCAATAATGCAATAGAAAATAAAAAGGCGACGATCAACACTTGCAGAATATCGCCATCAACAAATGCACTGATAAAGGTCGTAGGAATAAGATGTAACACAAAATGTGATAGCGATAATGCCTGACTCGATGTGCCGGTGTATTGCTGGACTTCGCTGAGATCAAAGTCAGTCGTGCGTAACGTAAGGCCTGCGCCGGGAGTCAACACATTCGCCACAGCCAATCCGATGACAAGCGCAATAGCAGTCATCACAATGAAATAACACAATGCCGTACCACCAATCTTGCCGATGCTACTTAGATTGCCCGCACGCGTGATGCCAGACACCAACGACAAAAAAATAATTGGAGTGATTAACATTTTGATTGCGTTGACGAACAAAAATGACAATGGTTTTAAGCTACTGCCAACAGCTGGCCACAGGTGCCCTAATAACACACCTAACGCGACGCCTAGCAGCACTTGTACATAAAGCGGAGGTAATATTTTCATGCACGTATCATCAGGCAAACACACCGCGCTGTCAACCCATCTCCGCGTTCACTCTGAAGAGATGAGCAGCATCTCGAAGAACGCTGTCTTAAATAGTTCGACATTATATACCCATTACACTACAAAATGCGATTTTGCATTTTGCAGTGTTCTTTACGCGATGGGGTTTCCAAAGGGGGCGACTCGCGCTTCTCGCCTTGGGGACCGTGCACACATACTTTGTGCCTGTCATCGAAACAGAATATACCGCGCGATTTACCCATCAAAGTTCGCATCTTGAAGGGCTAGCGGTATATTCACTATTCGTTGGAATAATCTATGTTGTTGGTAATTCCCTTGTCGCTGTGTTGCGTATGATGTACAGTGCAATCTAGCCTTTCATTTAACGTTGAGGATATTGCTATGAATACACAATCAAAGTTAGTACGTGGTTGTTTGCTCGGACTACTTACGATTTCCGTGGCTTCCTGCGCATCATTCAATATGAAAACCACTGAACAACCGAAACCAGGTTTCGCTAACAGTATTGATATACCGTTACCACAAACAGCAAAAATTGACATGAACAAAACAACGGTCATGGGTGGTGGTAACACGTGGACAGGACACTTAGTCTATAACACCCGTAAAACACAGCCCCAAGTTATCGATTTTGTAACATCGCAAATGCAGAATGCAGCTTGGACAAAAATCAGTGAATTACGCAGTAAAGAGACGGTTATTAATTTTGTAAAAGGTAAGCGTGTGGCGACGGTGAGAATAATGCCAGAAAACCACTACATTTACACGGACACATCCGTTTCTATCGACATGGTTAATTCAAATTTACGTGTTGATAACGCCGATGCGATGATAACTGAAGGTCGTATTGCGGCATAATCTCCTTCATCCCGAATGTAACGCAATGTTGCGTTACATTCGGGATAAAACTGATGATCGTGACGGCTCAACAATCCGCCCGCAAGCGAAATGAGTTCTTTCTTTTAATCCACCGTTTCTACCTTGATAAACAGGTCCCCGCGCGTGATATCTTTGGATTTAGTGGACCACGTAACCGCGGTGCCCACATCTCGCGTCCCACGCAAAGAGACCCACTGATTCAATGGAATAACCAACGTGGTTTGCATATCCGACCCATTCGTCGCTTGGCTGTTATCACGTGACAGCTGTTGTGCTTGTTGGCGTAAAATCAACTTCACGTGTTCATCTGCCATCAGTAACGGCTTGACATAAAATCCTGTACGCAATTTTTTATGACTCATTTCCACCTGTGCTGCAGACAGAGAAGACGTGGGAGATGACGACGCATCAATCTTCTCCGCCGGTGTCGCCATACTATTAGCCGACAAATTCATCACTCCCATACGATCAACGATGCGCACTTCTCGTGTTGTGCCAACGAAACCCTCTTCACCGTCAAGCGTACGCAACTGTTGTATTGACTCCGGTTGCTGTTGTTTCGCGCTGGTGGTAATCACTTGCTGTCCGTCATCTGCCGGTGGATAACCATAACTAAGGCTGATCAGCAATGCTTGCGGCGGACGTTCTAATTCATCCAACACATTTTGCACTTGCGTTAAGTTTTGTCGCGTGGTTTTAATGATCAATGTATTTTGTGAACCCGTGACTACGCCCTCGGCAACCAACAGGGGTTTGATCAGGGGTATCACTTGTTCGGCCGTATGCAGATGCAACCGCACCACTTTCACTTGCAAGTCGGCTGCCATACCGCAACGGGCATACAGACCTAGCCAACACAGTAGCACGTAACCCACTAATTTAATTGTTTGCATAGCACTCCCCCTGGTGATGCCAACACACACCACACGCTCCTAAACTATTTCTAAAGTATAGCCGATGGTAGCTATTTGGCACCTTGCTGACTATACCGCTAGCGGTATAGTTACGCGCCGTCGGTATGCCCACGCGTAGCAAAACCGTAACGCAAGGCTGGGGAAAGGTAAGAACTCGCTGCAACCGGGCTATTCGTATCGACTGTGGCAATTTGTTCCGGCTTTGGTAAAAATGGGTGATCTAACGCCTCCGCTTCTTCCAATTGATTGCGTAATTCGGCGCATTTCTCCAACATGTGATTAGCCACCTCCTGCAGATGCACGCGGTGTGTTTCTAACTCGAGGCTGACTTCTTCAGTGACTACCTCCTCCTGGAAAAGCGAATCATGTCGTAACTCACTCACGTAATGACTTAACTCCGACAATAATTGCCGCACGTGTTGATTTTCTTGGCGCAGCTCCGCACAATGTCCTCTTTGATGTTGTATTTTTTCACGCAAACGCGCGTTGGCTTCTGCTATTTCATGCTGGCGCTGCTCCAAGACTTTGGCATTTTCTTCATCGTGATGGCTACGAAATCGATGCTGCCCTGTGTGCAGCACATGCGGCATGGCTTCCATGAAATGCAGCGCCTGCGGGTGATCCACTAATTCCGCTGACGCAGATTCCACTAACACCGCCTCAGACGTCAGCGGCCAACTGGCAAGATCCAACGCTTCGTCCTCGTTCCATGCGTGTTGCGCCGCGTGCAAGAATTTCTGCCAATGGCTCAGCGTATGCGCTTGTTTTGCCGACCTAAATTCATATTTTTTTTGCAGGGTAATAACGGATTGCTCGAGTTGATTCAACAAAGGCACTGCTTGTATTTTCGATAAAGCAAAATGATCTATCTGTCGAGCAAGCAAGCGTGCGTAGTGGTACAAACGAAAATTCGTCTGCAAAAACTGCTCTTGCCAGGCACGCATGGCCTCCGCAGCTTCTACCAAAACAGAATCGACATCACCAATCGCCATCACACGCCCCGCCTACATTACTAGCAAATGAGGTGTTTGCTCGCTAAAGACTATGTCAGGTCCAATGCCTTGTCCGTGACAACCTCGTCGCCACTGTGCGACAAACGCTTTTTTATACGCTCTTCTAACGCAGGTGGATACACCACCGCACTGATCAAACGCAATTTTTCCAGTAAGCGAACAATATACCATCCGGTGTCGAACAGTTGTCCCTTATCCATACCAAAACACGCACTGCGTGGGAACGCATGGTGGTTGTTATGATAACCTTCGCCAAAACCCAAGATAGCAAACCACGTTACATTTTTGCTGCCATCACCGGTGTTATACATAGGTTTACCCATCAGATGGCCGACGGAGTTGATACACCAGGTTAAGTTATGGAATAAACAGATGCGGATTAAGCCGCCCCACAACAAGCCTTGACCGAAGCCCACGACATTGCCATACAACCACCATCCCAATAAAGCAGGCGCCAACAATGATAATAACGACCACAGCAAGTAACGATCATTAATAAAAACCAACGCCTTATCGTGCATTAAGTCACGCACCATGTTGTACTTGTGCTTATTCACGCGGTAGAAAAACCAAAGGAAATGCGAATGGGCGAACTGGGCCCACTTACCCGTAATCGGCGTTCCATCCTGTTTGATGAACGGCGAGTGAAAATCGCCTTTTTGATCAGAAAAGGCATGGTGCAAGCGATGCTCTGCCGCCCAATTGAATAAACTACCTTGCCAAGTTTGGCTGCCCGCAATCGCCAGAAACCAAGTCACGAAGCGGCTTGCCACGAATGCACGGTGGCTAAATAAACGATGGAACCCCACCGTAATACCGATCAAGCTAAACACCATAAATCCCAAAAGCAAGCCCACATCTATCCAAGACACCTGCCCTGTTACCAGCTGATAAACACCCACAGGCAATGCGAGCACCGGTACCAGTATGGTAAGCAAAATGTAAAACTTGATTTTATTATCTTGAGTCGCCATAAATTTATCCTTCACCGTAGGCCCGCTACACGATACTCATATGGGCATACCTGCACGAAAATACAAGCCCTTCCTGCCCACAAAAGACCAGGGGCAATAATGAGTAGCAACGCACACCGTAGCCTACTCTCATATCACCGCAGGCTAGCATCATACGCCGAAGTCCAACTTTACGCAAAAATACACCGCCGAAGAATCAGTTAGAAACAATGCATTCTGTTAATTTTTAGCCAGAATTATAGCAGGCAACCCTGTCATATCCGTTGTTCAACCGATTACACCACACGCAACCCGACTACCACCACCACCCAATGCCTGTGGCTCATCCGCAAAATTATCGCCCCCCGCATGCAGCATCAGCGCGCGCTGACGTATGTCCTCGATAGAATGTAAGCGCGGCGCTAACACCGGTACCACCGCTGTTCCATCAGCCGCTACGTAGAGCGGCGGCAAATCACCCCCATGGCCATGCGCACTGTACGGGCCTGAGTGACGTTGCACATGCTCGGGATCAAAATGCCCACCTGCCGCCATACCACTTTCGCCACACGCCGGATGCTCATGCACATGAAAACCATGTATTCCCGGTGTAAGACCATGCAACTGTGGCGTGAACAGTAAGCCATAAGGCGTTGCACTAATCAGCACCGTACCGACCGGCACGCCCAGCCCCTGTGCGCTGGTCGCATACACATATACGCTCACACTGGCCTGCGCCAATACCGTTGCGAACAACGCAGCAAAAAACCAACCCGTCACCCACCATCGCTTACCTATTCTCATCCCGTTTGTCTCCCTACTCTACCGCTGTAACTATTCAGCAAAATGCTGAATAGTTACGCTTAATTTTACGCCTCGCCCAGTAAAACTAGGCTGATGCTCAAGGGGAGAATCCCCATCGCGTAAAGAAAACACCACATTTTCAAGTAACCTCACACTATCTTTAAAATTTTCTGGATAGCGACCTATCGCTAAACTACGCTCGCCATGCTAGACACTAGCCCAAAAAAGACAACACGTCCAGCAACGCTGGACTATTAGATACGAACACTCAAC
The DNA here is from genome assembly GCA_964646995.1 of uncultured Gammaproteobacteria bacterium. GTDB lineage: Bacteria > Pseudomonadota > Gammaproteobacteria > CAZYIF01 > CAZYIF01 > CAZYIF01. The sequence continues at coordinate 47,235 of CAZYIF010000016.1, forward strand.
CCGTTAGCTACGAGAAATAGCCTCGCCGTTACGTACAAAGTAGCGAACCAGATTTTTTCACGCAAAGCATTATGCTATACTCCGCACGTTTCCAATGTCAGATCAGTGTGCGGAGCGATGCTATGCGTTTACTTAAAATGACACTCTACCTGGCGTGCATCACCTTGGGTTTACTCGGCATCTTATGTTGGTATGCGTTCACCCAACTGCAACCGAACGCTTATAAAGACGAATGCAACACCTGGCTCAAAACGCACGTGCACCCACAATTACACATCGATGGCGACATCCGTTGGTCGACTTACCCGTGGCGCGGGCTGGAACTACACGACATCAACTTAGATAATCCCAATGGATTTGCACCTCAACATTTGCTACACGTGGGCACCCTGCAGGTCTCGGTAGACTGGTTACCGCTATTAAAAAAACAACTGCATATCAGCCAGTTACACTTAAGCAACGTAGAACTTACGCTGATGCAAACAGCCGATGGTCGTGCCAATTGGTTGGCGCTGGCAGCACATCCAATCAACGCAGCGAGCAACAAAGCTGCCACCCCAAACACACCCTACGCGTCTAAATCACGCTTTACGCTAACGTTAAACAAAATCGGTGTCAGCGACAGCCGTGTGCGCGTTTATCAGCAACAAGAATTAGCCTATACCTTGGACCAACTACAACTGCAAAGTAATGCGACCGATACTACCCGCACGCGCTTGGCGTTAACACTGCGTGGCCGCTTGCAAACACCTTATATCAAACAACCACAGCCACTGCGTATCAGCGCGCTGCTACGCACCGATCAAGCCGATCGTTTAACCTGGCAAAATATACAACTGCACAGTGAACCCATTAGCGCAACAGGAACTGTCGTGCTGCTTACCGAACAACGACCCTGGTTACAACGACTTAGCGTTCAAGGACAAGTAACGATTGCCGCATTGCGTGGCCAACAATGGCAAATTGATGGCGCTAATTTACCTATCGCTTACACGCAAGGACAATTGCACGTTTCGCCCATCACCCTGCAGTTACCAGACGGGCAGTATCGCGGTGAAGTACATGCCGATCTACGCCAGAAACCTTGGCAATTTCGCGCTACACAGCATCTTGAACAGTTACCCAGTTCCGTCTTATTCGCGCTATTGGCTGATATCAGTCGCGGATTCCGTAGCTTCAATCACGTCATGCGACACATGCCGATCGAGGGGCAATTGACAGTAGACAGCACTCTGCAAGCCAGCGGCCAAACCCGCGACAGCCTGTTGCGTAGCACACAAGGCAATGTCAAGTTTGCCTTGCAACAAGGCAAAATACAGGGATTAGACGTGTTGCTACTACTCGTTAACAGCTTAACCCAGACAGCGCCCGCATCCAGCACTGTAAGCGGTGATACGCCCTTTGCCCATCTCACCGGCACGCTACAGATTCAACACGGCATCGTGCGTAACGACGATTTGCAGTTGAATTCGGCCGTACTGCGCCTGACGGGCAAAGGCGCGATTGATTTGCCACGCGAGCAGATTAATTATGCCTTGACCGGTAATCGCCTCAAACGCGATGGCACAGTGCAAACACCGACGATCACACTGGCCTTGCAAGGCCCGTTGGCACAACCACAATTGCGCGTGGATACACAAGCCTTATTACAACAAGCCGCAGAAAAATACCAAGACAAATTGCGTATTCAAATTAAAACAAAATTGGGTAAAGATGTATTACAACTCTTACAGTTCTGAGCAAAATGCAGGCTAAACCAGTGATTATAACCGCATGAACAGGGCCTCTTCATTAGCCTCAGCATCCTCACAAATGCTGCCAGCGGAAGCGATCGCGCAACGCTTATTACCGTGGTTTAACCAGCACGGCCGTACTCAACTACCGTGGCAACAACCTAACAATCCGTATGCCGTGTGGGTTTCTGAAATCATGTTGCAACAAACCCAAGTAAACACCGTCATTCCCTTTTACACGCGCTTCATGCAACATTTCCCACGTGTGCAGGATCTCGCACAAGCAGATGAAGATCGTGTCTTAGCCTTATGGTCTGGCTTGGGTTACTACGCACGTGCACGACACTTGCATCGCGCCGCAAAAATAGTCGCGCAGGAATTGCAGGGTCATTTTCCACAAGACAGCACGGCGTTACAAACATTGCCCGGCATCGGTCGTTCTACGGCGGGAGCGATTTTAAGTATGGCATTTGGCTTGCCTGCACCCATACTCGACGGCAATGTGAAACGCGTGTTAACCCGGTTACACGCCATTACCGGTTGGACTGGCGCTACAGCCGTAGCACAACACCTGTGGCAACTCGCGACATATTACACGCCTACGCACCGCGTAGCCGATTACACGCAAGCGATCATGGACTTAGGCGCCACGGTCTGCACTCGCACGCAACCGCGTTGCACGCACTGCCCGTTACACGATATTTGTCAGGCCTACCAACAGGGCAACACGCACGTCTACCCACAAGCCAAAGTCAGTAAGCGATTACCGATAAAGGCGCAATATTTTTTAGTCTTGCACAACGCACAAGGCGAAATTTTATTAGAAAAACGGCCACCGCACGGCATCTGGGGTGGCTTGTGGTGTTTCCCCGTCTGTGACATGACAGATAGCATTGTGACGCATTGTGCGACGACTTACGGTTATGCGGTACAACGACAGACGGCACAACCGAGTTTTAAACACACCTTCAGCCACTTCCATTTAGAAATTTATCCATTGCACCTGCACGTGCAAGCACTGACATCGGCTTGTAAACCCGCGCGTTCCTGTGTATGGTTAGCACCACAACACGCGCTGCATTATGGGTTGGCAGCGCCTACCCTGAAATTACTGCGCCAATTGGGAGAACAAGCATGACACGCCAAATACACTGCGTGAAGCTGGGCGAAGAAGCGCCGAGCTTAACAGCTCCACCGTTTCCAGGGGCATTAGGTCAGCGCATTTATGCGGAAATTTCGCAACCGGCCTGGGCCATGTGGCTGGATCAACAGGTCATGCTCATCAACGAATACCGCTTGAGTCTGATCGACCCCAAGACCCGTGAATTCTTGCGCCAAGAAATGGAAAAATTTTTATTTGACCAGCAAGACACTAAACCACCGGGATTTGTGCCACAACACAGCGAGAATACTTGACTAGACGCAGCAGTATGGGTTTAATACGCTCTCTTTTATTGGCCAGATAGCTCAGTCGGTAGAGCAAGGGACTGAAAATCCCTGTGTCGGTGGTTCG
>CAZYIF010000017.1:0-39179 GCA_964646995.1 uncultured Gammaproteobacteria bacterium
ATCCTTTGTGTTGCCGATGAAAATAGCAGGCTTTTTCGTAACTATTCAGCAAAACGCTGAATAGTTACCCTTGATTTTACGCCTACCCAGTAAAACTGGGCTTTACGGCGCTCAAGGGAAAAATCCCCATCGCGTAGAGAAAACAGACATTTTTACCTTGCAAATAAACAGCATCCTCAAATTTGCCGAATAGCCACGCTTTTTCTAGTATTTTAGCGGCGCTAAGCTTAACAAACGCCAACGCATGATTTCAAGTCTTTTCCGCCAACCGCGAATTCTCTACGGGGACATCATAATAATTCTTGCGGATCGACATCGAGTTGCCAACGCAATTGTGGTGGTAGTTTGGTATTTTGTAAGTGGGTGATGAGCTGATCTAACAGACGATGTAGGCTGTTGCGTTGACTCGCCTTGATCAAGAGCTGGGCGCGAAAGCGTCCTGCTTTGCGTTGCATCACGGCGGGTATGGGGCCTAGTACGTGGGTGTGCTGTGTGCTGGGTAACTGATTTTTGAGACATTCTAAGAACGTAAGTCCCGTAGCTTCTAGCGGTGTCTCTACGCGTAATAAGGCTAAATAACTAAAGGGAGGTAACTGCGTGAGTTGCCGCTCTTGTAGTGCAGCCTGCACGAACGCCACATAACCCTCTTTGAGTAAGCAATGCAACAGCGGGTGATCCGGATTGTGCGTTTGGATCAAGACTTCGCCGGGTTTGTCTTCGCGGCCGGCACGGCCCGCCACCTGCAATAATAATTGTGCCATGCGTTCGGTGGCGCGAAAATCGCTGCTATACAAACCGCTGTCTGCATCCAAAATTCCAACCAATGCGAGTTGCGGAAAGTGATGGCCCTTCGCCAGCATTTGGGTGCCGAGTAAGATTTGCTTGTTGCCGTGTTGTATTTCGGCGAGCAACGCGTGCAAGTTACCCTTGCCGCGTGTGGTATCGCGGTCTACGCGCACGATGCCGGCGTTGGGAAATTTCTCTTGTAAAATGTGTTCTATGCGTTCGGTACCCGCGCCCACGGCAATGAGTTGCGTGCCGTGACACTGAGGACAGCGTGATACGCTGCGTCTGCTGCTGCCACAGTGATGGCATTGTAATAAATTAGTGGAAAAATGCCGTACCATTTTTGCATCGCAGTGCGCGCAGCTTGCGCTCCAGCCACAGTCATGACACAGCAACACCGGTGCAAAGCCACGGCGATTAATGAATAGTAACACTTGGTTGTCGAGCGCCAGGTGTTGCGTGATGGCATCTAGTAACGGCTTTGTTAAGCCCTGTTGTAGCGGATGTTGACGCAGATCAATCAGATTCATACGTGGCAGGGAGGCGCCGGTAGCACGTATGGGCAGTGCCAGGTAATGAAAGCGTTGTTGTTGGCTGTTATAAAAACTTTCTAAACTGGGTGTGGCCGAGCCTAACAGGATGGGAATTTGATTGTGTTGCGCGCGCATGATAGCAAGACTGCGCGCGCAGTAGCGGAAACCTTCTTGTTGTTTGAAGGACGAGTCGTGTTCTTCATCGATGATGATAATGCCAAGCTGTGGTAATGGCGTAAAGACCGCAGAACGTGTGCCGATGACAATAGGCGATTTATTCTGTTGGCATAACAGCCAAGCATCCAGGCGTTCCCTGTCGCTTAAACCGGAGTGTAAGATGACGACGTGTTGCGTATGAAAGTACTGCGTAAAGCGTGCAGCGGTTTGTGGGGTTAAGGCGATTTCCGGGATCAGTACCAAGGCTTGTTTACCCTGGGCGATGCACTGTTCTATGCAGCGTAAATAAACTTCGGTTTTGCCACTGCCCGTAATACCGTGTAATAAGAATGGCGTAAATTGCTGCAGGTGCGCGCTGATCGTGGTGACGGCTTGTTGTTGCGCGGCGTTCAGTTGTAGCGTCACCGCTGCTGCGGTGGCGTGAGTGTGTGTAGGTTCACTCGCGCGATCGATGCGGTCTACCCATCCTTTCTCCAACGCCCGACGCAGGGTATCTGCGGCATAACCTTGTTGCTTGAGTACGGTGGCGGCTAAACCGTGGGGGTGCTGTTGTAACAGCTGTAGCAGCGCATGTGCTTTGGTTTTTTTGTGCGACTGAGTTAGCGCTGCTAGCCCTTGTGTGTTGAGGCGATAAAAGGCTTGTTGTAAAAATGCTGCCGGTTTTCCTTGGCGCAGCAGCGTAGGCAACGCACACGCGAGTACGTCACCCAGCGGATGATGATAATATTGCGCGGCCCAGCGGCACAGTGCGAGTATGGGTTCAGGCAGTAGCGCGTCCGTATCACAGAGGGCGATAGCGGGTTTGAGTTTAGCCGGTGCTAAGTCGCTGTGTGTGCTGCAGCCCAGGAGTATGCCGATGACCTCTCTGCGGCCGAATGGCACGTGCAAGCGCATGCCAATGTGCAGTTGTTCTGGTGTCACGCCTACGGGGGGCAAATAATCAAAGTGATTATACCGAGGAGAGGGTATCGCTATGTGCAGAATGAGTGTGTTGTCGTGCATGCCGCTAGTTTATCAAAAGCGCGGGTAGAGTATACTGCTAACTCATGCGTTAGAGGTATATACTGCACGTCAACAAATTACGAGGAACGACGATGAAGCAAGACCAACAAAAGCGCTGCGTGGCTGAGGCGGCCGTGGCGTATGTGCCTAAAGGCGCGATTATCGGTGTAGGGACGGGCTCAACCGTCACTTATTTTATTGATGCGTTAGCAAAAATCAAACATGACATCGAAGCGGCGGTTGCTAGTTCTGCCGCGACAGCACAGCGTTTGCAACGCGTGGGAATTGAGGTTGTGCCACTCAATAGCGTAGCTGGGTTGCCGGTTTACATCGACGGGGCAGATGAAGTCGACGCGCACGGCCGGCTGATCAAAGGCGGTGGTGGTGCGTTGACCCAGGAAAAAATATTAGCGCAAGTGGCGCAACGCTTTGTGTGTATCGTAGATGCCAGCAAGTGCGTTGCCGTATTAGGCAAACAGTTCCCGTTGCCGATAGAAGTGTTACCGATGGCGCGTAGCTTTGTGGCGCGTGAGCTGGTTAAATTGGGTGGGTCGCCTGAATATAGAGTGGGTTTTGTTACCGATAACGGTAATTCTATTTTGGATGTGTTTCATCTAGATATTGTTGATCCGGTAGCATTGGAGCGACAGTTGAATGATATCCCTGGTATTGTGTGCAATGGTTTATTCGCACTACGTCGTGCTGATACGGTGTTGGTAGCAGGAGACGATGGCCGTATTGCAGCACACACACCTTAGTTTGCTGCGTTATTTCATCGGTGATTTTACGGGGGAGGGGATGGCGGTTGGCGGTTTGGTGCTATCCGTTTTAGAGGCAGCATTACCGATCGATAGGCTTATTTTACCGACAGCGCGTAGCAGGTGCGTGAAATCTATGGCGGAAAATTGCTTGGGGAAATAAGCTAACTCGCTGGGGTCGGCATATTTTTTTTGTAGGTTGTTGACGATGTCGGTAAAACTAAGCGCGGCATGGTGTGTCGGCGCGGTAAATTGATCGGCGTATTTGGTGCTGAGCATCATCGCGCGCACATGCAACGCATAAGCAAAAGCTTCGTCTTGTTGTATGCGCGGTGGGTTAAAACAAATGGCGGTCTGCACGATTGCCTCGTACAAGCTATTAAATGTGGCGGGGTTTGGATCACCGTGTTGCGCTTCTAGGATGGCTTCTTCCAGTTCCGCACGTAATTGCGACAATGACTTTGGGTTAGATATCTTAGTATTAAAGCGGAACGGGCCGTCGATGGGTGGCGATTTTTTCCATCCAGATTCGGACGAAGGTGCTTTTCTATAAGAGGTAGTCATGGTGCGAGCTTCCTGTTCTAATGGACCTAATCCATTGCATATCAATGGGTGAATTATAACTGGAAAAGCTTAAGGAAACCTTAACAAAGATTGCGATATGCAACTTTTTTGGCAACTATCCAGCATTTTGCTGAATAGTTGTGCGACTTGTTAAATTAAAGGGGCGTAGCCTGAACACATACTAAGCGTAGCAGAGCATCCCCGCAGGTTACTGCGGGGATGGGCGTTTTATGTCAACAAACCTAAGGCTTTTACTGCTTCATACTCATGCAATAGTTCTTGCATGGTCAATTGTATTTTTTGCTGACTAAAGGCATTGTGGGTCAGGTTATCTATGGTGTGGCATTGTCCCTTCTCGGTGCGGCAAGGAAAAGAGAAAATAAGATTTTCATTTATCCCGTATTCACCACGCGAGAGTTTGGATACCGAAAAGCTGTGCCCAGCAGGGGTATCATGGGTCAACGCATAAACGCTAGAAATGACGGCATTGGCTGCAGATGCCGCGGATGAAGCGCCTCGGGCTTGAATGATTGCCGCACCACGTTGTTGTACCTGACTGATAAACTCACCCTGTAACCAGGCTTCATCGCGTATGACTTCGGTGACGGGTTGTCCGTTGATTTTAGCATGATAAAAATCAGGATACTGGGTAGAGGAGTGGTTACCCCAGACGGTCATATTGGTGACTGTCGTGGTGTCAACATTGGCTTTGTGTGCCAGCTGTGAAATAGCACGTTTTTCATCTAGCGCGGTCATCGCGTAGAAGCGGTCGCGTGGAATATCGGTGGCGTGATGCATGGCAATGACCGCATTGGTGTTGCAGGGATTGCCCACAACAAAGATGCGTACATCGGCTGCCGCATTGTCATTGATCGCTTTCCCTTGTGCACTGAATACTTTGCCGTTAATGTTGAGCAAATCGCTGCGTTCCATGCCTGCTTTACGTGGAACAGAACCTACTAACAACGCCCAATTGATGTCGCGCATCGCAATGTTCGCATCTGACGTGCACACAATATTTTTTAACAAGGGGAACGCACAATCTTCTAATTCCATGGCAACGCCACGTAACGCAGGTAGTGCCGCTTCGAGTTCGAGTAATTGCAATTCGACCTCGGTATCGTTACCGAACATATGTCCGGAGGCGATACGAAACAGTAAGGCGTAACCTATTTGTCCGGCTGCTCCACTCACGGCGACTTTGAGACGTTGCTTCATTATGATGGCTCCTTGTGTTGTTAGATAATAGTATGTAAATAGTCGCGCAGTAAAAATAACCCCGCAATACTGCGTGATTCGGTGCATTCTTCGTGGGCCAGCAATTTGTCGAGTTGACTCAAACGCCAAGGCACGATCTCTACGGGTTCTGGTTCGTCGCCGGGTAATGTAGAGGGATATAAGTGACGCGCGACGACTAATGCGATGCTATGGGTTAAATAACCGGGTGCTAGCGTTAAGGTGCGTAAGTGATGCAACTCGTGTGCGGCATAACCTAATTCTTCTTGCAGTTCGCGATTGGCGGCAGTCAGTATGTCTTCGTCGAGTTCTACGACGCCTTTGGGTAAGCCCAGTTCATAACGTTCCACGCCGACCGCGTATTCACGCGCGAGTAGCAAGGTGTCATCATCCAGCATGGGTGCAATCATCACGGCGGCGCGATGCTGAATGAGGCGTTCAAATTGACGTTCGGTACCATTAGCAAATTGTAAATCGACACGCTCTACATGAAACAGGCGGCTGCGTGCGATGGTGTACGTTGCCTTAATGGTAGGAAATTGTCGTTTTTGCATGCTATGCAGGCCTTGCTCTCTGTGTTAGCCGCACATGATAACGAGTATTGTACTATTTGAATAGCTTTCTGTTACACTGCGGCCAGTATGCAATCATTTACCCTACCCATTCCGTTGTCGCTTTATATACATATCCCATGGTGTGTGCGCAAGTGTCCGTATTGTGATTTTAATTCCCACGCGGTGCAGCAAGATGTGCCCGAGGCGGCGTATATTGATGCCCTTTTAATGGATTTAGAAAACGAATTGCCGAGGATCTGGGGTCGCAGTGTGCAGAGTATTTTTATTGGCGGTGGCACACCCAGTTTATTTTCAGCTGCGGCGATTACGCGTTTGTTGTCGGGTGTGCGCAGTTGTTTGACGGTTGCGCCACAGGCAGAGATTACTTTGGAAGCCAATCCAGGTACGGTTGAACAGCAACGCTTTGCTGGCTTTCGTGCGGCGGGCGTTAATCGCTTATCGTTAGGCATTCAGAGTTTGCAAGATACGCAATTACAGGCGTTGGGACGTATTCATTCCAGTGCGCAAGCCATACAGGCATTGCGCCAGGCACGCAGTGTGGGTTTTGATAACATCAATTTGGATCTGATGTTTGGTTTGCCGCAACAAGACAAGGCACAGGCGTTAGCAGATTTGCACGCCGTGATCGCATTGCAGCCACAACATATCTCGTGGTACCAATTGACGCTAGAGCCTAATACGGCTTTTCATGCGAAGCCACCACCGCTGCCGCTTGATGATCTGTGCGCAGAGATGCAAGTGGAGGGACAGGCATTGCTGGCTGACGCTGGGTTTGATCAGTATGAAATTTCTGCCTACAGTACGCCGGGTTACACCTGTCGTCACAATACCAATTATTGGTTGTTTGGTGATTATATTGGTTTGGGTGCGGGCGCGCATGGCAAGCTCACGGACATGGCCACGCAACAGGTGGTGAGACGCGTGAAGTGGCGTCACCCTAAAACGTATTTGTCTGCCGTGACGTTGCGTGATTTTACTGCAGAGCAGAGTGTGGTGGATACGGCCGAGTTACCGTTTGAATTCATGCTTAACGCCTTACGCTTGCACCAACGCGTGGCGCTGGAATTGTTTACGCAGCGTACCGGTTTGTCTTTTGCGTCGTTGTTGCCCGCGTTACACGCCGCACGCGAGCGTGGTTTAGTTGAGTGTGATGCAGAGGATTTTTGGTTGACTGCGCAAGGACATCTTTTTTATAACGATGTGGTGGCATTGTTTTTGTAATTATTCAGTATGATGGCTGTCATCCCAGTGTTGTCATCCCGAGTGCAACGAGGGATCTCGTGCAGACGGCATTTTCTCATTAATAACACCGTGCAATCGTCTCGAGATCCCTCCATCGCGTTGCGATGGAGGGATGACACCTGTTGGAAATATCCCTCACTACGTTCGGGATCTGATACATTCCCACGAACAGCTGTTATCCAAGCGAAAAGATAAAAAATGTTATGCAACCACTAAACTGCAAAAGATAAAAACAGGTTGAAAATTATTGTTGCCGTTTACCCTCCTGAGGTCCTCGAAGCACGAGACGATCGCTGCGCGATCTCCTCAGGGCGAACGGCAAAAATTAGGTTTATCAATCAGTTACGTTAAAAATTCGTGGGGATATATCAGTTCGCGATGACACCCATGAGTGAAAAGGGCATAGTCATTCATTCTTAACATAAATAAAATCCCACAGTGCGTGACCTAGGCGTACGCCGCGCTGTGCGAAACGGGTAGTGCTGCGTGTCAGCCAAGGGTTGTGGTCGCAGCGTTGTAGCTCCGTTTGCAATGACAGGGTGTGTTCTATGTGCATGGCATAGTCTTGCCAATCCGTCGCAATGTGCAAAATACCGTGAGGTAATAATTTAGCGGTAATCAGTTGAATAAAATCGGGCTGCACGATGCGGCGTTTGTGGTGTTTTTTCTTGGGCCATGGATCGGGGAAGAATAATAACACGGCGTTGCAACTGTGATTGGGTATGCGCTGTTGTAACACCTCTACGGCATCGCCACAAAACACTTTAACATTAGATAGCTTGTGTTCAGCAATACCTGCGAGTAGTTTGCCAACCCCGGGTTTATGCACATCGATACCGATGAAATGATAGTCTGGGTGGGTGACCGCTTGTGTTAATAAGCCTTCCCCCATGCCGAAACCTATTTCCAATATGCAGGGTGCGGCACAACCGAAGAGTGTTGGCAACGAGAGTACGGGTCCCGTGACCGATACACCGTGATCTGCCCAATATTCTTGCAAGGCATGCTGTTGTTTTGCGGTGATGCGCCCTGCACGGCGCACAAAGCTACGAATCTTTCGTTGTATTTGTGATTTTATTATCATGAGGCATATACCCGTAGCGAATGATATTTAGGTGCTGTAGCGCCCAAAGAACGGCATCCTATGGACACTACATCGCATATTAAATTAAGTCTATGATTTTTAGCATCACCCCTAAAAATCATTCGCTACGGGTATAACACATGTGTAAAATACCGGTGGTTTGTTTGTTGCGGGTGTAGTTCAATGGCAGAACTTCAGCTTCCCAAGCTGATAGCGTGGGTTCGATTCCCATCACCCGCTTATTGTTTCATTTGTCGTTCGCGAATTTCATCTAGGGTTTTGCAATCTATGCATAAGGTAGCGGTGGGACGCGCTTCTAAACGCCGTATGCCTATATCAATGCCGCAGGTTTCGCAGTACCCGTATTCTTGTTGTTTGATGCGATCCAGTGCCTCATCGATTTTGCGAATCAACTTACGTTCACGATCACGCGCACGCAACGCGAGACTGAATTCTTCTTCTTGGGTGGCTCTGTCATTCGGATCGGGGAAGTTGGCAGATTCGTCTTGCATGTGACTTAAGATACGGTCGACTTCTTCCATCAAGGAGCGGCGCCAAGCATGCAGTATGTGACGAAAATGTTCTTGTTGTGCGTCATTCATGTATTCTTCATGCGGTTTGATCGCATAAGGTGGTATTCCCATGATACCCAGTGCTGAACCGGGCATGGTTTTTGCGCTGTCGGGATCAATATCAGGAATTTGCTTACTTAAATTTTTAGCCGAGATGGCTATTTTTAATCGGTTTTCCGTTGTTGCGGATGACGTTGTTTTATGGGTAACCGGTGGTTTGCGTGATGCTTTGGCTGTGGCAGCGGGAGACTCGCTGGATTTAACGAGCGTCGGTGTTGTTTCTGTTTTGGTATCAGTGGGTTTGCCACGCGACGCAGTCTTTTTAACGGCGGGTGCCGGTGTTGTGATCTTTTTACTTTTTAGTGCAGGACTTTTCGGCGTACTTACCTTGGCAGCGCTACTTGTTTTGGTAGCGACACTTGTTTTGGCGATGGCGCTCGTCTTGGTCGCGGCACTTGTTTTGCCTGCAGCACTTATCTTAGGGCTGGTTTTGGCTGTAGTTAGCTTACTGGGTTTTTCTGCCACGATTTTTTTTGCAGTGGTTTTGCTTTTGGTTGGCATTTTTTTCGCCTTGACGACGCTGGTCTTTTTCACACTGGTTTTACTTTTGGGTGCAACAGGCTTAGCACTTTTGCTGGTGGCCGCTTTGATCACACGCTTCGCAGTTGTCTTTTTCTTCACTACAGTCTTTTTTGTTTTAGAGACCATGCTGGTAAATTCCTCTGCCTGATAATCGATCACAAATTTTTAGACGTATCAGTATAGCGCAAAACGCAAGGTAGGTTGCAAGCAAATTTGCGTGTGTCGGTTGGCGCGCGCGTGATGGGTCGGCTATGGGGTGGTTGGGTTCGATTTTGACGCAATCTGTTATGGCGTGATGTGGTGGATGCCTTAGTCCTACATCGGTAGGGTTGCCACGGCCAGATTGCATTTTTGACATCTGCTAACATTAGTCGCATCATTGCACTTTTTGAGCTGTGAGACTGACATGACTGAGCATTTAGAAAGCCACTTTGCCGCTATTTTACAAGCGATAGGTGAAAATCCACAGCGCGAGGGTTTAATGGATACGCCCGCTCGTGCTGCCCGTGCCATGGAATTTTTAACCAAGGGCTACCGTGAAGATATTCACACCATCGTAAAAGACGCTATTTTTCAAGCGCCCAGTGATGAAATGATTATTGTACAAGACATAGAGATGTACTCCTTGTGCGAGCACCACCTGCTGCCTTTTATCGGCAAATGCCACATCGCTTATATTCCCAATGGCAAAATTTTGGGTTTATCCAAAGTGGCGAGGATTGCGGAAATGTTCTCACGTCGCTTACAGATCCAGGAGCAGCTCACCGTACAAATCGCCAATAGTATTTCTCAGCTGATCAACCCGGCAGGTGTTGGCGTCGTGATTCAAGCCAAACACCTGTGCATGATGATGCGTGGCGTGGAAAAGCAGAATTCGGTGATGACGACGTCCGCCATGTTGGGTGTGTTTCGTGATAGTGCGACGACGCGTAATGAATTTTTGTCATTAGTGCGTTAGCGCATCGATGAAAACAGAGCCCACTTCCGCTACAAACCGTACACCTGCGGCGCGTGGGTTGCTGCATTCCACCGGCATATTTTCGTGTATGACACTCATTTCGCGCCTGTTTGGTTTGTTGCGTGATATGGCTATCGCACACAGTTTTGGTGCTAGTCCAGCGGCTGATGCATTTTGGGTGGCGTTTAAGATTCCTAATTTTTTACGTAGGCTGTTTGCTGAAGGTTCGTTTGTGCAGGCGTTCGTGCCTATACTCACCGAATATAAGCAGAAACCACGTGCAGAGATGTTAGATTTCATCAGCCACGTATTGGGAACCTTGGCCATTATCTTATTGGTGTTGACCTTGGTTGCGATGCTGACGGCGCCGTGGCTTATTAAAGTGGTTGCGCCGGGATTTGCGGAGAGTGGTGCGCGTTATGGCCTAGCTACCGACATGTTACGCGTCACCTTTCCCTACATTTTTTTTATTTCGCTCACGGCATTTGTTGCGGCCATCCTCAATAGCTACGGCTATTTTGCCAGCACGGCGTTTGCGCCGGTGTTACTGAATCTGTGTTTGATCGCGGGTGCATGGTATGGTGCTAAGCAGGTGAGCGTCGGCGTCATGGCGTTGGCGTGGAGCGTGTGCGTGGCGGGTGTGGTGCAGTTGCTATTTTTACTGTTTTTCCTCTGGCGTTTACGTATTTCGTGTTGGCCACGCTGGGGTTGGCATCATTCCGGCGTGCGGCGTTTATTGGATTTAATGTTGCCGACATTGTTAGGGTCATCTGCCAGTCAAGTCAATTTATTGGTAGATAATATTCTGGCCTCGCTACTGCAGGTAGGCAGTGTTTCTTGGTTGTATTATGCAGACAGGCTGAGTCAATTTCCCTTGGGTATTTTTGGTGTGGCTATTGCCACCGTTATTTTGCCGCATTTATCCCAACATTACGTCACCAGCGATGAACAACGCTTTTCTGCTAGCATAGATTGGGCGTTACGTTTGGTGTTGTTGATCGCGTGCCCCGCAGCACTGGCGTTGGGGATGCTCAGTGAGCCTATCATGCTGACATTGTTTAATTACGGTCATTTTAGTGGGCACGATGCACAGATGGCAGCTCGTGCATTATTAGCGTTTGCCCCCGGATTAGCCGCATTCATGCTGGTGAAGGTATTGATCGCTGGTTTTTACGCACGTCAAAATACGCGTACGCCGGTGCGCATAGGGCTATTGGTCATTGCCACGAACAGTGGATTGAGTCTATTGCTCATCAAACCATTGGCACATGCTGGCTTGGCGTTGGCGACCAGTCTGAGTGCGTGGTTGAATGTGATTTTGTTGTTTTACTATCTGTGTCATTTAGGTATTTATCGTCGTGCGCCACATTGGTTTGCGTTTGGTTTGCGTCTACTCGTGTGTAACCTAATGTTAGGCTTAGTATTACTTCTCTGCGCGCAGCCGCTGGCTAAGTGGTTGCAGTGGGATTGGCAACAGCGTGTGTTGCATTTAGGTGGTCTGATGTTAGCAGGCATCACGGTTTATTTAGTGAGCTTAGTGGTTTCCGGATTGCGCTGGCGTGAATTAAAAGGCTGAGCAGATGGACGTGATACGAGGACAGCATAATATAGCCCCTACCCAGCGTGGTTGTGTGGTTACTATTGGCAATTTTGATGGCATGCATATCGGTCATCAAGCGTTGTTACAGCAATTACGCAGGGATGCACAGCAACGTGGCTTACCGAGCGTAGTCATTTTATTTGAGCCGCAAGCCAGGGAATTTTTTTTAGGTGAAAAAGCACCGGCACGCTTATGCCGGTTGCGCGATAAATTAAGTGCGTTAGCTGCGTTAGGTGTTGATCGTGTGTTGTGCCTAGCCTTTACGACGCGCTTGGCCAAGATGTCTGCGACCGTGTTTGTGGAACAACTGCTCGTGCAGCAGTTGGGGGTGCGGCACGTAGTCATCGGTGATGATTTTCGCTTTGGCCATCAGCGCGCTGGCGATTTTGCGTTATTGCAGCATGCGGCACAACAACATGGTTTTACCTTATCGCCTATGCCGACTACAGACTGGCAGGGCCAACGCGTGAGTAGTACGCGCGTGCGTACCGCGTTACAACGCGGTGATTTGGCATTGGCGCAGGCGTTGTTAGGTAAACCGTACTGCATTGCGGGCAAAGTGAGCTACGGCCAGCAGCTCGGTCGACAATGGGGTGTGCCGACGGCCAACCTACGCTTGCATCGTCATGCGGCAGCGGTGCAAGGTATTTATACGGTGTGGGTACATGGATTGCGCGAAGCGCCGATCCCAGGTGTGGCCAGTGTAGGTACGCGACCCAGCGTGGGTGGACAAGAGATGTTGTTGGAAGTGCATTTGTTAGGATTTTCGCAGACAATCTATGGGCGGCGTTTGTGCGTGGAATTTTTGCAGAAATTACGCGACGAAGCCTATTTTTCTGATTTGACGGTATTACGGCAACAGATTGTTGCGGATGTTGCACAAGCTAACGCTTTTTTTAATAGGGATGAGTCATGACAAATTACAAAGATACACTGAATTTGCCCCACACCGATTTCGCGATGAAAGCCAATCTAGCGCAGCGCGAAGCGGATATTTTAGCGCATTGGCAGCGTATCGATGTGTACGGGCAATTACAGGCTCTGCGCCAGGGACAGCCGCACTTTATCTTGCACGATGGTCCGCCTTATGCAAATGGCCAAATTCACATTGGTCATGCGCTCAATAAAATTCTTAAAGACACTATTCTCAAAGCCAAAGCACTCAGTGGGTTCTGTACACCCTTTGTGCCGGGCTGGGATTGTCACGGTCTACCGATAGAATTAAATGTAGAGAAGGAAGTCGGTAAACCCGGCGTGAAAGTGGATGCGACGGCGTTTAGGCAAGCGTGTCGTGATTATGCCTTGCGTCAAATAGACGGGCAGCGCCTCGCCTTTCAACGCTTAGGCATAGCTGGTGATTGGCAGCAGCCGTATTTAACCATGGCATTTCGCTATGAAGCCGACATTGTGCGTAGCTTGGCGCGCATTGTGGATAATGGTCATTTGCATCAAGGCTGTAAGCCGGTGCACTGGTGCATAGAGTGTGGTTCTTCGCTGGCAGAAGCGGAAGTGGAATATCAAGATAAACAGTCTTCTTCCATCGATGTGCGTTTTGCGGTGGTGGACCACCAGGCTTTATTTGCGACCTTAGCGTCACCTGCCGTGGGTGAAGGCGCGATCAGCGTGGTGATTTGGACAACCACACCGTGGACCTTGCCAGCGAATCAAGCCGTGGCCATTCATCCGACGGAGATGTATACCTTAGTGCAATGTACGACGGCACGCGGCGCAGAACGTTTGTTGGTAGCCGCGGCACGTGTTGAGCATTTGATGCAACATTACGGTTGCGCGACCTATACGTGTTTGTTGTCCGTGCCCGGTAGCGCGTTGCTGCATGTGCAAGTACAACATCCGTTTTACGCGCGGCAAGTGCCGTTAGTGTTAGGCGAACATGTCACGGTGAATAATGGGACGGGTGCAGTACATACGGCACCGGCGCACGGTAGGGAAGATTATGCGGTAGCGCTACAGTATCAGCTGTCTATGGATAGCCCGGTGGATGCACGCGGGCGTTATGCCGACGAGTTACCCTTGTTAGGCGGTGAACGCGTGTTGCATGCCAATCAACGCATACTGGAAATACTGCAGCAACACGATGCTCTGTTGCAACACACGACGCTGACGCACAGTTATCCGCATTGTTGGCGGCATAAGACACCCCTCATTTTTAGAGCTACGCCGCAATGGTTTATTAGCATGGAACAAAACGGTTTACGCGAATTAGCGTTGCAGGCGATTGATAAAGTGACGTGGATACCGGATTGGGGACAGGCGCGTCTGGCGGGTATGATACAGCAGCGTCCCGATTGGTGTATCTCACGGCAACGCACGTGGGGTGTGCCTATGGCGATCTTCGTGCATAAAAAAAACCAAGTCTTGCATCCGAATACGCCCGCCTTATTACGCGCGGTTGCTGAACGCATCGAACAAGCAGGGGTAGAAGCGTGGTTTGCCTTGGATGCGGCTGAGCTATTAGGTGAAGAAGCAGAACACTACGAAAAATTACCGGATGTATTAGACGTGTGGTTTGACTCTGGCGTGAGTCATGCCAGTGTATTGGAACGCCACCCTGCGTTACACGTGCCAGCCGATTTGTATTTAGAAGGCTCGGATCAGCACCGAGGTTGGTTTCAATCGTCGTTACTCACGAGTGTGGCGATGCGTGGTAGCGCGCCGTATAAAGCGGTATTGACCCATGGTTTTACCCTAGATGGTCAGGGACGCAAAATGTCTAAATCACTGGGTAATGTGATTGTGCCGGAAAAAGTGATGCAAACGCTGGGTGCTGACATCTTACGCTTATGGGTTGCTTCTACCGACTATTGTGCGGAGCAAGCTATCTCCGATGAAATACTCAAACGCACCGCCGACATGTACAGACGTTTGAGAAATACCGCACGTTTCCTGTTGTCTAATTTATATGATTTTGATCCGGCGCAGCACGTGCTGCCCGCTACCGCGTTGTTGGCGTTAGATCGTTGGGTTATCGCTAGAGCGGCGGCGGTGCAACACGCGGTGTGCCAAGACTACGAGCAGTACCAATTACACAGTGTCAGTCAGCGTATCCATCATTTTTGCACGGTGGAATTGGGTGGTTTTTATTTGGATGTAATTAAAGATCGGCAATACACCACACCCAGTGCTAGTGTGGCACGTCGCTCTACGCAAACGGCGATGTACCATATTTTAGAAGCCTTGGTGCGTTGGTTAGCCCCTATCTTGAGTTTTACCGCAGAAGAAATTTGGCAACACATGCCCGGCCAGCGTGTTGACTCGGTGTTGCTAACGACGTGGTATGAAGAACTATTTAGCTTGTCGGCAGAAGATGTGTTGACGGTGCAACAATGGCAGTTATTATTGGAGCTGCGTGCAGAGGTCAACAAAGAATTAGAGCAGCAACGTGATCTCGGCCATATCGGTGCGGCACTGGATGCAATCGTTGTGATTTATGCGGATGACAGTTGGCGTCCTTGGTTAGCGGCATTGGGCGATGAATTGCATTTTGTGTTTATTGCCTCCGCGGCACGTTTGTTAGCGTTTGACGACGCACCGCCAACGGCGGTAACAACGCAGTTGAGCGGGATCAAATTGCAGATCAGCGCGTTGGCACACACCAAATGTGGGCGTTGTTGGCACCGGGTCGCCGATGTGGGTCTGCACGACGCACACCCGACTTTGTGCGGACGTTGTGTGACGAATGTGAGTGGCAGCGGTGAAACGCGGCGTTTTGTGTGAGGTGAGCACGTGTTAGTACGTAAGGTTTGGTTGTTACTGGGTAGCTTAGCGCTAATAACGTTGATCTTTATTCTCGATCAGTACACTAAGCAATGGGCTGTGCTGACGTTGACGGGACAGCCGATCACCGTCTGTGCGTGGCTTAATTTGCATCTAGCCTATAATCAAGGCACGGCCTTTAGTCTGTTGGCGCAAGCGAGTGAGCTACAGCGCTATGGTTTACTTGGCCTCACTGCTGTGGTCGTGGGGGTATTGTGCGTGTGGCTGTATCGTGTGCCGGCACAACAATGGCGCATGCATTTAGCCTTGAGTCTGGTGGTGGGTGGTGCGTTAGGTAATCTGTACGATCGCGTGCTGCAGCATCACGTCATTGATTTTATAGATGCACATCTAGGCGTATGGCATTGGCCCACGTTTAACCTTGCCGACAGTGCGATTTGCATCGGTGTGGCGCTATTAGCCTATCAACTGTGGCGTGAGCAGTAACGGGAGCAGACTATGTCAATGACAATTATTTTAGCCAATCCGCGTGGCTTTTGTGCCGGGGTGGATAGAGCGATCGCCATTGTGGAAGAGGCCTTACGCGTGGTTTCACCGCCGGTGTATGTGCGACATGAGGTAGTACACAATCGTTTTGTCGTCGAATCATTACGTCAACAAGGTGCCATTTTCGTCGATGAAATCAGCGAAGTGCCGGTGGGTGCGACTATCGTGTTCAGTGCGCACGGTGTATCACAGCAAGTACGCAGAGATGCTGCCGCAAAAAACCTACGTGTATTCGATGCTACCTGTCCGCTGGTGACTAAAGTGCATATGCAAGTCTCACGGCATGCACGCGTCAATGCCGAGTGTATTTTGGTCGGGCATAAGGGCCATCCCGAAGTGGAAGGCACGCTGGGACAATATGAAAATACGGCTGCGGCGATTTATCTCGTGGAAAATGTCGAGGATGTGGCGGCACTCACGGTGCAGGATCCCCTGAATCTGATGTATGTGACACAAACCACCTTATCCATGGACGATACCCAGGCCATCATTCAAGCCTTGCGCGCACGTTTCCCCGCGATTCAAGGTTCGCGTAAAGAAGACATTTGTTATGCCACGCAAAACCGGCAAAATGCCGTGAAAGAATTGGCGCCGCAGTGCGACGTGTTGCTAGTGGTGGGGTCACAAAACAGTTCTAATTCCACACGCTTGAGTGAACTGGCGGAACGCTTAGGGTGTAAGTCGTATTTAATCGATAATGCCGAAGCCATGCAGCGCAGCTGGTTCAATGACGATGCGGTGATTGGCGTAACGGCCGGTGCGTCTGCACCGGAAGTGTTGGTGGATGAAGTCGTGGCACAGTTGCAAACCTGGGGTGCGGTCTACAGCCACGATATGACGGGCGTCGCCGAGACAATTAAATTCGCCTTGCCGCGCGAGTTGCGTGGTGAGGACGACGCAGCGCTAGACTAGAGATTGATGCGAGGAGATGCTGATGCAGCATATAGAGGAAATACTCGACGCTATCGTGCGATGTGATAATGTTCGTGTGCAAATGTTATTACAGACAGAACCTGACCTCATTAAAGCGGAAAATATAAAAACCGGTAATACTTTATTACATACCGCCGCCGCTTATTACGTGTACTATCGGAATGCGCAGCACCGAGAGGATCCTGTTTTGCCCGGTATGCTTGGCTTTGATGTTGATCATACGGCAGAGCTCAAGGCGCTGGCGCAGATCATGCATACCTTGATTCACCGCAAGATTTCATTGTTGACGACCAATCAGCAAGGCTTACGCGCCGACCAAATATACGAGGGTGTGATTTATGCGTATGTTGATAAATTGCTAGCAGCAGTTAAAGCGAATAATTTAAATGAAATAAGTGCGATAACTCAGATCAACCCAGGTTTCTCTTTATTGCCTTGCAGAGATAAATGCAGTGATACGGTGTTAGAATTTGCCTTGACCCAAGGCCATGATGTAATGGCGACAACGATGCTAGCGGTTTTCCCTGCCGATAAGCAAAAAAAATTGTTACAGGGAGCATACGATCGTATTGATGCGAAGCGGCAGCGGGCCATTCAATCACAAGTACCGGTGTATTCTTCGCGTGATATCCGAGAGGAGGGTGAGGATGAATCGTTGTTGGGTGTTGTAAGAAATCCTACATCGGGGAATGCCTGGGATCCTCCACCGAGAAACACCTGGGCTTTTTTCACACCGGTCAGAGAAAAAGTTGCGGAGATATTATTTGAGTCATTGAGGGTGGCGCCGCGCAAGTAATTTATTTTCCCTGTGTTGCAGCGTGTTTCCTTGAAGGGTGCCATCCTGACGCATGCAACGCTGCGGAAGGATCTCGTGAAGGATGCACGGCTGTTATCACAAGCGAAAAGATAAAAAATGTTATACAACGACTAAACGGTGAAAGACAAAAATAGGTTGAAAATTATTGTTGCCGTCCACCTCCTGAGGTTCTCGAAGGACGAGACGGCACCCTCTGGCGCCTCCTTCCCTCGAGACGGCGTCCTTCGAGAACCTCAGGACGCCTCCTCGGGACGAACGGCTATTTTTAAATTCGTGGGGATGTATCGCTATGCATGATACTAGCTGCGTTTCGTAATACCAGTCTGCGCCACCAAGTAAATATCAAAACGCGAGGCTTGTCCGCTATAGGTGAATGTCGGCACTTGATCGTTGAGTGGTACGCCATGACGTGGTCGTTTGACCACGACGCGTTGGGTGGCACGGGTTAATGCCAGCGGCAATAACGCGGCCGCATCGCTGTCGTCACCGACGAGATCGCGGAGTATGCACATGGATTTTTTGGCTAAGGCTTGCGCGTTGCTGGTCGGATACATGGGATCCAAATAAATGACCTCCGGTCGTTGTGCAGGTGTTAACGCGCTCAAGTAGTGTTGCGCTTGCGTATGTTGTATTTGCAGTCGCGCTATGACGGGATCACCGTGCGCGCGGGCGATGGCGTTGTTTAATAGGATGACGAGCGCGGCGGAGCGTTCTAACAAGGTGACGTGACATCCCAAACAGGCTAATACATACGCGTCTTCAGCCAGTCCAGCGGTTGCATCTAGCACGTGTAAGGTTTTATGCGGTTTGATGCCAACGGCTTTGGCAATGAGTTGGCGGCGTCCGCCACCGTGTTGACGGCGGTAGTGGGTCTTGCCGTGTAAAAAGTCGATGCGAAGGGGTTTGTTACGGTAAGCATACAGCGGCACCAATTCTATGTTGCCTGCGTGCCAGCGCACGTGATAGCGCGTGTCGGGCTGTGTGTGCAACGGAATACCGTACTGTTGCGCTAACGCGATGAGTTCCGGTGGTGAGTCAGGTGCGAGTGCGTAACAGAGAGTCATGGGGTGGCAAGGATTGCGTTAGCAAAGGCGGCGAGATCGTCATAACAAGGAATGGCATGATCGGGTGCCAGCTGGGCTAAGGTCGTTAAGCCGTTACCTGTTTTTACTAAAATGGGTTGGCAGCCGGCGGCTTGCGCGGCCTGTAGATCGCGTAAGCTATCACCCACCATGGGTACACCGTGTAACGAGCAGTTGAAATGATGTTGAATTTGCCACAGTAATCCGGGTTTGGGCTTGCGACAGTCGCAGTTGGCATCAGGGAGGTGTGGACAATAAAAAATAGCATCCACTTGCGCCTGCAGTGCGTGTAATTGCTGTTGCATTTTTTCATGAATAGCCGCTACTACTGCATCGTTATAATAACCACGCGCAATCCCTGATTGGTTAGTGGCAATTGCTATTTTAAATCCGGCGTGGGTTAGCTGCGCGATGGCCTCTAGGCTGCCGGGAATGGGGTGCCATGCGTCCGGACTTCTGATGTAGTCTACGGAATCCATGTTGATAACGCCATCGCGATCCAAAATAATCAATGGGAACATGCGTGTGCTTCTACCATACGTTTTAACGTGACGAAGGTGTAAGCGTACGCGTTTTTTGCGTCAGCGTCATGTGCTTCTTGTGCGGTAGTACGCCATTCATGGGGACACCACACCGGAAAAAAAGCATCGCCTGGCAAGGTGACATCGACGAATGTCAGGTACATGGTTTGGGTATAAGGCAGCAGCGCGGCATACAGGGTGGCGCCACCAATCAGCATGATTTCTTCGGTGCTTTGCAAGAGTGTGTCTAATGAAGTGACGGTTTCACAGTCGGTTGCGTGGTAGTGCGGGTTGTGGCTGAGAATGAGGTTACGTCTTCCTGGCAGCGCTTTACCGATGGATTCGTGGGTTTTGCGTCCCATCACCACGGTCTTGCCCAAGGTGAGTGCTTTAAAGTGTTGTAGATCGGCGCTGAGGTGCCACGGTAGATGGTTATTTACGCCGATGACGTGATTGCTTGCGAGTGCTGCTACGATAGAGATAGTCATAGTATAAAATTAAGCCTTGATTTATTAGCGGTATATTATACCATACGCAACCAAATGGCTAAGTGAAAGGGGTATGAAAAGCGTGCGAAGTCTGTTGCGTACTGTCTTATTGGGAGTGCTCTTGGTGAGCGCGTGTCGCATAGCGTTCGCTGAAGAAAGCAAAGAATACACGCGCTACATCACCTACCCTACCCCCATTTATGGCGCTGATCCCGCGCAAAACGCGCAAATTAAACGCGGCGAATACCTGGCAAAAGTAGCCGATTGTGCTGCGTGTCATACGGGATTGGAGGAACAGAGCCAAACCTTTGCGGGTGGTTTAGGGATTAAAACACCGTTTGGGACGTTCTATTCACCCAATATCACGCCAGATAAAGCCACCGGTATTGGCGCCTGGTCTGACGATGATTTTGTGCGTGCGGTGCAAACGGGAATGGCACCAGGCTGGCGCCATCTCTTTCCCGTATTTCCTTACGTGTACTATACGAAAATGAAACGCCAAGATGTGTTGGATATTAAGGCGTATCTCTTTAGTTTGCCGCCAGTGCACGCGGCGAAGAAAAAAAATGCGGTACCTTTTCCTTTCAACGTGCGGTTCTTGCAATTGGGATGGCGTATTTTGTTTTTCTATCCACACCATAAAGGCGAGTACCGTGATGATCCGCAACACGATGCCGAGTGGAATCGTGGTGCTTATCTCGTGCAAGGTGCAGGGCATTGCGGCATGTGTCACACGCCGTTAAATATGCTGGGCGCAGCGAAAGACAAATATTTTTTACGCGGTAGCTTCATCGATGGTTATTATGCCGCTGATATTACGGGTGATGGCCTCGCTCGCGCAAGCCTAGAGGATATTATGCAAGTATTTGCGAGTGGTAAGCATCTCAGTGGTAGTGGTTTCGTACAAGGGCCCATGCAAGAGGTAGAGCACAACAGCTTACGTTATTTGTCACATACGGATATGCATGCGATTGCCGTGTATTTAAAATCTGTACACAGCGCGCAGCAAAAAACAACCGTGAGTACCTTGCCTGCAGGTGACGTGCGTGCGATAGAAAAACTTTACGAAAGCAAATGTGCATTGTGCCATGCCTCTGGTGCGGCAGGGGCACCCAAATTAGATGATAAGGCCGCATGGCAGCCCAGAATCCTGCAAGGATTATCGACATTGCAGCAACATGCGCTACAGGGCATTAATTCTATGCCGGCAAAAGGCGCGTGTGTTTCGTGTACGGATGAACAAATCAATGCGCTGGTTGCTTACATGGTGGCGCGCGTTAGCGCGACCGAGGGTGACGCTGCACAACACCAAGCCGCGCCGCCGCGCACCACGTCTTTAGCCCGAGGGCAACAGGTTTATCGCGCCCAGTGTGCGAGTTGTCATGATGCGGGTGCAAATCACGCGCCGCGCTTGGGGGATCAACCCGCATGGGCTACGTTATTGGCGGCAGGCATGCCAGCGCTGTTTACGCGGACCTTGACGCAACATACAGCGGCATACAAAGATTGCAGCGATGGTGATGTCATTGCGGCAGTGAAGTATATGGCACAACAAAGCACCACCACGGCAGATTATCACTTGTGGTAATCTATACCGCGTTACACCTTGGTTCACCCGCGAGCGGGTGAGCTTTCTTTCTTTAAAATGCTGGACAGCGGATGTTTTTGTGTTTACATTGCCACGAACTGCGTGCCAGCTAACTATGTGATGTTGGCACATAATTGCTTGCGTATTGGTTAAGGAGATAGACTGCATGCGCCTACTGTCTCGTGTTTTGTCATGGGGAACAGCATTGCTTTGTGCGATGGCTAGCGTGGTCGCGGCCGCATCGCAGTATAACATGACGCCTGGTGTGACGCGGATCAGCCATGAGATTCATGCATTGCACATGGCTATATTTTGGGTGTGCTGCGGCATTGGCTTCGTTGTTTTTGGCGTACTCATTTATTCACTGATTCACTTTCGCAAGTCTAAGGGTGCAGTGGCTGCAGATTTTCATGAGCATATGGGGGTAGAAATTACCTGGGCCGTAATCCCATTTATTATCTTGGTGGTTATGGCAATTCCCGCGACGCGCGTGCTGATCGATATGAGTGACACTAAGGCCGCGGATCTGAGCATTAAAATCACGGGTTATCAGTGGAAGTGGCAATACGAATATTTGGATCAAGGCGTCAGCTTCTTCAGTAATTTGGCGACTCCGCTCGCGCAAATCAATAACAAAGTCGCTAAAGAACCTTGGTATTTACTGGAAGTGGATAAACCCTTGGTTGTCCCTGTGCACCAGAAGATCCGTTTTTTGGTGACGTCAAAAGACGTGATTCATTCGTGGTGGGTGCCTGATCTGGCCATCAAGCGTGATGCGATTCCTGGTTTCATTCATGAGGCGTGGACGCGCATTGATAAGCCCGGTTTTTATCGTGGCCAGTGTGCGGAATTGTGCGGCGTGAATCACGGTTTTATGCCGATAGTCGTTAAAGCCGTTTCTGAAAAAGAATTTGCGACATGGTTGGCACAACAGCGCGGCACGGACATCAAGAGCGTGGCAGCAGGCAGCGCAGCGACGCCGTCAGCCGCACCACCTGCTGTCAGTCAGGATATGAGTAAAGAAGAGTTAATGCAAAAAGGCGAAGAAGCGTATAACACCAGTTGTGCTGTCTGCCATAAACCCGATGGCAGTGGTATGCCACCGGCTTTTCCCGCGTTAAAAGCCAGTCCGATAGCATTGGGAGCGGTAGAACCACATCTGAGTATGGTCGTCTATGGCAAACAAGGCACGGCGATGCAAGCATTTGGAGAGCAATTAGATGATGCAACGCTGGCGGCGATTATTACCTACGAGCGCGTTGCTTGGGGTAATGAGGCAGCGAATAAGCAATATCCCGTAGTCGTTCAGCCCAGCGCTGTTGCTGCTGTACGTGCAAAAAAGTAGGAGGTAAGTGATGGGTGCAACGACACTAGTCAATGAACATGATCATCATGAGCATAAACCCAAAGGATTAAAGCGTTGGCTTTTTACGACTAACCACAAGGATATCGGGACTTTGTATCTGTGGTTGAGTTGCATCATGTTGTTTGTGGGCGGCGCTATGGCGTTGGTGATTCGTGCCGAGTTATTCGAGCCAGGTCGGCAGTTCGTGGATCCTGATTTCTTCAATCAAATGACAACCATGCATGGTTTAATCATGGTGTTTGGTGTGATTATGCCGGCGATGACGGGTTTAGCGAATTGGTTGGTGCCGATGATGATAGGCGCGCCGGATATGGCGTTGCCGCGGCTCAATAATTGGAGTTTTTGGATTTTACCGTTTGCCATTGCATTGTTGGGATCGACGTTGTTTTTACCCGGTTCCGCGCCTAATTTTGGTTGGACGTTTTACGCGCCGCTGTCCACCACGTATGGGCCACCCAGCACAGATTACATGATTTTTGCCATCCATTTGATGGGTTTATCTTCCATCATGGGTTCAATCAATATTATTGCCACCATTCTGAATATGCGCGCGCCGGGAATGACCTTAATGAAGATGCCTATCTTCGTGTGGACGTGGTTGATTACTGCATTTTTAATTATTGCGGTCATGCCGGTATTAGCCGGTACGGTGACGATGGTGTTGATGGATAGACATTTCGGCACGAGTTTCTTCAGTGCAGCTGGCGGTGGTGATCCGATTTTATTTCAGCATGTGTTTTGGTTTTTTGGTCATCCTGAAGTGTATATTCTGATTCTGCCGGCCTTTGGTGTGGTATCAGAAATCATTCCTACCTTCAGCCGTAAACGTTTGTTTGGTTACAGTTGCATGGTGTATGCCACGGCATCTATCGCCATCATGTCATTTTTAGTGTGGGCGCATCATATGTTCACGTCGGGTATTCCTCTGGGCGCTGAATTGTTTTTCATGTATGCAACGATGTTGATCGCTGTGCCTACCGGGGTGAAGGTATTCAATTGGGTCACCACCATGTACAAGGGATCGCTGACCTTTGAGACGCCAATGTTGTTTGCGATTGCGTTTGTGATTTTATTTACGATAGGTGGTTTTTCTGGGTTGATGTTGGCGATAGTGCCGGCGGATTATCAGTACCAAGATACCTATTTTGTGGTAGCACATTTTCACTATGTGTTGGTGCCTGGGGCCTTATTTGCGATCATCGCCGCCATTTATTATTGGCTGCCGAAATGGACCGGTCACATGTATTGTGAGACCTTGGGCAAGTGGCACTTTTGGTTGAGTGTTATTTCCATGAACATCACCTTTTTCCCTATGCATTTCTTGGGTCTTGCAGGTATGCCAAGGCGTATCCCGGACTATGCGCTACAGTTTGCCGATTTTAATAAATTAGCCAGTGTGGGTGCTTTTGTGTTTGGCTTTTCCCAACTGCTATTTTTATATTTGATCATCCGAACGATACGTGGCGGCGAACCAGCGACGGCTCGCGTGTGGGAAGGTGCGCACGGTTTAGAGTGGACATTGCCTTCACCTGCGCCGTATCACAGCTTTACTGTGCCACCCGAAGTAAAATGAGGCGTACGCTATGAACGATGCTACAGATAAGCAAACACGTAAGACTAAACACCTAGTCATTAAATTATTTGTATTTGCTGTGCTTATGTTTGGTTTTTGCTATGCGTTGGTGCCCTTGTATAACGTGTTGTGCAAGGCAACGGGGCTTAATGGCAAGATAGACGGTAAGGCTGCCGTCGATGAGACGCAAGCGATTGATACAGCGCGCACGGTCACCGTGCAGTTTTTAACGACGACGAATGCCAATTTAAATTGGCAATTTCGCCCCGATGTGAAGCAAGTCACGGTACATCCTGGCGAGACTAAGCGCGTTACCTTTTTTGCAAAAAATGACACGCAGCAGACGATGACGGTGCAGGCGATTCCTAGCGTGACGCCTGGGATGGCGGCTAAATACTTGAAGAAGACGCAATGCTTTTGCTTTGAACGCCAAACCTTGGCGGCGGGTGAGTCTAAAGACATGCCCATGATATTCCACCTGGACCCAGCGTTACCACAGGAATATAACACAGTAACCATAGCCTATACTTTGTTTGATACCAGCAACATAAAAACGAAAACCAATGTAACGCCCGGAAGGATTACCAATTAGAAGGGAGGACGCTATGTCCCAGCAACACGGTGGATACTATGTTCCAGAAAGTAGTCATTGGCCTATCGTAGGGTCTATCGGTTTATTTTTTTTGATGTTGGGCCTTACGAATTGGTTGCACGCACATGTGTTAGGGCCGTATTTGTTTGCAGTAGGCGCGTTAATTGTTGTTTACATGATGTACGGTTGGTTCAGCGTGGTCGTTACAGAGAGCCAGCGTGGTTTGTACGATGCACAAGTGGATCGGTCGTTTCGTTGGGGCATGTCTTGGTTTATCTTTTCTGAGGTAATGTTTTTTGCCGCGTTTTTTTCGGCATTGTTTTATGCGCGATACTTGTCTATTCCCTGGTTGGCGGGACACGGTTTTCATCAAATGACGCATTACCTATTGTGGCCTGACTTTGCTGCCGGGTGGCCGTTGCTGATTAATCCCGATCAGAGTCTGTTTTCAGGCGCTAAGTATGTCATGAGTCCTTGGGGATTGCCTGCAGTAAACACAGCGTTGTTACTCACTAGTGGTGTCACGATCACCTGGGCGCATTGGGCATTGAAAAAGAATCAGCGCGGTCAATTATTACTGGGCTTGGGATTGACGGTATTATTGGGTGTTGCCTTCTTAGTGTGTCAGGCGTACGAGTATCATCACGCCTACACGGAGCTTGGGTTAACCCTACGGGCCGGTATGTACGGCACGACATTTTTCATGTTGACAGGGTTTCACGGTGCGCACGTTACCATAGGTACCATCATGTTGATGGTCACGTGGTTGCGTTGTCGGCGTGGTCATTTTACCCACGAGCATCACTTCGCGTTTGAGGCCGTTTCGTGGTATTGGCACTTTGTCGACGTGGTTTGGTTATTTTTATTCGTGTTTGTCTATTGGTTATAGTATACCCATTGTATTTTGAAGTGTTCTCTACGCGATGGGGTTTCCAACGGGGAGACTTGCGATTCTCCCCGTTGGTGACGGTACACAAATTTACTTTTGCCGGTCATAAAAACAATATACCGCTAGCCGGTATAGCTCACGCATAGCGTAGCATCGCGTTTAGCTGTGGCGGTAGTTTTCTCTGTATCTGCTACACTTAGAATGGATTACAACGAATAGTGGGTACAGATGGATAACACTCCCTATCTTAATCGTGAATTGAGCATTCTGCAGTTTAATCGACGCGTATTTAGCTATGCGTTAGATCCGGATATTCCCCTCTTGGAACGCTTGAATTACGCGTTAATTTGCAGCGCTAATTTGGATGAATTTTTTGAAATTCGTGTGGCGCATTTGCAACTGCAAGCTATCAGGCAACCCAACAGCAAGACCCTGGATGGCTATGATCCGCGCCAGGTATTGCAAGCGATTAGCCAAATGACGCACCAGTTGGTGAGTGAACAGTATCTCGTCTTAAATGAACAATTGTTTCCTGCGTTGGCTGAAGCAGGGATACGATTTGTACCCGAGGAGCAATGGACGCCGACTCAAGCTGCGTGGGTCAAGCAGTACTTTCGAACACGTGTATTGCCTTTGTTAAGTCCGATTGCCTTAGATCCTGCTCACCCGTTTCCACGGCTGGTGAATAAAAGTTTGAATTTCATCGTGTCACTGACGGGTAAAGATGCATTCGGTCGTGATTATGGTTTGGCGGTGGTGCACGCACCGCGTTCGCTCGCACGTTTGATACGCTTGCCGGATGAAGGCAGTGGAGGTGATCACTTCGTGTATTTGAGCCACATAATTGCGGCGCATGTGGAGGAGTTGTTTTCTGGCATGGAGATCACCGGATGTTATCAATTTCGCGTGACCCGTAACAGTGATTCGTTACTTAACCCTGAAGAAATCGATGATTTGTCTAAAGCCTTGCAAAAAGAATTACTGTCTAGGCGTTATGGTGCAGCGACACGTTTGGAAGTAGTGCAGAATTGCCCACCGACTATTTTGCAATTTTTGCTGGAACAGCATCAATTGCAAGAGTCAGATTTGTATTTAGTGAATGGGCCGGTGAATATGGGTCGGTACCGTGCCCTGTTGGCGTTAATCGATTATCCGCAATTACGTTATCCTGCATTTACCGCGACGGTGCCCCCGGAATTACTGAAACATAAAAATATTTTTTCTTGTATCCGTAAGCGCGATATTTTGTTGGGTCACCCGTGGCAAAGTTTTACGTCAGTGATTGAATTAATTCAGCAAGCGGCAATTGATGCTAAGGTTTTGGCGATTAAGGTGACATTGTACCGCACGGGTGCTAACTCACCGATGGTCGATGCGTTAGTGCAGGCAGCACGTGCCGGTAAAGAAGTCACGGCGGTCATTGAACTCATGGCACGTTTTGATGAAGCGGATAACATTGATTTAGCAAATCGCCTGCACGTGGCAGGTGCGCTGGTGGTATACGGTGTGTTAGGGTTTAAAACCCATGCCAAAATGTTGTTGGTGGTGCGTCAAGAAGACGATCAACTCGTGCGCTATGTGCATTTGGGTACGGGTAATTACCATGCGAATACCGCGAAAGTGTATGTGGATTATGGCGTGTTTACCTACGATGAACAGATTACACGTGATGTGCAAAGTGTATTTCAACAACTGACTGGCATGGGCAAAGCGATTAAATTGCAACGCTTATTGCATGCGCCTTTTACCTTATTGAAAAGCTTAAAGGAAAAAATAGCCCAAGAAAGTGAGTGGGCTAGGCAAGGTAAAAGTGCACGTATTATTGCGAAGATGAATGCATTAACGGAACCGACCATTATCCAAGCGTTGTATCAAGCGTCGCAGGCAGGTGTGCAGATTGATTTGATTGTACGGGGTGCGTGTTGTTTGCGGCCTGGGGTACCGGGTTTGTCGGATAACATCCGTGTGCGTTCTATTGTTGGACGGTTTTTAGAGCATGCACGCATTTATTATTTCTATAATAACGGCGACGAGATGTTATTCTTAGCCAGCGCCGATTGGATGACGCGTAATTTTTTCCGGCGGGTAGAAGTGTGTTTCCCGGTGCAAGATAAACAATTACTGGAGCGCATTAAGCAAGAGGCGTTGTTATTATATCTGGCTGATAATAAGCAAGCATGGGAATTACAAACCGACGGTAATTATTGCAAAGTTGACGCGACGCGCGCAACACCGCAAGCCGCGCAAGAAGTGCTGTTGGAGCGTTATGTCCCGCCAACGCCAGCAGAACCCAAAATAGAATGAGAGAAGCCACGGTAAGCTAGTTTGTGTTGCGTTGCGTGTGCTATGAAAGGCTTGCAATTTTCTACTATTTGCGCTCAAATGCCATGCGGATCGGTAATAGCAGAAAGTAGAGGTGAGTATGTCGGTCATTCATATTGATGATGCAGCATTTGCGGGAACAGTGTTACAAAATCAGCAGCCTGTTTTGGTTGATTTTTGGGCTCCCTGGTGTGGTCCGTGTAAAGCGATCGCGCCGCTATTAGATGACGTCGCGCAAGAATATGCGGGCAAGCTCGTGATCGCAAAAATGAATATTGACGACAATACGAATACGCCAAGTCAGTACGGTGTACGCAGTATTCCTACCTTAGTGTTGTTTAAGGATGGTAAATCTGTTGCCACGCAAATAGGCGCGGTGATGAAATCACAATTAGTGGCGTTCATTGAAAAACATATTTAGTTGACCAATGCATAGTACGCTTGTAGGATGGCCCTGATTGCAGCGTGTGTTTTGCGAGACAGTGCTAGACGAAGCAGCAAAAGCATGATACTGTAAGCGCACGGTACCTTTCGGGGTGTCGCCCTTAACTTAGGAATTCCCATTAACAACCTTTTGCTTAGTCGACGCATTCAGTCGTCTATACAAATCTTTCATACAAAGAAAAATCTATGAATTTGACAGAATTAAAGAAAAAATCCCCGGCTGATTTATTGGCGTTGGCTAAAGAATCTGGCGTCGAAAATTTCTCTCGATCGCGTAAACAGGATTTGATTTTCTCTATCCTCAAGGCGCACGCTGGGCAGGGTGCAGATATTTCCGGTAGCGGTGTGTTGGAAATTTTGCAAGATGGCTTTGGCTTTTTGCGATCGGCGGAAGGCTCTTATTTGGCCGGACCCGACGATATTTATGTGTCGCCCAGTCAGATTCGGCGTTTCAGCTTGCGTACCGGCGATACGGTATCTGGTAAAATTCGTCCGCCTAAAGATAACGAACGCTATTTTGCGTTGTTGAAGGTCGATGATATCAACTTTGACTCGCCAGAAGACACCAAGAACAAGATATTATTTGAAAATCTTACGCCGTTGCATGCCAACGAACGTTTGGTTATGCAGTGTGGCAATGGTAGCACCGAAGATATTACGGCGCGGATCATCGATTTGTGTTCGCCATTTGGTAGAGGGCAGCGTGGTTTGATCGTATCTCCTCCTAAGGCGGGTAAGACGATTATGCTACAAAATCTCGCGCAATCTATCGCACAAAACCATCCTGATTGTTATTTGATTGTGTTATTGATTGACGAGCGGCCAGAAGAAGTCACTGAAATGGCGCGTTTGGTGCGGGGCGAGGTTATCGCGAGTACGTTTGATGAGCCTGCAAGCCGCCACGTGCAAGTTGCGGAAATGGTCGTCGAAAAAGCCAAGCGTCTGGTTGAGCACAAGAAAGACGTGATCATCTTACTTGATTCGATCACGCGTTTAGCGCGTGCTTACAATACCGTGGTGCCCGCTTCGGGTAAGGTGTTAACAGGTGGTGTGGATGCGAATGCATTGCAACGGCCTAAGCGCTTCTTTGGTGCTGCGCGTAACATCGAAGAGGGTGGTAGCTTGACTATCATTGCTACCGCGTTGATAGATACCGGTTCTAAGATGGATGAAGTGATTTACGAAGAATTCAAGGGTACGGGCAACATGGAATTACACCTGGATCGTCGTATCGCTGAAAAACGCGTGTATCCAGCGATTAACATCAATCGCTCGGGCACGCGCCGTGAAGAGTTGTTGGTTAAACCGGATGAATTACAAAAGATGTGGATCTTACGCAAGATATTGCATCCAATGGATGAAATCGCTGCGATTGAATTTTTAATCGATAGGCTAAAGACCACCAAAACGAACGACGAATTTTTTGATGCCATGAAGGGCTAGCGGTAAAGCTAAGGAGTCGCAAAGATGAAACGAATCGCATTGATTACCGGTGCAACTTCAGGCATTGGCAAGGCCACTGCGGAGGCGCTAGCAAGTCACTTTGCGCTGATTCTTTGTGGCAGACGACAAGAACAATTGGACGCGTTGCAAGAGAGTCTATCGTCCATTACCGCCGTGCATACGCTGTGTTTTGACGTGCGTGATAAGGTGGCGGTGAGTGCCGCGATTACTGGTTTGCCACCGGATTGGCAACACATCGAGGTATTGATTAATAATGCAGGCAATGCGCACGGACTTGCGCCGATACAAGACGGTGATCTGGACGATTGGGATGCGATGCTCGATACCAATGTCAAAGGTTTGTTGTATGTGAGTAAGGCGGTGATTCCGGCGATGGTCACTGCGCAGCAAGGTCACATCATCAACATAGGTTCTATTGCTGGCAAAGAAGTTTATCCTAAAGGTAATGTCTATTGCGCGTCTAAGTTTGCCGTGGATGCGCTCAGTCGTGCGATGCGACTCGATCTCAATGCCTATGGCATTCGCGTGGGCGCGATCAATCCGGGCTTGGTGGAAACAGAATTTTCCTTGGTGCGTTTTAAAGGCGATAGCCAAAAAGCAGCGAGTGTGTATGCTAATTCAAACCCACTGCAGGCGCGTGATATTGCAGAGACTATTGTGTTCGTACTCAACCGACCACCCCACGTCAACATCAGTGAGTTAACTATTTTGCCGACGGACCAAGCCTCTGCGACGCTGGTGCGGCGGCATTGATCGCCTGTCATCCCGAAAACCGCACACCATCCGTGTCATTCCGAACATTAGTGAACAATCTTTTTAATGGGTGTCATCCCGAACATCGCAACGCGATGGAGGGATCTCGTGGTGGTTGTATGGTGTTATTAGCAGGTATGTGCTACTTGCAATCCCTCGTTACACTTAGAATGACACCCGCATTCGAGAATCAAATGTGAACAAGATTCTATGGGGGTGATGTTCGTCATACGTGACCCGCGTGGTTTTCTGGCTGTAGTTGCCGGTCGTATATGTGGCTATCGTTTTTTGCCAAAATAAAAGAGCAGGTTTATTTGTAGGGATTACAGAAACTTCCCAAATACCCGGATGCATATCCCAAATATGATAAGCAACGCGGCTACCAACACCTTGCCCTTGGAATTTAGAGAGAATGAAAAATTGATCGATTTTCCAATGGGTTTTTGTATCGAGTCCGGATTGATTTAGCAAAGCAAACCCAGTAATTTCATTCGCTATTTTGATGAGTAAGGCTTTTTTTGTTGGTTCTTCGCAATAGCTTTTATAATCTATGGGTTCGTAAAGGCCATTTTCTGAGACAGAAAATCCACAAACACGAGAAGCATCATAAACATAAAATTGCGCGATGTTTTGAATGGTGGGGTAATCAGCCAATGTTGCAGATATGATGATGGGCGACAATGGTTCGCTGAATTTTTTTCCGTCCTCTAAGTCTTTAGCCAGAGCTGCCTCTAACTCTTCTATTGTTGGCAATGCTGTTTTTAAATTTTCAGGTAGATTTTCTGTTAATTGATATTCAGCAAGACCAATAGGTTTAGTCATATCACGTAAAGTATATTCAGCGAGAACATTACTTTTACTTTTGCATAAAATCAATCCTATTGATGGTTGATCACTTTCATGTTTGATGAGATCGTCAACGGCGGAAAGATAAAAATTTATTTTTCCTGCATATTCAGGCTTAAAATCTTTATCTTTGAGTTCAATCACCACGAAACACCGGAGTTTTAAATGATAAAAAAGCAAATCGATATAAAAATCATGCTCGCCAATTTCGATATGATATTGACGTCCTACAAAAGCGAATCCTGCACCAAGCGCAAGAATAAACTTTTCCATATGATGAACAAGTGCTCTTTCAACCTCTCGTTCGTGGGCTTCATTGGCTATACTTAAGAAATCAAAAGTGTAGGGATCTTTTAACGTATAATGCGCGAGTTCAGATTGCGGTGATGGTAATTTATCTTTAAAATTTGTGATAGCTTGGCCTTGACGTTTATGCAAAGAGAGCTCTATTTGTGCCACCATAGCATGACGTGACCAGCCATATTCAATAGCATGCTTTACGTAAAATAATCTAACGTGTTGGTCCGATACTTTGTCTAAAAGCGTCACATTATGATACCAGGTTAATTGTGCAAGCACCTCCTGCACAAATGCGTTATCAGTATACTCTTCGGCAAATTTACGCATATATTTCAAATTTCTGGTGCTAAATCCCTTCATTTCTGGGAATGTTGTGCGTAAGTCTCTTGACAGTTGGTCGATTACTTTGGCACCCCAACCTTGTTTGGCCTGTACCGCAAGGATTTGAGTGCCAATGTGATGATACAGCAACAGGAGTTCTTTATTGATGCTCAGCGCTGCTTTATACCGTGATGAAGCAACACGTTGTTTGAGTTCACTCAGTAATTGGCTGTATTCTTCACCGACAATATCCTCATGCATGGTTTTTTACCTGTTTTTCATGTTGTTTTGTCCATTGATGAGCGTGTGCGCTAATCATCGCCCTATTGCTTACAAATGGCAGGACTTAAAGAAGTAACGAGATGACAATCTAAGTGTAATTTAGAATATCAACGATGTCATTATGATGGCGTGTAACAAAAGCGTTATTTCTAAAAGCGCAGCGTGCCACTATTGCCATCCCGGACACTGCAACGCCACCCGTGTCATTCAGAACATTAGTGAGGAATCTCGAAATGCTTGTATGGTGTTGTTAGTGAGAACGTGCTACTTGCACGAGATCCCTCGTTACACTCGGGATGACATTCTCGCGCGAGATTCCTCCTTGGGTTCGGAATGACAGGCATTGCAGAAGGGCGCATGGGTCGCTACATTTTCTCTAACAACTTAAGCCCCAAAATCGTCAAGCCTTGGTGCATGACACCTGCTACCGCTTCACACAGCAGCAAGCGCGAGGTTTGTTGCGGATCGTCTTTGACGCGACAATCCCTATAGAAGACGTTGAAGCGACCGGCTAAGGCGTACAGATAATCGGTGAGATGATGCGGCAATAGGTCATCGGCAATTTGCCACAACACGTCACCAAATTGTTCCAGATGCACGGCCAGTAATACTTCGCTGGGATGACTCAGGGTGATGGGTGCGGTATGGATTAAGGTGGTTACATCAACGCCGATGTCTTGTTTGATGCTGTTGATGCGGGCATATACATACATCAAATAAGCCGCGGTATTGCCTTCAAATTGCAGCATGCGATCGTAACTAAAGGTGTAGTCATTGGTGCGATGACAGGACAGGTCCGCGTATTTTATGGCATTGATGCCTAAGACAGTCGCGCTCTGTTGTAATGCTTCACCGCTGAGGTTGGTATGGCGTTGATTTAATATATTTTTGGCTTTGTCTATGGCGGCATGCAATAGATCGATCAGGCGCTCGGTGTGTCCGGATCGGGTTTTGAATTTTTTGCCGTCGGCACCTAAGACTAAGCCTAACGGTAAATGATTGACGGTGACTGCGTGCGGATCTAAATAGCCGGCTAATTCGGCCGCTTTAAATAACATGGCAAAGTGAGTGGCCTGTCCGGCATCGGTGATGTAAATGATCCGATCGGCGTGTTCTACTTCGATGCGGTGACGTATGGAAGCCATGTCTGTGGTTGCATAGTTAAATCCGCCATCACTTTTTTGGATGATAAACGGCAAGGCTTCACCTTCGCGGTTGTTAAATCCGGGTAAGAAAATACATTTAGCGCCATTGGATAATTGAACTAAACCTTTATTTTCCAGATCAGTGATGGTCGGTGCGAGCAGTGGATTGTAGTAGGATTCCCCACGTTCAATCAAATCCACATCGAGCAGGTGATAGATTTCGGCATAAGCTTTGCGTGATATGTCGCAGATAATACGCCAGGCTTGCAGCGTGTCGGGATCACCTTGCTGCAAGGCAATAACAGCAAGGTGGGCTTTTTTCTTAAAGGCAGGATCGTCGTCAAAACGTTGCTTGGCTTCACGGTAGCCGCTGACTAACTGTGTGAGCGTGGTGTTAGTTGCAGAATGGAAGGCGTCGGGCAGGGTTTCTTGCAGATGTGCGATCAGCATGCCAAACGCTGTGCCCCAGTCACCGATATGATTCAGGCGTAACACACGATAGCCTAAGGTTTCAAACAAGCGTGATAAGCAGTCGCCGATGATCGTTGACCGCAGATGGCCAACATGCATTTCTTTTGCGGTATTGGGGCTGGAGAAATCAACAATCACGTGTTGCGGATGCGCAGTGAGAGGCACACCGAGTCCGGTGCTACGTAGCATGTTTTCTATGCGCTGTGCGACATAAGTGGGGGCAAGCGTCAAGTTAATAAATCCCGCACCGGCTACTGCGAAGTGGGCAAGCAGCGACGGTGTGGTGTTGTCTAGTTGTGCCACAATCGCTTGGGCAATAACACGCGGCTGGTCATGCAGCACAGACGCAAGTTTGAGGGCTATATTCGATTGGTAATGGCCAAACTCATCCTGTTTGGCGGGAGCTATACCCAATTTTTTAGTGTCAATCTGTAAGTGAGGAAATGCAGCTGTGATGGCATGCAATAATTTCTCTTCCAGCTGTTGTGTGGCGGTTAGCATGTGTTGGTATCCTGTGTGGGTCTTGTCACCGCTACAGCGTGTAGCGTTGCCAGATGATAGCAGCCACGCCGTGTAGCTGACAATTGTAGCGATCACCGGTGGTTGGGTTATGGGCGTTGTGTAGCACATGGTAATGATCGGCGCTGTCCCCGGCTTGTATGATGCGAACCATGCGTTGCTTATCTTCAGTCTCCACTATGCACGTGCGACCTAAGAGCGCGGGAATAGGTTGTGGCAAGCCAATCACTAAGGCGCCGCGTTTAAACTGTGGTGCCATGGCGTCATCTGGGATATACAAATGTACTGCTTGTGGATGTAATTGCAGGAGCAGAGCCAGTTCCTGTGGTGTCGTGTCAGCCGACGAGTGAGGCGATAATACGGCAACGGCTTGTTGATTTTCGATCAGTCTAGGCCCTTGTCCGCAACCGTGTAGCAGCCACTCTAGCGAGCAGTGGATGTGTTCGGCGTTTAAAATGAGGATGATTTGCTTTGCGCCTTTCTCGGTGAGTCCATTGTAGCGTCCCATTTCCCAGCTTTTTAAACTGCTGGCTTTTAACTGATATTTTTCTTCGATTTCACGCCGAGAGAGATTCGTCATTTTCCTCGCACGCATCAAGCGTAGCGCGCGTGCTTGTGTCTCTTGCCCGATGTGATCTGCGGCGTCGGATACCTCGTTGTGTTGAGATGACTTCATGGTCGCGCCTTCATGGAAAAATGTATGATACGTCAAGCCCGGTTGGTTTCTATAGCGCAAATCTAAAGGAATAGACACAAGCCTACAAGTTTTTCTCTAAAATAGAGAAAAATGTTGCGAAAGCGCGTATTTTGTGTTTTAATTGTCCCAATCTTGCACATGATTTGCGTAATTGTGCGACGCTTTCTGCAGCAACACATGCCGAGAAGCGTTGTTAACTTTACCGCTTTTATGCATTACAGAGCAAAGAATGCTTTATGAGAAGACGTGTCACCATTTAGGAGAAAAGTGATGTTAGTGTTAACACGAAAAGTTGGCGAAAGTATTGTTGTTGGCGAAGAGGCTGCTATTCGTCTGACCGTTTTAGGCATTAAGGGCAATCAAATTAAATTGGGTGTAGAAGCGCCCAAGAGTGTTCCCGTGCACCGTGAAGAAATCTACAAACTAATCAATGAACAGACAGATCATACACAAGAGTAGGTTGCTTCTGTTTTTAGTGCGTTGGCAACGCGAACAGGTTTCCTGTTTTTTGCCAAACGGTTAGCCCTTGCAAGGCTCTGCTTTTTCCCTAGAGACGGTACGGCATACGCGTGGCGTAGCGGGTGTTTTTGAACGGTTAGTGTGGCCCCAGTAAAATTCTCAAGTTTCTTCTGCTTGTCGTGGCGACGACTCGCGCGTTGCTGTGGCTAGGAAGGTGTAGCATGGATTGTGTTTTTTTACATGACCAATTGATTGCCGCGGATAAAGCGCATATTGCGGTGGATGACCGCGGTTTCTTATTTGGTGATGGTTTGTTTGAAACTTTGCGGGTAGACGAGGGACGCATCGGTTTTTTTGCGCAGCACGTCGCACGTTTAGTCGACTCGGCAACTGCCTTAGCCATTCCCATGCCTTACACGGGTGCGCAACTGTTTATTGCCTGTCAGGCATTACTGAATGCCAAAGGTTTGTCGCAAGGCACAGCCGCTTTACGCATTACGCTAACCCGAGGTCGTGCGCATGCCTCCGGCTTGACGCTCACGCCAGCACCGCCTACCTTGTTGATAACAGCCCGATCCTATGCCGTAGCTACAGATTATCGCCCGCGGGCTTGCCTTACCGATATTCGACGCAACCCAGTGTCGGTATTAGTGCAGCATAAAACATTACATTATTTAGAACCCACGTTGGCACGCCTGCAAGCCCAGCAGCAAGGATTTGATGAAGGCATTCTGTCAAATGTCGCCGGTTGTCTCACCGAGAGCAGTGTGGCGAATTTGTTTTTTGTATACCCCGATCGCATTGTGACGCCCAGGGTGGAAGAGGGGGTGTTACCGGGCATTATGCGCGCGGCGGTGCTGGAAATGGCGCGTCGCCGTGGGTTAGCGATAATCTTACAGTCAGTAACGCCTGAGCAAGCATTACAAGCCGACGCGGTGTTACAAACCAATAGTTTAGTGGGTATGCAACGCTTAGCCTGCATTGGCACTAAGGTGTTTGCACACGATACCACACCATTAACGGACGCGTTATTTGCCGCGTATCACGCGGCGTTGTCGGCAGATTGCTAGCGATAAGCTAATTACTCTTGTGTTTCAGCGTGTGCTGCAGAAGATGCAGCGATTTGGCAGTTTTCGCAGACGCCAAAAATTTCTGTGGGTTTGGTCGATAGTGCGAAGTGATGTTGTTGCAATACCGTATGGATGGTCTCTGCTAAGGACGCAATAGCAATCTCCTCTGCATGCCCGCATTGATCGCAAAGTAGCAATTGAGCGTGATGTCGGTGCGTTGGCATGCCACATGCCGTGTAAGCATTACAACTGGTGATACGATGAATCAGGTGTTGATCTTCCAGAAAGCTGAGGATCCTGTACACGGTCATCGCTTGTGCCTTGGGGTGCGTGGCCTTGAGTATGCGCAATAGCTCGTACGCGCTGATGGGATTTTCCTGTTCATGCAAAACTTGCAATGTAGCAAGCCGCAGCGGCGTAAGCTTGATGTGATGAGTGTCACAGTATTGGGTTATTTCATGTAGACGTTTTTCGGCTGTTTTCATTGCGTTGCTTGTAATGCGCATCCATGGGTTGAAATAACAGCAGCAAGCTTATCATTTAAGCTTTACGAAGTGAAGCGATCAGGCGCATTGCAAAATCCGTGTTCAGCACGTACAAACGGTAGCCTATTTTGTGGGTATTTTGCGCGTGGCTTGTCGTGAATTTTATGCGCGTACGCTGTCGGACAAGCGACGTTTGTTGTGTCATTTAGTTTATGGATTTATTGATAAAGCTATGCTAGAGTCGCCAGTGGAGTGTGCTTTATTTCCTCACAGTGATAGGGTATGCGTTACAACGTTAAAAACAAGGATGTGTAGTCATGGCTGACAGAATGTTAGGTACAGTGAAGTGGTTTGATGCCGCAAAAGGATTTGGCTTTATTCAGCGTGGTCAGGGCGAAGATGTGTTTGTGCATTTTCGTGCGATACGTGGCGACGGTTACCGTACTTTAGCGGATGGCCAGCAAGTTGAATTCAACATCACCCAAGGACAAAAAGGCTTACAAGCCGAAGACGTGGTGATAGTCGAAAACTAAGGCCGTGATGCAGCATCAAGGTTAGCACAGTGCTGAGTTAGGGGTGGTCGTTGCAGCTCTTGTAGCAGGGTTGTAGTAGGTTTTTTGCATTGTTTTTTCTTGCAACTTTCCGCTTCATCCGTTTGCGTCGCGACGGCCCTTCTGCATGGCTGCGAGGCGTGCGATAACACAACTGCCACACTGCGCAATTGGGTATTCGTGCGTTGCGTGATGAGCTTGACAAGGATGACGGTGATTCGTGCTTTGTATAACATGAGCAACGTCCTCTTCTCACCTGAAAATCTCAGCGGTGATGCTCTATTTCTTTTGCTTTATTACGGGTCAAACTTTTTAGGCCAATAAGTATTTGGGTTGTTCTCAGTGCCTTGCCTACAACGCGCGTTAAGTTGGTCTCTGGTAAGTGTTCCACGAAAAAACCTAAGCCACTCACTGCGAGTCGGCGGCCACGAAGATATGATGACTCGTCGCAGTGGTTTTAATGGATCGAGCTCCAAATCTTTTTGCAAAAGATTAGGATGCGCAGTCCTAATTTCATTGTTAGCTCTAGTCAGATTGTCTTGCGCTAATGTCGTATAGCCGGTCTCAATCACCAAATTGGCTGAGTCAGTTAACAGTGGGGCAACGATACCAATGACGTTAGCAATGTTGCTTTCTTCAGCGGTGTATTTAGTGGATGCTATTACCGTCTGCAGAATAAAACCTGATATGAAGACCGTCCATGGGCCGATGCTTGCACCGTAGGGTACGCCGTTAAGATTCGTTCGACATAAACGTGCCACCGCAACATCTTCGATACGATTTAAACTTCTAAGAAATGCGTAACACAAGCCACTTAAATAAGTAAATATTAGCACGGCAAATAAGCTGTGTTGCGTGTCTTCTTCGTTTTCTGCAACAAAAGGACTAGCGATTGCCATACCACTGGCAATGAAAGACAGTACTAAGCTTGTCCATGAATCTTTCATGACGTTATCCCAATTGGGCCCAATCCTATCATTTGGGTTGTGAACCACGGCTGGCGCCACATTACTGCTGACTCGGACCTTGATTTTCCATCATGCTACTTCTATCATCACCTTCATCACTCTTTCGCTTCTGCATTTCCACACCGCCAACATTCCATCACAGATACGGTTCATTAATACAATCGCTTTTATCATCCAGACACAGTGATGCGGAGTTGCGTTGATTTTTTAACAGGCCTTGCGCTACTCACTGTCAACCAAAAGTAGAAAGTTCCGGTTTTCTCCCAAGTAGAAAGTTCCGGTC
>CAZYIF010000018.1:0-37366 GCA_964646995.1 uncultured Gammaproteobacteria bacterium
CGGAATCGAACCGGCGTCCACGGCTTTGCAGGCCGCTGCATAACCACTCTGCCACCCAGCCAACACTGCATAGACATATGGAGCGGGAAACGAGATTCGAACTCGCGACCCCAACCTTGGCAAGGTTGTGCTCTACCACTGAGCTATTCCCGCATCATTAGCGTGGGCGTCATTCTAACCATCAGCCGCGCAGTGTCAAGTGATTCTTCACTCACACCCTGAACAACACCGATCAGATCAGCCAAACTGCGATTATTCTCCTTTTGCACCCAAAGTCAAGTCAGACCATGCCGCTTTTAAATACATAATCATGGTCCACAGCGTCAACGCCGTTGCGAGGTAAAGCAAGATTAAGCTCGCGTTTTCTAACCACGGCCATTTTCCTGGCTTGTAAGCGACTAGGCCCGTCAACGCAAGCATCTGCCCAAATGTCTTGACCTTCCCCACCACAGAAACCGCGACGCTGGTGCGTTTACCCAGTTCAGCCATCCACTCACGCAACGCAGAAATCACAATTTCACGGCCAATGATAATCGCCGCAGACAACGTCACACCAATTGCATTGTATTCGCCAACTAATAGAATTAAGGCGGTAGCAACAACCAACTTGTCTGCCACCGGATCGAGAAAGGTACCAAATGCAGAAATTTGATTCGTTCTACGCGCCAGATAGCCATCTAACCAATCCGTGGCACCAGCCAACGCAAAAATTGATGCGCACAATAAACGATTACCGGGAAATTCCACGTAGAATAGCAAAATAAAAATCGGGATCAAACAGACACGCAGACACGTTAACGTATTTGGCACACCCATCCCATCTCTCCTGATTCCATCACGTCAATGCAAAGCAGCAAAGATGCGCTGCGCCAATTCTACGCTAACCCCGGGGACTTTTGCCAGCTCTTCTACACTGGCACCCGCCAATGCTTGCAAGCCACCAAAATGACGCAACAAATCGCGCCGCCGCTTGCTACCAATACCGGTAATATCCTCTAAAACAGACTTGTTACGCTTCTTTGCACGCCGCTGTCTATGGCCTGTGATCGCGAACCGGTGTGCTTCGTCACGAATCTGCTGCAACAAGTGAAGCGCTACGTTATCAGATTCCAGATAAATTGTCTGTAGCCCCTTAGCAATAATCAGTTGCTCTAATCCTGCTTTACGACTTGTGCCTTTAGCAATACCTATGGCCAAAATACCTGTGTCAAGCTGTAAGTCAGCTAATACCGTCAACGCTTGCGCCAATTGACCTTTGCCACCATCAATCAACACAATGTCAGGCAACTTTTCTGGGCTGGCCTTGCTATAGTGCCGCAATAATGCCTGTTGCATGGCGGCATAATCATCCCCGGGCGTAATATCACTGATATGAAAACGTCGATAATCTTGTTTAACCGGCCCCTCGGCATCGAACACCACGCAGGAGGCAACCGTGCCTTCGCCACTGCTATGACTCACATCAAAACATTCAATACGTCTGGGTTTTTGCGCCAGGTTCAATACGGTTTGCAGTGCTTGCAAGCGTTGCTGCACTGTCGCACGCGAACACACTCGTTGTTGCACACTTTGTTCGGCCGTACGCTTCGCCATCTGTAACCACCGCGCACGCTGACCACGCACCTGATGACTTAACTTAATCAGTTTTCCCGCATGCGTGCACAATGCCGCTTGCACACAAGCCGCATCAGCTAATGCAAATTCAACAATAATTTCCTTGACCATCTCACTCGGGCTTTTATTGAGGTAATGTTGCATCACGAAGGCCTGCAACACGTCAACCGCTGCACTCTCCTGCGCATGTTGCGGAAAAAAAGCATGGCTCCCCAAGACGCGCCCCGCACGCACCACTAAAAGCTGCACACACACGTGTTCCGCCATGCACACCACCGCTAGCACATCCGCATCACCTTGCGCCGTGCTGACATATTGCTGCTCTTGGATACGCTGCAAGCTCGCAATTTGATCGCGATACAATGCCGCTTGTTCGTAATGTTGTTGCACCGCCGCCTGCTCCATGGCCTGACGTAAGTGTTCCAACACTTGCTGATCTTTGCCTTGTAAAAACATGACGGTATGTGCAACATCTTGCTGATACGTCGCACTGTCTACCAAACCCACACAAGGTGCGC
This sequence comes from uncultured Gammaproteobacteria bacterium, assembly GCA_964646995.1. Taxonomy (GTDB): domain Bacteria; phylum Pseudomonadota; class Gammaproteobacteria; order CAZYIF01; family CAZYIF01; genus CAZYIF01. The sequence goes on from CAZYIF010000018.1 coordinate 2,133, forward strand.
GGCAACGGCCGATCTGATATTGCAAACAAGGCCGCGTGCGATGACTGTAAAAAACATCGCTACACTGTCGCACCTGAAATAATTTTTGCAATAACTTTAACGTATCCCGTACCGCTGTCTGTTGTGGATAAGGACCAAAATAATGACCTTTAGGTACTTTGCGCCCGCGATAAAAGGTCAGACGAGGAAAAGCGTGGCTAGTATCCAGGTGAATATAAGGAAACGTTTTGTCATCACGAAACAACACGTTATAACGCGGTTTATACTTTTTTATGAGGGTGTGCTCTAAGATCAACGCTTCGGTTTCGCTCTCGGTCACGATCACCTGAATGTCACACACGTGCTCCATCAAACGCTGGGTCTTAGCCGAGGCATGCTGCTTATCAAAATAACTAGCCACGCGGTTTTTTAAATTACGTGCCTTGCCCACGTACAACACCTGATCATGGGCATCACGCATTTGATACACGCCGGAAGACGTCGTCATTACGGCCAGCAAATGGGTTTTGTCAATCGGTGTCGTGTGCATAGGATTTTGCTAATTCATGCAAGTGCAAATCAGTCAACAGGCCCCAACGCAAGGCCAAGTGAGTCAATGCCACATCGCTCTCTATCTGCAATTTAGCAAACAAGCGATAACGGTGACTATTGACGGTTTTAGGACTCAAATACAACAGATCCGCAATCTCTTGTACGCTCTTAGCGTGCGTGATCATTTCCAGTATCTGCAACTCGCGTTCACTCAAGCGTTCCAACGGCGAGACTTCACCCACATGCCTTAATGCCAACTGTTGCGCGACGTCTGCGGTAATATAACGCTGGCCTAACGCGGCCTTGCGGATAGTATTAGAAAATTCTTCTATAGAACACGATCGCGTGAGATAACCTGTCACTCCCAACTGTAGAAAACGCGCCGCCAACACTTCTTCGGTACTCTCAGCCAGCATCACTATTTTACAATCTGCATCGTGTAGTAATAATCGTCTACAGGTTTCCAGACTCCCCAAACCAGGCAGTCGTGTATCCATTACAATCACATCGACAGATTCTTTTTTTACTATTGCTAATACCTGCTCGCCACTATCTACTTCAGCAACGACACGAATCCCTTTGACGGTCGCAAGAATTTGCTTTAGGCCAGCACGCACCAATAGATGATCATCAACCAATAGCACGCTTAGCAACAGATCCTCCACCCTTGGGTTGGCGGAGAGACAGGGATTCGAACCCTGGGAGGGGGGATACCCCTCAACGGTTTTCAAGACCGTCGCTTTAAACCACTCAGCCATCTCTCCACAGCATCGGCAGAGCATACCGGAAAGCAATAAGCGCGAAAACCTTTATTTAGCGCGAGGTGCTGCACTAAGTACGCGATACACGCAAAATTTAGCTTGCAATGCAGGCGCCTGATCCTAAAAATAGGCGACAAAGGAGAAAACCACCCCATGAAGTACAATTATTTTTCACAAGGAAAACACTGTGCAGTTCGTGATCCTTATTACTGCTGCACCGGTTAGCCAACAAGGTGCTTATACCGCGTATCATTATGCTCGGGCCCTGCTCGCACAGAGCCATCAATTGCGTGCGGTTTTTTTCTACCAAGATGGCTGCTATCACGCGTGCACGCAACACGAAGAAACCACGCTGCATCCGGATTTGTATTACGCATGGCAACAACTCAGCACTGAACATGGTTTCTTGCTAGCGCTGTGCCGCACGGCAGCCACCCAGCGCGCGGTACTGCACGGTGCGACGGCGATTGCGACCAGCAGCTTAGCGCAATTTATCGATATTTGCCAAACCGCTGATCGCATCATCACCTTTGGAGCATAAGACCATGTCCCACTCGATCGCGTTGGTCAATCGTCACAGTCCTTATGGCAAGAACCATGCTCAAGCCAGTCTGGATTTACTCTTAGCGTACGTCGCCATGGAACAACCCATCAGCATTTTTTTTATGGCTGACGGCGTCTACCAATTAAAAACACAGCAAGATGGCAAGCTGATCGTCGGCAAGCACTTCAGCGCGATGTTTGCTGCATTGCCGCTGTATGACGTCGCCCGTGAACAACTCATCGTGGCGCAAGAAGCACTGCAGGACAGAGGCTTACACGCCTCTGATCTACTCGTCGATTGCCTGATCCTAGATAATGTCGAACTGTGTCGTCGCCTGTATCAACACCACCACATCATCAGTCTCTAGCGCCCGCCTCCTGGTCTAGTCGGTAACGGCGTGGGCACTGGCGCCGAGCTAGTACTTTGCTCCTGTGCGACAGTGGGGCTGCTATCCACTTGTTGATAATAACTATGGCCACCCCCACCGCCGCCCCATGCTATCATTTTCGGTGTTAACGCTGCAGGTGTAAGCACCTGTATAGATTGTTGTGGACCTAGACTGGATGGCGTGTGCTGCGCTTGCCATCTGCTATGGATTTTTTTGGCTAGTAGCACCGTGGCTACGATCGCGGTTAAGCCAAATCCCACATAACCCAGCAACAAAGCACCGCACAGCACACACTGCATACTATGCATCGCCAACAAACAATGCCATGCCATCATAAGATTGGCGCCGTGCGCCATGCTGCACATCGTACCTAAACCAAAACACACGGTAGACACCAACGCCATGCCCGCTAATAAGCGATACGAGGTATCTAACGCGCGGTAACGAGCACGTCCCCACGCGAACCAAGACAGGGATTCTCTATCCGCGAAAATAGCATCGCTGAGTGCAAACAAACGATAGGCATTACACATCACAATCAGCGACGACAACATCATCATCAATGCAGCAAGGTACGGCGGTAATAATAAACCACACACCGGAAACAATATGCCTGCGGCTAACAACAAGGAAATCGGGTTGTAATAATATAAGGAAAAACGCACATTCCACTGCACATTCTCACTGCATGCCCTACCCAATGCTAAGGTATGTAACAAAGCACCCAGCTGATTGGGTAAACTCACCTTGGCATGCACAATCACGTGAGTACTCGCATCTATCGCAACACCTAAATCCGCTGCGCACATCGCTGCACCGTCATTCAAGCCATCACCCACCATGATGACGGGCTGCTGCGTTTGACGTCGTAACCGCTCGATGATTTGCTTTTTGTCGGCAGGTTTTTGCTCCGCATGCACATCACCCTCATCGATATCTAACTCTCGCGCAATACGCATTGCTTCAGTCTTTTCCGCGCCCGTCAACATCACAATGCGGTAACCGCGTTTCTGTAATGTAGTTACTACAGTCTTTGCATCCGCACGCAACTTGTCTTGCAAATCCACATATCCCTGGTATGCACCATCCACAGCAATATACAAACGCGTATTACCCGCCTCTATCGATTCGCGGTCGATGGCTGGGATATCACCCGATAGCTGTTGTTTGATGTAGGCTGCATTACCTATGCAAATACGCTTACCGTCTACCTGTCCCGATAAGCCATTACTGTCATTACCCTCTATCGCCGTAGGCTCCAAGAGATCAAGCTTTTGCGCTCGCGCCTCACGTACAATTGCCTTAGCTAGAGGATGACTGGAAACCTGTTCCAGGGAAGCCAAGCTTTGCAGTAATTCCGTTCTAGCGATCGAGTCACGTTGCAATACCATCGCATGCACACTGAATTGTCCGTCCGTTAGAGTACCGGTCTTGTCAAACACAATGGTTTTGGCATGGCGTAGCGTATCTAATGCCATTGGATCGCGCACCAAAATGCCGCGATCTGCCAATTTGCGTAACGCAATAGTTGTCGACAACGGTGCCGCCAAACCCAAACTACAAGGACAAGCCGACAACAGCACGGATAAGGTAGTAACCGCTGCGTAATACAATGCAGGTGCCGGACCTAGTACCAACCAAACACCGAGGTTCAATAACGCCAGTACTAATACAATCGGTACGAAATACGCGCTAGCCTTATCCACTAACGGCAACGGTTGGGTCTCCGCGCCTAGATAGTTGAGTTGCGTCAATAAACTCAATGCATCACCCGCCGCACTCGCTTGGATCGTGATTTCTTCACCTAAGTTCAAGTCACCCACGCAAACCATATCATTTATGCGTTTGTTAGATAAGGGTTCGCCATTATCAAACAAAGTCTGCACTTGCGCGACAGCACCACCCTTGTAACTGACTATTTTGCCGGGCACCGGAAAACGTTCATTTTTTTTGACGACGATGCGATCGCCTAATTTTACTTGGGCAACCGGTATCGAACGGGTTTGCCGCGTCATGACGTCACTGATGCGTGCGGCTTGCGGCTGCAACTCATAAAATTTATCGCGCAAACTCGGCAATTTTTTACCGATGCGGTATTTCATCCAGCCACGCATGGCCAAACCGGCATTGACAATACCCAAAATAATCAGGATAGGGATGAAATGCACGTGCAATGCCACCAGGGGTAAACTCGCGGCAAACAGGATCACCAGCAGCGATAACGCAAACGCACTCACCGTACTCAAGGCTATCAATGTATTCATGTCATAACGTCGTGTTTTCAAGCTATGCCACGCACTGGTATAGAAATCGCTACCGCTGTATACCATCACCCCCACGCTCAACACCGCAAGTCCGATCGCAACCAGCTGTCCTGTCAACAAGGTCAGTGCAGGAATCACCCCTAACAGCAACAATAGCAACAACACGATGCCCGGTAACAACCCCACCATCGCACGTTTCACATACGGACGATACAACTGCGGAGTCAAGTTGTCAGTAAATGGATCGTCGATGACAGCAGCATCGAATTTAGCATCCGTGTTTTTTACCACCGCAATCAAGTCATTAGCCTGTAATTGGGTATTGGCTTTGGCCGTGATCGTCGCTACTTGTGTAGCCAGGTTAATAGTCACTGTCGCAACCGCCGGATCTTGCGCTAATGCGGTTTCTAATCCTTTCTTACAACCGCCACAGCTCATGCCATAAACCGCTAATAATACCGTATTACCCGTTGCCATCTTAAGTCTCCCGTGAAACGCGATCGCTTACCGCATAGATACCCGGCGCATTGCGTAAACCTTCTTGATAATCCATCCCGTACCCAAATACATAACGCTTATCTACCGTCAAACCGGTAAAATCGGCTTGTATTATGCAACCGGGTTCGCGTGCCTGTTGCTTATCCAGCAAGACCGCCGTATACACGCGCGCCGCCTGCTGCTGCTTACAATACGCGATAACCTCCATCAAGGTGTGGCCACCATCCAAAATGTCATCGACAATCAGCACCGTACGCTGGTGTAGCACTGTACTGGGTTTGGCGCGCCATGCAACCGCGCCACCACTCGTACCGCCTTGATAGCGCGTCGCGTGAATGTAGTCCAATTGCAAAGGGAAATGCAATTTAGGTAACAATTGACCCGTCAACACAATACCGCCGACCAGCACAGTCAGAACAACCGGGTGCGTATCAGCCAGTTGCTGATTAATCGCCTCACTCATCTGGGAAATCGCTTGTACCACCTGCGTCTGGTCGTAAATGAGCTCCGCCGCCGCAAAAACTCGCTGTAACTGATGATTGTCTGCGTGTTCCATGTGCCCCCCTAAAATAGGGGGCATTATCTCTCAAATTCTGTCATTTGTCTGGTCTAACCACTAAAAACAGGGAAAATTAACCCGCCGATGGGCCAGCAACGGGTCCGTGTCTTGGCTCTTACCGAAAAGCGTCAGACCATTTTTACCTACGCAAGCCCGTCCCAACCATGTTGTTGGGCACTGACCAGCGGGTAACAAAACTATCCAGAATGGGTAACTCTCCCCTAAAATTCATAAGCTAGAGGCATAGATGGGAAAATTCCTGACAAATAACCACCTATGGCACACCAATTGCATGTTATATGGCAACAATGCTTGGCTTACAAGGATTATGGTCATGGGTTACGGTCGCCTACGTCTTCACCTTTTGCTATTGACTCTGTGCCTGCCGTGCACCGGCCTCGGCGTAGAAGTAGACGCACCAGCCCCACTGTATCAAACACACAACAGTATTTTTCAAGCCGCCAGCAAATTTATCCATACACAAACGGCCGAACACACCAATGGTCGCATAGAGGTAACCCCCGGATATTTGGATAATCGCTTACAATTGCAACGCTGCAAGCAACCCCTAACCGCATTTTTGCCATCCCACTCCGATGTGCTGCGCACCAACACCATTGGGATACGTTGCGATGATCAGCCCGGCTGGTCGCTGTACGCACCCGTAAAAATACAGGTCATGGCCCCTATCTTGGTTGCCACACGCCTACTCACACGGCAACACATCATACGCAACCAGGATGTACGTCTCGTTGAAATGGATATTAATCACCAAACCAAAGCCTATGTTGAGCAGGCAGAACAAGCGCTAGGCAAACAAGTCACCCATGATATACCCTCTGGTGCGGCCATCACGCAAAATTATTTAACCGAACCTAAAATCATCAAAAAAGGTGACGAAGTGGCTATCATCGTGAGTTTAGGAAATCTGCACGTCAGCATGAAAGGGATAGCGCTACAAGATGGGATACTAAACCAAAGCCTCGCGGTGAAGAACATAAAATCAGGTAAGGTCGTGCAAGGCATTGCCAAAACGCCACAGCAAGTTGAAGTCACCCTGCAATAAGGGTAGATTAGATCAACGCTCTGGACTATAAAAAAAATGCAAAAAAGGGCTAAAGTATTCGCGGGAATGTCCGATATAGGCAGCAAGCAATGAGGGCTTCAGCACACAGACCGTCCTTGCTCTCGGATAACATGAAATAAGATGAGGAAGCTATGGCCATCAACCTAGATACACATTACAAACTGGGATTGCAACCCACTGATAATCGCACCACAGCGACTGACCTGGACTATCAGGACGCCACATCCGCAGCAGATACCGCTGTGGGAAAAAATACGGATACCGTGCAACTTACCGAATACGCGACGCAGCTAAAACGCATAGAAAAGCAGTTGGCGCAGCAACCTGATGTCAATCAAGAAAAAATAAAACAAATAAGAGATGCCATCAAGCACGGTACTTATACCATTAATCTCGCCAGTACTGTCGATAAGATGTTAGTGCTAGAAACCAGTGTCCCACCTAAGTAAAAGGATGATCGTTATGCTTAACCAACCATCACCGTTGTACGACTACTTACAGCACAGCAGCGTGCTAGCAGAACAACTGATGACAATCTTGGATGAGGAACGTGAGGTATTGACTGGCCGCGACCCCACCGCCATCGACAACATTGCAACACGAAAACTAGCCGTGTTAGACGCCATCGCCGCGCTGGATGTACAGCGTCAAGCGTTATTTCAACAAGCACAGATCAACGAAAATGCAGAAGGCATGCAACAACTGATCGAACAAGCACCGACAGATGAACAACCGCTATTAAACAACGCGTGGCAGACATTAAAAACCACCTTACAGGCCTGTGATTACAAAAACACGCTCAGTGGCATGCTAGTCAATACCTGTTCCCATCATGTACAAACGCTATTGTCCATCTTGGCAGGTGAACACGGTACACTGCAGCAAGATTACAACAAACAGGGACAGCTCAATCCTTACCGTGGCTCCAGTAAGCACACCACAGCATAGCCCTCTTTACAGTACCGCTAACGGACACGTACAATTGCCGCTGTTTGGGGTCGTAGCTCAGTTGGTAGAGCGTCGCGTTCGCAATGCGAAGGCCAGGGGTTCGACTCCCCTCGGCTCCACCAATATCACCTTTTGAACAGCTCTCCAACCGTGAGGGCTGCTGTTAACAATCGCGTATTACCGTGGATTCCTGCGTACCTCATGCGGACTGCGATTTTGTTTAATTTGGACCATTATCGCACAAATCTGCTCTCTACACCCCGCTACTCTCTGTAACTAAAAACTTTTACCCCTGCGAGGTCCGCTAGTGCTGTTTTATAAATATATTTAAAATCAATGAGTTGCGTAACACAAAAATCAGCGGTTTGTATTACCGCCGGCCTAGCCGGGTTTTTCGCTAACTTTTCCTAATTTTTGCGTCATAACAGAACAGGGCAAATTTTAGTGTGGGGTAAAGGGGGTTGGTGGGGGTGATTGTGTGCAAATGCAGACTCCTACCGACGCGACTGCCGCAAAGCACAAACCCACAACCTATGCACCCTGCTGACGACTGCAGCAATCGGAAACTATTGACACAACTACTCAGTTGCTGCTCAATAAGAAGTGGTTGCGGTGAGAAGCGTGGTAACTGTGCCGCAAAAGGTGCGTTAAAAGGGAAAGTTAAGCAAGTTGTTGCTAATGATGCGTTGGCACGTATGAAATTTATTAACAACCTGTTCAGCATTGTAGCTAGGGATAAACAACCCCAAGCTACTAAATTTTTTGCGGGGGTTGCACCAGAGCCGAGAAATTAAAAAAAGGACAAATGGTTAGGTCATGCAACAAACCCACTATCATTTGATAAATAACACATGGACTGGTAACCACCTTAGCACAACATTTTAAAGACAACAAAATTATTAGTGGAATTATAAATTATGAAATCATTAGAAGATGCTGAGTGGCAAGTTATATTAGAGCGTCTAAATGATGGTGATCCTTCTTTAACATCGCTTTCTTTCTATCGCTATTTTTTCCGTGACGACGTGGCAATCGGTGTTGCTGAACAACTTCCTCGCATGACAGTTCTCACATCACTTAATTTTCGTTCCAACTATATTAGTGACGAAGGCGCAAAGGCTATTGCAAAACAATTTCCACAAATGACTACGCTCATTTCACTTAACCTTGGATGGAATTCTATCAAAGCTGGAGGAATAATAGTCATTGCAGAACAGTTGCGCTATACCTCCTTAATTTCACTCGACATTTCGCATGCCCATATCGATAGCTCAACGATGAAAATCATCGCTGAACAACTTTTTCATTCTTCACTCAAATCACTTGACATTAGTAATAACGAGATTGATGCCAACGGAGCGAAGGCCATTGCTCAGCAACTTCCCTGCTCATCTCTTACCTCACTTAATCTCTACTGGAACAACATTGGTGACAACGGGATCAAAGCTATTTCCGATCAACTCCCTAGTTCTTCACTTACTTTGCTCAACCTTGCAAATAATGGAATCGGTGCCAACGGCGCAAAAGCTCTCGCTGCACAACTTCCTCATTCATCTCTCACCTCACTTAGTCTCTATTGGAACAAGATTGGTAACAACGGAGTCGAAGCCATCGCTGAGCAACTGCCTCATTCTTTGCTCAGATCACTTACTCTTGGGCGAGATGAGCTGGTCAAAGCTGATGGATTTAACGCACTTGCTGCTCAACTTCCTCATAGCTCAATTGCTTCTCTTGTTCTTTGCACCCTTTATAGTAACAGAGGCAATATGATCAAAAAGCTTGCCGAACAACTTCCTCACGCACATGCCCTCACCTCACTTAGAATTTGCGCCAGCAACCTTTTATCAAGGAGCAGCACAATTCATGACGATGAAGTAGCAGCTATTGCCGCGCAGCTTTCTGGTTCTTCTCTCACCTCGATTGAATTTGGTGAAGTCACAATCGGTGACAAAGGGATACAAGCTCTCGCCGAACAGCTTCCACATTCCTCACTCACGTCTTTTAGTTTTGTTAACTGTTTCATCGGTAGCCGTATAACAAAGAATCTTGTTAAGCAACTTCCTCATTCATTGCTCACCTCACTCAGTCTCAAACGTTGCTGCATTGGTAGCGACGGAGCAAAGGCACTCGCCGAAGAACTTCCACATATGACAACTCTCACATCGCTTGATCTTTACTACAGCGAAATTGGTACAGATGGAGCAAAAGCCATAGCCGACCAACTTTCTCGCTCTTCACTTAGGTTACTCAACATTAGCCACAATAAGATTGGTATCGATGGAGTACAAGCCATCGCCACTCAACTTCCACATTCTTCTCTTAGCTCACTTAACCTCGAAAGCTGTGGTATTGGTAACGAAGGGGTTAAGGCACTCAGTCTTCATCTTCCACAAGCATTTACTCTCGCCTCTCTTAACCTGAGTAACTGTTGCATCAGCGATGACGGAGCAGAGGCACTCGCCGCCACGCTTATTAACACCGCAATTGTATCACTTGTGTTGGAATGCAGTAACATTGATGATACAATTCGGCAGCGTCTTAACTCACAATTACGACGTAATCAGCAGTTACACGACAAACTTCACCATGCCATTCAGCATGCTTCATTGGAGAAAGTAGAAGCACTTGTCGAGCAAGGAGCTAACCTACTTTCAACCACAAACAAAACAAATGACGACGATAGCCACAGTGGTAATACACCATTACATTTGGCAGTTTTATCAAAGCACGTTGACATTGTTCGTTATCTGATTCAGGTCATGCAGACTAAAAAACTTCCTTTTACTTTACGAAACAAAAACGGAAAAACTGCAGCTAATTTAGCTCAAGACGATCCAATGCTAAACGATTTCTTTAAAAATATACATCACACTATACCGTTCTTCGCAGCACACACACAAATGGCTATTAATCCTTTTATAACTCCACGTCAGCCTATTCAAATTGACGAAGACTTCGATGAAACAGACCAACTTGAAACGAAACGTGATGAGGACAGTGATTCAGACATCAGTACCATCTCTGTTGCATCTTCGCGATTTTTCTCTAATGACAAATCAACCATTGCCGAAAAATTACAAAAACGAATCAGAGAAAAAGCAAAATTCATCGTAACTATCGAAGATGATGATCATATAGAAGTAAAGTGGAGAGAGGATCGCGTTAGTGAACGTGACGCAAGAACAATGAGACAAACCCTCGGGGTGTTGTTTTGTAGGGGCGATGCCTTAATTGATGTTGATGCAACCTGCCTACGTATTAGATGGGCATCTTTGCGAGATACACAAGTAAGAGAATTTAATCAAAAACACGCAGAGCAAACCTTGCTTGTTAACAGCACCTATCAGCAGAGAAGGAAGTTGACCAGTATAAGTGAGGCACTTTCTATTCAAAAGCAACAACGATACTGGTCAGAAATGTTGGTTTCAATCAGTAGTTTACTAGCACAAAATTATAATGTATTGCCAAATTTAAAAACCGGCTTCATTAGTTACGCATGGTATCCAGGTGATGCGGCTGCAACTGAACGCCTACAAGCAAAGTTAAAGGTGATTGTCGAAACATTCCGTTCTTTAGGCTTAGATGTTTACCTTGATATTCAACGTATGCATGGCAATATCGATGCTTACATGATTGAGCGAATTAATCAAAGCGATGTTGTCTTTGTTATTGGTACACCACAGTTAATAGCGCGTGCAACTGCGGCGGAAAACAATAATTTAAAAATCGAATATCAGCATATACGCGCTCGCCAATGTGCCGGTGATTGTAAGGTAATACCATTGTTGCTTGAAGGCACACACGAAGAGTCGTTTCCTAATGAAGCGCATAAACCATGGCTAGGCGAACTTATTTATGATTTGCGAGAGCTCGACGCAAATAACCCTGTATCAGGCATGACACCATTGGCAAGCTTAGAAAACCCATTAGGACTAATCCCTACCCTTTGGGGCTTGCGAAATCATCCACACATATGGCAAATGTATCATACAGCTTACCAATTATTAGAACATAGATGTCCACCGCAACAAGCTAATGAAGAAGCTATGCAACAACGTGTAGCAAGCATGGAACTTAAGTAAGTGGCAATTTATACCCACACTTTCCTGTCACGCTGCGCGGCTTGTGTTGCCGCGATGAGCCTTAGCGCGACACCCACAACAGAAAGGACACGCTGCGGCGCCAATAACACTTACGCGGCTACACCCGCACCCCCCGCCACGCTGCGCGGCTTGCGTTTCCACGATGAGCCTTAGCGCGACACCCACAACAGAAAGGACACGCTGCGGCGCCGTGAATGCCGCTCCACCTACACCCGCACACTCCCCCCGTCACGCTGCGCGGCTTGTGTTTCCGTGATGAGCCCCGGCGGCAACCGCTAGTAATGATTTATGTGGCCCCGCGCTGCGGCGCCGGTGATAGCGTTACAGCTACACCAGCACTCCCCGCCACGCTGCTGCGGCTTGCACACCCCGCTAATAGGCCTTGTGGCAATGAGATCGTCCGTGGCCACACTGCGGCGCCGGTGGTGGCGTTATTGCGGATACACACCTACAGTTTTCCGTCACGCTGACACAGCGTGCAGCGAAAAACGTGGTTGCGTGCAAATACGGGTGCAAATCGACGTAGTAGACGCAAAGGTCGAAGCCACAAGTGCCCCTAACAGCCAACGATAGCAGTTGACACAACCAAACAGTCGCTATATCGTGTACGACATGCGCCGCAATGCACAACGGCAACCAGGGAGCAATACGGACGTTGCATGGATTGAGTGGTAACGGAAATGCAACATGGAATACACGGACATATCGTTTTGCAGGCTTCGGGTGCAAGGTCCTCTCTAGTTCACCCCCTCCATATCAGTGGCAACAGTAACAAAGCGCTGCTACAAACTAATCGGCGACACGCCGCGCGACAAGTTCTACAAATTCGGCACATGGGCACGGTGTTTTGCGCCGTGTTGGTCGTGCTATATCACAGAGGGGGGAATTATGGTTAACGAATGGTCTATTTGCAAACAGCCTAGAGCCAAGGTTTGGGCCTCAGAAAACGGTGGCTGGATGATGTGCTTTGGCTCCCTTTTCTGCGGCATAGGAATGGTCGTAGGTGCTGATATTTCGACTAATGCGCATTCTTGGCGACTCGACCATCTGATCGAGACTGGGCGGGAACGGAAGCGCCGTAACTGGGGAAAGCTTGAAAGAATAAAGTGGCTCCCTGGTCCACCAGTGAAATTTTACGATTCTGATGAAGGAATCTACGAAATATTTTCTCGAGGTGCTGCTCTCGCTGAAAACCTTTCTCCCGGAAAATCGCTCCGCTTCGATACGCCTACTGGACCTGCCTATGTGTGGGATGCTGAAGTTTTCTTTGTTGCTTTTGCGGAAGTGTGTAAGTGGCATGGGAGGTATTCAGAGGCTAGCCTCCTCCGTGAAGCTATTGGCTATCTAGAGGAAGCTGACAAACGGCGCAGTCCGCTTAACAAAAACAAATACGGTTTGTGGGCGCGTGATTCTGAGCTTTTTAAGGAAATCACAAAAAGTCTTCAAGAAACTGAGGAACTGCACCTGGAAGCACAGCGGCGTGAATCGGAAATAAAGCATCCTGTAGCCACTACTGCTTCGTCTAGTAAGGAATTACAAGCAACGCGTGCAAGCAAAGTATCGCCTATAGCCGCAAATAATCAATCAACGGATTTAACAGCACTAGGTCCTGTGCTAACCGCTGGTGGTCACATCACCAATTTTGGCAAAGTACTAGGTGAAGGTGCTTCTGGTGTAGTTTATCAAGGAACTTGGAACCAGCAAGAAGTTGCCATTAAGCGATTTCACGCAACCCAGCTAAGAGGCAATGAGCTGCGTGAATTCCTCAAAGAAGCGAGCTTCATGATGGACTTGCAATCGGATTACCTTGTCAAAATGCATGATGTTGTTGCTCAGTCGTCCTATTTCTGTATGGTCATGGAGTACATGCCTAATGGCTCGCTGTACCAGGTACTCGGCAGTGATATGGACTTGTCTTGGGATAAACGCTGGGTAATTGCCATGGACATCGCCCATGGTGTGGCGGCTCTTCACAGTAAGGACATTGTGCATCGTGATATCAAGAGCTTAAACGTGTTAATTGGTCATGGCTTCAGAGCCAAGCTAGCTGATTTTGGACAAGCCAAACTTAAAACCTCCAGTCAGAGTGTAAAAAGTCGGCGTGCTGAGTCGGGCGCAGTCGGTACAGTGGCATGGTTGGCCCCTGAAATTTTACGCGAGGGAGTTGAATGCTCTAAAGAAACCGATATGTACAGTTTTGGCATGACGTTGTGGGAGCTTGGAACGAAACAAACCCCGTTTGCTAACGCGCCTAACGTCACAGCAATGACTCATTGGATTAGCCAAGGCAAGTGCGAGGATTTAAGCAAGATACCACAACCAAAACTCGCTCACCTCGTTCGATGGTGTTGGGAAAGAAATCCACAAGCAAGACCTTCAGCGCAAAAAGCGATTGAGGCGATTGACGAAGCGACGCCGAAGTATGTGTCGCAAGCGGTACCCAGACCTACTCTGTTCAGTAATTAAGAGGGGGGACAAGTCATGCTTAGCTTTAATGACCGCAATGAAAACAATCCGTATAGCCCGCGTGTCAGAGGCCATTGGCAAACGTTTCTTGAAAACGTCAAGACCTTGGTTGCAGATGCAACGCAACCACGTTGCTTTATCAGTTATGCCTGGCCGCCTGTGGGCGAAGCGCGGGATCAGTTGCAGCAGCGGTTAACGAATCTAAAGCGTGACTTAGTGACGCTAGGAGCAACAGTTTTTCTCGATGTTACCGATTTAGCCAGCAACATTAACGCTTACATGGACCAACTGGATCAGTGCAATTTTGTTCTGCTAATCGGCACGCCGAAGCTTAAAGCAAGGCTGTCTGAGCGAGACGATAATAACATGAAATACGAGTATCGGCGTATACAACAAAAATTGACATTGGATCCCAATTGCCTATTGCCGCTGATGTTTGAGGGCGATTTTGCCACCGCTTTTCCAGACGATATTGGCTCTATCTTATTTCGGGACTTCCGACTATCAAGCCAAGGCTGGGCGCAAGGCCGAGATGCTTATTTGCATAACATGGTAGATACACGCCCGCTCGGTTTAATTCCTGTCCTGTACAACTTGGGAGAAGGTTCACCGAAATACGGTGTCTACCGAGTACTTTGCCAACAACTGTTTACTGCATTGCAACAGCTACAGCAAACACATCATGAAGAGTGCGAGCAATGGTATCAAAAAGCCAATACCAACGCCGCCAACGGTGATTACCGAAATGCCTTCACGGATTACCAACAAGCCGCCAGCCGCCTGCATGCACCTGCTTGTTATCGGGTCGCTTTTTTCTACAATGCCGACGACAGTGAGTTACCTGGTACACGCCCTGTCCCCCAAGACCCCGATAAAGCGCTGCATTGGTTCTTACGTGGTGCCCAATTCGGGCATGTAAAATCAATGGTGCAAGTCGCTGAAAAGTTAGCTTATCGCGGTCGAGAGAAGCAGCACATGGATGATTTTGATAGTGCGCTGCATTGGGCTAAGCTGGCAGTCAAGCAAGCGGAGCCGAAAGATAAACGACAAGCGGAATTAACGCTTGCAAAAGCGCAGCGGTTGCGGGCGGAGTATCACGCTAAGGCGCACAATAACCCACAAGCCATGCATGAGTTTGCAAGCCATTTATTTCACAGTAGTGGCGGTATTGCGCCACCTAAAGATGACGATGCAAAGCGCAGACAATTTGATGAAGCGCTCAAATTCGCCCAATCGGCAAGAAGCCAAGGCGTGCAAGAGGCTGATATCTTGATTGATGAGATACAACGGACGTTGGCACAATTGACTTCTGCTAATCCTTCATATCCGAGCTTTAACCCATAATAAAAGCAGCCTGTTTAGGGCGCTGCGGGGTAACAGCCCACACCGCAGCCGCGCGTGCTATGGCGCTGCTGGATGCTGCCGGCTGTGCGGTCAAGACAGTTTTCAGGAAGCATCATACGTTAACGCGTTACGTTCACAGCTGGCGCACGTACAGTGGTGGCAAATGCATGCCACAGCTACGCACAACATCAACACCACCAACACACCCCACACCGCAGCCGCACGTGCTGCTTTGCCACAGGACTTCAATGGTGTGCACGTTAAGACACAAGTGCAAGCACAGCAGGCGTCGCACACAGCATCAGCATCACCACCACACACCGCAGCCGCGCGTGCTGCGCTATCGACTACTGCTACACCTGCCCTTTACCGCCACGCTGCGCGGCTTGCGTTTCCACGATTAGAGCCTGCAAACACGTACAGCAACTTGTAGGAGGCCGCGCTGCAGCGCCGATAATGGCGTTTAGCGTTACTGCTACACCCGCACTCCCCCGTCGCGCTGCGCGGCTTGCGTGTCGCGACGAAGGTAAAATAGTTCTGCCCCCTTCTTAAAGGCACGCGACAGCAGAGGTTCTTCGCCGCCTATGGCGGACATAGCCAACCACCGAGACAGACACCGTGTTTGGGGTATCGATGAGAACATTGTGTGAAAAGCTTTGCCGACCCCTGCAAACTTATCTCTAGCTTACGTGCGTCATATGGGGCAATTATTCCTTGACACATAGTTAGTTAAACCCTACTAATCCTACTATAGAAAATTTTTTGGTGAGGGTCATGCGTCCATCGAAAGAAAAGCTCAACAATGCTGGCAAGGCATTGAACGATAATCCAAATAATCACGAGGCTTTTGGCATAGTAAATGACTATCGTGCCTTGCATGCGTTGCCACTTGTGCGGTTTAGAACTAATTTGCACATATACTTTGAAAAAAATCGCGTCAAGCGCCTTATTGTGCAACGCCTCAAGCGCATGCCAACAATTATTAGCAAAATATCACGTATTTCCCATGTTGACCTTGCAGACTTTCAAGATATTGGTGGTATTAGATGTGTCGTTGACAATATGTCCGATGTATATGCTTTAAAAGAAAATTTGCAGAAAGAAAAACGGAGTGATTTTTCATTTGTACAAAAAAGAGAAAAAGACTATATCAAAAAGCCCAAAACGGAGCGAGGATACGGGTACAGAAGTATACATTTAATTTATGAATTCATATCCGCAGAAGACAAATACAATAAGTTGCAAATCGAACTACAAATAAGAACCAAATTACAGCACTTATGGGCAACCGCAGTTGAAACAATTGACATTATAAAAAATCAATCTTTAAAGTCTGGCACTGGTGATCCGGAATGGCACAAGTTTTTTGCAGTTACAAGTTCTCTCTTTGCGATGAGAGAAAAAACAGCTGTGCTGCAACAGCATCAAGGCAAAACAGAAACAGCGCTTTTAGAAGAATTTACTGAGCTCGAGAAAAAGCTTCAAGCCATCGAAACCCTGAAAGGCATTATAAAAATACCTGAGATCCTGAAATTCAAGCAACGCGGCACTAAATATTGCCTCATTATCTTAGACTTACAAACAAAAAACACTGAAATAAAAGAATTTAAAGGATCTGAATTAGAAAGAGCAAATACTGAATATGCAAATATAGAGCAAAATATATTAATAAATAAATCGCAAGAAATTGCTGTTTTAGCTGCTGCTCAAAATGCTAGGAAATTAAGGGAAGGCTATTTAGGCTACTATCTTGACGTACAAGATTTTATAAAAGAGTTAGAAAACTTGCAGAATGAATTCCATAAAAATACGCAAATAGTATCACCTAAATAACCAACTTATTCCCCAGCGCGATACGCACCTTAAAAGCTTGACGACAAAAAATATCTCTTACTCGCAGCAAGGAGGCCGCGCTGCGGCGCCGGTGGTGATGGTGTTACTGCTGCACACGCCCATTCCCGCCACGCTGCGCGGCTTGTGTTACCGCGATGAATCCGTGGCGACATACGCACAACCGTAAATACCCCGCGCTGCGGCGCCGGTGCTGCCTACCTATAACACCTGCACTCCCCCGCCACGCTGAGCGGCTTGTGTTGCCGCAATGAATCCGTGGCGACATACGCACAACCGTAGAGATACCCGCGCTGCGGCGCCGGTGATGCCGCTCAACCTACACCTGCACTCCCCGCCACGCTGCGCGGCTTGCGTGTCCGGCAATAAATCTTGTGGCAATGACATTGTCCGTGGCGCGCTGCGGCGCCGGTGATGTGTTACTAGTTTGCCGCACCTGCACTCCCCCGTCACGCTGCGCGGCTCGCGTGCTGCGGTAAACCTATGGCGACACCACAACAAAGAAGACGCGCTGCGGCGCCGTGAATGCCGCTCCACCTACACCTGCACTCCCCCGCCACGCTGCGCGGCTTGTGTTACCGCGATGAATCCGTGGCGACATACGCACAACCGTAAATACCCCGCGCTGCGGCGCCGGTGCTGCCTACCTATAACACCTGCACTCCCCCGCCACGCTGAGCGGCTTGTGTTGCCGCAATGAATCCGTGGCGACATACGCACAACCGTAGAGATACCCGCGCTGCTGCACCAGTGATGGGGGGCTACACCTGCATTTCCCCTCCGCCACGCTGCGCGGCTTGCATACCGTGATGAGCCGTGGGGGCACTCTGCGGATTCCGATTAGCTCCTACCCCACTTATTACAGTGCCATTGATGGATGTCAGGGTTAATTACGTTGTCCGTAGTGAACGGAAATGGAGAGTGATACACTCCTCGCATCAGGAGTTATTATGAAGATACTAGCAGAGATCATACAAAAACAAACAGTGATTCAACAGCTGGTGGGTGACGTGCGTTTTGCTAATGCGCGAATTTATCAGCCGAATGATGGGGATTATCCAGACGATGATCCGAACGGTGATGCGCTGTATTTACTTGTTAATATGCATACGGGTGCAGGAAGAAATCTGACCCCCTTATCAGATAAACTCGCCGCAGTACTTGGCTGTCGAGTAGTGTTAGGTGCCATTGAAAATTATGAACCGCAAAAGCAGCGGGAGCTAATGCAGTTTTCTCGTGAATTAACAGACATAAGCGGTATCCAAGATCTTTTTGAAATACAAAAGCTAAGCGAACTAGAATTCACTGATTTTGATCCTTCAGCATTGTCTGGTGACCAGCTAAAGGTACATCAAGAGCAGGTGCAAACTTACGATGAGATGGTCATACGCTACAAAACCGCACAACAGAATACCGCAGCACAGCATCAAGAAGCCCAAGTTGCCAATCAGTTGCACGACGTTATTCAAAAACTAAATCAGATGACTGCAGAAGAGTTACAGCGATTTGTGCATAACGTTGGTTCTGATGAAGTATCCAGGTTTAATCACATATTTCAACAGGCTATTCAACAGCAGCTGGTTAAGTAAATTAGCACTAACTTTCGTGTTACAACGTGCATAACGACCAGTAGTAGCGGGTATTCCACCGCAAAGAAAACACGCTGCGGCGCCGGTGCTGCCTACCTCTAGGTACACCTGCCCCCGCCACCCTGCGCGCCTATGCGCAGCGCTCGACAGCAACAAAAACCATCAAAAATATCTTGACCGACTAATTGGTTGGATGGTAGTGTCTGTGTGTTATATCTAGGATAGGAATAAACCCGCTAGGCTAGCTATGCAACTTATGTTTTGAATAGTATACGATTTTTTTACAAGAAAATTGAGGTGAAAACCAAATTTTGCAGAGCGTGTTGAGTATTAAGGAAACGCACGTTTTTTATTGACAAAAACTGCACTTACGAGAAGGATTTGCAAATGTTATTTCCAGTCACTACACCGTCGTTAACCTCTCTGGCTACTATTGGTGCTACCGTCGGCTTTTTTGGATTTACTCAACCTCAAGCAGTCATAGCAGAACTTTCCCTTACGCAAGAAGGTATTAGTAGGCTAATTGAAGAAGCAGAATTTATTATCATAGATATAACAGATGAACAGGAAAGACAATCCAGTGTCTTACAGTTGATGGGTTTTGATAGGGAATCTGCTGAAAATATAACAAGATTTTTTAGCGAAAATGGGAAATGGAAAAAGTTCAGTAAAAAATATCCTGAGTTATTGGAAATTTGTGACGAGCTTTCTAGTAGGATGACGGCTTATTCCATTATTCAAAGACATCAACAAGAAACAGCCCAAAATGTGTTTTTAGAAGTTTGGAGACAACCGAGAGCAGATACCGTAAAAAGAGTAGCAAGTATTGCCAGGACTTTTTTAAAATTTTCATTGGTGGTTGATGAAGTTTCAACCCGCTTAATGAGTTTAATGCGACTTAATGAGTCAGACTTTGAGACAAATGATGAAATGCTGCTTAGCGTTATTCGTGACGTGTTGAATTCTGCCAGAATGGCCTCCTATGCTAAATTTGCTGATATCTTAGTTGATGTGGCTCATGGCTTATTAAGCGTTGATAAAATAGCGTTAATGGATTATGAAGATATGGCGCTGGTGATTGTTCCTGCAATGATGGAATTAGACGAGATAAAAGAAGCTGTAGCTACAGAGATGAAGAGCACAGGGGGATACTTGTTGCGATCATTTCTTTTAGGCATGTCTCGGGCTTCTAATAAAAAATGGGTTGAATGTATTACAAGCTTTAAAGAAGCGTTGACGTATCTGGAGCCAAGAAATATAAATTTACTGCCTAAGCATGTAACTGACGTATTTGTTCGATCTTCCGCAGGAAACGTATCTTACCAAGGGATGATGTATCAAATTTTGGCTGTTGCCCACTTGGCTCTCGGAGAATTTATAGATGCATACAGAAATGCACACATTGCCATTAGAATAGGGGGAGATGCTTCCTCACAAGAGTTACTTCATTTGCAAGCGACCATCGTTAAAAAATTGTCTAAAGATGAGCTGTTATCCCTTCAAAGAGAAGATGCTTCTCATGAAATTGTTTCTGATGGCAAAGAATCATCTAGTACCTCACCAAAAATAATTTTAGGTCTTGCTGCAGCTGCTGCAGGGTTATTCTTTTTTAGAAGATTTGCACAAGAAAGAGTAGATGATCAAGCACCACATCGCGCAAGAAATAGACGTATCTACCGACCTTAAGTTAAGAAAGGGTCGTTTTTTATATGCCGATACTTGCCGCAATAAAGGAACCCAACAACGCTGAGTGATAGCTAGTTGTAAGAATTGCGCAGGCCCCAGTGTGACGTCTTCAAAGTCATCATACCCGTACTAAAATAATTTAATAGCCACCGCGCTGCTAGTGAATGCGCCCTGCACTGGCTATGCTTGTAACACTGCGGCACCATGAGGTGTTACTGGCCACACCTCACTTCACCGCCACGCTGCGCGGCTTGTGTGTCGCGATGAGCCGGCGGCAACCGCTAGTAATAATTTGTGTGGCCCCGCGCTGCGGCCGCCGGTGACGCCGTCACTGCTACACCCGCACTTCCCCGCCACGCTGCGCGGCTTGCGTTTCCGTGATGAGCCTGTGGTGACACCCACACAAAGACGCGCTGCGGCGCCGGTGATGAACTGCTACACCCGCAACTCCCCCGCCACGCTGCGCGGCTTGCGCACTCGGCAATAGAACCTTACCTTGTAGCAATGAGATCGTCCGTGGCCGCACTGCGGCGCCGATGGTAAATGGCTCTATGCACGCAAGATGACACGAATTGCGGGGAACAACCAACCACGTTGCACAGTCCAAAATTTGCCAATTAATTCAGCAAGCAACGTAGCAAGAAAGTACTTGACCTAACAGATAGTTGGCTTACTATGATCCAACCTGGTATCAGCGTTGACAGTGGCACGTTTCTTACAAGGAAATGAAAAGGATAAGCAACTGCTATTTTTCTGACGAGTCCATCAGTGACATTGTTGAAGCAGCGGAAATCATTATCGAGGCTCAAGGTGCTGAAAGACTTAAAGGCGTCGGGAAGCACCATAGTAACATACTTACCTAGATGCAGATGTGGGTTTATGTGTGATGGATGCTTCTGAGTTAGGCACCCATCAGGATCAGGAACACAGGGGAAATATAACAATGAGAAGTCAGTATACTTGGAAAATTGTGGGACAACCACGCATAGGGAAATGGGATGAAGATCACGGCTGTGTGCTGAGAGCAGTTGGCTTCGCCACGATCATAGGAATGCCAATTTTCCTTATTGTCGAAAATAGTGTTAATAGACTTAATAAATGTTTGACAATAGGGAGCGGGAGAGCCATGAATAATGGGCCACTGCACGACCTGAACACGCTTTCAATGTTGAGATGGCCATACGAAATCGACGTCAAGTACACCATGTTCGCAAGTGGCGCCGACCTCGCTCGCAGGATGCCCGCGGGAAAAGCACTTCGACTCGATGGCTATGAGACTCACCTCTATATGTGGGATAGAGAGACTTTTTTTGTGGGTTTTGCTCAAATCTGTTACGACAGATGTCGTTTTGGTTTTTCTACCAATCAACTTAAGTTGGCGTATCTTCGCGAGGCGCTTACCCATTTAAATCAGGCAGATGCACTACGGAACGAACGTGCAAAGAGTGAGTATGGTTTGTGGGCGCGCGATTCGCAACTATTTAAGGATGTAACTAAAGCCCTCGCTGAGGTGGAAACAGAACTCCGCAACCTAGACCCAAGCGCAACTATTTCAAACACATCTTTGCATCGCAGTGCTGCTGCCACAAACTCCAACTCTCTGGGCATGGAGTATTCTGTCGAAACGACAACAGACAATACTGCATTGATAACTGCTGCTGGGTATCAAATCACTTTTGACCGTGCGATCGGTGATGGAGCTTCAGGCATTGTGTACGCCGGCCGTTGGAACCAGCAAGTCGTCGCTATCAAGCGTTTTAATGTCAGCTTATTGCAAGGCGATGGTGCACGTGAATTTTTAAGTGAAGCCAGCATGATGATGACATTGGAATCGGAATATCTCGTACATATGCACGACTTTATTGCGAGCCCTCCGCATTATTGCATGGTGATGGAGTATATGCCTAAAGGGTCTCTCTATAATGTTTTGGGCAGTGACATTGAGTTGCCGTGGGACAAGCGTTGGGTTATCGCGATGGATATTGCCTACGGCGTAGAGGAGTTACATAGTCGTAACATCATTCACCGCGACATCAAGAGTTTGAATGTATTGCTAGATGATCGCTTGCGCGCCAAAGTTGCTGACTTTGGGCAAGCAAAATTAAAAACAACTAGCCGTAGCACCAAAAGCAAGCGCGAACAAACAGGTGCAGTAGGCACGGTTGCGTGGCTAGCGCCAGAAATCGTCAGAGGTGATGTGGAGTGCAACAAAGCATCGGACATGTATAGTTTGGGCATGCTTTTTTGGGAATTGGGCACACGACAACGTCCGTTTGCCAACGCGCACTCGGCTGAGGTAATGGCGCTGTGGGTGAGCCAAGGCAAAAAAGAAGACTTAAGCAAAGTCGAGAAACCTAGGCTCGCACACCTAATTCGCCATTGTTGGGAACAACCCGGTAAACGCCCAACGACACAGCAGACATTATCTGAATTAATGGCAGCAAAAGGTGAGGATGTTGCTTACCAATCGGGTGGTCCGGAGTTTAATGTCTTACGTAGTAGGCTACCCGCAAAGGATGATACTGCTACTTATCAATCCGGTGGTCCTGGATTCAATGCGTTGCAAAGTAGACTAGAAAAGAAATGAGGTAGCACATGATTGAAGAAGTACAATTGTTGGTGACACTTGCTAAAACCATTTACACCCAAATCAAACTAGTCAAAGACAATAAAGAGCAGTGCGAAGAATTAAAAAACCAGATCATGCTGATCATGAATTCTGCGCATGCGCTAGATACAACAGAGAATGTGCAAGAGCATATTGTCGCGTGTTTGCGAAATTTGGCATCGCTCTTTCGTGCATGTTTAGACTTTATCAATCAATACAGCGGTAGACCTCCTACCTTTAATGGTCGTTTTTGGCAAGTGGTGAATGCGCGCAGCGATAACGAACGCTTCAAGCACTTACACAAGCATCTGTTGGAAGCTGCGCAGCTGTTGAGTCATGCGTTGGTGGTAGGCAACAAGCAGGATACAGAAGACTTTAGGCGACACTATGCTGTTGCGCGTAATGATGATCTACAGCAGCAAAGGTTACGACTAGCAGAAGAAGGCAGGCGTTATCGTTCACAACAAAAACGCGACGCAGCGCAACAAGAGTTATTGTGTCTAGTAAATGCCAATTTAGCCCAGTTGGGCGAGGTGCAGTCCCGTGAAGCAAGAGAGCACCGCTTGTTACTAAAGCGTATTCTAAGAGACATGGAGGCCAACAACAAACTGATCCAAATGAGTACGTCACCAGCTTCGTGGTTAGAACGAGAGGAGCAATTTTTTCATCGCTTAACAACACTGCTCGATCGGCACCAACCGTTTACCCCGACTATAGAAGAAGACGTAGAAAGAACGCTTGCCGTACTGGAGGCACAATCGCGCAGGATATTGCAATCTGCGTCTAGTATTGTGGAGACTTCTGCTGCACAGACACAGCAATCTGGTAACAACGTGGCACTGAACACTACTTCTAAGCGACAACGCTACGCACAAGCAGAAGCTGCGTTAGCCACGGGTGATTATACGCGTGCCTATGCGTTTTACCAGGAGGCAGTGAATGAAGAGGAAAACGGTATTTCAGCGTGTTATATGCTAGGTAAGTTTCATACGCAGGGTAGCAATATTCCTAATAATCCTGCTGAACGTGATTTATTAGAAGCACATAAATGGTTTTTGTTAGCCGCTAGGCAAGGACACTGTAAATCCATGTGCCAGATCGCTAAAATCTTTGCATATGGTAACCCAGGTGAAGAGATAGAAACGGATCACGAGGGTGCGCTAGAGTGGGCACAGAAAGCAGTTATTGCCGCAAAAGCCGATGACGAACGTAAACTAGCACGAGAGACACTGTTGCAGGTAGAACGCAAAGTCACACAAGCACATGCAGAAACTGGCGATGTAGTGGCAATGCATAAACTTGCTGTCTTGTTATGGCAACGCAAAGGAATTAAAACGCCAGAAAATGCCGAGCAAGCGCGTCGCTTAGATGCAGATGCCCTGCGATGGGCAACGTGTGCATTGCAGCAAGGTGATGCATCAGCACGTGCACTGGTAGATGAGATACAAGCAGCCATAAGCAAGGATATGAATGGAGTAGGAGAACGGTTATCGCGTACCTATGTAATTTAAAATATACAGTGGTTGTGCATACTTACTGTGACTAGCGCTTCATTTGTGCACCATCCTCTGCCCCGTGGCTTTTTGAGTGTAAAAATTCATACCACAAGTATCTCCGCGACAAGGCGTCACTATCGGAGTGATGTGAAACAAATTTTTTATTTTTTTGTCACACATCACCCACAGCATTACACGCCGCTACCATGGTACGGTGTGCCTGCATCGCAACGTTCATCTTATCGTCTAGCACAGATAAGAAGTCGTATTGAGTATGCGGGTCCAACGAGACGAAATCACCCGTGAGTGCAACGTCTAATAGCGCTTTGGCGTGACGTAGGTTTTCATCGAGCGTATCATTGAGCTCACGCACCTGAATTATTTTGGCTGGGCTGCAATTCATTGTATTGTCCTCCTGCATGAGATTGTCATTTTTGTCCAGTCGGTGTTATTACGCCTAGAGGTAAATACTGGCAATGGCGGTGGTGCAGGTGGGCTATCGGCAAATAAAATGGGCAATTGCGGTAATTTATTCGTTGATAACAATGGCAAGGTACAATACTGCCCTATCGGTTTCATAGCAGATACATTACAATCATGTACGGTCATGACACGGCTCCTCATACAAGTCGTTGTTGTGGCAAGTGGTGGATGAGTGTTGTCGCACTCATTCACCGCGCTTGATGAGTGTCGCTCGATGTGGCGGAGACATCAAGCGTTTGTTGCGAATTATTTTTTTTGATTTTTAGCTGAATTGACTTGCATACAAGCGTGCTTCCATGTCACGCCTTTTCACTAATCCTGGTAGTTCTTTACCACCTCCCCGTGTCCAACGCATAAATTCTGCCGGTACTTGTCTGTGCTGGCCGCGGTTAACCTTTTGCCGTAGGGTTGAACGTTGTAGAGCGCCAGCACCTAGGTTATAGGCAAACGATACCAGAGCATCGAACTGTCCCTCTGTGAGGGAAACGGTAATGAGGCGTAACACTGCAGACTCTGCACTTTGCACATCTGTTCCAAGTAATGCGCTGGCTGCTTCTTCTGTAATGACATCCGAGAAAGTTTCTCCTGGCTGTATCACATGCCCATAGCCAATCGTCAATAACCCAGCTGGGCAGCGATAAGCTTTAGGGCGGAACCCTTCAAACTGCTTGATGAGTGCAATGCCGTTTTCTGTGATATGTCGCATAGTTATTTAAACGTACGATTCCCAAACCAAAAGCCAATGACTGCAGCAAAGAGTGATGCTGTTTCGTCGTCCCAAATACCTTGCATGCAAGTTGCGAGTGTTAGGCCTTGTTGCAAACAGGCAACGACTACAGCACCTTTAACTGCGATGAAGAGTAATACCAAAAGGTAAGTCACTACAGGCCGCACAGTGGCACGCAAACCTTCTACCCAACGTACGCCGCTGCTGTGAATCTCGTATTGATAAAGCGCTTGCGTGTTGGCAATTTCTGCTTGCGTTTTGATTTCTTCTAGCTGTTGTTGGTGACCTAAGCGCATTTGCATGAGCTGCTTATCCATGATTGCAAGCTCATGGTGTTTGTCTTGCTGATTTTGCCAGAGATTGAGTAATTTGGGTAACGCGCTGCTGACAAAGCCAAGCAGACTTGCGAGTAGTGTAAGCATAATTTCCTCCTTAAGTTTTTGGCAACATGGCTTCGATGATTGACGTAAATCCTTGGCTATCCAATTGATGTTTTACTTGCTGTACCACCCATTCGCCAGCGATAGGCTCACGTACAGATAGCAGTTTGATTTTGCCTTCTGCCTGCAGGTTTGCATCGCCTATTATCTTCAATGACAAGGTTGCAGTACCGCGTTGCAACGCAGTAAATTTAGCCTGCGCGGCATGCCTGGCTTCTATCTCAGAGGCATAAGGGTGATGTAATACGTAGCTGGGTTTGCCGCTGCCTACCGTTACATCTTGTAATTGAGCGGTACCTGTATCATGCCAATGTGCAGTGACTGCAACATAGTGGCTACGCGCTGTCTGCGTCATGTGGTAATGTATAATGCGTTCTTGCGCTATGGACACTACAGGTAATAAGTCGTTGGCAGACGTTCTCGCCTCTCCACGCGGTACAAATACCAAATACCGTCCCATAGGCTTTGCAGTAGCCCCATAATCATTGGCTAAACGGGTTAGTAGATGTAAGTCTGATTCTGCTGTCTGGTCCAAGTGTGGCAACCTAATCGTTGCTAAGCTATCAGCCACTTTAGCGACTAAGCCTTGCTCTGCCGCAATGGTGGCAACGATTTCATTTAGCGAGACCGCATGCCAGCTTTTAGTCTTAGGGGCTTTAATCGCCGCACGCATGTTGGCGGCTTTAGCGCGAATGATTAATGTTGCGGGCGGCATGCTGTGCTCGACTTCATCAACCACGTACAAACCCATGCGTGCAAGTATAGGCGCATAGCCTAATGACACTGTTAACTCGGCTCCTTTTGTCGGCCAAGCAATCGCGTAGTCTCTGTCATCAAGCTGCAACTCCAGGGTATCTGCATGCAGTCCTGCCTCGTCACTGAGTGTCAAAGATAACAATCGTTCACGTAATATAGCTGTAATATCTTGCTGATTGGCTATAAGCTTAAAATCCGGTGTCACACTAGTTCCACAAGCGCACTGCCTGTTGCTTGGCAGCTAACACAGGTAATTCTGGTAATACGATGCTAATACCAGCAGTCAACAACGGCGCCTGGTTTGCTAAGCCAGGATTGGCTAATAGCACTGCTTCCACGTAACCAGTAGAAGCGCCGTAATGCGCATAGCAAATGGCATCTAGCATGTCGCCTGCTTTGGTTTGGTAATATGTCATTGGTTTTCTCTAACCGTAATTAACTAAGGAGATTTCAAAGCTTTGCTTGCACGGCTGCCCGTTGGCTAACAGCAGCGTTTGCTCTTCGCTGATACTCTGAATCACCCATAAGCCCCACACAAAACCTAGTCCATCGACTAGCAGCAAGGGTTTACCTCGTTTGGCTTGTGCGCGCATATTATCTAGCTGATGTAAGCCGCCAGCGAAATGTGGATATATCACACCACTTAAGGTTAATGTTTCTTCCCCTAAGCCAATGAATTGCTGCAGAGGCTTTTTCTGTAATCTAGGTTGCGCTTGCCAACGGTAGGCGTGTTGTCGCTTTAAGCTTTGATACGCGGCTGTGTTAACCGAAAAACGGTAATCACCTAAGGCCATCATGGTACCTTGCATTTAATTGACCTTATCGTACAAAGCGGCACGTTGTTGACTTTGCAATTGCCGTGTATGTTGTTGCAATGCTTTTTGTACTTCGCTTGCAATGGTTTTTGCATCGGTTGCGGTCTGAGCGTAAATGGTAATAGGCGCATTTAGATGCACCGTGTGATTATTCGACGCTGGCATATTGGCTGCTTCGCGTAGCGGCAGTAATTGTGTTATCTGCACTGATGTTTGCTTACTGGATGGCGCTGTGATGGTTTGACCCAATGATACTGCTGGTAAATTTTCGCTATGCACCCAGCCACTTAGCTTATTCCATACCCTACCTAAGGCTTGCAATGGCTGCATCAGCGATTGGACTTTTGCCATCATCCAATCGACGCTGATACGTGTCACCGCTTGAATGTCTGTCCACAAGCCATGAAAGAAATCATGCAATGGCCGCCAATGACGAATTAGCGCGTAAGCTGCGCCTGCGCATGCCGTTAACCCTAGCACTATCAAGCCTAAGGGATTGGCACGCATCGCTAGGTTCAGTGCGGTTTGTGCTAGGGTTACCAATCTAAGTCGTGCTGCACTAATCAGTGCTAAGCCGTTCATTCCAACCATCCCCACACGCGCTAAAGCAAGTCCCGCAACAAACGCACGATAAGCAACCACAAGTGAAAGTACCGCGCCTTTTAAAAAGGTATAGGCGTACGCACTGGCAATAGCTACAACCTTGAAGGCAATAAGCCCGGTGGTCACTCCTACGATGACGCGCGTAAGTCTGGGATAAGTAGAGGCCATACGGGCAAAACTACTGCCTAGTTTAGCAAACCATTCTGCGCCCGCTGCTAGCGTTGGTAATAACACACTACCAAACTAATGGCTACGCTTTCCAACGCACTGCTGAGGCGTTTAAATGCGCCGTAGGTGGTCTTACTCATGGTAGCTGCCATCTTACTAGTGGTGCCTTGTGCTTGCTGCAGGTTAGCAATATAACGTTGCAGTTGCCCACTACCCGCTTGCTTTAATAATTCGGTAGCACCGGCTGCTGCTTCTTCTCCAAAGATTTGCTTAACCCAGCTAGCGCGCTCTGAGTTACCTAAGTCTTTGGTTGCCTCAGCAATGTCATTTAATAATTCAGGTAAGGGTCGCACATTGCCCGCAAAGTCCGTCACTTCTACCCCTAGCTCAGCAAACGCATGTGAGGCGGCTTGTGACGGGGCAGACAAACGCAATAGCACGGCACGCAACACGGTACCTGCCATGCTGCCTTGAATACCCACATTGCCTAGTAATCCTGCCATGGCAGCAACCGTTTCTAGTTGCACGCCCACACTGCTAGCCACTGGCGCGGCATACTTCAAAGTGTCACCTAACATTTGCAAGGTTGTATTAGACGTCGTAAACGTCGCAGCTAATGTATCACCCACACGTCCCATGCTACTGGCTTGTAGGGCAAAGCCACTTAAGATGTTGGACGCAATATCCGCCGTCTCAGCTAAATCGCTACTGGCCGCTTGCGCGAGTTCAAGTACCCCGGGTGTTGCCGCTAGGATTTGATTAGTCGTAAAGCCTGCCATGCCTAAGAAGGTCATCGCAGCAGCGGCTTGGCTTGCGGTAAATTGCGTGCTCTCGCCTAACTGCCTTGCCGTTTGCTGCAAGGCTTGTAACTCATTATTACTTGCACGCGTGATTGCGCCTAGTTTCGCAATGGACTGCTCAAAGTCCACCGCAATCTTAATGGGCGCGACAATAGTGGTTCCTAAAGCAACCGCATCAAATAGCTGCCCGCGTAATTCACTGCGTCGGCTTTTAAGTGCTTGCTGCGCACGCATCGCCTATGACAAACGCTGGTATTTAGCGGTAAGTAGCGTTAACGAGGCGCCCAGCTTCGCATGTGCATTTGCCGTTTGTGTGCTAGCTAAGCCTTCTTGCTGCAATGCACTGCGATGACGTTGTAACTGAGTGCGCTGTGTTTCCAACGCACCTGAGAGGCGCTCTAGCTTTTGTTTAGCTTGCTCGTATTGTTGCTGTAAGGCTTTGCTAGGCGCTGTAGTGCTTTGCATCGCTCGCCTTAGTCGCACTAATTCTTTGCTGGCTGCCTCATAAGCAATACGTGCCTTACCCACGTTGGCATCGCTAATACTCACTTTGTTTACCGCTGTCTGCTGATGTTTGAGTTTATCAATACACGCGCCTAAGTGTCCTAATTGCGCTTCAGAGCCTTTGAGTGCGGTTGTAAAACTCTGCGCAATGCTTGCGCCTATCTGCAGGCTTAATTTGAAGGATGATTGCTGCATATCGCCATCGCCTTAGGTAACGCTTTTAGCCAAGCCATTAACTCCCTGTCTTCTAACTCCAGTAACTCCGTCAGTGACCAACCGGTATAATTGGCTAATAGCAATACCGCATGCCGTGCCTCCTGTGGGTTTAAACTAAAAAATCTTGATACGCGCGTTGTAGCTTGACGTAGTCCGCCATATCCAACGCTAACACACTATCCGGTGTCACTTCGCAAAGGTTAGCAAACAAATGAATTTCCTTTTCCGCATCGCTGTGACCACTCTTTTCAATCGCTAACATGTCGCGTACTTTGGGTCTACGTAAGTTAAGTGTCTCTACTTGCACGCCATCAATGCTGATGGCATGAGATAATGAAATGCTAGTACTACTCATGTTCGTCTCCTCTATAAGCCAATCGCCGCGCGTATCTCACGCAATACGTCTTGCCCGCCAATCATGCGTGTCATGTTAGGAATATCAATTTGGATGACCGACATTCCTCCTATAGTTAATTGATAATAACTCGCCGCTACTTGAATTTTCATTGCTGACTTTTCTCCTGCCTTCCACGTCCCCATATCGATTTCTTTCCAGCTGCCGGTTAAGTTAACCACTACCGCTGTCACGGTGCCGGCCTCATCCATAGCACCACGCAAAGTGATATTGACGTGCCTACCTGGCATAACGCCCCATAGTTGCAATAGCGACGGCGCATACGCATTGACGGTAAACTCACATTCTAGCTTTTCCATCCCAACATCAATTTCAATCGGTGCATCGGCACCGCCGCCGCGATATTCTTCAGTCTTGATGGTAAGCTTAGGCAAGGTAATTTCTTCAACTTGACCCGCATAGCCATAACCATCGACATACAGATTCATCGCGCGCAAGTATTGCGGCATCTTAGCCATAAGCTGTTCTCTCCTTAAGGTAGAATTTCGGTTAAGTAATCTTGTACCAATTGACTGCGGAAGATGACATGTTCCGCGGGATAAGGTGGCGTAAAATCAAAGTCAAAACACACGGTGCCTGATGCAATTTGCGTAGGAGTATTCAGCGCGGGATCGGCCCAGCAATCACCATCGATGATCGCACCTATGGCTTTTAAATACCGCAGATAAGCTTTGACGCCTTCGCGTACTTCTTCGATATAGATTTTGCTAATATCCCTGTCCACTGCCCATAGATGCGCGTTCAATAAGCTTTCGTGTATCATATCTGCCGTACGTCGCACTGATAAGAACGCCCATTTTGGATCACTAGAGCAGGTACGATTGCCCCACAGTCTAAAACCATTTTTTTGAATGATGGTTGTGATTTCATGCGCATTCAGTAAATTAGCACGTGCATTAGCATCACCTAAACTAAAATCAATGGCGCGTGCAGTGCCGGTAATGCCGTAAATTTCTTGATTAGAAGGACTACACCAAAACCCTTTGTCGTGATCGGTTCTTGCAATAATGCCAGCAACGCGTGAGCTGGCAGGCATTGCGTTTTCTATGTGTGTGGCTGTATTAAACACATTAACAAACGGATCGACTAAGAAAACCCGTACACTACCAAATTGTTCGCGATAATGGATCGCTTCTTGATCGTTAGTGTTGGGTCCATCTGCGATGATAATCGCACGTAAGCGATCGGCTAAGCCCAATAGTTCACTCACCACGGCTTGGCTCTGAGTAAATCCAGGTGCGATTAATAACTTAGGTGTGACACCTAATACTGCCTCGCTGGCTAGCAGTGCGTGCAAACCTAAATGCTGACCGGTAGCACTGTCTACTCCACCTAATACATGACTTAATTGTTCCGCTGCATCAGCGCTGTCTGGCACACGTATCACTACAATGCTGGCGCCTGCTTGATCTAAAATACCATCGATAGCCGCAGGCAGTGTTCCCGTTACGCCTAGTTTTGCCGCTTCACTACGACTGCCTGCAATCAACACCGGCGTGTGTATTGGGAAATCCATGGTTAACGCTTGAGGTGCTGTACCGACAATACCGATAACAGCGCTATCCACCGTACGTATGGGACGTGGGCTTTTGTTTTCCTCGCTGAAGATACAACATGTAGCCGTTATTTAGCTAAAAGCCGCTGCGCCTCCGAAACTGTATGCATTTCATTGTGTTGTTGAGAGTGGCCGGAACGACTCAATTTCTCATACGATTGGAAAAACTGCAAAAGCCTATTCATATCACCTTCTATTGTCATCGTAAATTTACCATTATTTAATGCAGTTTTCGCCCTAAACAAAATTAGCCCTCGCTCCCCGGCATCTTGGTATTCAGGGAATGTGGCTAAATCTTCATTGAGCCATTTTAGCTGTTCTAGTACTTTTTTTACCAGACCTATATTTGTTGTCTCTAGCGTACATACACCTCCGCTTATAGCGTACTGCTCTGACGAAAGTTGTGGATGTTTATTGCTGCTTTTTGTGTGACCACTAAAAAATTTCATAGCTATTTCTCCTAAACAATAAACTTTGTCTACCGGACAAACGGACAAGGACAATAAGAAGATCCAACTTCTTGTGCCATCATATTGTGGAATGGGTCTGGTAAATTATCTGGGTTGTAATTATTCGCACTATGTGCAGCTAGATATCTTCCATTGCGCGTCTCGTTGCGATAGCTCAAGTAAGAGTTGTCTCCAATAGAGCTGCAGATCGTAGAACGCGCTCCAGGACGAAGTCCTTGCTTCTGTAGTTGCTGGGTTATTTCAATTAGCAATTGCCGCCATTGCGAGAGAGTTAAAATCTCTTTACAAGCGTAAAGCGTCATGGTTCTACCTTGGATCTTAGGGTCTATCTCAAGCTCGCAGCCTTCTCTTGGAATGATCATTTTAAACACGTTAACTCGGTATTGCTTTATGATCGGTATAACACATCGCCAAGCACGAGCTAAGCCTTCTGGCGTTTCATCTGCGAGCGAAATGTGAAATTTCCAACCGTAAGGTACGCCCTGAGTCGATTTGTTGAGGCGGCTGACAACCAACTGATTGTGAGATTCGTCAGTCTCGTACCGAAAACGATAATTAGGTGTGCTTACATCTATCCCGGGAGAATCAACCAACTCCTGGTAAGAGACAAAACGTCCATGCGTAAACTCTTTAACAGCATGATATTTCCAGTCCACACAGAGCCTCTCCGTAGGCAGTTGCCACGCTCGAACATCTTTACTAGGGCGTGAAACGACCTCTAAATCCAGTTTTGGTATCATCGACTTTACTTACCTTTGAGATACGACCCACATTGTACCATTGCTCATAAAAAAAGCAAATCTATTTTGGCGAAGCGATGTCAAGATAGTGCTACACCTTGTCGTAGGTGAATGCCGCGCCATATTGGTAAGTGTGGCACTGTACATCCTGATTGCCGGAACTTGGGAAATTCACTTGTGGCAAATCTCCGCTAGGTGAAAGCACTAGTACTTGTTCATCCACATCAACTGGCCACCAACTAGTGTCTACCCCTGCGCGCATGCACAGTAACGGCAGCCAAGCTGTAGTCAATGCGCCTATAGCCACTCGTACTTTAGGCACGACGCCCGCATAATCAATCGCAGCGACTTGCCCTACACGCACCAGATTCGCTAGACGCCTATGCAATTCAGCAATCTCAAAATCAACTGGCATGTTCATCCCTCACGATTAGTCGCTCTGGCATCACAGTACTGCCATCCCATACACATTCTCCCAACGCAAGCGTTTGCGTCCATTCCATCAACCAAATCGTATGCCCTGCTAGCAGTGGGGTAAAGTGATCTAAAGCGACGTGTTTTAATTTAACGGGACCTACATCAGCCAGCCCCCAGTATTGCTGCTGTAATTTAAGCAACACCGCTTGCAAGAGTTGTAATAGGATTATTTTGGCTTGCTGCTCTGAGCCGACTAAGCGTAGCTCCCAGTGGCTATCTAACAATAACTCACCGGTACCTCTATCTTCTGCCGGGGTGACTTCAACGCAATCTAGTAATAGTGCCGGAACAGTAATGTGATCTAAACGTTGTGGCAATGCGGTAACAGTTTGCACCCCGGGGACTTTTGCCAATTCACCGGTGATTGCATGTTGCAACTCAACTAAATCTGTCATCGCTTTAAGTAGCCCAATTCACGTACCAACAGCGTCTCAAAGTATTGCATCGCCGCATCATCGGCTAGATGTTCCATCACTTTAGCCATGCGTCCCGTAGTCACCAGTTGTATCTCTTGAATCGGTAAGCTAGCTGTTCCACGGCGCTTAAATACACCTCTATGACCACTAGGCATAGTCGCTAGAAAAGCATGTTCCCAAAATCGATGAGCGACTTTTACGCCTTTTAGCGTTTGCCGTGGGTTGCCTAACGCGCTGCCTTTGATAACCCCTGCATTGTTAGCAAGAGCAACTCCAGATTGCAACTGTTGCCTATTAGCATGTAACAACACCAAGCCTGGTTTAATTGCGTTGACTGGCACAGCCAGCGACTTTGCCGTGTCGCGTGCTACCTGCGTGCGTAACCAACGTGCTGTCTTATTTAATGCCCGTACCACTGCAATCCGTAACGCTGGCTCGTTCACCTGACTTTGCCATTGCTGCAGTAACGGCGTTGCACTAATTTGCAGGTTCAACATAGCGTTCCTCACGCAGACAAGCCACAAACCACAACAGCTGATGTAAATCCAAGCGTGGCTGTGCAGCAATGCGATAAACGGCTGCATCAATGAAGATGCAATCGCCATACTGTGGGACTAACTGTTCTGACACACGCAATGCTAGCTCTGGCTGCTCTGCATGGATAGCATCTTGACCCAGACTAAACAGCTGCTCAGGTCGTCGCGCCATGACTAACACATCAGTGCTATCACCATTGCAGCTAACATAAGTTGCCGCTTGTCCTAGCCGTTGAAACTGACTATCCAGCGCTTTAGCAAAACCAGGACGTAAACCCACGATCTAGCGCACCGTGATACACATAGATGCATTGGGCCTGTAGGGTACCAACAGCGGTGCTGATTGCATCAGCAACCAACGCACCGCCGGATCTTCTTCTAACCAAGACT
>CAZYIF010000019.1:0-29880 GCA_964646995.1 uncultured Gammaproteobacteria bacterium
TTATGTGATTGGTGCATAACTCCCGAAGATAAACAAATCCGTTATCTTTCCCTTCGTTGACGTACAAACCCATACGAGATTTCTGCATCGCCTCCAACAGCCTAGTCAAAGCCGCATTGGTACCAAACACTTTGTTGCACTCCATCATGACAGTGGTATACGTCTCTCGCGTAGCACCAACGCACATATCAAACAGCGCCCAGCAATTGAAATAATTTATGGTTAATGGACTCATGGGCGGACCACACCATGGATAGATATCTTTTGCTGCATCGCAGTTTTTATTGAGTTCATGGCCAACGGGCACCATGGAAAACTGCGCCACAAAATCCATGAGGCGACCCAGAGCATCGATGTACAGCGCGTACAAAGGATCTAAATTCAGTTGGAAATTTTTCTGCTCAGCTTTTACCAAATTATCCGTAAGCAACCTTGCTACCTTCCACGTGGAAAAATCAACCACGCTGCTATCTTTGCATTTGAGTACAGAAAGAATAAACGCCTCTGCTATGGGACCACGAGTTAGTGCACAACTTGATTTCTTCACAACGCTTCATTCTTCCATAAATTTACGAGCAGCGAATACCTTCGGTGTGGACCGCGCAACAATATTGATGATAATAGTATAACCATGTGGTGTAAATGCCAACCAATGCATCGCAATGCGCGTAGCATGCAAAAATACGGGCGGCGGCACTACATGTTCTGGTGCGAACATTGGGGATGGTTGAGGACAATCAAGAGGGCAAACAACGAAAGATTAAGGTGACCACCATCTGTCGCCCATCATCAAATTGCTCAGAGCAGCAGTAGCGTCCTCACCCAAACCGGGAAATTCTTTATCCATTACTATGGGTTCTGAATATACAGATTCTGGGCACAGTCCATACTCCGCTCGATATAAACTTTCGTGTTTCTTTGCAAAGCTTTCTAGGTTACGCGACGTACTCTTGTCCATTTTCCCTGTGGATGTTAACAGTTCATAAATGTCCCTTAATTTTTCCGTATTTTTCCTGAGATTTAATTGTCTGTCATCAAGCCTACTCTGACCATCTTCTGAAATTTTACTCTTCAAACTACTGCCACAAATCCTGTAAATTTCCCGCTTATCCAGATCCATACCTATAACGGCAGATCTCGCTTCTGAAACCATTCGGTTAAATTTGTCTTTAGCCTTATCATGCATATAAAGGGTATTGCTGATAGACACAGACAACACAACAGAAAGCAGGACAACCATGAAAGTACTGGCTGGCTTCTTATTCTCGCCCTTAGTCATATCCCAGATCTCCTATCAGTCATGCCAAACGCACCAAGTTACCTGATTATCGGCAAGCAAACAAAATCCTTTATATCTCACCGTAGAAATACTGACCGCAGAAACATGGCAACGCTCTGGTCTTACATGAGCACGTGCACAATGTTGACAAGACATAAACCCCATGGTAGGCTGCGAACCACTCGTTAACAAGGATCGTTACTGGGGTTACATGGATGTTGTACCGCTGGCTTGGAGTTAGCAACAACATGGAAGACGATCGATTGTTAATCTTGGCGAATACATACGACCAACACGTCAATCTCCTGCAAGACTTCTACCATGGCGCGCCCATCAGCGGCCGCTCTGCCTGTGGACACAACAAACTACGCGCCTTGCTACGACACTTCTTGGATCTGACTGCGAAATGGTTACGCCAGTGTGGTACTGACATCCTCCTGTTCGCTGTGCGCCGACACAATTCTTCTGACGTTTGTTGGGCTGATTTAGCACCCGAAAAAAATCAAAGGCTAAACGAAGAAGCTGTACGCACAGCGAAAGCCAAATCTTGAGTGATTTTGAGAAGAGGGCAAAGTTCCAATTATCAAAGGTAAGAGAGTTTATGGAGCACAGTTGAAGCTAGATGGTTACTGAAACTGCGGACTAGGTTTGGTTGTTTGCAAAAACAAATTTTGAGCTGCTCCCCAGTATTAAAGAATATGCTATGCGGCATATGTAGGGAGTACATGGCGTGTTGCTGTGTATTAAGCAATGGAAACGCATGAGGACGATCGGTGAGGGTGGTTTGCCATGCAGGGTATGCATGTTGCTATTACTGTTGAGATTTGAGTCATGAGTTGTTACAATTGGAGATTCGAGATGAGAACATTGATACGTTTGTTCATGAAGAGACGTGCGGTTTGTGCTGCGTGTTATTAGTTGAGTTTGCCGTGAAGCGGCGCGCGGTTCTGCCCGCGTCGCTTCCTAAAAAGCTGGGGTGAGTAAGTGTCTTTTTCAGAAGTTTTTGGTCGAAGTTTGTGGATAGTTTCTATATGTAATGCATTGTGGTTTTTGTTGTCACTAAATTTGCTGGCCAATGTTGCGCACCCGGTGTTATGCTTCCTACTGTCTTGCGTTTTTTGTTCTTTAGCATTGACCCTACTTGGTTGCCTAAAAAATAAGAAGTTCAATATTCACTAATTTTTTCTAGGTCGCAACCCGGGTTAGGGTATAGTACATTTCTTGGATCGGATATGTAGCTTAGTGCGAAGTCTTTAAGTGTATTTATTATTTTTTGATGTTCGACTTGGTTTCGTGTTATTTGGTTTATAACGTTAACTCTCCATTTGTCCGCTTCGTCAGGTGACTTGAGTTCTAATGTGCATATTTTTGAATCGCTCAATATAACGTGATTCATCCAACATGCTAGTTCGTGACTTTGAGAGTATGTCTCTGGGGAGACGAGGTGTCCTAAACTCATGTGTACTTTATTAAATTTAGTCAAAGATAAGAGTAATTGATCTTGCAACGCTAGAAGGCGGTTTTGTTGATTTGCCGTCAACTCACGTGATCCACGAACGGTATAATTGCAAAATGTGTACACTTTTCCATAGTTATTTACCATCTCTACAGCATCTCCTTTCAAAGCAATAAAATCACTTTGTATACCTCTGTAGTTAAGGGTAATTAACCCCAGCAAGCTAGACAATAAGGTCAAAACAAATCCTCCTTTGATCAGGCTCACTTTACCTGCCTTAACTTCAGTGTCTACCGAGTGGCCTTTCTTTTTTGTTTGTTGCCTTCTCTTCATGTGTATATCACCATTAACAACTCATGCAATATAAGTAAAATTCTGGCGTATATAAGTGTGCCTTCTGCATGTAAGGAACCTGTTACTCAGTTATCGACAATAAATTATTTTTCTTTAGGAAAAATCATTGTGGCTGCGTATCCTGATAGACGCCACTGAATACATGATTTAATGATGCAACGGCAGGAGAAGCCGTAACCTTGTGTCCCATTCCAGAGATGAAATTGTGTTTTATTTGATCGTTAAAGACAGTCTTTATTGTGCCGATATTGTAATTCGGGTATCAGTTCTGTATGAGCCACACGTTGCTCGTGGTTGGCGGCACTAGCGGTTACGCTAAGACAGGGAACGGCTGTCACTCATCGTCTCTTTTTTCCCATCTGCGTTTTTTCTTCCGCTCGCCACCACCGAGAAGGTAATACACTACGATTGGGATCAGCGGTATAAAATAATAAAGGGTGGTATCTACTTCAGGCATGTCATTCACTACGCTCCTGGTGGTTGCTATTAATTTTCACTGGGTTCCTTTTTATATTTAATTTTATTTAAAACCCAAGCTTGAAAAAGGGAGACCACAGTAGCACTAACAAACATTGATTCTGTAGAAGCCAAGAATTTTTCCATGAATAAATTTGCAATTATTGCGGCAACATAAATAATCATCACTACGACGGAAAAATATTTCAAAAAATCCAATATAAAAAATTCCAGTTCATTCACAAGAAAATGCCTTTTAATTATCAAGGCCAAGTCGTTTAGCTGCCGCGGCCTTTTCGCGGCTACTATTTCTTTCATACTCTGCGTTTAATCTTTTTTGCTCATCTGTCATGCTCAAGCCATCTCCATACGTGAGTTCATCCTTTAAGGGCGCGAAGGTGTATTTTTCATTTTCCTTTATTTTTTCTATCCTTTCTAGCAATACGTCTCGTTCCGCAATTTGTTGCTTATATTGTTTGACTCGCTCTGCGTTAAACTTATTTTTATGTTCCTCTTGCAGGCAAGCTTCGTAGGTTTTGAGTTTGTCCAAATAAAGAGAATTGCCTGCAATATTTTCCGTTAATTCTTTTGGCTCTACTTCCATGCACTCGGCAAACACTACACTTGGTAATAGCAGCGATAAAGCTGATATCAGTAAAATCCTAGCGAACATAGGGATACCCTCTTCAGATAATAAATCTGTTACTCAGTTATCGGCGATAGATGATTTTACTTTAGTAGGGACGAAAGATTGGTTGGGAATGCGCTCGCCACGGCACACCGGATATCGTTGAAGCGGGCGTCCCCTGGGGAAATATCAATTTCACAACTCAGCGCCTCAAATCAATGGCAAAAAACAACGTTGTCTCCTATCAGTTTGATAGAAAACATACTACAATTTCGCACAGTCATCGCACGTACTTTTTTGGTTAAGTCGTTGTTGTGGCAAGCAGTGAATGGGTACGGCAACACTCATTCACTGCGCATTACGACTCACCCATGGTATTACACGCCGCTACCATGGTGCGATGTGCCTGCATGGCAACAATCATTTTATCGTCTAATACCGATAAAAAGTCATATTGGGTATGCGCATCCAGTGAAACGAAATCACCTATGAGTGCAACGTCTAAAAGCGCTTTGGCGTGACGTAGGTTCTCATCAAGTGTGTCACTGAGCTCGCGCACCTGGTTTATTCGGGCTTGGTTGCAATTCATTGTATTGTCCTCCTGCATGAGATTGTCATTTTTGTCCAGTCAGTGTTACTACGCCTAGAGGTAAATACTGGCAATGGCGGTGGTGCAGGTGGGCTATCGGCAAATAAAATGGGCAATTGCGGTAATTTATTCGTTGATAACAATGGCAAGGTACAATACTGCCCTATCGGTTTCATAGCAGATACATTACAATCATGTACGGTCATGACACGGCTCCTCATACAAGTCGTTGTTGTGGCAAGTGGTGGATGAGTGTTGTCGCACTCATTCACCGCGCTTGATGAGTGTCGCTCGATGTGGCGGAGACATCAAGCGTTTGTTGCGAATTATTTTTTTTGATTTTTAGCTGAATTGACTTGCATACAAGCGCGCTTCCATGTCACGCCTTTTCACTAATCCTGGTAGTTCTTTACCGCCTCCCCGTGTCCAACGCATAAATTCTGCCGGTACTTGTCTGTGCTCGCCGCGGTTAACCTTTTGCCGTAAGGTTGAACGTTGTAGAGCGCCAGCACCTAGGTTATAGGCAAACGATACCAGAGCATCGAACTGTCCCTCTGTGAGGGAAACGGTAATGAGGCGTAACACTGCAGACTCTGCACTTTGCACATCTGTTCCAAGTAATGCGCTGGCTGCTTCTTCTGTAATGACATCCGAGAAAGTTTCTCCTGGCCGTATCACATGCCCATAGCCAATCGTCAATAACCCAGCTGGGCAGTGATAGGCTTTAGGGCGGAATCCTTCAAACTGCTTGATGAGTGCAATGCCTTTTTCTGTGATGTGTCGCATGGTTATTTAAACGTACGATTCCCAAACCAAAAGCCAATCACAGCAGCAAACAGTGATGCTGTTTCAGTGTCCCAAATATCTATCATACAGCTTGCTAGTGTTAGTCCTTGTTGCAAGCAGGCAACAACTACAGCACCTTTAACTGCTATAAAGAGTAATACCAAGAGGTAAGTCACTACAGGTCGCACAGTCGCACGCAAGCCTTCTACCCAGCGTACACCGCTGTTGTGACTCTCGTATTGATAAAGCGCTTGCGTGTTGGCCATTTCTGCTTGCGTTTTGATTTCTTCTAGCTGTTGCTGGTGACCTAGATGCATTTGCATCAATTGCTTATCCATGATTGCAAGCTCATGGCGCTTGTCTTGCTGGTTTTGCCAAAGGTTGAGTAGTTTCGGTAACGCGCTGCTGACAAAGCCAAGTAAGCTTGCAAGTAGTGTGAGCATGATATCCTCCTTAAGATTTTGGTAATATGGCTTCGATGGTTGATGTAAACCCTTGAGCATCTAATTGGTGCTTTACTTGTTGCACTACCCATTCGCCAGCGATAGGCTCGCGTACACCTAGCAATTTGATTTTGCCTTCAGCTTGTATGCTTGCATCGCCTAGTATCGTCAGTGACAGCGTTGCAGTACCGCGTTGCAGTGCAGTCAATTTAGCGTGCGCGGCATGCTGTGCTTCTAGTGCAGTTGCATAAGGGTGACGTAATACATAGCTGGGTTTTCCGCTGCCTACCGTCACCTCTTGCAACTGAGCGCTATTGGTATCATGCCAATGTGCCGTGACGGCAACATAGTGGCTACGCGCTGTTTGTGTCATGTGGTAATGCATGATGCGCTCTTGCGCTATGGACACTACGGGCAGTAAATCGTTGGCAGACGTTCTCGCCTCACCACGCGGTACAAATACCAAATATCGTCCCATAGGCTTTGCAGTAGCCCCATAATCATTGGCTAAACGCGTTAATAGATGTAGGTCTGATTCTGCTGTCTGGTCCAAGTGTGGCAAACTAATCGTTGCTAAGCTATCAGCCACTTTAGCGACTAAGCCTTGCTCTGCCGCAATGGTAGAAACGATTTCGTTTAACGAGACCGCGTGCCAGCTTTTAGTCTTAGGTGCTTTAATCGCCGCACGCATGTTGGCGGCTTTAGCACGAATGGTTAATGTTGCGGGTGGCATGCTATGTTCGACTTCATCAACCACGTACAAACCCATACGTGTAAGTACAGGCGCATAGCCTAATGACACTATTAACTCGGCTCCTTTTGTCGGCCAGGCAATGGCATAGTCTCTGTCATCGAGCTGCAACTCCAGGGTATCTGCATGCAGGCCTGCTTCGTCGTTGATACTCAAAGATAACAATCGTTCACGTAATGTCGCCGTGATATCTTGCTGGTTAGCTATAAGCTTAAAATCCGGTGTCACGCTAGTTCCACAAGCGCACTATCTGTTGTTTAGTTGTCAATGCAGGCAATTGCGGTAACACGATACTAATATCGGCAGGCAACAACGGCGCCTGGTTTGCTAAGCCAGGGTTGGCTAATAGCACTGCTTCCACGTAACCAGTAGAAGCGCCGTAATGCGCATAGCAAATGGCATCTAACATATCGCCTTCTTTGGTTTGATAGTACATCATTGCTCTAGCCGTAGTTCACTAAGCTCAATTCAAAGCTTTGCTTGCACGGCTGTCCGTTGGCTAACAACAAGGTTTGCTCTTCGCTGATGCTCTGAATCACCCATAGACCCCAGACAAAACCTAGGCCATCGACCAGTAGCAAGGGTTTACCTCGTTTGGCTTGTGCACGCATGTTATCTAACTGGTGTAAGCCACCGGCAAAGTGCGGATAAATCACGCCACTCAAAGTTAAAGTTTCTTCCCCTAAGCCAATGAATTGCTGCAGAGGCTTCTGCTGTAACCTAGGCTGCGCTTGCCAGCGATAAGCGTGTTGTCGCTTTAAACTTTGATACGCGGCTGTGTTAACCGAAAAACGGTAATCACCTAAAGCCATCATGGTGCCTTGCATCAACTGACCTTATCATACAGAGCAGCACGTTGTTGACTTTGCAATTGGCGTGTATGCTGTTGCAATGCTTTTTGTACTTCACTTGCAATGGCCTTTGCATCCGCCCCTTGAGCGTAAATGGTAATGGGAGCATTCAGGTGTACCGTGTGATTATTCGATGCCGGCGTATTCGCCGCCTCGCGTAGCGGCAGTAATTGTGTTATCTGCACTGATGTTTGCTTACTGGATGGCGCTGTGATGGTTTGGCCCAACGATGGTGCTACTGGCAGATTTTCTTTATGCACCCAGCCGCTTAACTTATTCCATACCCCACCTAAGGCTTGCAACGGTTGTAATAGCGATTGGACTTTCGTCATCATCCAATCGACGCTAACGCGTGTCACTGCTTGAATGTCTGCCCATAAGCCATGAAAGAAGTCGTGCAAAGGCCGCCAATGACGAATCAAGAGATAAGCTGCGCTTGAGCATGCGGTTAACCCCAACACTATCAATCCCAAAGGATTAGCACGCATCGCTAGGTTCAGTGCGGTTTGTGCTAGGGTTACCAATCCAAGTCGTGCTGCACTAATCAGTGCTAAGCC
Organism: uncultured Gammaproteobacteria bacterium; assembly: GCA_964646995.1. Lineage (GTDB taxonomy): Bacteria > Pseudomonadota > Gammaproteobacteria > CAZYIF01 > CAZYIF01 > CAZYIF01. The sequence continues at coordinate 8,151 of CAZYIF010000019.1, forward strand.
GTTCATTCCAACCATCCCTACCCGCGCCAAAGCAAGTCCCGCAACAAACGCACGATAAGCTACAACCAGTGAAAGTACCGCGCCTTTTAAAAAGGTATAGGCGTACGCGCTAGCAATCGCAACTACTTTGAAGGCAATAAGCCCGGTGGTAACTCCTACAATGACGCGCGTAAGTCTGGGATACGTAGATGCCATACGGGCAACGCTGCTGCCTAGTCTAGCAAACCATTCTGCGCCCGCTGCTAGCGTTGGCAGTAACACACTACCCAAACTAATGGCGACACTCTCTAACGCACTGCTGAGGCGTTTAAATGCCCCGTAGGTGGTCTTACTCATGGTGGCGGCCATCTTACGGGTGGTACCTTGTGCTTGCTGTAGGCTAGCGATATAACGTTGCAATTGACCACTGCCGGCTTGCTTTAATAATTCGGTAGCGCCCGCTGCGGCCTCTTCTCCAAAGATTTGCTTAACCCAAGTGGCACGCTCTGAGTTACCTAAGTCTTTGGTTGCATCTGCAATGTCATTCAATAATTCAGGTAAGGGTCGCACATTACCCGCAAAGTCCGTCACTTCTACCCCTAACTCGGCAAATGCGTGTGAGGCGGCTTGTGAAGGAGCAGACAAGCGTAATAACACAGCACGCAACACGGTACCTGCCATGCTACCTTGAATGCCTACGTTGCCCAGTAATCCTGCCATAGCGGCAACCGTTTCTAATTGCACACCCACACTGCTAGCCACTGGGGCAGCATACTTCAAGGTATCGCCTAGCATTTGCAAGGTTGTATTAGATGTCGTAAACGTTGCGGCTAGCGTATCACCCACACGTCCCATAGCGCTTGCTTGTAGGGCAAAGCCACTTAAGATGTTGGACGCAATATCCGCCGTTTCAGCTAAGTCGCTGCTAGCCGCTTGCGCGAGTTCAAGTACCCCAGGCGTTGCCGCTAGGATTTGATTGGTAGTAAAGCCTGCCATCCCTAAGAACGTCATCGCAGCGGCGGCTTGGCTTGCGGTAAATTGCGTGCTCTCACCTAACTGTCTTGCTGTTTGCTGCAAGGCTTTTAACTCATTATTACTCGCACGCGTGATTGCGCCTAATTTTGCAATGGACTGCTCAAAGTCCACCGCAATCTTAATGGGCGCAACAATAGTGGTTCCTAGGGCTACTGCATCAAACAGCTGCCCACGTAATTCACTGCGTCGGCTTTTAAGCGCTTGCTGCGCACGCATCGCCTGTGACAGGCGCTGGTATTTAGCGGTGAGTAGCGTTAATGAGGCGCCTAGCTTGGCATGCGCATTTGCTGTTTGTGTGCTAGCTAAGCCTTCTTGCTGCAACGCACTGCGATGACGCTGTAACTGGTTACGCTGCACTTCTAATGCAGCCGAGAGACGCTCTAGTTTTTGCTTAGCTTGTACGTACTGCTGCTGTAAGGCTTTGCTAGGCGCTGTGGTACTTTGCATCGCCCGTCTTAGTCGCACTAATTCTTTGCTGGCTGCCTCATAAGCAATGCGCGCTTTGCTTACATTCACTTCAGAAAGACTTACTTTATTTACTGTTCCTTGCTGCCGTTTGAGTTTATCAATACAAGCACCTAAGTGTCCCAGTTGTGCTTCAGAGCCTTTGAGTGCGGTTGTAAAACTCTGCGCAATGCTTGCGCCTATCTGCAGGCTTAATTTGAAGGATGATTGTTGCATATCGCCATCGCCTTAGGTAACGCTTTTAGCCAAGCCATTAATTCTAGGTCTTCTAACTCTAATAATTCCGTCAGTGACCAACCCGTATAATTGGCTAATAGCAATGCCGCATGCCGTGCCTCCTGTGGGTTTAAGCTAAAAAATCTTGATATGCGCGTTGTAGCTTGACGTAGTCCGCCATATCCAGCGCTAACACACTATCGGGTGTTACTTCGCAAAGGTTAGCAAACAAATGGATTTCTTTTTCCGCATCGCTGTGCCCACTCTTTTCAATCGCTAACATATCGCGTACCTTTGGTCTACGTAAGTTAAGTGTCTCTACTTGCACGCCATCAATAGTGATGGCATGAGATAACAAAATCGTTGTACTGCTCATGCTCGCCTCCCTTATAAGCCAATGGCTGCACGTATCTCACGTAGTACGTCTTGCCCACCAATCATGCGTGTCATGTTAGGGATATCAATTTGAATGACAGACATTCCGCCTATGCTTAATTGATAATAACTCGCCGCTACTTGAATCTTCATTGCTGATTTTTCTCCTGCCTTCCACGTCCCCATATCGATTTCTTTCCAGCTGCCGGTTAAGTTAACCACTACCGCTGTCACGGTACCGGCCTCGTCCATGGCACCACGCAAGGTGATGTTGACATGCCTACCTGGCATGACGCCCCACAGTTGCAGTAGACTTGGCGCATACGCATTGACGGTAAACTCACATTCTAGCTTCTCCATACCCACATCGATTTCAATCGGTGCGTCTGCACCGCCACCGCGATACTCTTCCGTCTTGATGGTAAGCTTAGGCAAAGTGATTTCCTCGACTTGCCCCGCATAGCCATAACCATCGACATACAGATTCATGGCGCGCAGGTATTGCGGCATTTTTGCCATACGCTGTTCTCCTTAGGGTAGAATTTCGGTTAAGTAATCTTGCACCAATTGACTGCGAAAGATGACGTGTTCCGCCGGATAAGGCGGCGTAAAATCAAAGTCAAAATAAACGGTACCTGCGGCGATTTGCGTGGGAGTATTCAACGCTGGATCGGCCCAGCAATCGCCGTCTATGATCGCGCCTATGGCCTTTAAATACCGCAGATAGGCTTTGACGCCTTCTCTTACTTCTTCGATATAGGTTTTGCTAATGGCTCTGTCCACTGCCCATAGGTGCGCGTTCAATAGGCTTTCGTGTATCATATCTGCCGTGCGCCGTACCGATAAGAACGCCCATTTTGGATCACTAGAGCAGGTACGATTGCCCCACAGTCTAAAACCATTCTTTTGTATAATGGTTGTGATTTCGTGCGCGTTCAATAAATTGGCACGCGCATTGGCATCACCTAAACTAAAATCAATGGCACGGGCAGTACCGGTAATGCCGTAAATTTCTTGATTCGATGGGCTACACCAAAATCCTTTGTCATGATCGGTTCTTGCAATGACACCAGCAACGCGTGAACTAGCAGGCATTGCGCTTTCCATGTGTGTGGCCGTATTGAATACTTTGACAAACGGATCGACTAAGAAAACCCGTGCGTTACCGAATTGTTCACGATAATGAATGGCCTCTTGATCGTTAGTGTTGGGTCCATCGGCGATGATGATCGCACGTAAGCGATCGGCTAAGCCCAATAATTCACTCACCACTGCTTGGCTCTGAGTAAAGCCAGGGGCGATTAATAACTTAGGCGTCACACCCAATACTGCTTCGCTGGCTACCAGCGCGTGCAAACCTAAATGCTGACCTGTAGCACTGTCTACTCCACCTAACACGTGACTCAGTTGTTCCTCTGCATCAGCACTTTCTGGTACACGAACAACGACGATACTGGCACCTGCTTGATCCAAAATACCATCGATAGCAGCAGGCAGTGTTCCCGTTATACCTAGTTTTGCTGCTTCACTACGACTGCCTGCAATTAACACCGGCGTGTGTAGTGGAAAGTCCATGGTTAGTGCCTGAGGTGCTGTACCCACAATCCCGATAACGGCGCTGTCCACCGTACGTATGGGACGTGGGCTCTTATCAATTTCTATGACTTCTACGCCATGTAAGTACTGCGTTGGCATGTGTTCTCCTTTATTCTAGCGTTTCTGTCGTGGGTCTGGATGAGTTTACACGGGTCACCGTTTGCGTATGCGTATCCCACATGGCTTCTTCTACGGGAATATCTGTCAACACTTCTGCTTTGTTTCGTGTGGCAAACTCAAGCACAGTTAATCCTTCTAGTTGCAAGCGAGTATCGATAGGATGTTCACCGGCGTAATTGATCGAGTTATCTCTATTAACAAGTAAATACATGACAATGCTCCTTATTCCAGGCTAAGCGCCCGATATTTAAATCTAAAAATGCGATCTTCTGGGCCGCTATTGTGACGACTGTATTCACCCACCAGCACACAACCTTCAGGTACCAAATAATCCACCGGATTATCATAGGTGTTAACGAAACCAGTGATTTGTACGGGTCCCCACACCAAACGTTTATTCGCCCTGTCATACGCTTGTTTGACTGCGCCCGCAGTTGCTAACTTACTATCAGACGGATCGCTAACCGAGTTAGTACAAATGTAGTTAGGTACGTTTCCTAAGCCCACATCCTCTTTGGTAGTGGCTCGTGCACGTAAACTGCTGTAATCACCTGTTTGCCGCGCGTAACGTGCATCGGCTTGAGCACGATTAGCCGCTGGGGTCAGTGCAATATTATCCGCACTACCTGTTTCCACTTCTGCTGATGTAGCAAGGCGAACAATCCCCGCTTGACTGGAACTCGCTCTAGGTAAGGTCAGTGGTGTAATCGCAACATTATCCACTGTGCCTGCATTCACTTCAGCTACGGTAGCCAAACGTAACGTACCGTATTGTGTGTAGGTGGCCGGTGCTAAATTCAAGCTAGTGTTGCTGATGATGGTGATCCTATCACTGGGTAATTGGGCTAAATCCAACGTCAACGATAAAATTAAATCGGCCTTTGTTGCTTTCCACGCTAAGGCATGAGCTGGATCACTCCACAACGCAAAAAGTCTACCATCAGCCAGCAAGATCCCAATTTCACGTATCCAGTATTCCTGTTCACCTTGCACAAGGACCGTCACATGTTGCTGTGTATTATTAAGCTGTCTTGAACCACTGATAGCTATACGCTGTACTTCATGCTGCAAAGTCACCACTTCAGGAGTAGGCGTCCAACCTGCATCACCCAAAGCAAAATGGCTAATCTGCAGCGACTGCTCGTTGTCCATGGCAGCAAACGCTGCTTGTAATCCCTGTTGTGTGATAATTGGATTAAAGAACCTAGCGCCATCATCCGGCATGATTACCTCCTTCAATAAATTGCATTTGCGCGACTACCATTGTGTGTGCACGCAATGTGGTAGCCAACGCTAATCCTTGCGCAAAGTCAGCCGTTAAAGTTAATTGATAATGACTACGCAACGGTTTCACTGTTTCCAAGTGCTTACGCAAACTACGATAAAATGCCGCATCAAATAGACACGTATCTTGTGCCAACGTGCTTGTATCTATCCTAGCGCTTAGCGCAAACGTATGCGCAATACCTTCATGTGCAAACCATTCCGATAATTGCAGACGTCCACCTAAGAGCGTTAATACCTGTTTAACCGCACCACAGGTGCCTTTCTTCAAATGCTGCAACACACTGTGTCGAATAGCCTCTCGCTTCTGTGAGGCAGGCCAATTGGTTTCCCACGCGTCTACCGACAGTGACCAAGCCAGCCAAGGCAATAAAGATTCTGGACAAGTTTCTGAGTTCCACAAGGTATCGATTAACAACGGTAGAGCATCTAAGCGCGCCATACTCAAGGCCAGTGCACGTTCTTGCTGGCTTGCGTTAACGGGCAATAAATCAAGCGTCGTCATGGTCTTCTCTGCTTAACACAATGGCTTCACAAAAAGCCGCTTGTGTTGCAGTAACACTCAAGGTGGCTGTTGGGCTTTCTAAAGTAACATCGACTACTCCGGGCTGATGCAAGACCGCATATAACGCCGATAGAGGAACAGCTTGCCCCAGCGCATGTTGCCGTTGGGTATACGCCAACAACGCCTCACGCGCTACATGTAAGACTACCGTTGGATCAGGTCCGTTAGCAAAGTGTAGTCTTGCGACTATACGATAATTGACGATAGTCGCGGCTTGTACGATGACATGATCGGTGAGCGGTCTTACCCATTCGTCATTCAATGCAGCCTCTACACAGCCCAGTAATGCCGCATCCGGCACCCCGTTACCTTGAGTACTCAACACCGTTACTAACACGTCGCCAGGCGCTGGACTCATTACGCTAATGTCTTTGACCTGTGCCGAGGCCGCTAATCCATGGTAACGGTAAGCCCCTATGGGTCCTGCCGTACTAAAACCCTCTAACGAAAGCGCCACACGTTTGCGTAAGCGCTCATCGTCTTCCCACACGGCTGCACGCGGTGGTAATGCAGTGGGCGCTGCAGGTTCTAGCAATAATCGACTCACCCCAAACAGTGCTGCTAGGTGATCAAGATCATGACCACAGGCAAACGCCAACATCACCCGTTGGCTCGCTTCATTGATGCGTTGCCGCAATAACAATTCACGGTAAGCAGCGACTTCTAAGATTTTATACGCTGGATCAGACGGCACCAACGCTGAAAACGTCGCATCGCGTGCTACTAGATCAGCTAACATTGTTTGGAATAGAGAATCAAAATCTAGTACCTCTATAACATCAGGCGGCGCAAGCTTTGATAAATCAATCGCGCTAAATTGACTCATAGGGTAATCGGCACCAATGCATGTACCTTATCTTCCTGCCCATAGCGACCTTCTAAGGTTAAGGTAATTTGGCCTCCCGTCACCGCTTGTATCTGCACCCTGGTCAAACGAAACCTGGGTTCCCATTGCCATAACGCTTGTGCGGTAGCCGCATAGTAATCGACTAGTGTTTGTGAGTTTATCGGTCGGTCTACCAATTCAAATAAACGTGAACCGTAATCGCGCCGCATCACGCGCGAGCCTAGTGGTGTCGTTAAAATATCGCGTATTGATTGTTGTAGATGCTCTGCACCAGATAATGACTTTCCGGTGCATCTATCCATGCCTCGCATTACTGCTGCTCGTTAGGTACTGCTGTATTCGAACCACCGGCTCTTATGCCGGCATGCGTGTGACGATTGAAGATAATCCGATCGGCTTGCATACTACGCACACCATCACTGATATCTTGTGTCGCAGTGATGTTGCCCGTGACGTGTACATCACCAATGATATTAATGCCGCCGTCGGCTTCTAATCTAGCTGTAGCACCCGCTGGCAATATGGCTTGCAAACAATGACTTGCTTTATCGTACTCAATCACTGCACCGTCTGCGTAACAGCAACGATGCACATCAACACTATTTCCACCGGCTGGAAACCTTGTCTGATTCAATCCAGCTACCACTACCCCTTGTGCCAAGTCTCCGCTAGGTGAAAGCACTAGTACTTGTTCATCCACATCAACTGGCCACCAGCTAGTGTCTACCCCGGCACGCATACACACTAACGGCAGCCAAGCTGTAGTCAATGCGCCTATAGCCACTCGTACTTTAGGCACAGCACCCGCATAATCAATCGCAGCGACTTGCCCTACACGTACCAGATTCGCTAGACGCCTATGCAATTCAGCAATCTCAAAATCAACTGGCATGTTCATCCCTCACGATTAGTCGCTCTGGCATCACAGTACTGCCATCCCATACACATTCTCCCAACGCAAGCGTTTGCGTCCATTCCATCAACCAAATCGTATGCCCTGCTAGCAGTGGGGTAAAGTGATCTAAAGCGACGTGTTTTAATTTAACGGGACCTACATCAGATAACTCCCAGTATTGCTGCTGTAATTTAAGCAATACCACTTGCAAGAGTTGTAATAGGATTGTTTTGGCTTGCTGCTCTGAACCGACTAAACGCAGCTCCCAGTGACTATCCAGCCACAGCTCACCGGTGCCTCTATCTTCTGCCGGAGTGATTTCAACGCAATCTAGTAATAGTGCCGGAACAGTAATGTGATCTAAGCGTTGTGGCAACACGGTAACGGTTTGTATGCCAGGAACTTTTGCCAATTCACTCGCTATTGCATGTTGTAACTCAACTAGATTCGTCATCGCTTTAAGTAACTCAATTCACGTACCAACAAAGTCTCAGAGTATTGCATCGCCGCATCATCGGCTAAATGTTCCATTACCTTAGCCATGCGTCCAGTAGTAACCAGTTGTATCTCTTGTATGGGTAAACTAGCTGTTCCACGTCGCTTAAACACGCCTCTATGGCCACTAGGCATAGTCGCTAGAAAAGCATGTTCCCAAAATCGATGTGCGACTTTTACGCCTTTTAGTGTTTGCCGTGGGTTGCCTAACGCGCTGCATTTGATCACCCCTGCATTGTTAGCAAGAGCAACTCCAGATTGCAGCTGTTGCCTATTAGCATTTAACAACACTAAGCCTGGTTTAATTGCGTTGACTGGCACAGCCAGCGACTTTGCCGTATCACGTGCTACTTGCGTGCGCAACCAACGTGCTGTCTTATTTAATGCCCGTACCACTGCAATCCGTAACGCTGGCTCGTTCACCTGACTTTGCCATTGCTGCAGTAACGGCGTTGCACTAATTTGCAGGTTCAACATAGCGTTCCTCACGCAGACAAGCCACAAACCACAGTAACTGATGTAAATCCAAACGTGGTTCTGCAGCAATACGATAAACACAAGTATCGATTGTGATACAATCGCCACGCTGGGGTATGAATTGTTCTGATACACGCAATGCTAACTCTGGTTGTTCTGCATGGATATGGCTTTGCCCCAAATCAAATAACTGCTCAGGTCGTCGTGCCATGACTAACACATCAGTGCTATCACCATTGCAACTGACATAAGTTGCTGCTTGTCCTAGCCGTTGAAACTGACTATCCAGCGCTTTTGCAAAACCAGGATGTAAACTCACAACCTAGCGCACCGTGATACACATGGATGAATTAGGGCGATAGGGCACAAGCAGTGGTGCTGATTGCATCAGCAACCAACGCACCGCCGGATCTTCTTCTAACCAAGACTTGATGAAATAACGACTCGCTTGATATTGCGCCTTTTCATCGTGAATCACACCGTAACAACGTGTACCTTCTAATTGCTGCGGACTGACTAACAACACCGTGTAAGCCGGCAATAGCTGCTGCACAGCTCCCGCATCGTTGACATACACGTCGTTATACACCCAACAATCAAAGTCACCGATGGAACCCACATAACGCGCTTTATCATGCCCCTGCCCAAAACTAATTGGATCGGTACGCAAGCCTATACCCGTGCCACGCCTAATATCTAGTTGCTTTTCTACCTTGGCATTGTTTTTAAATAAGCGCCAAGCCAGCGGATCCATCACTAGTGTTCTGGCTGCGGCACCCGATTGGGTTTGAATAGTGCCCGCCCAATCTTCTAAGTTATCCAACACATTAGCGCCGGTTTCTCCCCAGCGGTCACCTGTGGTTAAGGTTTTAGTTAACAGTGCATCGCGTTGAAAATCTACGACCACCGTCGGATAATTATCGCCATTCACCGTAATGCGTCCCGTGCGCAAGGCTTCTGCCGCCATCACCTCTTCTCTACGCGTGAGATTTTCTAATTGATTGGTCAACGCGCGATTTATTGCCGTCTCACGCCGCTGCATAGGTGACAGCGTTCCACCTATAGTTTCACCTAACTGACGTTTTAAGGGTGCACTGGCATCAAAACGACGTTTATCTTTGACATACGCAGGCTTAAAGCTTTTGCTTTCAAAGCCTTCTCCTGCTACCACTTTACCGGCAACGAGTGGCGAAACAAACGGTGCTAAGCGCGGTTTGGATTGATCAATATCAAAGTGAATCTCTTCACTGTCTTCGGTTTGTATTGCCGGAAAAAACATGTCGAGTAAAAATGACGCCGGACGTTGTAAATTCTCCACTACCCGGTTGAGCACGTAAGTTGAAAATATATCCATAGCAATTCCTTAATTTTGATTAGTACGAATGAAAATCGAACGTAAACGCAACGCAGCTGTCACGGACGCTAGGGTATGTCCCTCCGCCCATGACAACGCATTCACGTTAAATTCACCACTTAAATACACCAATGCCTGCACATCACCAGATGACACGTCGATGGTTTCACCTAGAATGGCGGCAGGATATTGTGAGCCATCGTTAGCGATGAAATACGCCTTGCGATAACGTTGATCGATGATGGCTTGGCCCAAAATCATACCGGCTGGTATCACGCGTGTTTGCATGTCGCCATGAACATTTCTGGGTCGCAAACCTTCACCGGTAACTGTCACTAGACGTGTGACGCACGGAAAATCCCCTGCAATGAAATTATCCGGTGTAAAACTCCCGCCTTGTGTGAGACCACTGGCTATGCCTACCATAACGCCACACTAAGCTTGGTTTGCGCGAAAGAAGATGGAACGGGTACGACAAGCGGCTGTCACTGAAGCTAGCGTATGCCCAGCACCCAGGGTGAGTGCTTGTGTGTTAAATTCACCGGTCAAATACACCCTGGCTTGCACGTCGCCATGCGCCAAATCCACCTCTTCCGCTAAAATCGCATCGGGTTGCTCAGAGCCATCGTGTACAGCTGCTTCACTCACCCGATAATGCCCATCCGTAGTTTGTTTGCCTAACACAGTGCCGACTGCCAATACGCCGCGACCGGTGATAGTCACCATGCGACTCACGCGGGGGAACTCACCTGCCAGTAGATTATCCGGCGTTACACTACCGTTTGCGTTAAAGCCCGCTGCGATACCTACACCACTCATACCACACCTCCTCTATTTGCCATGGCAATACGTTTAGCCCATTGTTCCACTTCAATAGTCGATTCCTCCTCGGACGTTATCTTAGGGTTATCCATGGCCGCCATACATTGTGCGAAACCATGAGCCGACAACGCAGGTGGATCAACCGTTTGCATCGGTACTGCGTGTAAAGTTGCTAAGGCCATCTCTACCGGTAACTCAGTGGCAAACGCTAAATGCTGCGCTAATGGCTCGCGGCCTTTTGCCACGGCCATAATAGCCGCTATACGCTCGCGTTCTTGCGTGCGTCCTTGCGCTACACCTTGGTTCATGATGCTTGCCAATAGCTCCGGGTATTCTGCTTGTAAAGTCGCTTGATCCATATTCGTCTCCTTGTGTTTTATTAATCTGACTTTATTGCTGGTTACAGCACTGCGTTGTGCTTGCGTTATTGCTTCTAAGCTGCCTACCTCATCAGCTAAGCCTTGATACACGGCTTGTTGACCGACATAAACATCACCTTCACCAAATCGCTGCATCACCGTTGTTGCCTCTACATCTCTGTGCTTAGCTACCGCGTCAATAAATACTTGTGCGATCGTATCAATGCGCGCTTGTATGCGCGTTTGTCCTAGTTCTGTCGCTGGGTCTAAACATTTAAACGGGCTTTGTGAGGAAACAATCGCTATAGTTTGCTGTTTGTTAGGTGCACGATACGCTGCAACTACACCAATCGAGCCTATACATGACGTAGCTGAAGCAATGACTTTATCGCATGCCGAAGCCAACCAATACGCCCCTGACGCACAATCACCCGAGGCGTAAGCGATGACTGGCTTTGCGCTTCTTGCATTATAAATCGTATTGGCAAGTGCTGCGCAGCCATTGACTTCGCCACCGGGTGAATCGATATCTAGCACAATCGCTTTGATACTAGGATCATCGCGTGCACCGATAAAAGCCTCTGTGATACCTGCGTAAGTAGACGTTCCTTGGAACACCGTCAGCAAATTGGGATAACGAAACAGCGGCCCCACAATCGGAATCACTGCAACATCATCACGTCTGTGTAAACCGTGATTACTGTGCTGCACCTTAGTCAAGGTGATGGATGCCGGCGCACGTATACCTTCAATCTGTGCCAGTACTGCCGTCAATGCAGCATCGGTAATTACCCAGGGTTCATCTAAGCTATTAACTGTACTGGTCATCTACGTCTGCCTTATCTTTATCAATGGATAATCCCAGCTCTTGTAACTTCGCTTGCTCACGTGCACGCTGCTCTAGCACTTCCTCCCAATCTAAGCCTTGCATGGCGCATTCATCTTCTAGAGTGGATAAACCGATTTGCATGCGTATCTTGGATGCTTCTGCTTCTTTAACCGGATCGATCCAACCACGTCCCGGGCCTATCCATTTGCTGCGACTCCACAACGCTTTATTGCGATAAAAATTAGGTGCTTCGATTAACTGTTGATTGATAGCCTCTTCCAACCATAGCTCATACACCGGCTTTGCCCAGTAAGTCGCAAGCCAAAGCCGTCTACCCATGAAATAACGCCAGGCTTCCATCAATGCCGCACGTGCGGATGAATAATTAGTTTTAGAAAAATCCTTCATCAGCAATTCAAACGGCAAGTTCAAACCGGCCCCTATGTGTCGTAATATGTTTTCCACAAAATTAGCATACGCGGTATTCGGTCTGCTCGGCGTAAACGGTGCGACCTTATCTCCAGGGAATACGGGTATCACAGTGCCACCCTGCAACTTGACCTGCCACGCGTTGCGTGCCGTGATGTAATCTTCAGACGATCCACCAAACATATCGCTGATCGCTTCGCCATCTAAGGAGGTCTCAACGAATGCAGCGATCATGGCATTCATCACCGCCGCTTGTAATTCAGAATTCTCGTAATGATCGAGCATCTTAAATAACGGCAAGATGCTGCTTAACAAAGGTTTGCCACGGCGTTGTCCGGTGCGCTCCTTGTCGTGCACGTGCAACACACGCGGTCGCCCAAATGAGGTACGTGCAGGAATGCGCTGCCAATCGTTAATTGTCACCCCAAATGAATCACCTGGATGCTTGCGACAAATCCAATACGCCATGGGTGCACCGTAGCTATCGATTTCTATGCCACTTCGCAAAGTTTCATCGTCCAGCCTATGTGACGGTGTACTCAAGCGATCGGATTCTACTAACTGAATACTCGTTGCAAACTGCCCGCGCCCCGGTAACCACAAGGGTAACGCCAAGGCTTCGCCGTTGACTAAGCTCGCACGAAATACCTGTGCCGTTAAACCGGCAAACGTTAAGCTCTGCGCTGCATCACACGCAGTACTCTCCGCCCAACTACGCCATAAGGCTTCTACATTCCGTGACCATGCATCCGCCCAGCCTTTGTCATAACCCAATGCGTTATAGTCGGGTAACGCTGATAAACGTAAACCCGTGCCCACCACGTTGTCCACCAGTGTTTGTATCGCACCAGCCGCTACACCGTGATTGCGCACTAAATCACGTGAGCGTGAGACTAAGGTGGGTAACTCACGCTGTAAGTCTGCATCGGCTGAAGCTAGCGCTGGCTGCCAACTGGATAGCTCTCTTGTCTGTAAGGATGCGCCGCGATGTGCGGTGCCTTGCGCCAAGGGATTACCATGGGCATCGATAATCAGTGATTTATACATACGATTAAAAGCGCATTAACAAAGGCCCACGGCGTGACCGTCTCTCCAATACGGCTATCTGACATTTCAAACGTGTCACATAGTCACTAAGTTTTGCGCTATCGACTTGGGCATACGTAGTCGCACCATAACCACCTACCGAAACCGTGACTTCTAATTCACCCGTCATCAACCTATGTAACGCGGTCTCTGCTTCATTGAGACGTTGATATAAGGTCCCTAAAGTATCCACTTACCACCACTCCTTATATGGATCAAACCCAGTCAGATCAAACGGTATCGCTGGGCGCTGTTTGAATATTTCCATCGGTAATTTAGTTTTTTTAATCGGCTTAACTGCGGTTGTTGGCTTCGTACCTACAGCAGCCTCCAAACGCTGCCAGTCGCTTTCTTTAAAACGGTCTATACCGTAAATGCTGGCTGCAGCTCTTGCGTATACGCGACAGTCTAGCGCCTCGTTATTACGTGTTGGATCTTTCTCCCAAATCATTTTTGGAAATCCTTTGTGGGTTTTCGTTACCAATCGCTCAGCAGTTAATTGTTTGAAATATTCTTCGCCATACAGCGGAAAATGACAGCTACCTGGCGAATAAGGCTCACCTTGGGCTAATGCTTCATCCGTGGGTTTGGGTAACCGTAACCAACGATACAGCTCTTCTTTGCCAACCGAGCTGCTGATGTTCCAGCGTTTAATCCCTAAGCGTTTACCGCCGATATGTGTGCGCGCTACGGAATGTAACAGTGATCGATCGCCCGCACACCCTTTAATTGCAGTTACGGTTCTAGCCGTTGATGCACGTGCCCCACTCGCACCCCACGTTGCTTGCGGATGATGTCTAACCCAATCATACACAGTTTGTGTGGCATAACCTGAATCTATACACATGACTCGTATAGGGAAGGTATTGCCATAGGCATGCGGCCAATCGGTATTAAGCAGTTTCTCTAACTTACGCCAAACTGAAGTCTGCGCGGTATCGCCATCCAACACTTGATAGTCCACCGACCAAGAAATTTTATTGCGTCCCCATGCGACAATTTCGCATTCAATGCGATTGCGTTGCACGTCAACGCCTGCCGTTAAGAACAGTCCACCTTCAGGCATTGTGCCTATCGCGTAATTTTCACGTCGCTCATAGAGACGCTCCCATTCTGGCGCTTCAAACCCTTCGGCAAAGGGTTCGCCTAACATCGTGTTGATGAAGGTTTTCATAAGCTCAGGTCGTGCTTGGGATTGCTCAAACAGTTGCGCTATCTCTGCCCAGCTTTGCCAGCCTATAGGACTGTACAGTGACGATAAATGATAACCCAATGTGGTACCATCACCCTTTGCAGTTGCTTGCCACTCTCCTTGCGCTAGCATTGTCATCTTATGCCGTTCATCGATCAGTCTTTCACATGCCACGCAACTGTATTGTACCGTCTTGGGATTACCTTCTTGCCAATGCAAACGCCCAAACACTAAACGCTGCTTGTACTCGCAAAATGGGCAGGGCACAAAGTAATAGCGCTTGTCCGAACGTTCAAATTCTCTCGCTATGCGCGAGGTGGCTTGCAGCGTCGGTGTACTCACCAATAAAATCTTACGCCGATACGCAAATGTCACCGCGCGCCGCTCCAATAAGGCAATTGGATCGCCTTCACCATCAACATCGACTGGATACGCATCCACTTCATCCATGAAGATATATCGCGCCGGTGTTGAACGTAGACTTGCAGCACTGTTAGCCCCAGTCAATACCAGTGAACCTCCAGGAAAATCTTTGTTGAGCATTGTATTTCCAGAATCACGCTGCCGTGCAGGTGGGATTAATGTGTTTAGCTCAGGTACTGCATTAATTTGCGGTTCAATTCGCTGACGCGAATGGCGCTTAGCCATATCTACCGTCGGTTCAACCATCATGAAAGTTCCTGGATTTTTATGTACAACATAGCCCAGCCAGCACAATCCCATCTCTGTACCACCTAGCTGCGCTCCTTTCATAAAAACAATTCGCTGCGCTGGCGATACCGACGTTAAATTATCCATGATTTCTTTGAGATAAGGTGTACGATTCGTACGCCACAAGCCAGGCTCTGCCGAAGATTTGCTACATAACTTATGGTATTTATCTGACCACATAGACAGTGATAAGTATTCTGCTGGTTTAAAACGCTTGCGATAACAAGTATGTAAGCGTGGATGTGTTAGCTCTGCCGCATCGGCTAATCCTTCTAGGTGTTGGCGTACGAGTGCATCTAAGGCAACGTAACAGATATGTTCGTCTGTCTCTAATTCAGCCGATACCAACGAGGTAATTCTTGCAGGTAGTATTTCAAACCCTTCGCGCCAGCGTACAGCCATATCACCCACTTTTTTGAATGCGTCATCAATAGGTGTTACTTCATTTCGGTCTTGTTGCAATTTAACCCGATTAATTGCGACTTTAACAATTTCACGTGCTGTTATGACTTCATCATACCGGTCACGTTCAAGATCGCTGACAGCATCATCACTAGTGATGATGCTTTGCAAGCTGGTTTTTGTATTGTTACGCCAATTTTTATCTGATTTATCCGGGTCAATTGTGCCGTCAGTTTCTTTGGTTATTCGTCCTGATTTAAGTGCTTTATGCACTGCTCCAGGTGATACACCACGATGCCGTGCATAAGCTCGGATCGACAACCCCATATTATGTTCCTTTTTAAAGTTACTCGTTTATAGCAACTATTAAGTCAATCGGTTTAGCAACTTCAATCTCTTACGAAAGTTACTTGGTTGATCTCTGTAATTCATCATTCAGCAACTCATACTGCGCTTTTAAAGTAGTGACATCATCCCACAACTCTAACAATAAACAGGAATTTGGTGCATCATCTTTCATTAGCAGATATCGAATTAATTGATCGCTATAGCGACGATCATAACCACAAGCCCAATACATCGCTAATGAGAGAGGCAATACATATTCACACCGTTTTTTGCCGGTGTTATCTCGATTGCATTGATAATAAGGTAACGGGTGTCTATCGAGCATATTGAACATGAAACTAATATCATCAAGAACTATTTGATGATTTAGCCCGCAAATGTCAGCCATATCATGGCTGCTTATAGTGATTTTATGCTGTAGCTCATTAATGTGATTTAAATTTTTCATCTCATTTTCTCCCCTTTAATGTGCAAATCATCAAAATATAATTTGTCACTTCCTTGTTCTAACATAACGATAAATTTATGTTGTGGCTCATTGTACTTATTGCCGGTTTCATGCATCAAAATAGATCTCCTGAAATTCCAGGTGATTTATATTTTGTCGCTTACGTGTCTGATGGCATTCAATGCGTCATCGTAGTGTTTATCACATTGCGCCTATTTTCCTGATTAATATGGATGCGCCCAAATCTGGGCTCATCTATTTTCAGCTCCGTAAACATGTCTCGAATATCTCGGATGACATGTTTATGCTGCTTATCGCATAACTCTGCAATTTCACGACTAATCATCGTTACTCCTTGTGTAATATCTTCCAATTGCTGTAAAGCATGCATAACTTCTCTCCTTGCTAAAATTTAAAATATTTAAATTCTGTGCCATCAACTAAGCGAATAGCTTGTTGTACTGCTGTGTGTGAAATATCACGATGCTGTGCATAAGCACGACCAGATAAACGCATGATTAATGCGTATTCAAGTAGGCCAACCCAGATTTTGGGACGCTAATTTCTAGCCTGTTTAATATGTTTGGCAGACATATAGATACGCCCACAACTGGGCGAACCTATATTCAACTTTAAAGACACAAACTAAATACCTTACGCTGTTTGTAACGCATCAAACGCAATTCCATCGCTTAAGCGAACAGCTTGTTGTCCTGTATGGGCTTGCCAACGTCTAATAATGACGTCTACATACTGCGGCGATAATTCCATAAGTCGTGCGCGTCGGCCCGTCTGCTCACACGCCATCAAGGTACTGCCTGAACCTGCAAAAACATCCAAAACAATATCTCCTCTACGACTAGAGTTAGTAATCGCACGCTGCACTAACTCAATCGGTTTCATAGTTGGATGCAGGTCGTTACGCACTGGCTTGTCAATAAACCAAGTATCACTTTGATCACGCGCACCACACCAATGATGCTTTGCACCTTCCGGCCATCCATACAGTATGGGTTCGTATTGTCGTTGATAATCAGAATGTCCCAACGTAAACGCATTTTTAACCCAGATGATGAATGTCGACCACTTGCCTCCTGCATCACAAAAGGCACGTTTCAAGGTGTCTAACTCGCTAGACGACATCGCTACATAACAAGCACCTTGCGTCACAGCTAACAGATGTGTCAGCGCAGTTCGCAAGAAAGAGTAAAAATCAGACCCTAAATTATCGTTAGCAATCTGACAGTCACGATCAGCAGCCTTGTTTCTAGGCGTATTAGCATAATCAACGTTATACGGCGGATCGGTAAATGCCATGTTGGCTTTTTCGCCTGCCATCAAGGTATCGACATCTGCACGTAACGTTGCATCTCCACATAAGACACGATATTCTCCTAGCTGCCAACAATCCCCCCGCTTAGTAATGATCTTTTCTTCTATGACGGGAACCTCTTCGTCAAGCGTCGCTTCGTCATCATCAGTTGCTAACAAGGCATCAAGCTCCTTGTCTGAAAATCCAATCAGACTCAAATCAAAGTCGAGCTTATCCAGTGCCTGTATCTCTATACGTAGCAGCTCATCATCCCAGTCAGCCCAGTGTGCCGATTGGTTGATCAAAATCCTAAAGGCTTTAACTTGGGTAGGCGTCAAATCATCGGCTAGAATTACAGGGACAGTTTCAAGCCTCAACTGCGTCGCTGCCTTTAGTCGTAGATGCCCATCGACTACCTCTCCGTTGCTGCGTGCAATGATCGGGACTTTAAATCCCATCTCACGAATCGCCGCACACATCTGCTCAACAGCATCGTCGTTGCGGCGCGGATTGTTAGCATATGGCTTCAGTTTGGCAACTGACCAATGCTCAAGAGTAAGTGTTTTCATCAAAGGTTGTGCTTATAGTGTCGGACAATCGTTGGCGAACTGCTCTAGGTGCTCATCAATATGCTTTTGCAGTAAAACTTCAACACGTGCAGGATCTGCGTTGATTCGTTTAGCCAGCTCAGTTGCCACTTGCTTAGGCCAGGCTCGCCAACTCGCTGTGATTTGTGCATGTAAGCGGCGTAGGTCTGCATTAACTTCATCACGGCTAACTAATGAATCTTCTAGCTGCTTTAAGGTGACTCTATCGCGTTGCAATCCCAACGACTGATTGGCAAGTACCGCTTGGAAATATTTTTTAGATTTGCGAAGCTTTTTATGCATGCGCTTCCTCCGATGATTTAAGGTGTTCACCTGTCTAGTAAAAAAGGGCTATTTTAGGTGAACGGTGAACACCTACTTTTTAGTGATCAATTGTGCTAAAAGGGTGTTTTTGATTGTTTATTAGGCAAATTTAGGTTGTTTTCGTAATTTTTTAAAGCCATCAGATGTTCACTGTTCACCTACTTAAAAAGTCCTATCGCTAGGCAAATCCGGCGGCTCTGCGGCCCGATCAAAAAATGACGCCAGGAAGGACCCGTGGCGTATACACTGCATGTCATGCAGAGAAACACATCGATCAAAACTACTTTTCTTCAATGCGTTGCTCTGCTGAGAGTAGCGAGAATCATAGCAAAAAAATCATGTTTTGTCCCAAACTATTTTTCTCCACAATAAGCATCAAGTTCCCTCATTTGTACTCATTGAACCGTCAAGAACCCACAGCAGCACACGGAAAAATTTTGAAATATTTAAATTATTTTTTACAACGCTGTGTCTGACATTTGGTTTTGATCAAACAACTAACAGCATTGGATCGCTTGCCAACGATTGATAGTTCATTTGTGTCAGCTTATCTGCAATCACTTGCAAGCCTTGCTGCCAATAACGTTGTGCTGTCGTCTTCGATAAATTTCTTTGACACGCGATAGTACGCCACGGCAAGGCTTCTGCACGCAGCCAAATCAAATGCCGTACGTCAGGCTCTACCCACGTGATCCAGGTGAGCGTTTCTTCCATGCGTGTAACCTGCTGTGGCGTTGCAGCTATGCGCATTGCTGCTGGGGTCTGCCGTTCAAGCTCACGCGGCAGATACATCATCGTCGGCCAACGCTTGGCATAGCCTAAGGATTTAGGCTGCGGCAATACCTGCAATACATTCACCGCTTCATCAAATCGTGCTGCAACTTGCTCTGCTGTCCACACCAACATGTTTTTCTCCCAATCGATTTGTAATAACCCAATATGCGATACCAATCGCGTCTGCTTCGTTATCATCTACAGGCTTGTGGCCTAAGCTTGTGACCGCTGTGATGACCTGTTGCTTACTCGCATTGCCCTTGCCTGCAATGTGTTTCTTGATGCGGCCAACTGGGATGCCCTCGTAAGCGATCTGATTGTTTTCACACCATGCCGTTAAGACCGCGAGAAAGCCACCGTAAGCGTGCGCAGCGTCAACGCCTAAGTGACGTCTTACCTCTTCATAGAAAACGGCTGTAATCGTCTGTGCTTGGCTCTGGTGATCATTCAAGAACTTGAGGAACTTCACGTAACGCATGCCACCGCCATCAAACCGTCTAGGTTGAAAATTCGCAATACCGCTTCGCGTTACTTGCTGCGACTGCACCAACGCCCAACCAGTGGTGGTGCCGAGGTCTAAGCACAATGCATGAGTCTGCTTCATGCTACACTTCGCGTTTGGCTAAGTTGCACTTCAAATAAAACACATGCATCGCAGTGCCACTTGTTCCAGGGCCACTGCCACTTAAAAACTCTATGCATATAGCAATATTTGTAATATGTACAAATACAAATTATGAATATATGTTTTATGCTATTAAGTGGAACCGTGGAACTATTAGGAATAAGACATATATTTTTCAACAAGATACAAAGTTCCAGTATATTTTTAAGTCTGGAACTAGACGGAACCGCTAAGATTTTTTCATGGCGATAAGAAAGCGATCTCCTGTGGATGTTCGCCATATTGCGCTTTGATGTCATCGATTATCTCCTAGTTGTCTCAATATGATTTTTCACAATTTGTCAGGAAGGCACAAATTTCCTCATGGGTAAACCGTTTCGTTGAGTTCAATATCCACGGACGCATACGCTTGCCCAGTACTTTAACTGGTTTGCTTTGCCTGCAATGGTGTTGCAGCAGTTTAATAAGCTGCCTCTCGTCGATATCTATCGCGGCTGGCCCATCTTCTGCTAGATGTCGCATGTTATATTTGATTTGTGCAAAGGTCATGACAGGCGATCTGGCTGTTTCCATGAAATCCCAAAACAAGATCTCGGTCGGTGTGCGATTGTTGCAAATCATGTCTGCTTTTGCTTCGTTATCAAATGCACGTTGCCAATTAAACTGACTCAAATCCCGACGCATCAGATGGTGAAACAACTGATCAACTGCCACCGTATCTAACCACTCGTATAATCGGGTGTAATAAGCATTACTTTGCGGTGCAAGAGGTCCGAAAAAAACATTGATGCGCCTATCTTCATGAGTGAGGACGAGTGCATCTGGATGATTTGACATAAAGAAGAAGTTCGTGTAGACAGGCTGAGTTTGCTTGGTGCCATACTTGCAATTAATCTCTAATTCATCTTCAGTCAGCAAATCACGAATGCTGTCGGATATCTCATAGCGTTTACCACTTTCTCTGACCTCTTCTATCGCGCAGAATAGACTGTTGTTGAGATAGTCATGAAAACCGTTATAGTCGCTACACAGCACGCTCATCTTGGTCTTGGTGCAATTCCAGGTGCCTAGCAGCTTCATCATTAACTTCACCAACCAGCCGCGCCCTGTTCCATGAGCAAGTGATATGTGCATAGGCGTGACTTTGCAGCGTCGCTCTGGGTATTGCAGATTAAATGCGATCCAGTCGATAAACCATGTGCGTTCCTCTTCGATAGGGAATAGATATTCCATATGCTCAAAGAATATGCTTAGTAGACTTTCGTCTTCTGTAGGTGTAAATACCGGCAGGTAAAACTGATTAAGCCAGTAAAATCCATCAACATCACGAACTAATTTTTCTTTTCCAGGCTTATAACAAACTCCTTGAGCATTTTTTCGATTATGGTGTGTGAGCCAAGCGCGCCATATGGGTTCTATACGTGTTTTTTGAGAATTCGATGATGTGGACAATGGAACTTCGTGCAAGCAATTTGCAGTGGTGTTTTTAAATTCTTGTAATTTTGCAAGACAACGGTTTGGTCTTTTATGTAGATCACATACTCTGTCCTGTTCTTCAATATAGACATACCGTGCTAGAAAATCTTCTATCGTAGATAGCGATCTAAATTTATTTTTAGACGGGGCAATTGGTGTAACTTCAGGTTGCCAGGATACTTGCATCCCCTCGATAAAGGCTTTGATGTCTATAAAACTTGCCATCGCATCTGCCGCATCCCATTTTACTGGTTTATCGGATGGTATCTTGAGCATAGCAATGGAAGCTGCACCTGCATTGAA
>CAZYIF010000020.1:0-27241 GCA_964646995.1 uncultured Gammaproteobacteria bacterium
TGACGCAGACGGTACATAACAGCGATGGTTCGACGACGGTGACTGTGACGCAGGCTAACGGCGACAGCACAGTGACGATTACTTACAGCGATAGCCGCACGCAAGTGACACAGACGGTACACAACAGCGACGGTTCGACGACGGTTACCGTGACTTTGCCCAATGGTGACAGGACAGAGACGATTACTTACAGCGATGGCTCAACTACTGAGATCGTCACCAATGCAGCGGGCGTTGAAACTTCACGTACGGTAACTGCAGCCGACGGTACGGTCACGCAGACGACGCATGCAGCGGATGGGTCAAGCATTGAGATCGTCACCAATGCAGCGGGCGTTGAAACTTCACGTACGGTGACCGCAACCGACGGTACTGTCACGCAAACCACTCATGCAAGTGGTGGTGTGACCACCGTGACGGTTACTGACCCGCAAGGCAACGTGACTTCACAAACTGTCACCACCGCAGATGGCATTGTGACGCAGACGGTACACAACAGCGACAATTCGACGACGGTTACGGTGACGCAGCCCAACGGCGACAGTACGGTGACTGTCACTTACAGCGATAGCAGCACGCAAGTGACGCAAACGGTGCATAACGACGATGGTTCAACGACAGTGAGCGTGATAACCGAGCCCAATCACAACAGCACAGTGACCACCACCTACAGCGATGGCAGCACAGAAGTAACGCAGACGGTAAATAACCCGGATGGTTCTATAGACATTACCGTGACCGATCGCGAGGGTCATGAGACCAAGACGCATAAAGATCCGGTTACGCCTGTTGTGCCGGTTAAACCATCTGCGGCACACCATGACACCGTCCTCAATCAGCTGTATGGCACGATGATGAATTTGACGGAGATACATAAGCAATTGATCGACTTAACCGGGTTGCAATATTTGCCGGGTTATCACAATGAGACACAGCAAATGCAAGCCTTATATGCCAATGCACAGCAAGAGGCGATGGCGCTCAATCTCACGCCAGGCGTGGCGTTGACGGTGGGCGAACAAGCGAGCTTGACCCACGATATTATCTGGCCCGTGCTAAGCACAGCAGGCAATAAGTCAGTGGTTGAGCCGCGCGTTTATTTGTCGCAAGTGACATTGAACAATCTTAAGTTGGTTACGACAAATGGTGCAGGCTAATCTGGCGTAGCGAAAATGAATGTTCACCTTCACCTGAAACCGTTTGCACCCTTCGAGACGCCACCACTGCGTGGCTCCTCAGGGCGAACGGTTTAGAGTGTGCGTGCGCTAACGGCATGAACGGTGAAAATTGGATTTATCAACCTGTTACATGAAAGATTCGTGGGGATGCATCCTCAGGGCGAATGCACTAAATAATAAGTCCAGAGCTGTTGCATGTTATGCGGACAAACCCGGGTTATTCTTTTCAATCCTTGGGTGCCCCCGTTACGCCCAGTTTTATTGAGCTGGACGTCGAAGCAAGAATAACGAGTTGGCATTTTTCTGAATAGTTACGCGAAAATTTGCACACAATAGCGCGTGCTTTACCGCACTAACTATTGTGTGTCATGCGTATTTGGTGTCTAATAACCCCTTGATTGTGTTTGTGTTTTGGCTATTTTGTCGACTAGCACCCATACAGAAATGATACTGTTGCGGATATAAAACCAAAGAATCAAAAGAATCAGGTACTATATGTAAATTCGGCCTAGCCGAATGAGTTTTGCGAATGTGGCGGAATTGGTAGACGCGCTGGATTTAGGTTCCAGTGGGGAGACCTGTGAGAGTTCGAGTCTCTCCA
Organism: uncultured Gammaproteobacteria bacterium; assembly: GCA_964646995.1. Lineage (GTDB taxonomy): Bacteria > Pseudomonadota > Gammaproteobacteria > CAZYIF01 > CAZYIF01 > CAZYIF01. The sequence continues at coordinate 1,780 of CAZYIF010000020.1, forward strand.
TTCGCACCAGATATACCGCTGATACTTTGAGATGCGAATTTTGATGGGTAATTTGCGCGGTATACCTTGTTTTGATGACCGGCGAAAAATAAATTTTCGCACGGTCACCCAAGGGTGAGAATCGCGATTCTCCCCTTGGGGAACCCCATCGCGAGAAGAACACGTTAAAATGCAAAAATCGCATTTTTACGTGGAATGAGTAATGAGAGGTGTGCTAGACGGTGTTGTGACCTAAGCTAGCGTGTTGCCTGTGCGCAGGCAGGAGGAGCTATTACTATGCAAGTGTCAGTTGAGCAAACGAGTCAACTAGGTCGCAAATTAACGGTGACATTGCCCATGCAGCAAGTCGATGATGCGTTGGCTAAGCGCTTACAACAGTTTGCCAAGACCGCGAAGATCGACGGTTTTCGTCCCGGCAAAGTGCCGTTGCGTCTGATCAAGTCGCGTTATGGCGATGCCTTACGTGGTGAGATTATCGAAGATTTAGTAAAAAGCAGTTACCACAATGCCTTGACCGAACAAGCGCTTGAACCTGCGGGCATGCCTAAATTAGCGTTGACCCAACAAGAGGAAGGTCAAGATGTGCAATACACCGCCGAGATAGAAGTCTATCCGGAAGTGACGTTGGCTAATCTGTCTGCTATCACACTTGAAAAAGAGGTATCTACCTTAACGGATGCGCAAGTGGATGCACGCATTGATGTGTTTCGCAAACAATTAGCAACGTGGGAACCTGTGGCACGTGCATCGCAACTTGGCGACAAATTGACGTTGGATTTCGTGGGTACTATTGATAATGTTGCGTTTGAGGGCGGTACCGCACAAGGCATTGAGATAGAGTTGGGCGCAGGGCGCATGATTCCAGGCTTTGAAGAAGGTTTGTTAAATCGTGTTGTAGATACTCAATTTGATTTCTCGGTACGTTTTCCTGACGATTACGGTGCTGCCGATCTGGCCGGTAAAGACGCGGTATTTGCCATCAGTTTACATAAGGTCAGTGCAGCGGTGTTGCCAGCATTGGATGACGCACTGGCGACGACACTAGGCATCAATGAAGGCGGTTTTGCGCAATTGCGTACGCAGGTCAGAGAAGTCATGCAAAAAGAATTAGATAATATTTTGCAGAATCGTTTAAAGCGTCAAGTGATGAATAAGCTCTTGGAACTCAATCCATTGGAACTCCCCAACGCGTTGGTCGAGCAAGAAGTGCAAGAGCTGCGTAAGCAAGCATTGCAAGACATCAAGCAACGTCTGCAGTCTGCTGCCGATGTCGCTGACATTGCAGAGTTAGCGGGTAAGTTAGATAAAGATCGCTTTGTGCAGCAAGCCAAAGACAGGGTCGCATTAGGCTTGTTGGTGATGGCGGCGGTGAAACAATTTGCGGTGGTGTTGGATGACGCACGCATGCGCGACAAGATAGAAGATTTTGCCAATTTATATCAAGAACCCGAAGCTGCACGCAATATGATTTTCCGTGATGAGGCGCGTTTACAAGAGTTGCAAACAATCGTGTTAGAAGAGCAGGTGGTTAACGTGTTATTGCAGCAAATGCAGGTGGTCGACAAACACGTGACCTACGAGGAGTTGCTACAGCAGTAGCACAAAAAAAGGATGGAAAATCAGCAATGACACAGCAAACACCGTTACGTAACACCTTGGTACCCATGGTCGTCGAGCAATCCTCGCGTGGTGAGCGTGCCTATGATATCTATTCGCGCTTACTCAAGGATCGCGTGATTTTTATTGTCGGTGGCATAGAAGAACACATGGCGAATTTGGTGGTGGCGCAGTTACTGTTTTTGGAATCCGAGAATCCAGACAAAGACATCAGTTTGTATATCAATTCTCCGGGCGGTGTGGTGTCAGCGGGCTTAGCTATTTACGACACCATGCAATTTATTAAACCCGATGTCAGTACTATGTGCATAGGTCAAGCGGCCAGTGCCGGTGCCTTGTTGTTGGCCGGTGGCTCCTCGGGTAAACGCTATGCGTTACCGCACTCACGCATCATGATCCATCAGCCGTTAGGCGGTTACCAAGGCCAGGCAACCGACATCGAAATTCATGCCAAAGAGACGCTGCTAGTCAAGCAAACCTTGAATAACATTTTGGCCTTGCATACGGGCAAGACGGCAGAGCAAATCAAAGCAGACACCGAGCGCGATAATTTCATGAGCGCGAAACAGGCGGTTAGCTACGGGCTCATCGATCACGTGTTAGCCAATCGTCAAGAACGCGTAGGGAATGAAACGCAGAAAAAATAGGTGGAACCCGTATGTCAAATCATCATGGTAATGAGGGTAATGGACTGCTGTATTGTTCGTTTTGCAACAACAGCCAGCACGAAGTACGCAAGCTGATCCAAGGGCCTGGCATCTATATTTGCGATCAATGTGTCTCGTTGTGCAATGAAATCATCAACGAAGAACCGAATGAAGCCACGCCGCAAGACAACATGCCACACTTGCCTACGCCGCAAGAAATTTGTCACGTCTTGGATGATTACGTGGTGGGACAAGTCATGGCGAAACGCATCTTGTCGGTGGCCGTTTACAATCATTACAAGCGTTTGCATTTTCTCAAGCAAGGGCAGGGCGACGTTGAATTAAGCAAAAGTAACATCTTATTAATAGGTCCCACCGGTAGCGGTAAGACGCTACTCGCCGAAACTTTGGCAAAAGTATTGAATGTACCGTTCACCATGGCAGACGCCACCACCTTAACCGAAGCAGGTTACGTGGGCGAAGACGTAGAAAACATCATTCAGAAATTATTACAGAAATGCGATTACGATGTGGAGCGTGCGCAAACCGGCATTGTCTATATTGACGAGATCGATAAAATTTCACGCAAAACCGACAATCCATCGATTACGCGTGATGTGTCCGGTGAAGGCGTGCAACAAGCCTTACTTAAATTGATTGAAGGGACAGTGGCTTCTATTCCACCGCAGGGCGGACGCAAGCACCCGCAGCAAGAATTTTTGCAAGTCGATACGCGTAATATTTTATTTATTTGTGGTGGTGCATTTGCCGGAATGGAAAACATCATCCGCGCGCGATCCGAAAAATCAGGCATTGGTTTTTCTGCTGACATAATTAGCAAGGCCGATCGCAAATCGGTAGGTGATATGTTGCGTGGTATCGAGCCAGAAGATTTGGTGAAGTACGGATTAATTCCTGAATTTATCGGGCGCTTACCGGTGGTCGCGACATTGGGCGATTTGGATCACGACGCTTTGATGCAAATTCTAACGCAACCACGAAATGCATTATGTAAGCAATATCAACGCTTGTTTGCGTTAGAAGGCGTAGAGCTGGAAATCCGTGACAAGGCGCTGCGTTGTATTGCTGATCGCGCTGTGGGGCGCAAAACGGGTGCGCGTGGTTTACGCTCGGTGTTTGAGGTGGCGTTGCTGGATATCATGTACGAATTGCCCAACTTAAAAGGGGTGACCAAAGTAGTGATCGACGAAGGCGTGATCACGGGTGAATCCGCACCTATCTACATTTACGCAAGCAGCGAAAAGTCGGCACAAGGTGACACAGCAGCGTAATTAAGCAAGCACAGTGACTATTTAGCATTTTTGCCCAATAGCGGAGTCAGGATCTGTGCAAGAGTTTATGCAAATTGTCCATGTGTTCTATAAATAGCGTCTGCATCACAAAACTAGGGAGATGCAGGGTGCTTATGCTAAGCTTAGCATTTACGCTTGGGCAGTTAACGGAGCAAGATAACCATGGCAGAAGAAATAAGCTATAACGTGGGTGATGTCGTAGAACTTCCGGTATTGCCATTGCGCGATGTCGTGATTTATCCCCACATGGTGATCCCGCTGTTTGTAGGTCGCAAAAAATCTATCGTCGCGTTGGAAGCCGCGATGGCGGGCAGCAAGCACATTTTCTTGGCCGCACAAAAAAGCGCGAGCGATGATGAACCCAGTGCTACCGATATTTATGGCTTTGGCACCGTGTCCTGTATTTTGCAGTTGCTGAAATTGCCGGATGGTACCGTCAAGGTATTGGTTGAAGGCGTGAACCGTGCGAAGGCCTTGGCGTTTACGGAAGCGCAAGCGTACATTAGCGCGCAAATCGAGCTTGTCGAAGACTTGCCGTTCACGGGGCGTGACGCTGCAGTGTTGGTGCGTTCGTTGACTTCGCAATTTGATCAATACGTTAAACTCAACAAAAAAATCCCCCCCGATATTCTAACGTCGATTGCTGGCATAGAAGAGCCGGGTCGTTTAACCGATACCATCGCCGCGCATTTAGCCTTGAAGATAGAAGAGCGTCAGGAATTATTGTCTACCCTCGATCTCAAACGTCGCGTGGAACGCTTGATGGCGTTGATGGAAAGCGAGATTGATCTGTTGCAAGTAGAAAAGCGGATCCGCGGCCGGGTCAAGCGCCAAATGGAAAAGAGTCAGCGCGAGTATTATCTCAAAGAACAAATGCATGCTATTCAAAAAGAGTTGGGTGAGTTGGAAGAGGGCGCCAACGAGGTCGAAGAACTAGCCGCTAAGATTGCTAAGGCGGGTATGCCAACCGAAGCCAAAGAAAAAGCCATTGCCGAGCTTAATAAATTAAAAATGATGTCGCCGATGTCGGCAGAAGCGACTGTGTCACGTAATTATTTAGATTGGATGATCGGCACGCCGTGGAAGAAAAAAAGCAAGATACACAATAACCTGCACGATGCAGAAGTGATATTGGATGCCGATCATTACGGTTTAGAAAAAGTCAAAGAGCGTATTCTCGAATACTTGGCCGTGCAGCAACGTGTGAAAAAAATCAAAGGCCAGGTGTTGTGCTTGGTGGGCCCGCCAGGCGTGGGTAAAACCTCGCTGGGTTTATCGATAGCGAAAGCCACGGGGCGCAAGTTTGTGCGCATGTCGTTAGGCGGCGTGCGTGATGAAGCAGAAATTCGCGGGCATCGCCGCACTTACATTGGTTCCATGCCGGGTAAGATCATTCAAAAGTTGCATAAAGCCGGGGTGCGTAATCCGTTATTTTTATTAGATGAAATTGACAAAATGGCGATGGACTTTCGCGGTGATCCGGCCTCAGCGCTATTAGAAGTATTGGATCCAGAACAAAACGAATCGTTTAACGATCACTACTTAGAAGTTGATTATGATTTGTCTGAAGTGATGTTTATCATGACAGCCAACTCACTCAATATTCCGGTGCCACTCTTGGATCGCATGGAAATCATTCGCATCCCGGGTTACACCGAAGAAGAGAAAATGCATATTGCCACTGACCATTTGCTGCCTAAGCAAATCAAAGAAAATGGCTTAAAACAACAAGAAATGCAGCTGTCTGATGCGGCGTTACGCGACATCATTCGTTATTACACGCGCGAAGCAGGGGTACGTGGTTTAGAGCGTGAAATCGCTAAAGTGTGCCGTAAAGTCGTCAAGCGTATCTTGACCAAGCCGACTAACAAACAGGTGGTGGTGAATCCACGTATGTTAGAACATTACTTAGGGGTGCATCCTTACCGTTATGGTTTGGCCGAAGAACACGATCAAGTGGGTCAAGTCACGGGCTTGGCCTGGACTGAAGTGGGCGGGGAATTGCTAACCATCGAAGTGGCTGTGGTGGCGGGAAAAAACAAAACGATCTACACCGGTCAATTGGGTGATGTGATGCAAGAGTCTATCCAAGCGGCGTTGACCGTGGTGCGCAGTCGCGCTCGGTCGTTGGGTTTAGCCTATGACTTTAATGAAACCTGCGACATACACGTGCACGTGCCCGAAGGTGCGACGCCCAAAGATGGGCCTAGCGCGGGCATAGGGATGTGTACGGCGTTGGTGTCGGCGTTAACTAAAATCCCCGTACGCGCTGATGTGGCTATGACGGGCGAAATCACCTTGCGTGGTGAAGTGTTGCCGATAGGTGGGTTAAAGGAAAAATTACTGGCGGCGTTGCGTGGCGGCATCAAAGACGTCATTATTCCGCTGGAAAATGAGCGTGATCTCAAAGAAGTACCCAAGAATATTCAACAAGGCTTAACGATTCATCCGGTGCGTTGGATTGACGAAGTGTTGGCGCTTGCCTTGTGTACTTTGCCGCAGCCTTTAAGCGAAGAAGCGGTCGCGCCATTGATTAACACCAATAAAACAGAGTCACCGGAAGGTCGAGCCAGTACCCATTGAATATATTTTTGCACATACGGGCGGAATTCCTTGACACTGCTTTTCACTTATTGGTATAAAGTCAGCCCCTGATGCGGGCAGGCGATGATCAGCCAGCGCGAACGGATTTATGTAATTATTTGGAAAAAAGATATGAATAAAGTGCAACTGATAGAACAGATTTCTGTGGCAGCAGATATCTCTAAAGTATCTGCAGGCCGTGCATTGGATGCGTTTGTGGGTGCCATTATCGACACGCTACAAAAAGATGAGCCTGTTGTACTGGCAGGGTTTGGTACTTTCTTAGCACGCGCGCGCGCGGCACGCAAAGGACGTAACCCACAGAACGGCGAAGTCATTGAAATTAAAGCAGCTAAAATTCCTACCTTTAAAGCGGGTAAGTTACTTAAAGACGCGATGAACGCGAGCGATGAGAGCGGTGATTAAGTAAGTGAGGGTGCTTAGCTCAGCTGGTAGAGCGTCGCCCTTACAAGGCGAATGTCGGGGGTTCGATCCCCTCAGCACCCACCAGAATGGCCAGTTAAAAGAATAGATAGCGCTTGGTGACATGCGCAAAGTCGGGTTGTAGTGGAGCGGTAGTTCAGTTGGTTAGAATATCGGCCTGTCACGCCGAGGGTCGCGGGTTCGAGTCCCGTCCGCTCCGCCATTTTTACACGACCCAGAGCACCGCAGTGCAGCGTTATGTGAGAGGAAATAGGCGCGCAAGTTTGACGTGCGTTTACATTTCATTCGCTATGGGTATAAAGCAAGGACAACGGCATGTTGCAGCTTCTTCGTGACTATTTGCAAAGTTGGGTTGCTTGGGTAATTGTCGTTATTATCTGTGTGACTTTTGCATTTTGGGGCGTGGAAGGCTACATCCAAGGCAGTGCTGCTAATGGTGCGGTATTAGCGGAAGTCAACGGTGAGGCCATCTACCAGCGTCAGTTGGAGGTAGCATCTGAACGCTTGCAACAACAAGCCAAAGCGCAGCTAGGCACAGACTTCGAAATCGACCAACAGATGGCACTGCTACTAAAGCGGCGTGCAGCGGAAGAGTTAATTCTATTTTCTGTATTAAAACAAGATGCGCGTCGTTACGGTTATCGCGTGACGCAGCACGAGTTGACCCGGATTATCCAAGGCAATCCTAATTTTCAAGAAAACGGTCGTTTTTCACCACGCCTCTTTCATGAGATTGCGGCACAGTTGCTGTATTCTGAGACCGCGTTCATGGATGATTTACGTGATTCGCTCATGTTATCGCAAGTGCGTGATGGGGTGATCGATACGGCATTTCTGACGGCTGATCAACGCGCGCGCGCGTATGCGTTGTGGGAGCAAACCCGTGATGTGCGTTGGTTGACGCTACCTGCGGCTCAGTTTGCGCAAGCAGCGGCGCCCTCGCTTGCCGAGCAGCAAGCCTACTACAAAAAACATCAGCAGGAATTTACGGCACCCATGACGTTGCGTGTCGATTACGTGCAATTATCAGTGCCGTTGCTAGTGATTAAAGAACGCGAGCGTGTGCTACAAAACGAAACGGAGCTCAAACAATTTTACGCGGATCACACCGCTAACTTTTTGCAGCCAAGGCGCTGGCAGTTAGCGCATATTCTACTTTCCTTGCCCAAGGACGCCGATGCTAAAACGGTGGCTCAGGTTGAGCAGCAAGCGCAACAAATACATGCCAAGCTGCGTGCGGGAGCCGACTTTGCCACCTTGGCGAAGCAATATTCTGCTGATAGCATTTCGGCGAAGCAAGGTGGTTTATTACCCTGGATGGACGTCAACAGCGAAATCGATCCGGCGTTAAAGACGGCTGCACTGGCGTTGCAGCAGGTGGGGCAGTTGTCTGCGCCGGTACGCACCACCTACGGCTTTTCTATTTTTACCTTACGTGCGCAACAAGCAGAACGCACCATTCCATTTACGGTGGCACGCGCGCAGATCATTGAAATAATCGCTGCGCAGCGTGCGCAGCAACGCTTTGCCGATTTGAAAGAGCGGCTGACGGATCTGAGTTTTTCTAATCCGGGTTCATTAGCCGCGGTGAGTGATGCGTTGCAATTGCCGGTGCAGCGTAGTCCTTGGTTTAGCAAGCAAGGTTTACCCGATGGTTTGTTTGCCGATAAACGCATCATAAACACGGCATTTAGCGATGATGTGTTGCGGCAAGGTAACAACAGTGACGTAGTGTCGATAACGCCCGATACGGTGATGGTGTTGCGTGTAACACAGCAGCGCGCCGCGCGCCAGCTTACGTTTGCTGAGGCACAGCCTAGCGTGCAGCAACAATTATTGGCGCAACGTTCTGCCGAGTTAGCGCACAACACCGCTGTGGCAATTGTGCAAGCGCTGCAGCAAGGCGCAGATCCAAATAAGCTAGCAGCGCAACATCATCTGGTATGGAAAACTCAATTGGCGCTGCAACGTAATAACGCGACATTGCCTGCCGAACTGGTCAACCGTGTGTTTGCTATGCCTAAACCCGATGCTAAACATCTGCGGGTGACTAACCTGCGTTTGCCTAACGGCGATGAGGTCGTCGCATGGTTGCAAGCGACACATGCGCCCGCGCCGAAAAGCGCAAAGGATGCGACTTATGTGTCGGTGATAGACGCGGTAACACGGCATGTTGGCGAAGTCGATTATCAAACCTATGTCAGTGCCAGCAAGGAAAATGCCAAAATCATTCGCAGGGATGAGTCGGCGGCATAGTCCTTAGCAGGCTGACTTCACCGCTAAAGAAGGTATGGATTTCGTCGTGTTGTTGCAACAACAAGGCTCCCGCGTCGGTGATGCCACGGGCAATACCTTGGTGGGTCTGACCGCCGTGTTGAAAACTAATGGCGTGATCCGCCAACGCATCCCATTGGCGCCATTGCGGCAGGAAATAGCTTAAGCCGTGTTGCTGAAAATCGTTGAGCATGGTGATAAGGGCATTGATCAACAAGGCTGCTACGGTATTGCGTTGACACGGGCCGCCGCAGAGGGTACGTAAATCCACCCAGGGTTGCGTGATGGTTGCAGTCGCGGTTGTCGCATACAGTGACAAATCGGTGTTGAGTCCAAGCCCGATCACGATACCGTGACAACCGTGGATCTCACCGGTTACCTCTAACAACAAACCTGCTAGCTTGCGGCCTTGCCACAGAATATCATTAGGCCACTTGAGGCCTAATCCGGGAATCCCGTACTGCGTGAGCGCAGTGACGATGGCTACGGCTGCCGCCAAACTGAGTCCTGCAATGGGGTAGCGTAAGGCATGGAATTGCCAGAGCAAGGATAAGGTTATTCCGCTGCCGAAGGGAGCTACCCAACGCCGCCCTTGTCGACCACGGCCGTTTGCTTGATGTTCGGTGAGACAGACGTGGGTGCCGAGTACCTGGTGGTTGACCTGTTCCAGCAAATATTGATTGGTGGAATCCAATTGCGGCACGCAATACAGCGATTGCAGTTGTGACGCTAGCCTTGGCTCGAGCAGCGCATGAATGCGATCGGTGTTTAGCAATTCTAATGGCGTCGCTAAGCGATAGCCTTTGTGCGGCAGCGCAGTGATTGGCAACCCTAAGTTTTGCAGATAGCGGATGGCTTTCCATACCGCGCTGCGCGAAATACCGAGGGCATGTCCCATTTCTGTGCCTAAATGCCATTCTCCATCGGCCAGCCGTGCGGCAATATCTAGATATGAGTTCATCCTGTTGGCCTTTACCTTGGACGTTAAGTTCGTCGGGAATTATCCGACCACTACCACAATGCGCGTAATATGCTATACTTAGCGGCAAATTTCCACTGAAGGGAGGATTTATGATGCAAGGGCAAGAAAGTGTAGTGAGTCGGCGCGGTGATTCGTTATTGGCGACCCACCAAGTGTTGCGGCGCACGTACATGCTATTGGGCGCCACCTTATTGTTTAGTGCGTTTACCGCGGGGTACGCTATGGTGACCCACGCCGCGCCTATGGGGTGGATGATGCTCATCGGTATGTTTGGCTTATTGTTTTTAGCACAGGCACTGAGTAACAGCGTATGGGGTCTGGCGGCGGTGTTTGCGTTCACCGGTTTCATGGGGTATACCTTAGGGCCATTGTTAAATATGGTCGTGGGTTCCTATAGCAACGGTACGCAAATCGTCATGACCGCTTTGGGTGCTACTGGCTTGATATTTTTTGCGTTGTCGGCCTATGTCATGACCACGCGCAAAGACTTTAGTTATTTAAGCGGCTTTCTATTGGTGGCCGTTTTGGTGGCATTTTTGGCGTCGATTGCGGGGATCTTTTTACAAATACCCATGTTGCAATTGATGGTGTCGGCCGCGTTTGTGTTGATTTCTTCGGGTATGATTTTGTTGCAAACCAGTGCGATCATACAAGGTGGCGAGCGCAACTTCATTTTGGCGACGATCAGCTTGTATGTATCGATTTACAATTTGTTCGTGAGTTTGTTACAGATCCTAAGTGCTTTATCAGGACAACGTGAATAGTCAGCGTCTGTTGTGTCATGGCTAAGCCTAGCCTGCAAGACATCGCCGTGCATCAAATCAGACGAGGTTGTTATCAACCTCGTCGTGAGTTTGATCCCATCTTGTTGCAAGAATTAGCAGATTCCATTCGTAGCGCAGGTTTGTTGCAGCCTATCATCGTGCGCCCCTTAGTGGGCGATACCTTTGAAATCGTCGCGGGTGAACGGCGTTGGCGCGCGGCGCAATTGGCGCAACTGGAAACGATAGCTTGTCTAGTCAATCATTACAGCGATGAGCAAGCGGCAGAAGCAGCCACTATCGAAAACATCAATCGTGTCAATCTCAATCCCATAGAAGAAGCACAAGCTTATCAACGTTTGGTCGATGAATTTGGCTATGTCCATGAAGAAGTGGCGGCCGCGGTGGGTAAATCGAGAGTCGCGATCACCAACAGTTTGCGCTTATTGCGCCTGACACCTAGCGTGCAACAGTTATTGTGCCAAGGCCAGTTGAGTGAGGGTCACGGTAAGGTGTTAGTCGCCTTGACGCCACAGCAACAATGCGCCTTGGCCGAAAAAACTGTGGCAGGAGCATGGAGCGTGCGTCAGCTAGAGCGCGAAACCAAGCGCTATCAGCAGCGCAGCGATCTCACCGCGACGGTGCCGCACAAAGACGTCGACATACAAGCCTTGGAACGTGCGCTCACTGCGCATGTGGGATGTCAAACTGCGATTGATTTCAATGCGGGCAAGGGACAATTAAAAATAGATTTTCATAACTTAGATGTACTTGACGGTGTGTTAGCTAAGTTGGGTTTTAAGACATAAAGACGTGGCCGTTCAGCACTATTAAAACCAGTGTCATCCCGAGTGTAACGAGGGACCTCGAGCAGGAATGTCATTCAGAGCGCAGCGAAGAATCTCGAGTAAGCGTCTCACTAACAACACCGTACAAACATTCCCGAGATCCCTCCATCGCGCTGCGATGCAGGGATGACGCGTATTCATCCATCCGCCCGGAATAGCCCCGCACTTAAGACAGAAAAGTACTGTGATTTACCCAGAAATGACACGCGATAGAAGCCACGTAACCTAACGCAATCGCCCATGTCCAACGTAAATGGCTGAAGAACGTATACATGCCTTTGGCTTGTCCCATTAAACCAACGCCTGCAGCCGAGCCTATAGATAGCAGACTACCACCCACGCCGGCCGTCAGTGTGACGAGTAACCATTGTCCTTCTGACATCGTCGGATCCATGGTCAGCACGGCAAACATCACGGGGATATTATCAATAATGGCTGAGATAACCCCTATCGCGACGTTAGCAGGTGTGGCTTGGTGCATGGCGGATAAACCGGCGCCCCAGGTGGTATACAGGGTATGGGATAACATACTCAAGTAACCTAAGGTGGCTAGACCACCGACACACAATAAAATGCCATAGAAAAATAACAGCGTATCCCACTCGGCACGTTGCACTTTGCGGAAAATATCAAAGGTTGCCACTTCGATGACTTCCATCGCTTTGGATTTTTTATGCTCGGCATAACGTAGGTAATACGCAAAGAAACTCAAATAACCGAATCCCGTCATCATGCCTAGCGCCGGTGGCAAATGCAGGAAATTATGGAAGGACACAGCGGTGACGATGGTTAATAGAAACAATGCGATGATGCGTTTTGCGCCCAGTTTCATGGCAACGTATTCATTACTCGATTGTGGCTTTACTTTGGGGATGGCAAAGTGCATGCACAATGCGGGCACCAGGTAGTTGACCACAGACGGCAGAAAGAGTTTGAAAAAGGTGACGAACGGTAATTTGCCTTTTTGCCAGACCATCAATGTTGTGATGTCACCAAACGGACTGAATGCACCACCTGCGTTGGCAGCAATCACAATGTTGATGCAGCATAAGCTGACAAAACGTGGGTTGTCAGCGCCCACGGCAAGTACCACCGCACACATCAACAAGGCAGTAGTGAGGTTATCCGCAATGGGTGAGATAAAAAATGCGAGTATGCCCGTTATCCAAAACAATTGGCGATAACTCAAACCCTTGCGTACTAACCACGCACGCAGTGCTTCAAATACTTGGCGTTCTTCTAGCGCATTGATATACGTCATCGCGACCAACAAGAACAGGAACAGTTCCGCGTATTCGAGTATGTTATGACGTACTGCATTAGCGGCTGCTTCAGGGAATCCATTTTTTTGTAAGAGCCAGGCTATCAGCACCCAGATGATACCTGCGGCGAGGATGACTGGCTTAGACTTACGCAAATGGATGAATTCTTCACTCATCACGAGCAAATAAGCAACGATGAATATGCCGACGGCAATGTAACCGGTAGAGGTTGCCGTAAAATCCGGTAACACGGTGGCGTCACTCGCAAGACATAAACCCGGTAAAAGTAACGTACTGAGTAGGGGTAATAAGACTTTTAGTATCGTGGTTAGCACAGCTGAACTCCTTTTGATGTGACCAATGCGAAGCATTCTAGCTTGCTACTAAGTAAAGTGCATCAATTATTTTTTCGCCCGAGGTTTGTGTTAAGAGGACTGATTGATTATAGTCGACGAGACACGCGGATTACTCACACAGAAATAACAATGGGTAATCTTCATGCAATCGGAAACACGGATTTTGCGTTATGTTTCATTTGTTAGCGGTATCGCTTAACGATTGCGACTGTGCGTAATGTGAGTGGTAGCCTAATGCAACTGTAGTTGAACATAGGAGAATGCGCTATGCCGATTTACCAAGCGCCATTAAGAGACATGCAGTTTGTATTGCATGAGTTGTGGTCGTGTTGCACCACCTACAGTACGCAAATGCCGACTTTTGCAGAATTTGATAGTGCGACAATTAATGCAGTTTTAACCGAGGCTGCAAAATTCACGCAACAGGAATTGTTGCCGATCAATCAATCCGGTGATCAGCTGGGTTGCCAATTTACGCAAGGACAAGTGACTACGCCCACAGGTTTTAAACAAGCCTACCGTGCGTTCATTGCGGGTGGATGGCCGGCATTAGCGAGTGATCCGCAATACGGTGGCCAAGGTTTTCCGCATACCGTCAATGTGTGTTTAGACGAGATGTTATGTGCAACCAACGTGAGTTTTCATTTGTATTCTAATTTGACGCAAGGTGTAGTGCGTGCATTGCAAGCCCACGCGGATCTTGCATTGCAACACACCTATTTACCCAAGATGATCAGTGGCCAGTGGTCTGGTGCGATGTGCTTGACCGAGGCACATTGCGGCACGGATTTAGGTTTGTTGCGTACCAAAGCGACCCCGCAAGCCGATGGAAGTTACCAATTAAGCGGCACCAAAATATTTATCACTGCCGGTGAACATGACTTAACAGAAAACATTATTCATCTGGTGTTAGCGCGTACGCCTGATGCAGCGGAGGGTGTGAAAGGTATTAGTTTATTTTTAGTGCCTAAATTTCTGGTGCAAGCAGATGGGACATTAGGCGCTAAAAATGACATTCAGTGTGGTTCTATCGAACACAAAATGGGTATACGTGGTTCGGCAACTTGCGTGATTAATTACGAACAAGCAACGGGGTATTTGGTAGGGGAGTTACACAAGGGCATGCGTGCTATGTTCACGGTGATGAATGTAGAGCGCTTAGCGATCGGTATTCAAGGATTAGGTTTAGCCGATGTCGCTTATCAAAATGCATTAGCCTATGCGAAGCAGCGTTTGCAAGGCAGAGCGCAAGAAGGCCGCGTGTTAGCGGATAAGCCGGCCGATCCATTGATCGTACATGCGGATATTCGACGTATGTTGTTACATAACAAAGCCTTTATCGAAGGTGCACGCGCATTGGCGGGTTGGGTGTATCAACAGGTCGATTGCGCCAACCACCATGTTGACAGTGCACAGCGCGTACGCGCACAAACGCTGGTAGATTTATTCACGCCGGTGGTGAAAGCCTATTTCAGTGATCAAGGATTTATTCAATGTAATCAGGCCTTACAAGTATTGGGTGGGCACGGCTATATTGTCGAATGGGGTATGGAACAGTTTGTACGTGACGCACGTATCGCACAAATTTATGAGGGTGCTAACGGCATACAAGGATTGGATTTAGTGTGGCGTAAAATTATCATGGATAATGGTGCGGGATTTGGCTTATTTGCGACGGAGGTAACGACGTTATTGGCGGCACAATCATCTGCGTTTGCGCCCTGGGGTGAACCGATTAAGCATGCGTTGCAACAAGCACAAGAGGTGACGGTATGGTTGTTACAAACAGCGCAACGCGATCCACAAGCCGTTAACGCAGCAGCGACCGCTTATCTCGAATTAATGGGGTTAGTGGCTTGTGCTTACGTGTGGGGATGCAGTGTTCGGGTGGCACTAGATAAACAAGCACAGGGTGATGCGGATGGTTTTTATCAAGCTAAATTACATACGGCACGTTTTTATATGCAGCGCGTGTTGCCGCAGACCGACAGCTTGGTGCGGGTGATTAAAGCGGGTGCTGATACGGTGACAGCGTTAGCCGTCGATGCGTTTTGATGTTGATGCGCTTGCGTTAGCAGTATGCGGCGCTATCAACAGCAACACGCCGTAGGCGGGGTGGTCGAAATAAAGTAATTCGCCGCTTCTGGTACGTTGTTGCTGTACCAAGGGCAGCGCACGTGTTTTGTGTTGTTCATCAGGTTCATTGAGTAACAGGTTGAGGGCCACGTTCAAGCCGTTGGGTGAGCGCGTTAGCCACAGCAGGCCGTCGATTTGCCATTGCTCGTCTTCTTCTGACTCGGGTGCGTAGTGCTCACCGCCGGTGATGTGTACCGCAGGCCCCGGGTTGTTGGCGGCTGTGATCGGTTGTAACCATGCACTGTGCATGAGAATTTGGTAGCGATTGCTGAGCAGCAGAGCGCTGAGTGTTGCATTGAGTTGCAACGCGTTTTCCGCTAAGAAATGGTATGGCGTGGGTGCAGTAGTGGGAGTAAACGCTAGTATCTCTATGGGTTGTTGACGTAATTGCGGTGTTTCCGCAGCGTCTGCTGTTCGGTACGTAGCGATATTCTCACGTGCAAACACAATCATTTCTACGTGGAAAATTTGACTAGAATTCGCCCAGGCGAACGGGGCGCCGCTGATCCCTAGTAGCAAGATGAGTAAAATTTGCTGTGTTACGCTGTATTGTGTGTGTCTGTGCATGCTAGAGTGTGATTTTTGTAACTATTCAACAAAATGCTGAATAGTTACCCTTGATTTGACGCCTAGCCCAGTAAAACTGGGCTTAACGGGGCTTAAGGCGAGAATCGCGACTCTCCCTTTGAGAATCCCCATCGCGTAAAGAACACACTGTATTTTCAAGCCAAATCATCCTGTTTTAGAAATTTGATAAATAGTTACGATTTTTTTTACTTATCTAGTTGACCCCAACCGTATTCGTACTATGCTTGCGACTTGATAAAACAAGTCGAGGCGCACATGTTACTGCTCAAAGGACCTTCTGTCTATTCTACTTTTCGCCTACATAAGTTATCCCACAAGATCCAAGCTATTTTGCCTCATGTCACGACCGTCACGGCAGAGTATATTTATTGTGTTAAGTTGCTACGTGAATTGAGTTCGTTCGAAACCGAACGCTTAGCCACGTTGCTGGTTTCTCCCGAATTATTTTGGGTAGCGGAAGATGAGCAACTGATCGTGGTGATGCCACGCATAGGTACGTTGTCGCCGTGGTCGTCCAAGGCGAGTGATATTCTACATAATTGTCACGTCGATGGCGTGCAACGCGTCGAGCGCGTGATCTATTATCGCATTCAAATGGCCAATGCATTGGCCTTAACCGACGCGGAGTTACATCGCATTTATCCGTTATTACACGATCCCATGACCGAGTCGATTGGTGCCTGCTTAGAAGACATGGAACAACTATTTTTGTCGGCACAGCCGGAAAAATTACAGGTCATCAACGTGTTGCAAGAAGGACGTGTCGCGTTGTCAGCGATCAATCAACGCTTGGGGTTGGCACTGAGCAATGCAGAGGTACAATACATAGAAAATTATTTTATGAAATTGCGGCGTGATCCAACCGATGTCGAATTGATGATGTTTGCCCAAGCCAATTCGGAACATTGTCGCCATAAAATATTTAATACTATTTGGCGTAGCGCAGGGGTAGCGCAACCACATACCTTATTTGGAATGATTCGCCACACCCATCAACAGCATCCGCAAGGTACCTTGGTGGCATATAAAGATAATGCTGCGGTGATACACGGTGCCAGCGGCGCGCGACGCTTTTATCCCAGTGGTAGTAAGCATACTTACGCTTATCATAAAGAAGACATTCATATTCTCATGAAAGTGGAAACCCATAACCATCCTACCGCCATATCGCCCTTTCCGGGTGCAGCAACCGGTGCCGGCGGTGAAATTCGTGACGAAGGCGCGACCGGACGTGGTGCAAAACCCAAAGCAGGTTTGTGTGGCTTTTCCGTGTCGGATTTGCGTATTCCGGATCTGATCCAACCGTGGGAAAGTGATTACGGTTATCCGGCGCACGTGGCCTCAGCCTTGTCAATCATGTTGGAAGGACCGATTGGTGCCGCCGCATTCAATAACGAATTCGGACGCCCTACGATCACCGGTTATTTTCGTACGTTTGAGCAAGTGTATTTAACCGCCGATGGTAAGGATGTGCGAGGTTATCACAAACCGATTATGCTGGCCGGCGGCTTAGGTAATATTCAAGCGCAACACGTAGAAAAACAGGCACTGCCAGCGCGAACCCAAATTATTGTGTTGGGTGGTCCTGCATTGTTAATCGGTTTGGGCGGCGGTGCTGCGTCATCGATGGACGTGGGGCAAAAAGATCGTGAAGCCTTAGATTTTGCATCGGTGCAACGCGACAATGCAGAAATACAGCGGCGCTGTCAGCAAGTCATCGATGCCTGCTGGGCCTTGGGCGCGGACAATCCGATTTTATCGATACACGATGTAGGCGCTGGCGGTTTATCCAATGCGATACCGGAGATATTGCATCAAAGCCATTGCGGTGGGCGCATTGAATTGCGCGCTATCCCCAATGCGGATTTGCGCATGTCACCTTTAGCGATTTGGTGTAATGAGGCACAAGAGCGCTATGTGTTGGCGGTGCCGGCAGATAAAGTGGCGTCATTTATTAGCTTAGCGCAACGTGAACGTTGTCCCGCGGCCATTGTGGGTGAAGTCAGCGTTAATGATGATTTGCTGATTGTCGGTGATAGTCAGTTTGCGGAAGTACCTATCGATATTTCCTTGAAATTTTTGTTCACGGATGTGATGTTGCCGGAGCGTGAATTATCGGAAGCATTCATTGATTTGCAGGATAAATTAGAAGTACCGTGGGATGCCGTGGTGCTGCAAGAGGCGGTTTTCCGTGTATTACAGTTGCCAGCAGTGGCGGATAAAACGTTTTTGATTACCATCGGTGATCGCTCTGTGGGTGGTTATGTGACGCGTGATCAAATGGTAGGTCCTTGGCAAGTACCGGTGGCTGACGTCGGTGTGACGAGCGCAGATTTTTGTGGTTATGCCGGTGAAGCCATGGCGATTGGTGAGCGCACTCCCATCGGGGTGAGTCAGCATGCGGCGGCTGCACGCATGGCGGTTGCAGAGGCATTGACGAATATTGCGGCTGCCTCTATCGCAGAGTTGGGTTCGGTCAAGCTGTCTGCCAATTGGATGGCTGACATGCAGCGTTTGGGTGAAGACCGTGGGTTGTTTGCGGCGGTCAGTGCAGTGGGCATGGAACTGTGCCCCGCATTGGGCATTGCAATACCCGTGGGTAAAGATTCAATGTCTATGCGGATGGCGTGGTCAGACGGCCAGCAGCATAAGTGTGTGGGTGCGCCGCTGTCGTTAATTGTCAGTGCGTTTGCTCCGGTCGTCGATGTACGCAAAACATTGACGCCGCAATTGCAGCACAGCGTAGATGAAGCCACGGACTTATTATTTATTGATTTGGCGGCAGGTCGACAACGTTTAGGCGCCTCTGCGTTGGCACAAGTTTACAACTACACCAGCAATGATACGGCTGATCTGGTAGATGCCGGCGTATTAAAAAACTTTTTTACTGCCGTGCAAAGCTTAAATAAACGCGGCAAGTTGCTCGCTTACCACGATCGTTCCGATGGTGGATTGTTTACAACGTTGTGCGAAATGGCATTTGCCAGCCACTGTGGCGTGCGCATCGACATCAGTGCATTGGGCGATAACCCATTGGCTATTTTATTCAATGAAGAATTGGGCGTGGTGTTACAGTGCCTACGCACTGAACGTGACAGCATACTGCAATTTTTACGACGTTATGGTTTAGCGAAGCATACCTACGTTATAGGTGAAATAGGCACGGATGATCGTGTCTGTATCGTGCATCAGGGCAAAAAAGTCGTGAATGAAACGCGCGTGGCCTTACACCGCGCCTGGTCGTTGACCAGCTACCATATGCAATTGTTGCGTGATGATCCCGATTGTGCGCAACAAGCTTATGACGGTTTGTTAGATGTTGCGGATAAAGGGCTGCATTGCGTGTTGAGTTTTTCTTTGCAAGATGATGTGGCGGCGCCGTATATAAAGCGCAAAGTTAAACCCAAAGTAGCCATTTTGCGCGAGCAAGGTGTCAATGGTCATGTGGAAATGGCGGCTGCGTTTGAGCGAGTGGGTTTTACCTGTGTCGACGTACACATGACCGATATCATCGATCGTCAGATGTCATTGCGTGGTTTTGTTGGATTAGCCGTGTGTGGTGGCTTCTCTTACGGTGATGTATTGGGTGCGGGTAAGGGCTGGGCGAACACGATTTTATATAACGGGCGCGTGAGCACCGAATTTGCCGATTTTTTTGCGCGCAGTGATACGTTTACCTTGGGCGTTTGTAACGGTTGTCAGATGCTCAGTCAATTACGCCAGTTGATTCCTGGCGCTAAGCACTGGCCCGATTTTTTGCGCAACCAATCAGAGCAATTTGAAGCGCGTTTAAGTCTCGTGGAAGTGATGCCATCGCCCTCGATCCTGTTGCAGGGTATGGCAGGTTCGCGGATTCCGATCATTGTTTCGCATGGCGAGGGGCGTGCGCAGTGGGATTCACCCAAGAGCATGCGTGAAGCACTCAATAATCGCCTACTGAGCCTGTGTTACATTGATCATGCCGATCAGGTTACGCAAACGTATCCAGCCAACCCTAACGGTAGCGCACAGGGCGCCGCTGCACTGACGACTTATGATGGCAAGGTTACTATCATGATGCCTCATCCCGATCGGTTGTTCCGTAGTGTGCAAGCCTCTTGGCATCCGGCAGACTGGTCTGAGGCGAGTCCTTGGTTGCGCTTGTTTGCCAACGCGCGGGCGTGGGTAGGTTAGAGTGCGTGTTGCGCGCTGAGGGACGCTAGGCTTTCTATCTGCATTAGCGTGGGCTTATTTTTTTTTCCCCAGCACCAATACGTTGCCGCCTACGGCGAGCAATAGCCCCACAAAAATAATCGGGTGCCAGACGAAACCTTCGAAGAAAGTCGAGAGGATCATGGAGATAAACGGCACGAGCACAAAGGTATATACGGCACGTTCAGAGCCTATGCGTTTAAGCAGCATGATGTAAGTGCCAAATGCCACAATGCTACCTAACACAGACAGATACAAGAGTGATCCGATGTATGGCCAGGACATATCAAAGCGCGCGGGCTGTTTCAGCAATAGATTGATCAGTAATGCAAACAATGCGCCGTAAGCCATGCCATAGCAGTTAGTTTGGATGATGGGTAAGCCTTTACGTTGGTTACAGGTGGCGACGATGTTACCCAGGGATCCAATGTAGATGCCTATACCGGTGAGTAGCAAGCTGAGGCTAGTATTGCCGTCACCCAGGCGGCCTTGATGGGGTAAATGCTGGACCTCGTTGTAGATTACCATGGCGATGCCTAGCATACCTAGCGCGGAGCCGAGCAGGGTTTTAATGCCAATCCTGCTACGCAGAAAAAGCCAGCTGTTAAATAGATTAAAGATCACGATGCTAGAGAAAAACAAGGCCAGTAGGCCACTGATGAGATGTTCTGATCCGTAATAAAATAATAGGTAATTAACGCAAAATAACAATAAGCCTTGTAGCGCCATTTGGACGTGTTCACGCCAAGAAAATTGCATGGGTTTCTGGGTGACGAGGCAATACAGAAAAAGCAAAAAAGCGGCTAGCGCAAAGCGATAGACCACCGACCAGGTTTCTGGCACCACGCCCAGTTGGAATTGCACCCCCAACCACGTAGTACCCCAAATAAACGATGTCACGAGAAAAAGCAGCGCATTAGAATAGTTCGTTTTCATGGCGCAGAATGATAACCTAAAAATGTTCAATCCGCTATCCGACAGGCCTATTTTTTTGCGGGGCAGGGCAATTATTTGCGAGTAGGGCGCTTGCTGTGGTGGGCGAGCTTGATGCTAGCAACGGCATTGAAGTATGGGTTGACCCCATAATTATTGGTCTGATTATATTTTCCTGATCTCGCCCCGATAAAACGGACACCTTACTAAGCGACCTTTTGTGCTTCAAAATATACAGGGCTTAAATAGCCAAGTCTAGAGTGAAGACGTTTTCGATTGTAGTATGCATCGATGTAATCAAACACATGGCTCTTCGCCTGTGCGCGTGTTAGGAATTTTCCCCATGAATCGCTTCGACTGTGAGACTGTGATTCCAACTTTCCATGGCGGCGTTGTCATAGCAATCACCACGTTTACTCATACTACAAATCAAACCATTCTTGCTAAAAAGACTGATAGCGGTGCGAACAATATTGACTGCCGCGATCAGAATGAATAATCACTCCGCGTGGCTGATGGCGGCGCCACAATGCTGCTTGTAGCGCATCAATAACAAGTTCGCTGGTCATACGTTCTGACATCGCTCAGCCAACCACCATGCGTGAATATAAATCCATAACAACAGCCAAATAAAGTCAGCCTTCTTCCGTCCAAATATACCGCTCGTACTTCACGATGCGAATTTTGATGGGGGAGTCGCGCGGTATACTCTGTTTTTATGACCGACACAAAGTAAATTTGTGCACGGTCACCAAAGGATCGATACGCGATTCTCCCCTTTGTAAACCCCATCGCGTAGAGAGCACTTCAAAATGCAAAAACGCATTTTGACGTGTAATGGGTATATATGTGATATCGCTGACGTATTTTTCATTTGGATGCAAGGTTGTAAAATCTTGCTGTAGCAGATTAGGTGCCACAGGCAGGTCATGATTACTATGGGTCGTCGCTTTGAACTTCCTTGCCGCTTTTGCGCGCCATCCATGAAAACGCATGATACGCGCAACGCGATGCCGACCCACCTGCACACCAGCGGCTTTTAATCGTTTTGTAATGCGCAAAGCGCCTGCACGTGCTCGCTCCTCATCAAACGCGACTTTAATTGTTTGTGTCAATACAGCGTTTTGTTGTGCTCGCACAGCGGGTAATCTATCACGCCAGGCATAGTAACCACTGGTAGAGATACGCAGCAAGATGCACATCATGCTGATTGAAAAATCGTTGCTACTTTGTTGAATCATGGCGTACCTCACTTCGATTCTTTCGTGAAGTACTGCGCCACTTTTTTTAAAAAGGCGTTCTCCTGCTGCAAACGTTCATTCTCACGCTTGATCTTCGCGATTTCAGCCTGCTGTAATTTTTGATTTTCTATCGTATCACCGCCTTTGTTTTTCTGGGAACGCCAGTAATAAAGCATGGATTCTGCGATACCCAGATCTTTGGCTACTTGCGTAACCCCATCTTTCTCGGCGCGCTCAACAGCTTGATCTTTAAATTGCGGGCTGTATTTCTTACGGATTTCAACCAGCGTGACTGTATTTTATTTGCCCATTTCTCACCTCAGTGTTCGAGATTTTACTCTCTTAGCGAGGTGTCCGTGAAGTCGGGGCTAGAGCAGCGTAGGAGTGGTGCGTGCTGGTGGGGGTGGATGAGGTTGGATGTGGGTGGTGTTGAATTTCCGTGTTTGCGCGATTTGCGGAATTATGCGTTACTGCGACGCTAGGGGAGTAAAAAATTCGAGGTCTTTGCTTAATACAGACCAGGCTAAAATTGCTGATAACAAGATTTCGGGTAAAGTTTTCTCATCGTAGTAGACAGTTGGGGCTAGAAAGATAATAGGCTTAGGACTAATTTCAAACAAAACAGTTGATTAATAAACAGAATATTGTTCTTTTACCCGTTTTAGTAAAATAAAATTTACTATTCCTGCAGATTCAGTCTATTTAGAAAATTATAATTTACTATTATATTTAAATTTCCTTAACAGTAAGCTATAGTTGTCCCATGGCAAAGCTTCTTTGGGGAAAAGTTTACTATCAAACGCATTTTGCTGGTATTTTGCGGCAAGAGCCGGGTGATCGCGTTTGTTTTGTCTATGATTCTAGTTATCTCTCGTCCAGTAAACCAGCGATTGCCTATACACTGCCGTTACAGGTTGAGCCACATGTTAGCGAAGTAGGCCTACCCGCATTTTTTGATAATTTGGTGGCGGAAGGTTGGCTAGAACAAGCACAGACGCGACTGTTGGGCAAACGTAGCATTTCGCGTTTTGAATTACTGCTCGCCTTTGGTTATGACTGCGCAGGTGCTGTGTCTGTTATTGATCCTGAGCCTGCGGCGTTGTCAGAGTTATTGCTAGATGAAAACGACACTAAAGCTATGGCGGTATTAACTAGCCGTGCTTCGTTATCGGGTGTACAGCCTAAGCTAGCACTTGTGGTACGCGATGGCTACTATTGCTCAGCATCGGTAGGTGAGGTGAGTACTCATATTGCTAAATTTCCGTCGGCCAATCACTCGGAATTAATTTTTAATGAGTATTTAACTACATTAGCCTTTTGTATACTTTTACCGGAAGAAGAAGTCGTTAAACTCAGTATTGATAACGTCAAAGGTCAATCAGAGCAAGCGTTAATTATAGAGCGATTTGATCGTGACGTTGAGCAAGGTCGTTTACATTTTGAAGAATTTAATCAATTATTAGCTCGACCATCATCGATGAAATACGAAGGTGCGCATAGTGAGATGGCGGATTTTATTCGACAGAATCGGCAATGTTTACCCGTAGAAAACTATCGATTATTTAGTCGTATCATTGTGGGATTTTTGTTGGGTAATACTGATATGCATTTTAAAAATTTCGCAATGCGCTATACCGAGCAAGGGTTGCGTTTAGCACCTGTGTACGATCAAGTAGCAGCAGTGATTTATCAGTATAAAAATATTGCGTTGCAAATTGCAGGTACAGCACACATGCCTCTTGGCAAGTTAGAAGCAAAGCACGTTTTAGCCTTGTCGGAAGAATTTAGCTTGAAACCCGCCGCGGTTAATATGCTTATTAAACGCTTAGTAGAGCGCAAAGAAGCGGCAAAACAAGCTATTTTTGAAGCCAGCGTAGGTTCTACTCAACTAAAGCAAGCGTTAATTGATAACTTGGAGAAGCGATGGAACGGGACATTCGCCTTGATTGGCGAAGGCTTATCGAAGAAGCGATAAAACGCCGTAAACAGCAACGCCTAACTCAAGAGCAACTTGCTGTGTTAGCTGGTGTTAGTAAGCCCACATTAAACGCGTTTGAGCAAGGTAAAACGACGATTACCCTTGATAGTGCTTTAAAGATTTTGCGAATATTGGGGTTGGAGTAGCCCCCCTATGTCAGGATAGATGTCACCTCTGCTAATAATAATCAGGGGGCAGAGGAACAGGTGAATGAAACATTTATCCATACAAGCAAAAGAAGCGATCCTAGAAAAGGCATTAAGTCGTGATCTCCACCCATTGATTGAAATAGCGAAATCACACAACATTGGCTATTCTACCCTACAACGGTGGATAAGCCAGTATAAGGCTAATCCGCAAGGCAGTACCCAAAAGCAAGCATAATGCTAAGAAACCAGTTACCCCAGCAGAACAATTTAAGCATTTGGTGGCAACGTCTCATCTTGACGAGTTAGCCTTAAGCGCGTATTGCCGCGAAAATGGACTTTATCGTTTTCAACTAAAACAATGGGAAGAAGCCTTCATGACGAAAGATAAAGGTCAGGAATCGCAAGAATATCTTGCCGAACTAAAAGCGCTGCGTGCAGAAAATAATCTGTTGAAGAAAGAACTCAGGCGTAAGGACAGTGCGCTAGCAGAAGCGACCGCATTATTGATACTGAAAAAAAAAGCAAATTTGATTTGGGGTGTGGACGAGGACACTTAATCAATAGCGACATACGTAAAGAAACCATACGCTTGGTAGAAGAAGCTTTCCAAACAGGCGCACGCAAACAACAAGCGTGTGAACTGGTAGGGGTCAGTGTGCGCACGCTTGAGCGTTGGGAAAAACCGAATGGTACGCAAGATAAACGCAAGCATGCTGCACGTGTGCCAGGCAACAAATTAACGCAGGAAGAACGGCACATGATATTGGGAACCGTAAATATGCCCGCTTATCAGGATTTACCGCCCTGCAAAATAGTGCCAATGCTAGCAGATACAGGAGTTTACATTGGATCTGAATCAACGATTTACCGTATATTACGCGCCGAAAATCAGTTATGCCATAGATAAAAATCCAGGCCAGCCAAACACTATAAGCCTACGCCATACATAGCTCACAACCGCAACCAAGTGTGGACGTGGGATATCAGTTATTTGCCGTCGAAGGTGCGCGGGTTATATTTTTACTTGTATCTGATTGTCGATATTTACAGTCGAAAAATTGTAGGCTGGAGTATTCAAACAGAGGAATCTTCCGAGCATGCAGCGCTGACATATCCCCGCGAATTTTTAACGTAACTGATTGATAAATCTAATTTATTG
>CAZYIF010000021.1:0-22095 GCA_964646995.1 uncultured Gammaproteobacteria bacterium
CCCGCCCAATTCAAGTCGATCAACGTCTTTAATAACAATTGCGCGGTAGCCGGTTTGATTACGGTTGCAGCGGATGGATTCTCCACATCAGCCCTACCCACCGGGGTTAGCGGCAATGCTGCTTCAATGAAGTGTTGCACTGCACGACGGTGGCCTTTGAATAAGCGCGTAATGACTTGCAATTTTTTATCGTTATCGATAAGACCTTGCAGCAAGGCCTGTTGATTTCCCCCACTCAAAAAGTGAGCCAAATCAATCAAGGCTTGCACATGCGGAATGAAACGCTGCGCGACTTTTTTGTCTGCCACTAACGCAGCAACCACGGCCTCTTGCAGCCCCGGCTCTTGTCTATGGTTATACAGCAATGTGATTAACTTAGCGTAATGTTTATAACTTTCTGGATCACTAGCATTGTAGAAATAACTATTTTTACCAGCAACGCCCATCATGTACCGAATCATCTGTTCCACAAAGACTTGGCGTGCTGGCGAGTCTGGCGTTAAACCGTTAACGTCCAAACAGTCATTAAACCACGCCATTTGGCGTTTTTGGTTGGTACCCGGAAAATCTTTTCTGAGACTTGTGGTCTCAAATAATTTGAAGATGAACGCCTTAGCAGCATCGGGTACCACCAGTCCATTGATATGCGCAATCAAACGCGCGGTGTTATCCCCATCTACCCATGGTCGTAAGGTTGCATCACCACTGTGATGATCGATGAACGCCACCATGAATGCATCAGGTAATGCTCCTACATGAGACTGCAAAAGACTTGATTCACTGCGAACTACGCGTGAAGAAGTCAGTGATTCAACTGCTTTTTCCTGCGCCTCCAATGCGGCCCACCAATACCATACGGCTTGCGTATAAGTATTTGCTACAACAGCTAGCTCACGATCAGCGGCGGTTTGCACCGGTTGCACTGGCGCAATAGCAGTAGACGATGATGGCAGATTGACGGGCGTGATTACATCATCGGTTCCACCAACATGCTGCGGCAGATTGACGGACATTATTTCATCATCGCTTCCATCAACACGCTGCGGCGGATTGGCAGGCGTTGTAGCAGCAACGGCGCTCTCCACCTGCAGCACAACGCTAGAACTCGCTACCGCAGGCTCTCGCGCAGGCGCATACAATGCAGCGAGTCGACTCGCGATATTAGAAATATGCTGCACCGAACTCTGCGCATTTTGCAGCAGGTAAAACATAAAGATGCGCGGATCCGTAGTCGGATGATTCTTGATTGCTGCTGCGGCTAACTGTTCAGCCTGCCTCGCCGCTGTTACGCGGCTGCTGGACGCCCCACCCAATGTCTCTTCAACAGAACCAGCACCGCGCTCTCCATCCACAGCTTCACGTATATTACGCATAGCCTGTGCCACTGGATTAACCGGTGCATCGCTTCTCTCGACGCTATCTAACAACTGTTGGCGATCACCTCGCGTCGTCAGCTCAAAGCCTTCCCTGCCGTCATCCCCTGCATTCTCCATATTAACCACCACATGCGACGATTTCTTAGTTTGCAGTGTCTTGCATAAAGTCTTGGCTGCAGGGAAAAATTCCACTAACTGATCTCGTTGTGCGGATGTATTCAACAAACGCTTGGCTAGTTTCGGGTTGCTTTGCAATGCAGTGAATAATTCAGCGATTACCTCATCACTTAACCCCGCACACACCGCTAGCAAGCTCGCATAATCGGGCAATAATGCTTGATGCAAGGTTGGTTCACTGCATAGACGTACCAGTAAATGCTCGCGTACATTTTTCTTGTCTGCACGATTGAGTTCAATCATCAACGCCTCGGGCGCACGCAAATAATTTAGGTAGGCGATTGACGTAGGCAACATCTGTTGCAACCAGATGACAGCCGCGTCGACATTAGTAATATCATTACTGATATCGACCAAGGTCGATGACGGCACGCGTTGTTGCATACGACCACGATACTGCTCGTCAAAACATAGCTTGCGTAGGAAAAGTTCGACTAACGGAGTACGCTCAGCTAGCGCTCCAATAACGTCAAGCACTCCCGCATCATCACTGGGTTCCGATGCGCTCAGTTGATGGTGTTTTATGTAAGCAGTAATTACCTTCTCCTGCAGAGGCACATCATCCCTTACAGCATTGAGTGCTTCCAGCAAATCTGCTGGCGTTGTTAAATAAGTGGCAGGATTCCCTATTGCATGCATAAATAAGTCCTTTTTACATGTCTCGCCGCAGTAGGATAAACTCCACCACAGCGCAGGGCAATAGCGTATTTGTCTTATATATCCCCACACCAGGGTATCTGCCGCACTGGGCAATGCTTTCACTAAGGCATGAAAATTGGTCTTGCTGCTACGCTCAGCGTTTGCGTTAAGCAGCAAACTCTTGACGACATCCGGCTCATGGCTAAATAACCACGACGCCAATAATTGACGTGCAACAAGATTGCCGCTTGTCCCTATGCGCCGAGCTACCGCCAATAAATCAGCGCTATTTTGGATGACATGCTCTAACACGTGCGGGTTCAACGCCACATCAATAACACCTGGGCGAGTCACTGCCTTCGCCTGCCGCTCGATGTATTCGCAGAACATGGCTTGCTGTGCGGTTTTATTCGCGGCCACCATTTGACTCGCGCTAAGCGCTTGCATAGCAGACAACACATCGGCACTATCCACAAGCAACCCGGTCCACGTCGTGCTCTCTTGCCTGTCGTGCAAGGTATAACGCACTCTGCGCTCTTCACGGAACTGTGCTTCTCTCTGCGCGCGTACTCTGGCGCGATCGTTGAAATCAACACCTTTTAGCAACGCTGCATCGGCTTCTGCTTGCCTCTCGTAATCGGGTCCCATATAGTTTGGTACGGTAAAATAGGGTAGCAAGGCTTGTTGCAGCAGCTGTTGTTGCAACACCGCATCGCTCACTCCTGCTTGTCTAAACAAAATCTCGCGCTGCGCCGGGAAACACACCAACGCGGCGATTATCTGCGGTTCTGTTTGCAAGGCAACATGCCTAGGGTCTAACAACCAAGCCAGCAATTGATCACGCGTGTTTTGGGTAATGTGTGGTGCCATGCGCATTAATAATTGCGCGTCATAGCCATGCAACGCCACATAACGCAAAAATAATTTATACGGCACATTGTCATCGCTAGACACAATCTGCATAAACCAGGTGAATTCGTCAAGGCCAGGCATCACTTGCTTGAACGTGTCATCTGGCCGCGCTAACAACTGCGTCACCAATTTTTTCTGGATCGCGGGATCGCCGTCAAAAACGCTATATATCGCCAAAAATTCACTGTGCTTTTGAATCAACCCAACCCAACGTGCTGCATCGGTAGCAAAAGTGTGGTTAAGGATAAATTGCTGCGCCGATTCATCCTCGTCTAAAATTTCTGCTAACTTATCAAAACTAGTACATGCATGCGCTCGTTCAGCTAGTGGGACATAAGTCGCAACTCTGGCCACCTCGGCAAGCTTCGTCGTTGCTAATGGTGTGATGTTCTCGTCACTAGTCTGAGGAAATAGCTTGAGTAAAAATAACTGCTCATACGATACAAGCAAATGAATATACCGACTGATAACCGCAGGATACGCTTTAAGTTTCTCTTGCTGTGCTTTGCTGCGTTGAAACTGCGTTGTTGGAAATTTTATTGCAAACAGCGTATTGAGTGCTTGCGTCTTATCCTGCGATGCATTGATAACATTAATTATCACATCCGCATCAGTAACCCAATCCAATTGCGGGTGGGACAAAATAGCGGACTCGCAGGTACGTATCAGATCTGCCCTCATCCGCACACAAGCAGGATCGGTAAACAGCTCGCGCATGAGTTGCCAATTGCGTGGGGTTGTTAGCGACGCCGCATCCGACGACCCTAACACATTGGATATACCCAGTTTCTGGGTCAAAGCAAACTTGGCAAAGGCAACATAGGCTCGCGTGTCTTCTGGCTGAGTCAAGCATAAAGCTAAGGAATTAAATATCCGATGGTTAATTCCTTGCAAGCTGGCATCCTGCAGATTTTCACCCACGGCGATCGCGACACGGCGTGCGAGGCGCTTACCCAATTCGCCTTTCTTATTTAATGCGCCTAACAGCATCTCTAAATCCGCGTAAGAGCGTATACCTAAGTCATACAACGGCACATGTACATATGTCGGCGTTCCATTGCGCACGAGGCGTAACCCACGCCGCGTCCCATCAGGCAACAGGTATTCAAATAACGCTACTATCTGTTCGGCTGACATCTCACTCACCAAACAATGTAACACGGTTCGGTGGTGTGCCGGCTCGATTAGTGGAGCAGGCTGATGCTGAACTGGCGCAACGGGCTGAATAGGCTGCGGTGACAGTACACGTTCTTGTCCGGGGGTCGGTGGCGGTAGATTCAAAGTACTCTGCTGCCATACAACCATGTCTTGTCTATACGTATTTAAAGCTTGAGTGTACATCTGCTGTTCTTGTGCGTATGTAAGCGATGCCTGCGCGGAAGCCTGCTGTGTTTGTTCGTACCCCCTCCACTCTTGTTCAATCCGCGAGCGTTGTGCTTCGATCACACGAGCCAATACCATGCGATGAAACTCATGCACAACCGACGCCTCTGGATAGGCGCTAGCAGCACGCAGGCTCTCACCCAATTGTGCGATAGTCATCGCATCGAATATGCCTTCGTTAACAAGCTCACGTAGCGGCTCTTTTAATTCTGCTTTTATCCATTCCTGTTCTAACGCAGGAGAGGCTAACAATGTGCTTAATTGTGGTAATTGCGTCATGTCAGCCGCTGCTGCACGCACGAACTTTTCTATACACGGCAGTAAATGCATAAACGCCTGTGGGTCACACGCGCCAATCATCTGCGTTAACTGTGCGTCTGTCAGAACGAGCGCTGGCAACACCTTCTTCTGTTCAAGTAGAAACAATAACTGTGCTTGATTTGTGTGGTCAAGCAAAACAAACCACGCCACAAAACTGTCTGCATCGGGAATGAGTTTACCAACTAGCTCAGCATGCGCTAAACTAGTGTTCGGTTGTCCAACGTCACCATCAGACTCAGAATCAACATCAGACTCAATCCCATTGTGTTGGGCTGCCATCAACACACGCCGTGCCTCTCTTGCTTGATCAGCTGTCATCAACACATCATGTATCAATGTTTGTTTCAAGTCCTCATTTGACAAAGCTGACCATTGCGCGCTATGAAAAATAAAATTTGTCTTGCCACCAAGCACTGGCGCTTGATAATCACCCGACTGTGTAATCACGTTGGTATTTTCAATGAGATGTTTGACAAACGCGGTAATAATTTGCGTTTGATACGCATTAATTTTTGCGACCACTTGTTCTAACGCATCCAGATTTTTGACATATAACCCTAGATTGGGTATGACCTTAATCGCAATAGCTGCTTGTATCTCCACATCATCCGTATTTGGCAACGCCAACAACGCAGGCAAATCAGGCACTAGATGCAGGAATTCATGTTCATCTGCATCAACCAAGTAGTCTAGGCAAATCGGTGATGCGAGCAAGGCTCTATTAAAATCAGCGGCCTTGTCACGGAAAGCCGCTCTCGCTGCCCCCAACTCTTCTTGCGTATTAAGATATATTTCTGGATTACCCAGCATAGCAAGTAATACGTTTCGCTTGTCGCCTTCATTGAAATGGCACACTATCGATAAGGTGCGATGATTATACCCACGAGCAGATATACAGAGACAAAATAAGTTATACGCCTGACTTGGCATGGCCCGCGCTAATACGCCCAGCGCTCCCTCCAGGTTATTCCGCACTATCCCTCTGAAGACATCTTGATTGTCCCACCAGCGCTCAACCAAGGCTTGATGTACATCTACCGGTAAATTTGCAAAAAAAGCGAGTGCTTGTTCATCCGTATCCACAAGTAATTGCTCACAACGCAGCAACAGTGCAGCTTGCAGATCAACATCATTTATTGCATTTGGTATGAGAGACATCGCATTATGGAATGCTTTCATCGCAGGGAAATAAGTCGCCGCGTCCCGTTGTAACGCCGCTTGCAACAAGCATTTTTGTAACGGCTGCACTGCATCTTCGGTATAGGGGTATTGCACACTGTCATGGCACAACAAAGCAAGTAACGCATCGCTATTTGGCACCCACTGTTGCATATCCGCCGCTGCGCGAGTAATTAAAGCCTGGCTCAAGCGCGCATCCATAGAATGCACGCTAGGCTTCCACTCTTCTCGCCAGCACGCATCTAATACCGTCAACAGCGTGGCAGAATCGGTGATGACATGATGCAGCTGCATACACCTTGCGACAACGGCATCTATGTCACGAACGAACTTCTTATCCAGTTGAATCAGGCTATTTACGTCGGTGACTATCTGTTTAAGCAAACGTTCATCCTGCAAGATAGCGGCAAACAATGCAATTCGCGCTGGTTCCTTATCATCAGTAGGCAATGCATTGATTAGATCTGACAATTGTTGTTGATTGCGTACCAAACCGCGTAAGCGTGCAGCATTCCTGATTATCGTCTGCACCAACGTGAATGCTTGCTGAGGATACTTTTTCAATAAAACCAACAGTTGCGCGTAATTCAATACATTTAAGTGATTCCACGCATGATCATGGTTCAACGCAGCGAAACGCCACTCGTCCGCATTGTCCGCATCGTCACCGATCATCTCTACCAAGGTTTCACCATTAAACAGAGCGGTAAAACAGGCCGCGTTTTGTCTTATTTCTTCCAATAAATGTTTATGTGTGACGCAGGCTTGGTGCAGTATAGGCACAAACTCAGGCTGCCGTAGTAACGCAGTCAGTTGATCCACATCGGTGATCCAGCGTTTCAAACAATCCGCACTGACCACCGCCCTTTGTAACAATACTTGCTTTATCTGTGGATCGGTCACGGCGTCAAACTGTACTTTGCTGTTGATCAGTTCAAGTAACTGCGCCTCTGGCAATGCAGCGAGCACCTCTCGCACCAACGGTAAATAAACATCATAACCTTGATTGCCGTGCAAAAAGGCTAATAAGTCTACGAGATTACCATGGGTAGTGAGTACCGCCCTAATACCTTGCTTTTTTGAATCTACCTTACAATTTGACGGCAAATTATAGTGCTGATGTATAAATAACTCAGCCGCCACTGTTTGTATGCCGACAGAAACCATCAGCGACGAAAGTGCTTGTTTATCTACACGCAAAACATTGGCAAATATGCCCTGTTGTTCTATCTCTGCTGTCAAAAACAACATGCAGTTAAGCCAGATCACTGGGTACTCATGCATCAAGTAGGCACGCAATATTTGCCGTTGTTGTTGCGCTGCTGATGCATGAATCACAGCAGTCAATACACCACCATCGGATATAATAGTTTTAAGAAGTTCATTATCTGCAAGTAAATTATCGGAATAATGCCGCACATAGGCCAGACGTAACGCAAGCTGTGCTGCGGGATCCGTAAAATCAGCCAAGGCCTGCCCCACCTGATCTAGCGTAAATAGGGCCCTGAAATCCTCTTCTTGGTCTGCTACACCGGCGATAATAGCCGCCGCCTTGTCCTCGCCCACTATGCCGATCAATTCACGTAATTGTGCATAAGAGCCAACCATGTCTGTAAACTGTCCCGTTTGTGCAAACTCCTGGTAATCGGGAATCAAGCTCCGCAACCTAGCTTGTTCAGATGCAATGATGCGTAACATGGCCATGGTATCGGTACGATATGCATCGAGTAAATCCAACAAGTGTTGCGGTGCAGTCAATACATCCAACCAATAGTATTGATGCATGACGCAAGCGTGGCGTAGTGCATTGGCCTGAGCAGGAAACTTTTTGATAGTTCCCTTGATGGCTTCTGCATTAGGAAACATCCGTTTAAACGCATCCGCATCTTGTAACACGGCCGTGTGTAAGTGTTGATGCGTAAAGCACGCGGTTCTGATCAGAGCCAGCAGATTTGCATCCGGCGTTGCGGCAGTGCCTTGTAACTGTGTCAGCTGATCTTTAGTCGCAATTAGATTCGTAAAACAAGCCTTGTTTTCACAAATTTTAGCGATAAAGCGCTGACGTTCGGCCGGTTTTAACACCGCCATGATTTGCTGCAATTGCGCAAAATCAGCTATCCATTGGCTGAATACATTGCCGCTTTTGCCGAGTACCTTAGTGATGACTGTAGTCCTGTCCTTAGCACTTTGACTTAACTGACAAAACTGAATGAAGTTTTGTGCGCTACCTAAGTCGTTATTCAAACATGTTTTGAGTACATCGATGTGTAATGCTGGCATGAATTCCAGCTGCGCTAAATTCGTATCCAAATTTTGCTGCGGACTGAACAAGCTTTGAAAATGTTGCTTGTGCTTGATGACTTTCACCAACAGTAAATTAACAACAGCAGTAGCTTCTTCCGCTTTTATGGCGCCAAACGCAACACTGATGGCAACTAAGCGCGCCATGCTATCTACTACCTTCGGCAAGTTAGCGTCAGACAATGTGTTCAATACATCTTTTAGCGCGCCAATATAGGAACTATAGCTCGCCTTATCACGCATAAATTGCAACAGCGTGAGCAATGTTCCAGGATTAGCGGTGATGCAAGCCTCGATGGCTAGTTTTAATGGCACGTCCTGCAGCTTGTATTGCTTCAAGGTGAACATCCAGGCAACTGCGGGGGTTATCTCAGGTGCCGCTTGCAATGCTGCAAACTGCGCTCTGTGTAGGCTTAAGTCAAACACGCTGGGGGCAGCGGATGACTGCAACTCAGCGACATAGGTATCAACCAGATAGCCATGCTGGTGTTGCAAACAAGCTGCCAGCAGCGCTGCGCTGGTGCTAGGAAATTTTTCCAGCGTGTCACGTAATGCCTGCACGTCGTTAAATACCAACTTAAAGTAATTCTTATCTTGGGTAATTGCACCCAGTAGTTTGGGAAATTCCTCACCAGACAAAGCCAACAACACCGCACGCACTGAAGGCATGTAGGTCTTGTACGCCGCATTTTGCTGCATAAAACCCAAAAGCTGCGTCAACGCCTTAGGCGTTTTGATGAGCTTATTAATTTCTTGCTGTAATTCATTATTAAAGCCAGTGAGCTGATGTTTTTGCAGCATAAACAGCCAGGCAACAACATCCCTTATAAGTGGTTTCTCAAGCACGAGTGTATTGAAAGGACCTCTGTCGTGATTATTGAGTAAAGTAGCAAACGCGCCGTCGGTCACTGGCAATTGCTGCAGCAATTGCCGCCTATAATCAGCAACGGTATAGTTGTGCTGATGCTGCAAGCAGGCGCGGAATATTTTCCCGTACAACTCCCGGTTTTCAGCTGACATTTGTGTTTGCCTGCCTTGCCTTGCCGTTAGCAAGCCATTCGTGACTTTGCTCAACGCATCCGGCGTCGCAAATAAACCCGCAAAAAATTCCTTATCAGCCGCCATCTCATCTGCGTAATGTCGCACATACGCCAAGCGCAATGCAGTCTGTGCATCTTGAGCCGTCACCGATTGCAACGCGAGACTTACCTGCTCTGGGGTAAACACCGCTCTAAAGTGTGCAGCATCGATGGCCATACCAGCAATGATTTTTTCCGCTTTGCCCTGCCCCAACACCGCAATTAATGGTGTGAAATCAGCGTAACTAGCCACAATTGCCTTAAACGCAGGCATTTGCGCGAATTTTTGGTAATCAGTAATCAGCGTCGGCTTATCGGCAACAACGATGCGCAGAATCGCAAGCGCCTCTGCAGGATACGCCTCAAGCAACGCTAATAGTTTTTCATAATCCAATACCTCCGTCCAATGGTGCCGATATAACACGCTGGCTTTGAGAATTGCAGGATCTTGTGTCCCATTGTGCTGTATTGAATTGGCATCGGGGAAAATCACTTTAAACGCTTGCTCATTTGACAAAATAGCATCATGCAATAGATGGTACTCAACACACGCACTGCGTAAGCGCGTGGTTGCGGTGGCATTGCCATTTAATCGCGTAAATAATTGACATAAGTCATCCGTGTTGACAATTAACGTCGCCAATGCAGCGCGATCTTCACACAACTTGCTTATCAAACTTTGCTGTAATTGGGGTGATAAGGTCTGAATAATTTGCACGAATTGCGCAAAGCCACCTATCCAGCTCGCCACTTGCCCGGCGTTTTGGCCCAACAACGTCGTGATATATTCGCCTATCGCTGCCGCATTGGGATCCTGCGCGTGCAACGCAATAAAATTCCTTGCGGTATCTAAGTGACCCTGCCTCAAACACGTCGCAAGCAATGCAGCGCGCACTGGCTGCAACGACGCCAAAACAACGTCTAAGGTATCTTGATTAGGTATTAGCGCGGCAAACTGC
The DNA here is from genome assembly GCA_964646995.1 of uncultured Gammaproteobacteria bacterium. Lineage (GTDB taxonomy): Bacteria > Pseudomonadota > Gammaproteobacteria > CAZYIF01 > CAZYIF01 > CAZYIF01. The sequence continues at coordinate 10,327 of CAZYIF010000021.1, forward strand.
CCTACTGCAACAACCGCATCTAAGCTGTGCGTCACATACGCTTGACGCAACGCAGCGTGCTGCGCTTCTGGGAAAAACGCCATGACCCGTGCTATACCTTCAACAGGAAATACGGCGGTGAATGCCGCCTTATCTGACGCGATTTTAGGAATTGTTGGTATTATCATCTCGTAACAGTGCCCGTGCCGCAAGCACGCGCCATATAGCGCATTAATAGCCTGTTGCAATGCAAGCATAGCCTCTTGCAATGCAATCGCGTTATCAGCCTGTTTTGTTGCATCCGAAATAAATGACTCTATTGCTTCATGAGTGGGGAAAATAAATCTAAACAAAGGCGCGTCACCCAAGATTTCCGCGCGCAAAGCAGGCTCTGCCATACATGCGTCTCTCAGTCCCTTTAACGTCGCAGGCGGCAACTTCAGGCGTGGCTTTGCTTGCAATTGTTGGCACAGCCTCTGCAACGTGGCCGCATCCGTAACTAACTGTAACAAAAATTCATTTTGTACACACACAGCATCGATCCATTTGACACATTCATCGGGCGTTGACGCGGCTAGCACTGCGCTGAGCCGTGTCGCATCCTTTAGAAAATCCCCTATTTTTTCCACGTGAGCAATACGCAGCTTATCCACAACAATTTGTTTGCAGCTATCAACGGTTCCCGCTCTAGGCGGTATCTGAAGTAATTTAATTAAATTGTCTACGTCATTAAATTGTAAATTGAAAAAACAGGCTTTAAGCAATAAAGCTTGGTGCTCTGGCGCTAACGTTGGCAATACATCATCTAGCACTGCGGCAGAACTAAGGTATTGCGCACACATTAACTTGTTGTTCAGTCTTTCAAAAAAGCCGTTGAAAATGGCGTTATCCGCTGCCGATTGCGTAAGCTTGGCATTGATCGATTTTAATAGTTCAACTACCTGAGCTAATTCATCTAAACTTGCGATCGCTGCACGAAATTCGGGATCTTTTAATTGCGTCAACAGGTTATACACTAGTCTGCCATGCCCCTTATAATCGTCGTGCGCTGCGATAAACTGCAACAACGCAAGCGCGCCACCGGCCATTATCAAGGTTTTAACATTCTCCTGTGCGGTTTCAGATGCAACAGCTTCTGGCGCAAGATCCAGCATGCAAAAATACGCGGCTGCATTGCTCTTGCTGCTATCCTTAAATCTATCAATGCGTGCTTTGTCGTCGTCTTCATCATAGATCAGGTCGTGTTGCAAACAGGCCGTAAGCAGGGTAGCGCTACTGTCTGGAAATCTGGCGATGACGCTAAGTAAGGCCTCTTCATTGGGAAACAAGGCGTTAAAACAGGTCTCATCGCCGACAACCGAGTCAAGCAACGCAGCAAACTGTTCGGCTGGCAGTGCCAACAAGGCACGATGCGCAAACAGCGAAAAATCCTTGACTCTCGGATTGGCAGCGGCAAAGCGCAGCAAATCGAACAAACCCGGTGGGGTAGCAACGACTGCTGCTATTTTTTCACGTAACAACGCACCCGAGTCCTTAGTTGCCTCCATGGCGAACCAGGTGACTAAATCTTTGATAGACTCCGGCACGGCAGACTCTGTTTGCATCAGTTGTTGTGGCGTGTAGTGTTGCCTATATGCATTTTGCACAACATCCTGCATGTCCGGCTCAGCACAAACCGTCATGACAGTCTTTGCATTAGCCGGAGTGAATATTTGTTGGAATTGCTCTGGCTTGCTGGCAATGTGTGCCAGCATGTCCTGCTTAACCGTCTCAAGACGCTTAGCCTGCTGCACAATAGCATCAGACGAGTCTAATTGTAGAGCGTCGCGATGAAACGCAAATTCGATATCCTGTGCAGGATTCAATAAAAATATTCTGCGCATAATACCCGGCAAAACTTCCATCGCATTGATGAAATGGCTCAATGTGGTGATGCTGTCGAAATAAGATTTTTCTGTTACAGCCTGCATTGCCGCCTGCTGCGCTGCGGTCAACTCGGTTACTTGTAGTGGCAAAGACTGTAACAGTACTAGTTGGTTAGCCGCGTGGTTTGCCCGCATTGTATTAGCTTGGTCAGGATAAGTGGCGCAGACCGCTTGTAGCGCTTGTTCATTGGGGAAAATTAACGGATATACATTGGCGTCATTGACAATCTCGCCCCGCAAGGTAGCGTCTTGCATGCACGCGTTGGTCAACGCAGTAATCGCTGCCTTATTAGTACCTAGTACATTGATCAATATGCAGAGATTGGTGGTATTCCCTATTAATTCAGCTAGCGCCGCTGGGTTCTCATTCAATTTGTTCACGAGAGAAAGTTGCAGCTCCGCTGGCGATTGCGCGATAATCCGCCGCAAACCTTGGAAATCACCTGCCCACTGGGTGAGACTCTGCGTGGGCTTAACCAATATGCATTCAAGCGCTTGTTTTATCACATCCGGCTTGTTAACTGAGCGCTGGCACAAACTGATAAAAGCATCCACATCATCTAAATGGCCGTGGGTAAAGCACGCGATAAGCAGCGTACGATCACCTTTCCAAGCATCAGTCTGTCTTCTGCTTTTAATGACCAAATTCGCTTGCAATACTTCTGTCGTGGGGAAAACTAATTTAAACGCCTCTGCATCTGCGGTAAGCAAATCACGTAAAGATAAATGACTTACGCAAGCCGTACGCAAACAGGCAAACGCATCCTCAGCCAATACCGTAAATAAGGCGTGTAGATTCGTTGGATGAGCAATCAATTTTTTTAATTGCGTCGGAGTTTGACTGATCTTAGTGAGTAATGATAGCTGCAGATCAGGCGGTAAATGCGTGATAATTGCCTGTAGGCGTTGAAAATCAACTATCCAACTTAAAACTGAGGAAGCATCATGCTCAAGTTTCATTTCGATGAATCGTCGTATTTGTTCGGGATTGCTGTCCTTGCCGTGCTGACAAAATAAGCCAAACGTTCGCGCTGTGCTTAAGTGTTGGTGCGTAAAGCAAGCATTGAGCACCATCGCTTTGTGTTCTGGCGATAAAAGATCTAGCCCACTCTGTAGTTTGTCTTTATTGTTAAACCACTCCGTCACGCAGTCTGCATCGCTCAAGCCTTTTGCCAACAGTTGTTGCTGGGTGGTTGCGTATGCGTTTGCATCTACGCTGATGAGTGCATTGCTCACCTGCACTAGAGTTGCCATATCGGGAATTAACGCGGAAAAATAGCTGACAGATAACCCCAGCAGATAAGCAGGCAGTGTCGACGCATGTGCTGCGCTGTCTGCGCCTGTGGTTAGTGTTGCTAGCCGTTGCATGAGTTCGTCATGTGTTGTAGGCATTGTAACCGGTTGTGGCTGTTGCGCCTGCATTACCGGCACTTCAGCAAGAAATTCAGGCTCTAACTTAGCACTCTTGCGTCTTTTCTTCGGGGTGTCGTCTCCATCAACACTCAGGAAATCTTTCAGCTGCTGCGTCCCCATACGTCTTTCACGGCGTTTGGTAAGCATCTCTTGTCTTTTCGCACCACTACTTGTCCTGCGCTCACTGGATCTAAGTGGTGTTGTCATGGTTTCATCTAAAAAATTATCGCTTAATGATTCGAATTGCGCGCTAAATGCAACAGGTGTAGATATGGATGTAGGCAACTGCGATGCTTTGATTGGAGTGCTTGCTTGTGCAACATGATTTTCTTCTGTTGCCTCAAATGTAACAGGTGTAGTTGGTATTACTCCGTTAATTAGTCCCAGTTGCTCGGTGGATCCGTCCGTTTTACTTGGAGAAAAAGGTAATCCCTGGGAACTATGCATAGTTCTGCGCCGGATCGGTCTACGAGTTACGGGCGTTGCAAGGGTTGCCATCGACTCCGTCAAGGTAGAGACTGGTGCAGTCCTACCCTCTGCGTCCACTTCGAGTAAACTAGCATCGACAACAGATATAAGCCCTTTAATTGCCATAGCATCCCTGATTTTGCCAGCAGGCAAAGCCGCGGCGCTTTCCAGCAACTGAGTCTTATGCTCACTCAACCACATGTCCAAGTCTGCACGTGCTAGTACAGTATTAATTGCTGTTACATACTCTTGCTCTGGTCGCCCAATAGACCGCATCAAGTCAATCAACTTGATGAAAGTTTCTGGCGTGTCCATGTGACGGTGGGTAAAGCAAGCCAACAATAGTTTGGCTTGGTCTTTGTTGTTCGCTAAATTAGTCAATTTGCGACGCTGAATATTTTTGTCGCTCACACGTGTCGCTATGCTAGTAAGCAATTGCTCAAGATCATGCTCAGTCGCCACTAATCTGGTGAATTCGTTCAATTTCTGCAAAATGTCTTGGTTGCCATCGAGATAAGCGTTGCGCAAAGATTCAGACGTTAGATTTCGTTCGCGCTCAAGGAGTAATTCCTTAACCGATCCCTCATCTTGTTGCGATAATGTAATAAGGCTTACGGCTGATTTCAGCAAGAAAAAGCGCTCATCAGGCCATTGTCTGATGACGTCATGTAAGCGGTTGACGTCTTGTTCCAAGACCCTTTTCAATAACTCCGCTGTAACTCCCGTACGTCTCGCACGGTCCACGGCACCGATACATTGCGCCAAGGCGATAACCTCAGTAATGTTTTCTGTTGCAATCGATTGCGCGCAGGCTTCCCACGCAGCAGTATCACTAACCTCTATCTCAGTCTGCACGGGAAAGGTTGCAGATGACATCAACGCCAATAAACGATTGAAATTGCCTTCCGCCGCTATTTCTGCCGGCTGCTTAACAGCTTCGCTAGGTTCACTCCTTGCCCTTTTTCCATTGTCCAAGACCGCCGTTTGCGACAACCCTTTCTCCACTGTGCTCTGCTTTGCGCGGCTAAAGTGACTGTATACCTGGGCTAAATGCTCGCGGCTAGTGATCGTCAGTTGCATATATTCTCCGTTTTGCTGTGTTTTATTATCTTTATCGAGGCAGAGTTGTGCCGGTACGAAGCCTAGTTAGCAAACTAGCGTAACCACGGTAGGCATAACCCCCAAACGCGGATCCATGCGGGAAAGCGGCCACCCCACGGGCCACCACTTTGTCACTTACTGTGAGGCCGCTGCGCAGTATACCAGCAGCGCACCAAAGGGACGATTGTTAAACTTTTTGTCACCCTTGTCAAGGCTAGCCCAACAACGGGCTGAATATTTGCTTGATTGTTGCGCTTTTAATTTGGGAATGCTAAGCTTTAATCATGTTGGACAGGATTAAACCAACCCAAACCTCGTAATGGACTGACAATAACAACAACAGGGCAAATCCATTATGACGGTAACCACCCGCTTTAGCAGCGCATGGCACACAGAGTCTTTTCAGCGTGCTAACACGATTACGGCAGTTTTGGCTGATAAGGCCGCCGTACTAGCAGAAAATACACTACTCCCCAGCGCCACGCGCGCCAAGAGACTCGCCGGCGAGGTTACGCAACATATCCGTACTGGCGACTTCTTTGCCGCCATAGAAAGCCTATATGCGCTGCAAGACAATAACCGCGGTATCTATACCGAGACCTATAACGGCACACAAAAAACCGCAACCCGGGTACGCGATACGCGTTTTGCGGCAGCGTTACGCGATGATTCGCGCACCGGACTAGGCACACAAAGTGATAGCTACCAAAATTACGTGGCGATGGGCTTGGCCTACATCCGCGCCGCAGAAAATCTACTCGCCAATCAACCCGGTGGTCTGCAGCCCGCGGATAAAGAATTTTTAAAACAACAAGCCTTGTTGTTGTTTAACACCTTACACACAGCACAACCCCACAAGAAAAAAATCGCCGCCACCGAAATGCAAAGCATGGTACACGGCGCACTGATACCGTTGCTGGCTGAACGCCTCACATTAACACCCAAACAGATACACGAGAAGCTGATACAAGATCGCGACCTGGTGAACATGGAACACCCCACGCGCGCGCTGTATACCTTAGCACGTCAGGAAATTGCCGCCGCCTATAGCGATAAACCATTGGTAAAACAGCACGGCTTCACTCTCGGTGTCATCCCGAACGGCAGTGAGGGAACTCGTGACGCTCCCACCACACCAACTTACGTGGACACATTAGAATGCGACACACCGATTCCATTGCCGAAGTGGTTCATTCAAAAATACTACGGCCAACAGCCCGCTGATTTAGACACACAAGACTGGTTTAAATCACTAGCCCCCGATTTGCAACAAACGATTAAACGCTATCATCACCACATTATCGCGGGACACACCATCCCCACCCAAGCCCGCGGCTTTTTGCCTGGCTTTCGTCACATGTGGCATAAACAGGGATATTTACTCGGTAAAGAGTTAAATGCACCGGCAACACGCTTCAGTGATGGGGCGCACAGTGGATCAACAGCGCACGATTTTGCTAATTACAGCAAAGATCATGGCTGGTTGTATCACTTGCGTCGTATACCGCGCTACATCGGCGATTTGCTACACATAACTACTGCGGACAAATTGGCTGACGCTCGCGACACTGGACTCACGCGAGACAGTCTAGAAGCACAAGCGCAGGTGCTAAACGCCGACGAACAGCTGCTGGTTATTTCATTGTTGTCACCGGGTAGGGACAAGGCATATCTAGAACAACTGGAAGCAGCCGTTGCACCCGCTGTACCCGCTGCAAATGAAGCGCAACAACGCCATTTGGCTATCCTGCCACAAAATGTTTTACGATGGTGGAAAAAAAACACGGCAGACGCCAGCAAAGCACCCTTATTAACTATTTGTAAGGAGACCTACAAAGAAAAGACCGGTGCGAATGATGATGCTTTTAATGCACTCATTGACAACCTAGGCTTAACTGCTGCGGAGGTGCAAACTGCATTAAGCACTTGCACTAAAGAAGCGCACTTAGACGATAGCGAAAAACAACACTTAGTGACATTAGTCATGCTCGCCCATGCGAGCCAGCACGAACGCGGTTCACGCGGGGATGAGTTTATCTTCGGCAATGGCAATTTACGTCTAGCGGTGCTGCTCAAGCGCTTAGGTGGATCACTCACGGCTTTAGGCAAACGCGGCATCGCCTTTATCTCGCAATGCTTGAGCGGTAAAGATCGCGATGGCATCGTCAGCGAACAGACCTTCATCGATGATTTTGTCAGTGCGGTGAGTGAGAATCCATTACCGAGTTACCAGGGTACCACCCTGCACAAAAAATCCGGCGGTGGGATTTTTACGCGGATTTATCTGCAAACAAGACGCTTGTGGACGCGCCGTTCAACCGAGCAAACCGCAATGGACACGCAATACGAAAATACCTATGACGCCATGCGTTACGGCAATACCCAGCAGAACACCAAGGGCCAAGGCGCCTCACCCGGCATGGAAGGCGTGAAATCCGACTCCAGCTGGGGTTTAACCACGCTGCAAAATAGCGTACGTGAGGTATTAGGCATAGCCTTGGTGCAAGAAGAAGCCTCATGCAATAAAAAAATCGAAAAACCTGAACTATCACGGTGGCAACGCCTACGCAGAAAAAAACCGGCGCGCTTGGTCGCGTATCGTGACGGTTACCAGCAGCATCAACGATACATGAGTGCACCCAGCACTGCGTATCATCAAGTTGCTTTGCAGCAAAACATATTGGCATTGCAATCACACCGATTGGCACAAGCACAATGCCGAGTCGCACTGGCACAGGCGCAATATGATTTAGCTATGTCACTCGTAGCAGACCCATTTGATTCAGCACGAGCAACAACATGTAAGCAGCGCTCAGAGGAACTGCTAGAGACCGCATTGCGCTCACCACAAACCGTGGATTTGGCAAAAGGCCAATTTACAACGTCACAAAAAGCCTTGTCTAAACGCTACGACTCCTTGCAAAACTCAGCTACACCGGCTCAATCAGAGGATGAAAAGGCAGCATTTTTGGACACATACTCCAGCAAGCTGCAACGCATGGAAAAAGAGCAAAAAGACTTAACTAGGTCTGTGCCCGGCACCGTCGCCAATCAGCAAAATAGCGTGTGGTTTTATCCATTAAAAAATCATCTTTTACTACAGACAAGCCCTACCCCCACATTTACTGATGAGCAGCTTAAACGCTGTTTCCCCACTGCTTGTCTAGACCATGCAAAGGTGACTGCCCACTTTGCAACATACACTCAGCCAAGCACCCGATACACTGTGCGCACCCAATATGCTATACGCGATTTCTTTTCTCCTACCGGCAATAAAAGCGAGCTGGCCGCTGTCATACCCGCATTGGTTAGCGACCCGGATGCATCAACTATTGTTCCGTTGTATCGAGACACGGTGTATTGGCTATTAGGTATTACCTTGACTTTACACACGCAGGTATACCAACAAAACATAGAAAAATTGTTCAATCAAACACTCAACGAACAGCAAAAAAAACAGCGCTTCGCAGACTTACTCACCGCATTGTTACCTGCTGCATGCAAGACACTATCACCTGAACAACAATGCATGGCGAATCATGCCATCGCCTGTATCGTTAACTTTGTCACTAAGGAAACAAATGTTGCCTTTGCTGATATACTGCAAAATCAGGGAAATAACTCCAGCGACAACATACATTATCAAGCGGGGCAAATAGATATTAAGTACAGAGAGTATGAAGCGCAATCGCTCATTGAACTATCTGGCAAAACTGCCCAAATGCACGACGAAATCAGTGACGGGCAAGCCAAGTTATCACGGGAAATCGCCCTTTATAAAGCGCCTGACCAAACAGCTATAGAGTACATACCAAGTTTTGACGCGCTCCTACACAAGAATCATGTGTTAATCGATACGCTGAAGGCTAATCGTGTAAACAGTGGTGCAGAGCTAAAAAATATTAATTGCTTCGAGTATTTGCAGGCTATCGCGCGCGAACTGCCAACTGTTGCAGAAGCTACAGAATTAGCATCACCGTTACAACGGGTACGCCAATACTGCGGCAGACACGTTGCGTATGATGCCAAACAAGACTACGGCAAACTCTACACTCAGTTTTTGTTGCACATGGAAGAAAATGTAGTAACTTATCAAAAACAAGCCTGGTTCCCCGCGCTAATCCACGCGATTTACCACAATGAAAATCACGCCCTAGAACGCACCCACGACATGCTGACTGACGTATTAGCCACTACCTCACACACCTCTTCTGAAGTAGAAAGCAAAGTGACACAGCGCTTGGGCCTTGCCGCCAGTTGGTCCGCGCCGAGTGCCCCGCAATTTCAAGGCGGCCCGATCGGCCGTGTGTTGTCTAACATCAGCGGTGATTTCAAACCACAAACTACCACCAGCTTAGCCTGCGTGCGGCGTTATAACTTTCCTAACGATGGTGCACCCACCGAGTACCGCATGGGTACCCAAGCACAGCGCCATAATCGTGAAGTACGGGTAAATCCATTGTTTGAGGCGTGGTTGGATGTACAAAAAACCACACGAGACACTGGGTTAGGAGAAAAACTCAGAAGACAAAACGAATACTTGCAGGAACTAGAAGCTGCAAATCCGCAATCAGAGGAAAATATAGGAAAAGCTAAACAAGCCATAGCAGCAACAGAATATGCAATGCAACAACCCTACACCCATGTCTATTTCAATAATTTAGGCTTGGATCGTCCTGGCTTGCGCGTGCCGGGTTTGCTGCATGAGCCGGATCTCAGCCACGCATTGCACGATCTGGAAAATAGGCACACTAATATTGCAGTCATCACCCTGCCCGCGGACAAGGGTTTGCTGGATCTCAAACACGTCGCGCACTATCGCCATGCCACCCTATCAAAGAGAGATGTTTTTGCTGAGCTGTTAGCCATCGCCAACGGAACCAGTCGCCGTGAGATAAAAGATTTCTACGTCAGTGCTGCCGTCAAAGCCGCCTTGTATGGCGTAGGCACAGATGGGGCACCCTACGCTGAAAACGCAGAACAAAACAAACTGCATGAATTACTAGAGAAAAGCTTTGCCACATTAGGCTTAGACCATACAACGCATCTCACCCCTGCACAGCAGCAAGCCGTGTGGTTTCACTTTTGTAAATACGAATTTCCCCAATTTGTTTTAACGCAGTTAAAACCCCTCAGTTTTAACGACTCATGCAAAGACGGTATCGATCGCGGTGGCGTGTCATCCGCGTATTACAATTTAATCCACTCCATAAACTTACATCTCAAGGCCAAAGGTGAAGGCAAAGAGCATCTACCCACCACCATGACCCAAGCCGAATTCGAACGCGCACTGCACGCAGCACCGGCGATGGTCAAGGGTCGCGGCATGAATCATCAGCGTGAAATCATTTGGAATACCATCGACTGCTATGTCAGCGCCCATGCCCACGTACTACGTGATACGGACGCGGCTTGGTTAATCGCCTGGCGTGATAATCACTGCCCTAGCAAGCGACTGACTCACCGCGTCGAGATGGCGTGCAGTGAAGCGCTCGCTGAATTAAACCAACTGGAAAAAGGACCTCTGACAAACGCTACTGTATACGCCAGCGCACGTGCCGTCATTAATGAGATAAGAGGGCTACCGCAGCAATACGCGGTAAAAGACTCACACCAATTACTCACCGTTATCCGCGACACGATGGCGCTGGTGCGCACTCCCTCGCAACGTGGCGTATATGACTACGAGCAATTAACCGCGAAGATTAAAGCCAAGGGATACTTCGGACAGCTCGTTCACTGCATGGGTAGGCTATGCCAATCCGCCAAGACCGCCCTACAACGCGGGATAGTTAAACTCACACGTCGCAGCAGCTATGTGCCATTGCAAGAAGAGCTAAGCGCGACACATTCCCCTGCCGCAGGCCCGCAAAAAACGGCGCCTAGCCTAGAACGGCATGGCTTGTTTGGTTCGACTTACGTTAAACTCCACAGTGCTTCTGCCTTCATCACGGCCCTGTCTTGGCAGAAACATTTGCTGGCGGCTATACCGCCCCAATCGAGAGGAGTGCATCATTCGGATGGAAATATAGACCTCGCGCGCATCCTTTCGTCGAAGAAGTGCGCTGAACCACACTGTTGCCCCGTGGAGCTGGATAATTTACATAAACAACATCCCGTGTACCAGTTAGCGCCGAATGTTCTGGCACAGCTGCCGAACTACATGGGATCCCATGCATTCGGCAGACCTGAAGCACCTCAAGACGTGCAAAATTTTCATGAACAATGCGTCGCATGGAATCGCCAACTGTTTGCTACACTGGATAGGCTCATCACGCCGGATTTCTTAGCACAACTTAAAACAAGCTTGCGTGACGCCGGTTATGACATAAGAAAAGACGACGCAGCGCTGAAGACTGACGTAGTTTGCGGCATAGCCACCGCCTTCCCTTGTTCCAAAAATCTCGATTGTTTTGTGCAGGCCTTTTTAGGCAGTACAATGAATCCTATCATGATAGAATATCGCGCTGACGCCGCCAGAGGCAACAGGGTGGATGCTCTGTTACGTATGTAGCAAACAAGTACGCACCGCCTCAAGGGGAGTGCGTACTCATTAACAACACCCCAAGGGCTGTCATTCAGAGCGCAGCGAAGAATCTCATAAAAAAATGTCATCCCGAGTGCAACGAGGGATCTCGTGAAAGTGGTGCACACGCGTTAACAACACCGTGTCATCGTCTCGAGATCCCTCACTACGTTCGGGATGACACCGGTTTTAGTAACGAGGGATCTCGTGCAAGTGGCACACACGCGTTAACAACACCGTGCAATCGTCTCGAGATCCCTCACTACGTTCGGGATGACACCCTTCTTTGTCATCCCGAGTGCAACGAGGGATCTCGTGTAAGTGGCACACACGCGTTAACAACACCGTGTCATCGTC
>CAZYIF010000022.1:0-21901 GCA_964646995.1 uncultured Gammaproteobacteria bacterium
TTAGCGTCAACGGCGAGCATACGTTTTGTGCCGACGGCTGATTACAACGGCAGCGCGGGCAATATTACGTTTAGAGCCTGGGATCAAAGCAGCGGCAGTGACGGTGCCACCGGCGTGAATGTCAGTAGCAATGGTACTACCACCGCGTACAGTACGAGTACTGAGACTGCAACGCTTACCGTCACGGCGGTGAACGATGCGCCGGTGTTAGATAACAGCGGGTCTATGACACTGACGACGATCAATGAAGACGACAGCAGTTCGGTGGGCGATACAGTCGCTAATATCATCAGTAGTGCGGGTGGCGACAGGATCACCGATATAGATGCCAGTGCAGTAGAAGGCATTGCGGTTACGAGTGTGGATACCACGCACGGGACTTGGCAGTATAAACTCAGTGGTGGTTCGTGGACGACGTTCGGCAGCGTGAGCAACACCAGTGCGACCTTGTTAGCGTCAACGGCGAGCATACGTTTTGTGCCGACGGCTGATTACAACGGCAGCGCGGGCAATATTATGTTTAGAGCCTGGGATCAAAGCAGCGGTAGTGACGGTGACACCGGTGTGAATGTCAGCACGAATGGTACTACCACCGCGTACAGCAGCAGTACCGAGACCGCAACACTCACCATCACGGCGGTGAACGATGCGCCGGTGTTAGATAACAGCGGGTCTATGACACTGACGACGATCAATGAAGACGACAGCAGTTCGGTGGGCGATACAGTCGCTAATATCATCAGTAGTGCGGGTGGCGACAGGATCACCGATATAGATGCCAGTGCAGTAGAAGGCATTGCGGTTACGAGTGTGGATACCACGCACGGGACTTGGCAGTATAAACTCAGTGGTGGTTCGTGGACGACGTTCGGCAGCGTGAGCAACACCAGTGCGACCTTGTTAGCGTCAACGGCGAGCATACGTTTTGTGCCGACGGCTGATTACAACGGCAGCGCGGGCAATATTACGTTTAGAGCCTGGGATCAAAGCAGCGGCAGTGACGGTGCCACCGGCGTGAATGTCAGTAGCAATGGTACTACCACCGCGTACAGTACGAGTACTGAGACTGCAACGCTTACCGTCACGGCGGTGAACGATGCGCCGGTGATCGGCATGACGGGATTTAGCACGCAGACTTTGTTTGACACATTGGGTACGAGCCAGTTGGTGACGTCATCAACCTTGCCCGGATCATTTTCTGCGGTGAATGACAGCATTTCTGCAATGACGGTTGAATTTTGGGTTAATTTCAGTGACTTAAGCAATGATTTTAGACGTATCGCTGCCTTTGTGGATGGCGCGAATTCATTTTTCCAAATCGTGGTGCAACCTGAAGATAACAATGTCGGATTTTCGGTATATACCGGTTCGACGATGTATGGCGCCAGTGCACACGGTTTGCAAACCGGTGAGTGGTATCATTTTGCTGCTACATGGGATGGCAGCAGTTCTGCACATTTTTATGTGAATGGCGTGGATCAATACGGTCAACACTACGATCTAGTGGCAGGTGGTGCGAGTGGTTATGGCAAATTTGCGTTTGGCGGTAGAGCGGACGGTTCACAATACAGCGACGCAGAGTTTCAGGATGTACGTATTTGGAGTACCGAACGTACTGCGGCACAAATAGAAGCGAATATGTTAAGTACCTTAGCGGGTAATGAATCTGGTTTAGTGGGATGGTGGACGTTTGCAGAAAGCAGTGGTACGTCGGTGACGGATCGGGCGGCAGCGGGTAATACCATGACGGGCACCTTGACCGATACCAGCAGCCGTGTGTCGGTGTACTCGACCACGGCGACGGAAGATACTAGTTTGGCTATTACCGGGATCAGCGTCAGTGATCTCGATGCGGCGAGTAATGATGTGACGGTGGTACTGACCGTAACGCATGGTTATTTGAGTGTGAGCACTAGCATTGTGTCTGGTTTAAGTCTCAGTGGTATCAGTGGCAATGGTACGAATTGGGTGACCTTGATCGGTACGGTTAGCGCGATTAACACTACATTGACCGCAACGGATGGTTTGTATTATCGCGGTGACGCCGGTTTCACTGGCATTGATAATCTGTTGATTTTAATCGATGATGGTGGCAATGTCGGCTCGGGTGGTGCATTGACCGCAATGGAAACTTTGCAAATTCGAGTAGCTGCCGTCAACGATGCACCTAGCGTGACGATGGATACCAGCCATTTGAGTTATCATGCCGATACGCTATTTGCGCTAGATAGTTCAGATACCGATGCCCATAACAATGTACACAGTGTGACGTTGAGCAACGGTGCTGTACTGATGGTGTGGCAAGAGGATAATGGCTCCGGTGGTACTGATGTGTATGGACGTGTGTATGATGACACCGGTACAGCACTACAAAGTAAATTCAAGATCAATCAAAATGGCGGCGATAGCAATAACTATCAATTTTTCACGAACCACAGTGTGAGCCCGGTTGCTGTGCTATCGGATGGTAGTGTAGCGGTGACGTGGCAAAGTGACGTGAATGGGCGTTGGGATGTGTTTGCACGCACCTATACGTTTGATAATTCGTCGGTGCAAACGGCAGGTTCGTTAATCACGGTAGCGAGCACAGCCGGTAAAGATTCCGATGGCGCGTCGGTCACCGCATTAGCCAATGGTGAGTTTGCGGTGGGGTTTGATCAACGCACTAGCGGTGCTGCGTATACTGACAGCAGTAACGTGGTGTATTTACGTAAATACGATGTCAATGATGCAGCAATCAGTAGTGCACAACTCATTGCGTCGGGTGCTACATCACGTTATGGGCTGAGTACGGCGGCATTAGGCGATGGGTCTTTGGTGGCGGTGTGGAACGAATACAATGCGACGGCAACGAGTCGTACCATCACGGCGCAACGTTACACGGCAAACGGTGAAAAGATAGGGAGTGAGTTTACACCCAGCGATGAGTCAGGTAGCGAAGTCCGGCATCCCCAAGTTATTGCTACTGCAGATGGTGGTTATGTGGTGATGTGGGAATATGTTAATAACAATGGCTACGTGCAGATTAAGGCGAGTTATTATCTTGCGGGGCAAGATACCGCTGTTGTAATCCCGGTATCGACCAACTCGACTGCACAAGGCTACGGTCAAGAGTACAATGAGACGTCGCCGGCGGTGGTTGCATTGCCCGGTGGTGGTTTTGCGGTAACGTGGGTTAATACTTCGCTAGGCCAAGTTTATCTCGAGCGTTTTAATCAAAATGGCCAAACGGTGGGTGCCGCAGAATTGGTGAATGACGTGAGTTTAGGTGTTTTCCCTGCCGATCCGAATTTGTCAGTCGATGCGAATGGTAGATTAGTGGTGACGTGGCATGCCAATGGTAATGACGTGGCATACAGCCGGATCTATCAACCGGAATTACACCTAGGGCAAAGTGCAACACTAGCCATAGAAGGATTGCGTATTGATGATGATGCGTCGGGTAATGTACAAGTTACGTTGAGTGTGGATGATGGTTCGTTGAGCTTGGGTAGCACCTCGGGGTTGAGTTTTAGCGTGGGTGATGGCACCAGCGACAGTACCATGACGTTTATCGGGGCTGTCAGTCGCATAAACGATGTATTGTCTACGTTTAATTACACGAGTAGCACCTTGGGTTCACATACGTTAACGGTGACGGTCAACGATCAAGGTGGCAACGGCACCGGTGGTAGTCAGAGTACGACGTACACAACGACCTTGCACGTTGATGATATTACGGCAGAAAATGCCACGTTGTCGGTGGCCAAAGGCGATGAAATCGCTATAAGCGGTGTGAGTGTCACCGGTGCCGATGAAACGGTACAAGTGTGGATTGCCGCACAAATAGGTAACTTACGCTTAGGCACAACAACGGGCGTGACAGTTGTCGATGGTGATGACGACGGTAGCGAAAGTTATATGATTATCAGCGGTTCACGCACGAATATCAACAATGCCTTAGCCCAGCTGTATTATACGGCGCCTTCGGGTGCGAGTGATTATGCTCAGTTAGGCGATAGTTTACAAATGCGTGTATTAAATCGTGGTACGTCAAATAGTAATTTGCGTTATAACCCCGACAATGGGCATTTTTATGAAGTATCTACCACCACTAAGAGTTGGTCCGATGCCAATACAGCAGCGTCTACGAGTACACTCGATGGTATGCAAGGCTATCTCGCAACGATTACGACAGCCAGTGAATCGGCGTTTATAACCAGTATTAATTCATTGAATCCGTGGGTAGGTGCAGCCGATGTAAATGCGAGTGATTCCATATTCGATTGGCAATGGGTCACCGGTCCCGAAGCCGGTGTGGCTTTCTGGTACGGTAATGCGAGTGGTAGCGCGGTCGATGGGCAGTTCACGCATTGGAGTGGTAGTCAGCCCAACAATTTTAGTAATTCAGAAGACTATATGCAGCTTAATTCCAACGGCACATGGAATGATAATCCCATCGCTAATACCTGGCTCTATATTGTGGAATACGGTGGTATGAGCGGTGATACACAGTCGATGAGCCTTAATCTCAATGTCTTAGCCTCTACGACTGCAGGGACATCAGGCAACGACACGATCACTAGCACGACTACGGGTGTGGTATCGGGTTTAGCCGGTAACGATACGATCAGTTATTCGGCGAGCGCCGTGAATACCGTATTGGGCGGCGATGGTAATGACACGATCCATTATGATCCCGCTGATCTGTTGATAGACGGTGGTGCGGGTACCGACATCTTAGTACTCGATGGTGCAAGTCCTTCAACGCTTGATTTAACCCAAATTGTGGCGGGCACGCTACAAGGCATAGAAAAGATCCAAATGAATACCGCTGCAACGACAGAGCTAGCTTTAGATTTAGCGTCAGTCTTTGATTTGTCAGATACAAGCAACACCTTGTTTATTGACGGTGACAGCGATAATTCGTTATTGATAAAAGACTTAGAAAATTGGACCTTGGGTAGTGATGCCGTAATCAACACGGTGACGTATCACACGTTTACCAATCAAGACTTTACTTTATATTTCGATCACAACATGACGTTATTACAGCTAACGATCACTTAAGCTGTTGCTGTGACGTAAACAGCGGTATTTCCTTGTTACGCGCCTGTCAGCCGTAGTCTTTGGCACAGCGCAGCGCGTCTTGGTACAGGCTACGTGCATCAGTGCACTGCTTGAGTACCTGATGTACTTTGGGTTCACTGAATAATTTCGCGAGATGTGCCAGTGTTTTTAGATGCTCGTCGGTAGCCTCTGTAGGTACTAATAAGGCACACAGGATGTCGGCATCTTGGTTATCGGGCGCGTCAAAATCAATGCCTTGTTGTAGTTTGAGTAATGCGCCAATCGGTTTGTTGATGCCATCCACTCTGGCGTGTGGTATCGCTATCCCGTGACCAAGCGCCGTGCTACCCAGGCGTTCCCGTGCAAGTAGTTGTTCAAAGATTTGAGGTGCGGCTAAGGGGGTGTTGTGCGCGGCTAGCAATTGGCTCAACATTTCCAGGGTACGTTTTTTGCTATCCACCATTTTTTCTTCGACGTACGTACTTTCAGGTAATAACAAATCACAAAGTTGCATCAGTAACCTCTATTTAGCAATTTAAAAATCACGCAACTACTTAGCAAAATGCTAGATAGTTGCGTGGCGGGTAGTGTATACGCTTTGTTTGACAAAAGCCAAGGGTGTGGTCCGCGTTATGCGCGGTGTGTATTTTTTTTCTCCTTAAATTTAATCAATTGCTTATCCAGCTTATCGATTAATGCATCAATGGCACTGTACATGTCTGCAGAACTGGCTTTGGCATGCAGTTCCATTCCTTTAATTATTAACGAGGCTTCTACCACCTGTTCGATGTTCTCTATATCAAATGTCACGTGGATGTTGCTGATTTTTTCGGAGTGTCGTTGCAGTTTATTAAATTTTTGCAAGGTGAATTCTTTCAAAGCGGGTGTAACTTCTAGGCTGTGCCCAGTGTATGTAATATTCATAATGCGAACTCCTCGGTTATTTTAAACTAATGATCGTCGCTCGTTAGACGAAGGTATATGGAGTGTCTCACGGTATTTTGCCACCGTGCGCCTAGCAACTTGAATGCCTTGGTTAGCAAGCAAATGGGTTAATTTGCTGTCGCTGAGCGGTTTTTTATTATCTTCTTCATCAATCAATTTTCTGATCAGTGCACGAATAGCGGTAGACGAGCATTCGTTACCATCTTGCATATCGATATGACTGGAGAAAAAATACTTAAGTTCGAAGATGCCATGGGGCGTTTCTGCGTATTTTTGTGTGGTAACGCGCGAGATAGTGGATTCATGCATGCCCACTGCGTCAGCTACTTGGTGCAACACGAGTGGCTTCATTGCTGCTGCGCCATGCTCTAAAAATGTTTGTTGGTAAGTAAATAAGTAATTGGCGACTTTCAGCAAGGTCTCATTGCGACTTTGCAAACTTTTGAGAAACCAGCGGGCTTCTTGCAATTGGGTACGCAGAAAATGATTGTCGCTGTTTTTACTGTTGCGTTCGATTAGCGCGGAGTAATTTTTATTGATGCGTAATTTAGGCAAATTATCTTCGTTGAGTTTGACTATCCAGTCGTCGCCGCGTTTGCTGACGATGACATCGGGAATAATGTAGTGCGTTTCCACTTCGCCGACTTGATTGGCGGGTCGAGGATTGAGTTCTTGGATGAGGGATAGTACATGTTCAAGATCGGTTTTGGTGTATTTGCTGACACGTGCGAGTTGCAAGTAATCGCGTTTACCCAACAGGTCAAAATATTTATCGACTATGTGATGGGCTTCTTTGACCCAAGGGGTATTAGCTGGTAACTGGCTCAGTTGAATGAGTAGGCATTCACGCAAATCACGTGCACCTATGCCAATGGGATCAACTTGTTGAATATATTGCAGTACGGTTTCAATTTCTGTGAGTTCAATGCTATTGTCCGATGATGTTTCTTTATTGAGGTAAGCGTGTATGTCATCTAAGGAACAGGACAGCAGGCCTTGCTCATTAATAGCATCAATGATGTTGTTAGCGATCATACAATCTGTATCAGACAGGTGCATTAAATTCATTTGTGCGTGTAGGTAATCATGTAATGTCATACTGTGCGCACGTTGTTTTTCGTAGTCGTCGGTCTCATTACCGTGTTGTGAGGTTTTATGCAATTGGCTGGTTTGCAAAATGTCTTCCCACGCACTATCAATAGCTAACTCTTGCGGAATATCTTGTTGTTTGTCCATCTCCAGCACGTTATCTTGCGTGCTATCGTCTTGCCTGCTAGGCTGTAACTCTTTATTTTCTTCTTCATTGGTTTCTAGCATGGGGTTAGATAGCATAAACTCTTCGACCTCTTGTTGCAGGTCTAAACTCGATAGCTGTAATAGACGGATGGCTTGCTGTAATTGTGGCGTTAACGTAAGTTGCTGGCCAATGTTGAGTTGCAAAGTGGGTTTCATCGTATACCTCTTTCTGCCACATTCTCTTAATTCTAACGTAATCTCACTATTTTTGTAGGGCCAGGTGAGTTTATTTTCCAAATTAATGCTAATACTTTGATTTGAAAGGAATAAATATTTTTTTGCAGCGCTTTCAGCGGTGCTAGTAGGCTATGAATGCCGGCGCGTGAGGATTGCTTGCTATGGGACGAGGCGGTGTGGGCGGCGGTGCTGGGGCCTTCTCGCGGGCACTTATGTAACTATTCAGCAAAATGCTGAATAGTTACACTTGATTTGACGCCTAGCCCAGTAAAACTGGGCTTAACGGCGCTTAAGGGGAAAATCGCGATTCTCCCCTTAAGAATCGCCATCGCGTAAAGAAAAAACACCGCGTTTTAAATTACAACGACACTAGTTTTAAAATTTGCTGAATGGTTACGTGCTTATTTTATAAATCGAACTCTGCGCCTAAATAAACATCGCGCACCTGTTGATTCGTTAAGATGGTGCCAGCATCACCATGGCAAATAATTTCACCGGAGCTGACAATGTAGGCGTGGTCGCAAATATTTAGGGTTTCTCGTACGTTGTGATCCGTAATTAAAATGCCCAAGGAACGTTGTTTGAGCTGGTTAATCATGCGTTTTATTTCGATGACAGAAATTGGATCGATGCCGGCAAAGGGTTCATCGAGCAAGATGAAGAGGGGTTCGCTGGCTAATGCACGTGCGATCTCTACGCGGCGACGTTCACCACCGGAAAGACTGATACCCAAGTCATTGCGTAAATGGGTAATATGAAATTCATCCATCAAATGTTCGAGTTGTTTGAGTCTTTCCGCATGAGTCAGTGACTTGCGTAATTGGAGAATGGCCATGATATTTTGCGCGACGCTTAAGCCGCGGAAAACCGAGGCTTCTTGTGGCAAATAACCAATGCCTGCGCGTGCACGTGCATACATCGGTAATGCGGTGATGTTGTGTTGGTTCAGTGAAACTTTGCCTTTATCGCAGGGAACCAGTCCCACTACCATATGAAAACTGGTTGTCTTGCCAGCACCGTTGGGACCTAGCAAGCCAATGACTTCGCCACTCTTTACGCTGAAACTGACATCCTTAACGACGGTGCGATGTCGGTAGCGTTTGGCTAAATGGGTAGCGGATAGAATATTCATACGTGCGTGTTGCTCGGTTGTAAAATAACAGTAGCTTGTTTGCCGCTGTGGTACGGGGAGATGACCATTTGTTTATCCATGTAGTAATCTAATCTTTCTCCTTGAAACAGGTGATTTTGCTGTTTTACTTGGGCTTTCTCAAACAGTACGACATGGGCTTGGGTTACGTGATAAACGATAGCCAACCCCCAAGCTTCAAATGGCATATCTCCTACTTTGGGTAGTGTGGTGTAGTGGGCGCGTTCACCTAACATGCGTATGCGGACTAACTTCCCGTGTGCGTCACGAAAAACATGCATTTTATTCCCGGTGATGTGTGTGGATCCTTGCACTAAATGCACGTTACCCGAGTATATGTCGTGCTTGTTGCGTTCATCGATTTTTATTTCATCGGCATTAATATATAAAAGTTGCTGTTTATCATCCGGTAAACACCAGCCTAGCAAGGGCAGCAAGCCTATGAGGGCGATCAGGAGCAGAGTTCTAAACATTTGGATTATACACTCCGTGTGTTGCAGACAAGAGTTGCACGTATTCTTGGGTGAGATAGGCTCGCATGCCCAGTGCGGTGATTTTTGTGCCGGGTTGCAATAAAGTAACGGACAGGGGTGTTTGTACGAGATTTTGTTGCGGGAAATAGGTGAGGCTTTGTGTAAGCAAGGTAGTTTGTTTGCGCTTATCTTTGCTGCCCACTTGACGTAACGTGGTCTGTTCCCACAGTTGTATGATGGTGTGTTCTGCACGACTTTGCGCATAGAGGCTGGTCAGTATCCATTTAGTGTGATTGGGCGCGTAATAGGTGATGATCGGGGCATGGATATTCGTCAGATCATTTTGTGGATAATGCGTTAGTTGTGGGCTTTGTAGTAGTTCGCGTGGTTGGCCATCCTTTTGAAATTGCAGCATAGAGACGTCTTCAGCAAAACTATCCGCATTGTACGACTGTGTGGCGCTCTCGCGTTGTGTCGGTGTCGTGAAGTAGTGTATTAGCCATAGATTGCAAGCGATGGCAGTTAACCAGAGTAACGTGGTTAGCAGTTTGGGGTAGGTTAGTTTATTCATGCGAGATACGTTTCCGTCAGAGTCGACAGCTGATGTTGCGCGAGTAATAACAGTTCGCAGACTTCGCGTACTGCGCCATCGCCACCTGCGCGCGTACTGTGCCAATGTGCGTGTGCTTTAACGTCAGAGACTGCATTGGCTACAGCGACGCTCAAGCCTGCTTGTTGCATGGGGGCAATATCTGGCAAATCATCACCCACGTAGGCCGTTTGTTCGCTGTGCAGTTGCAATTTATTCAGCAACTCTCGGTAGCAGGTTAGTTTGTCTGTTACTCCCTGATAGACATGGGTGACATGCAAGGCTTGCATACGCAAGGTCACACAGCCACTGCAGCGGCTACTGATGATAGCCAGCGCAATACCCGCTTGCTGCAGCAGTTTAAAGCCCTGACCATCGTGGGTATGAAAGGCTTTGTACTCATTGCCGTTGCCATCTAAATAAATTTGGCCATTGGAGAGTACGCCATCGACATCGCAAATGAGCAGTTTGATGGCTTGGGCACGTTGTAGAATATCTGCAGGGTACGTGGGATACATTAGATAACTCCTTCACGCAGCAAATCATGTATGTGCAGTACACCGAGACAGGTTTTGTTATCGGCGGTTACGATCAGCGACGTGATTTTATGTTGTTGCATCAAGTGCAACGCTTCGGCAGCCAAGGTGCCTGGGGCAATCGATTTAAAGGCGGTGGACATCACATCAGTAATTTTGGTATGGCGTAGATCGACATTTTTATCTAATGTACGACGTAAATCGCCATCCGTATAGATGCCACACAGTTGTTGTTGGCTATCGACGACGGTCGTGAGGCCCAAACGTTTTTGAGTGATCTCAATCAAGGCCTGACTGATGGTGGTGTCATTGCCTACACGCGGAATTGTGTCGCCGGTATGCATCACGTGATCCACCAGCAACAGCAAACGTGAGCCCAATGCGCCAGCAGGGTGAGTGCGTGCAAAATCTTCTTTGGTAAAGCCACGGGCGTTGAGTAGGGCAATCGCCAGCGCGTCGCCCATAACCAGCATGGCGGTAGTGCTTGATGTGGGTGCGAGTCCCAATGGACAGGCCTCTTGGCTCACGTGAATATTTATCGTCACGTCTGCGAGCCGCGCCAATGGCGAGTCACCGTCGCCTGTTAAGCTAATCAGCGGAACGTGCAGTCGTTTAATAGTAGGCACGATCGTGAGTATTTCACGGGTGTGGCCAGAGTACGATAACGCTAACACTACATCTTTGTCGGTAATCATGCCCAAATCACCGTGGCTGGCTTCGCCTGGGTGTACGAAAAACGCAGGGGTACCGGTGCTGGCCAGCGTAGCCGCTATTTTATTGGCGATATGTCCTGATTTACCCATGCCAATGACGACAATGCGCCCTT
The DNA here is from genome assembly GCA_964646995.1 of uncultured Gammaproteobacteria bacterium. Taxonomy (GTDB): domain Bacteria; phylum Pseudomonadota; class Gammaproteobacteria; order CAZYIF01; family CAZYIF01; genus CAZYIF01. The sequence goes on from CAZYIF010000022.1 coordinate 11,042, forward strand.
GGCAATGCAATAAATGGCGGCAGGCTTGCGCGAAATGATGATCGACACGCGCGAGGAGTGCGTCGACGGCAGCTATTTCTGTGGTGATGACGGCTTTACCCAAGGCACAAAAGCGTTGGTCGTCGTCTGTGGTATTTTGGGTAAGAGGGTGATTCATAGGTCTACCTGTTCGTATCATTGTCAAATGGGTGAGATGCCATATAATAGCAGCCTAACGCGCCTTATTTAAGTGGTGATGTGCTTTGTTTTTCGGTAACTCTTCAGTAAATTGATGAATAGTTACGCTTGATTTGACGCTTAGCCCAGCAAAACTGGAACGGCGCTTAAGGAGAGAATCACGATTCTCCCCTTAGGAATCCCCATCGTGTAGGGAAGTGTTCGTGTTTACCAGCGTAAATAGCTTAGAAATTTTGCTGAATAGTTATTGTTTTTCAGTAGGTATCTGGCACTATTCGAATAGAGTAACATTTTGTGCGTGAAAATAGTGCGATTCGGATGCCTCATGTATTGGGCCTTGTGCGTTTGCCGTACGGGGTTGCGGCGACGCTTGTATATTTGTATCGATTAGGTTAAAAGGGGTGAGTTGCAGTGGTAAAGGTGAGTTGAATTTGCCCATGAATAATGTCAATCCAATCGTTTCTATCCGTGACTTGCATTTTGGTTGGGGTCAACGGCAGATTTTCGCGGGTATCGATTTAGTGATTCCGCGTGGCAAAGTTGTCGTGGTTATGGGGCCTAGCGGTTCCGGTAAAACAACTTTGTTGCGCTTGATCGGTGGGCAGTTGCGTCCGCAGGCGGGGCAGATTACCGTTGACGCACAAAACGTACATCAGCTGCCCAGCAAACAATTATACTTGGCAAGACGTAAAATGGGTTTGCTGTTTCAATCAGGTGCCTTGTTTACTAGCTTGAGCGTGTTTGATAATGTCGCTTTTCCCTTGCGTGAGCATACCCAATTATCGGAAGAGTTGATTCGAATTTTGGTGTTAATGAAGTTAGAAGCGGTGGGTTTGCGTGGTGCGCGTGATTTATTGCCGGCGCAATTGTCGGGTGGTATGGCACGGCGTGTGGCCTTAGCGCGTGCGATTGCGTTAGACCCGCAATTGATGATGTATGATGAGCCGTTTACTGGCTTAGACCCTGTGGCTATGGGAGTGGTGTTGAAATTAATTCGTGAGTTAAACGATGCGTTGGGTATGGCAAGCATTGTGGTTTCACACCATATCCACGAAAGTGCCAGTATTGCAGATTATATGTATTTGTTGAACCATGGGGCTATCGTGGGAGAGGGTGAACCGGAGGCCATGTTGCATAACCAGCAACCTGAAATTAAACAATTTATGCAAGGCATACCGGATGGAGTGACGCCGTTTCATTATCCTGCTAAGGCGTATGCGGAGGATCTATTAGGGTGATCGAGCTGATTCGTCGTTTGGGGCAAGCTACACTTAACAAATGTGCTGATCTGGGTCGTAGCGGCTGTTTTTTGTTGGCGGTGTTGTTGCGTTGTCCGCGTCCGTTGAAAACGTTTCCGTTGTTTATAGAGCAGCTGTACAGCGTGGGTGTGGCCTCACTGGCAATTATCATTGTTTCTGCGCTATTCGTTGGGATGGTGATCGCACTGCAGGGCTATAACATATTGACTAAATTTGGTGCGGCGCAACAATTAGGGCAAATGGTTGCACTCAGTGTCGTGCGTGAGTTAGGTCCGGTCATGACGGCGTTACTGTTTGCGGGGCGCGCAGGTTCTGCGTTGACGGCAGAGATCGGATTAATGAAAACCACCGAGCAATTAGCCGCGATGGAGATGATGGGTGTTGATCCCTTATGGAGGGTGATCTCACCGCGTCTGTGGGCCGGTTTTATTTCGGTGCCTGTACTTACCACGTTATTTAACATGGTGGCCATCATCGGCGGATATTTGATGGGGGTGCGTTGGTTAGGCGTGGATGACGGCTCGTTTTGGAGTAATATGCAGGCTTCCGTGAGTTTCGACAATGACATATTAACGGGCTTACTGAAAAGTGTAGTGTTTGGCTTTGTCGTTACTTGGGTGGCGGTGTTTGAAGGATATGATTGTGAACCTACGCCAGCCGGTATGGCTAAAGCTACGACGCACAGTGTTGTTTTGGCGTCCTTGATGGTTTTAGGTTTAGATTTTGTGTTGACAGCCATGATGATAAGGGGTTGGTGATGAAATGTAAGCGCGGTATGGAGGTAATGGTAGGATTGTTCATCATAGCCGGCGTTGTGAGCCTGTTGGTGCTAGCGTTACAAGTGAGTGGATTGAGCCAGTTGGGCCGAGTTCACGGTTATGAGCTGATTGCTAATTTTGATAATGTGGGTGACTTACGCGCGCGAGCACCGGTGACTATTGCCGGTGTCAAAGTAGGACAAGTCCGAGCGATTAAGTTAGATAATAGCACTTACCGTGGTGTGGTCACGTTGCTGATCGATAAACAGGTACGCTTACCGGGCGGCACGTCTGCCAATATCTATACGGAAGGTTTATTGGGTAGTAACTACATCAGTTTGACGCCGGGCTTTGATGATGAAAAGATGCTGCGTCCAGGTGACACTATTGGTGATACACATTCAGCCATTGTGTTGGAAAATTTAATCGGGCAGTTTATGTTTAGCAAAGCTAACAATGACGAGAAACAAGAGCCATGAATAAAAAACACAGCGTACGGCAAGTAGTTTGGTTGGTGATATTGTCTTTGGTGGCGTTGGTGGCTGTTGCTAGGATTTCTCCCGTTGCTGTTTTACGCCAAGCATCAGAGCAGATGATTGCCGAGTTACAAGAAAAGCGCGTGTCCATCAAAACTAATAAAAAATTGGTGTTTAAGTTGGTGCAGGATATTTTATTGCCGCATGTGGATATGTACACCATGTCACGTTTGGTGCTCAGTCGTTCGGTATGGAATAATGCATCGGCGCAACAAAAGGAGTTGTTTCAGCAGCAATTTACCACGATGCTGATTCGTACTTATGCGGCAGCATTAGCCGAGTACAATGATGAAAAAATTGTATTTTCCCCCTTGCGTGGTGACTACAATAGCGCCGATCGCATGCAGGTGCAAAGCATGATTGTACGTCGCGGTGGGCCGACGATTCACCTTAATTACCAGTTACGGTTTAAAGGCGATGCTTGGTTAGTCTACGATTTCAGTGTAGAAGGGGTCAGTCTCATCGAAAGTATGCGTGCACAGTTTGCGGGTGAAATTGCACGTGGAGGATTAGACGGATTATTAGTGAATATGCGTCAGCATAATAAGGGGTACTGATGGAGTCTGCGACATTGATTGTTGATGCAGAGGGTACGTTGTTGCTGCGTGGTCGCTTGGATCCTATCTCGGTGGCAGCATTAGTAGAACAAGGCAGACAATACATAGGTGCACAGGCTGGGACGCGCGTGCAAATAGATTTACAAGGCGTCACCCATGCGGATAGCACGGGTGTTGCGTTATTAATTAGTTGGTTGCGTCATGCGGTGTTACAGTGTAAAGAATTGTCTTTTACGCATGTACCTTCTCAACTCACCGCGATTATTCAAGTCAGTGGCCTTAGCCACATATTAGCATTAGTGAGTTAGTCGTATGTCACAAGCAGAGCGTATTCGTGAGTTGATCAGGCAACAATTGCCTGATGCTGAGGTGTGCGTGGTCAGTGACGATGGTGTGCATTTTGAAGCACGGGTGGTTGCAGCTGCGTTTGAAGGTTTGTCGTTGGTCAAACGCCAACAGTTAGTCTATGGCGCCTTAGGCACGCTAATTCAACAAGGTATTATTCATGCGTTAAGTTTAAAAACTTACACGCCACAACAATGGGTAGAACAGCAAGATGGATAAATTGATTATTAAAGGGGGCATTCCATTAGACGGGGAAGTGCGAATTTCTGGTGCTAAAAATGCGGTATTACCTATTTTGGCTGCAACTATTCTGACGGAGGAGCCGGTTTGCATAGAGAATGTTCCGCATTTGCGTGACGTGACGACTATGATGGAATTATTGGGTTGCATGGGTGTTGAGTTGACGGTTAACGATAACATGGGGATTCACGCGTGTGCACGTGGAATGCATGAGTTTTCCGCGCATTATGATTTAGTGCGCACGATGCGCGCCTCGATAGTAGTGTTGGGCCCATTGCTGGGTCGTTACGGGCGTGCGAATGTATCCTTACCGGGTGGTTGTGCCATAGGTTCACGCCCTGTGAATCTGCACATCGATGCCATGCGTGCGTTGGGTGCAGAAATCAGTGTAGAACATGGCTATATTCACGCGCATGTGAATGGGCGTTTGCGTGGTGCGACTATTGTGTTTGATCAAGTCACCGTGACGGGTACGGAAAATGTGATGATGGCAGCTGCACTCGCCGAGGGCAGGACCGTGATAGAAAATGCCGCGTGCGAACCCGAAGTGGTTGATCTGGCAAATTTTCTCAATGTATTGGGCGCGCGCATCAGTGGCATAGGAACAAATACCATTATTGTGGATGGCGTAGAGCGTTTAGGTGGTGGCACGTATCCTATCTTATTTGATCGGATAGAAGCAGGGACTTATCTAATCGCAGGTGCGTGCTCGCACGGTCGCGTTAAAGTTAAAAGTGTGCAGCCCGTTTATTTGGATGTGTTGCTGAGTAAACTCAGCGATGCGGGCGCTAAAATTACCACGGGTGAGGATTGGATAGAACTCGATATGCAAGGTCGTAGGCCGCGTGCTGTCAATGTACGTACCGCGCCTTACCCGGCATTTCCGACGGATTTACAAGCACAAATCATGGCAATGAATTGTGTCTCTGACGGCACGTCGACGATCACGGAAACCGTGTTTGAAAATCGTTTTATGCATATTCAAGAACTGCAGCGTATGGGCGCGGATATCCGCTTACAAGGTAATACGGCGGTTTGTACGGGTGTAGAGTCATTGTCGGGTGCGCAAGTGATGGCGACGGATTTACGTGCTTCGGCCAGTCTGGTGTTAGCAGGTTTAGCGGCAAGCGGTGAAACCATCGTCGATCGCATTTATCACATCGATCGGGGTTACGAGTGTATTGAAGAAAAGTTGGTACGCTTAGGGGCTAGGATAAAACGGGTATCCTATTGAGCGTGTGGTTTGGTATCTCTGATGAAAACGGAATCCACACCGCCACGTTCGGAGGCTGAGTTATTGGCGCGAGTGCATGCCTTGGCGGGGATGCGTCTGGGTGAACTGGCTGCTTATTACGATGTACCGGTTCCGTTACAGCAGACCCATGCCAAGGGTTGGGTGGGTGTGTTGCTGGAACGGTGTTTAGGCGCAACAGCGGCATCACGACCAGAACCCGATTTCCAACACATTAGTGTGGAATTAAAAACGCTACCCTTGCTAGCGCAGACCACACCTAAAGAAAGCACCTACGTGTGTCATGCCCCCTTGTTAACGCTATCCCAGCAGCGTTGGCATACCTCAACTGTTTATAGGAAATTAGCGCGTGTGTTGTGGGTACCGGTAGAGAGTGATACGCCTATTCCGCTCGCCCAACGGCGTATTGGTTATGCGTGGTTGTGGAGTCCCAGTCCACAACAAGAGGCGGTGTTGCGTCAAGATTGGGAAACGTTGACAGAGATGTTGTGCTTGGGCCAGCTTGCTTATATCAAGGCACAGCAAGGGACATATTTACAATTGCGGCCCAAGGCGGCAAACGCCAAGTCGTTATGCTGGGGAATTGGAGAAGACGGTCAGCGGGTGCGTACGCTGCCGCGTGGATTTTACTTGCGTACTACGTTTACCCGTGCCATTTTAAGCGAATGGTAATTATTCAGCATTTTGCTGAATACACCGTTCGTACTTCAATATACGAACTTTGATGGGTAAGTCGCGCGGTATACTTTGTTTTGACGACCTGCACACAGTAAATTTGTGCACGGTCACCCAAGGGGAAAATCGCGATTCTCCCCTTGGGAAACCCCATCGCGTAGAGAACACTTCAAAATGAAAAAATCGCATTTTGAAGTGTAATGGGTATAGTTACAGCGAATGTAGCGTTTGAGTGCCAATAGCAATATGCCGCTAGCGGTATAAGCCAAGGAGAGCAGCAGTTATGAGTATGGAATGCGTTGAAACCGCAGCAAACACAAGTTTGCATTCACGTTATGTAGAAGTGCTGGGTTCGCGTATCCACTATATGGAAGCGGGTATTGGCGACCCGATTGTATTTATTCATGGTATGCCAACCAGTTCCTATTTATGGCGGAATGTCATGCCGCACGTCGCTGATTTGGGACGTTGCATTGCTATCGATCTGATAGGGATGGGTAAATCAGACAAACCCAATATTAAGTATTCTGTGTTTGATCACTGTGCTTATTTTAAGGCGTTTGTCACAGCGTTGGCGCTGAAAAATGTGACTTTGGTGTTGCACGGGTGGGGTTCGGTGATTGGTTTTACCTATGCGATGCGTTATCCAGCTAACGTGCGTGCACTAGCTTTTTTAGAAGCACATATCCGTCCGGTGACGCGTTGGGATATGTTGTCTTTGCCGATGCAAGAATTGGCTTCTTTGCAGAAATTGCCGGATGGCGGGTATAGCCAGATTATGCAGCATAATTATTTTGTAAATACGCTACTATCTAAGGGCGTAGTACGCGAATTGACGGCGCAAGAATTAGCGTATTATCAGGCGCCTTTTGTCTCGCCGGGTAGTTGCAAGCCGTTATGGCAATACTTTCAAGAAGTACCATTGGGTGAGACGTACAGCCCGGTCATTGGGTTAATTGCGCGTTATTCGCAACAGTTAACCCAATCTTTGTTACCCAAGTTAATGTTGTACGTGATGCCGGGCTTTACGACAACGATTGACACCTTGTCTTGGGCTAGGGACAATTTGCCACAACTGCGTTTGGCTTATGTGGGTGACGATTTGCATTATGCGCAGGAATCCAATCCCATGTGGATTGGCAATGAGATAGCTAATTGGTATGCAGAATTAGGGGCGATGTGAATGACTGTGGGGACTGAAAGTAAAGTGAGTGCAAATTTATAACAAAGCCATACAGACAATGTGGCTGTAGCAGTTGTTGGCCGGCAATCTTTTTACCCACTTTATAAATCACTTGCTTTTTTTCATTAAATCCTTCTAAATAGCGCCTTGGGAATTCTAAACAGGTAATTGGTATTTAAGGAGAGATAATCTAATGACAAATGTAACTAAGGGGATGATGCTTGCTGTAGCTGCTGCCGCTTTATTAGCCGCAGGTTGTGCGAGTCATAGCACCGCGACGGGTGGTACTGATGATGCTGCAGGTTTAGGCTGCAAGAAGACTGTAGCGCAACAAAGCTGCAAGGGAATGAATGCATGCAAGGGTTCAGTTAGCAAAGCCGCTAAGAAGTAATTGGCGCTAGCGATTGTGACTTAAGCAAAGGTAAGGCGAAGCGTTTTTCTTCGCCTTATTTTTTTGTCTGATCTATTATTTGTGACATTGACGCATGCATCCATTGACGTATAGTTCGTTGGGCTTTGGCTTAGGCTTGAGGGCGACGCATTATGAACGTATCTTAGCGGAGCGTCCTGCTGTCGATTGGTTTGAGGTTGTCAGCGAAAATTTTCTTGTGCCCGGTGGCAGACCATTACATTACCTTTATAAAATTCGTGAACACTACCCTATGGTGATGCACGGCGTGTCGTTGTCCATTGGCAGTGTTGACCCGCTCAACAGGACATACCTAAAGCAAATCAAAACCTTAGCGGCGCAATTGCATCCTGCCTGGATCTCCGACCATTTGTGCTGGACCGGCGTCGATGGTATTAATCTGCATGATCTATTGCCACTGCCTTATACCGAAGAAGCCTTGCACCACGTGGTGGGTCGCGTACAACAAGTCCAAGAATACCTAGGTCAGCGTATTGTGTTGGAAAATGTCTCCAGTTATGTGAGTTATCCGCATTCTGTCATGAGCGAGTGGGAGTTTCTCACTGCTGTGGCGACACAAGCGGACTGCTTAATTCTGCTGGATGTTAATAACATTTATGTCAGCGCCTTTAATCATGGTTTTGCGCCTGAAACGTATTTGCAAGCGGTGCCGGTGGCGCGTGTGCAGCAATTTCATGTGGCGGGACACACCCACCTGGGAACACACATTATCGATACGCACGATGCTCCCGTGATTGATCCGGTGTGGGATCTGTATCGCCAAGCGGTACACCGTTTCCCTGAGGCATCCACCTTATTGGAGCGTGACGATGACATTCCTGAGTTGGATGTGTTGCTGTTAGAATTGGAGCACGCACGCCACATAGCGTATAGTGAGCTGCGATGACGAATTTAGCTGCGTTACAACACGCGCTGCAGCAGCATATTTTGACGCAAGGCGCTGATCAAACAGCGGTGCGGTGGGTACGCGACCAACAGCGCTTGGTTATTTATACCGACATGTATACGCTACGTTTGCAAGAAATACTCGCAACTGAATTTGCCGCGTTGCGGGTGTTGTTGGGTGAAGAGCACTTTGCAGAACTCAGTGCGGCCTATATTAAGTTGTATCCATCACGGCATTTTTCCTCGCGTTATTTTCCACAACATTTTGCGGATTTTATGCAACAACACACCGGAAATTCACTGTGGGTGGATATTGCTAGATTTGAGTGGGCGTTATCCCTGGCGCAAGATGCCAACGATGTAACCACGGTGCAGGTAGCGGCATTGCAGGCGGTACCGCCGGAGCAATGGCCAAATCTGACGGTGCGTTTTCACCCGGCTGTGCAATGCGTCGTGAGTGCATGGGATATTGCCGCTTGGTGGACCGCTGTCGATCAACAACAGGCGTTGCCACCGCTGGATTACGCCACAGAACAAAAAACGTGTTTAGTTTGGCGCTATCAACAGCAGCCCTATTATCAACTGTTAACACCGACGGCGTCGGTGTGTATACAACACGGTTTAGCAGGACGTACCTTCGCGCAATTGTGCGATGCCTTGTGTGAGCAAGTGCCAGAAACAGAAGTGGCGCAAGTGGTGCTCGCACAGTGGTTGTGGTGGATAAATCAGGACATGATCAGTGAAATCTGTGTACTTACTGATACTAAAACTATTTAATCCGTTCACCCTTCGCGACGCCGCGCTGCGTGTCTTCTCAGAGCATCTTCTCGCGGCGCTTTCTGAGGGCGAACGAATTTTTTTAATAGTTACTCTGTTGCGCTGATAAGCAGACGCACGACACGTGCGTTTTGTGTGATAAGCAGTAGGTTGATCGTATCGAAAATATATACCGTTCGCCATGAGGAGATGCGCAGCATCGTCTCGAAGGGTGAACATTTATTCTGCGGCCACCGATTTTTGTGTGGCGGCTTGGAAAAAGACGTAACCCCATGCAAGCAATAATCGACTATCTTAATACCCTATTGTGGGGGCACGTGCTGATTTATGCCTTATTGGCGATAGGGTGCTTTTTCACGCTACGTTTGGGCGTGATTCAATTACGCCATTTTGGCCACATGTTTACGATCATGAGTACAAGCCGTGGCACAGATAAACACGGCATATCCTCGTTTCAGGCATTGTGTACGACACTCGCGTCGCGTGTCGGGGTGGGGAATTTAACCGGTGTTGCGTTGGCGTTATACGCGGGGGGACCAGGGGCTATTTTTTGGATGTGGGTCACCGCATTGCTGGGGATGGCCACCGCGTTTGCCGAGAGTACCTTAGCGCAGTTATTTAAAGTGAAAGACCGACGGAACAGTTTTCGCGGGGGACCTGCTTATTACATACAATACGGTTTGGGTCGGCCTTGGATGGGCAAGCTGTTCGCGGTGTCTCTGTTATTTAGTTTTGGTCTGGCATTTAATGCCGTGCAAATGAATTCTATTAGCGAGGCATTTTATAGGGCATTTGCCATACCTCATTGGCAAAGTGCGGTCTTTGTTGTGTTGTTCACCGGCGTAGTTATTTTTGGTGGGTTTCGCCAAGTTGCGCGCGTCGCCGAATGGACGGTACCGTTTATGGCGCTGACGTATTTGTTGATGGCGTTAGTTGTCATCGTGTTGCATGCCGATATGTTGTGGTCGGTATTGGTCTTGGTCGTAAAATCTGCTTTCGGTTGGCAGCAAGCCGCCGGTGGTGCATTCGGTTATGCGTGCAGTCAAGCGATGTTGCAGGGGATCAAGCGTGGTTTGTATTCGAATGAAGCTGGCTTGGGGTCGGCACCGAATGCCGCGGCTTCTGCGGCGGTTTATCCGCTACATCCGGTTACCCAAGGCTATGTACAAATGCTAGGGCCATTTGTCGATACCCTACTGATTTGTACGGCCACGGCCGCGATTATTTTGCTGTCAGGGCCCTTACAACAGGGCGTGGGTGCCAATGGCATTGCATTAACGCAGCAAGCGTTAAGCATTCACATCGGGCAGTGGGGCAGTCCATTTCTGGCGTTAGCGGTATTGTTGTTTGCGTTTACTACGATCATTGGCAACTATGCGTATGCAGAAAGTAATTTGGTTTTTTTACGCTTAGATAAAACACGCATACTGTTGCTACTCCGCTTATTATTTTTAGCGAGCATTGCATTTGGCGCGTTCAGCACTTTGCCGTTGGTATGGGCATTGGCTGATTTATCCATGGGGTGTATGGCGGCTATTAATTTAGTGGCTATTGTGTTGTTGTCACGCTACGTTGTTGTAGTGACCCGTGACTACCACGCGCAGCGGCGCGCGGGTAAGGTGCCGTTGTTTAATGCGCGCCAGTATCCGTGGATTCAACAAAAATTACCGGGTATGTTATGGGAACAGGAATTGTAACTATTCAGCAAAATGCGGAATAGTGACCCTTGATTTTACGCCTACCCAGTAACACTGGGCTTAACGGCGCTTAAAGGGAGAATCGCGAT
>CAZYIF010000023.1:0-15617 GCA_964646995.1 uncultured Gammaproteobacteria bacterium
GTATTTGGAAAGATTTTAACGATGCAGAAGAACCCATGAGCTTAAATGTGATCCCTAAGAATACCTTGGTGAAAACACGGCTTACTATTGTGTCTGGTGGTCATAACGATCCGACTTGTGGCTGGACGGGTGGCTATGCCACTTGCAGCAAGCAAACAGGAGCCGTGTATTTGAATTGTAAATTCGTCATTTTAACCGGTGAACATGCTAAGCGACATCTTTGGCACTTGATCGGCTTACACAGCGATAAAAGTGAAGTATGGGCGGATATGGGACGCACGTTCATCAAAAGTTTGTTGAATTCGGCTAGAGGTATACAACCAAGCGATGGTAGCGAAGCAGCGAAACAAGCGCGCATGATCCAAAGCTTTGCTGATTTAGAAGGCTTAGTCAGTGTTATCAAAGTGGGTGTTGAGCTTAATAGTTATGGCGATGAGCGCAACTGTGTTAGCGCGGTGATTACACCGGATTGTAAAGACTATGCCGTCGTAATGGCGGAGGGTCAGTACCCGACATTGCATACAGCAAGTGGTGTATCACATCCAACATGGGCTTAGGTAAACATAAAGGCTGGGCCACCCTTGGGGAGTGGCCCATTTCATTTAGGGATATCAAAATGAAAGATAATCTGAACTTATCGGAACGAATTGTAAAACACCTAGATGGTGCTTTGCAACGCCAAGCACTGCAACAACAGCGTAATTACTTAGGTGCATCTGCTTTAGGCGCACCTTGTGATCGCGCATTGCAATATGGCTACTGGCAAACGCCTGTTGACGCAGACAAAGCGCGTAGCGGGCAAACATACCGACGCTTTGCCGCGGGCCATGCGTTTGAACAGCTGGCAGCTGGGTGGTTAAATGACGCAGGCTTTACGCTGCAAACTCACAATGAGAACGAAGAGCAATATGGCTTTACTGCGCTCGATGGTCGTTTCCAAGGACACATCGATGGGATAATAACGGCTGTGCCACAAGACATAGAGTTGGCTTGCCCTACGTTATGGGAGCACAAGGCGTTAAATAATAAATCCTGGCAAGCCTTAGTAAAGCAAGGCGTCTCTCTAGCGCACCCTGTCTACGCCGCGCAAATCGCCTTATACCAAGCTTACATGGCAGAGACTATTCCGTGTGAGCATCCTGCCTTGCTGATGGCAATCAACAAAGAAACGGCTGAGCTTTACTTCGAGCGTATCCCTTTTGATGCCGCACTCGCGCAGCGCATCTCCGATCGCGCCGTGAATGTGTTGCAAGCCTGTCAAGCAAATGATTTGTTACCTAGGATAACGCGCGAGCCCGCCTATTACTTATGTCGTTGCTGTCAATGGCAGACACGTTGCTGGGCAGAACGCAAAAATGAACAAATACACTCAAAATGGCGACGTCACTAATTGTCAATGGCATTTAATTTAAAAAACATGAATATTTTTTCGAGGGTATTTGCGGGCTGCTGCGGGTCGTTGCGGGTGATTGCGGGTAATTGCGTACTGTATGAAAATTTCAGCGTATTGATTTTTAAAGTCGTGGCATCGTAATGTGTTTCCTTTAATGCAAAGCTAGAAAAAATATCTAACAGTGTTTTAGATGTTGCGCAAGATTCTCAGAGGCATGAATTATTGTTTAAGTAAATGTGTGGGGTTTATTAGCTATGTTTTTACTGTTAGCTGCAAAGGCATTGCTGAGTACAAGGTCAAGAAGGATAAACCAAAGTGAAAAGTAGAACTGTTACGTATCAGCCGTCAAAAGGCTATTTACAGCGAGATGATTTACGTGCAGAACTGTTAGCACAATTACCCGATGTATTGAATTACCTATTGCCACAAGGTAAACGCCATGGCAGGCAATATATTGCTGGTGACGTGCAAGGTAATGCTGGCAATAGCTTAGTCGTTGAATTGGAAGGTGCACGCGCTGGCCTTTGGCAAGACTTCGCGACGCAGCAAGGCGGTGATATCTTCGACCTGTGGGCGCAGGCGATGCGGCTAGATGTAAGAAATAACTTTCCCAAAGTGATGCAGTCAATCGCTGATTATCTAGGTTTTAACAGCGTTTGTCCGGCGGTGTCACCTAAAGAACGTGCGGAGTATCAACAAACGCAACAAGCAGAAACTCTTGATAGGGAAAAATCAGCTAAGCAAGCAATCCATTTAGGCAAGCCAAGCCATGAGTGGTATTACTACGATGCTAACGGTGATTTGATAACAATGGTTAAGCGTTATGATTTTCCTGACGGTACAAAAAGTTATAGGCCATGGGACCCCTACCGAGAGTCATTTGCAGCACCTGAAATAAGACCACTTTACAATTTACCTAACTTTGCTGATGCCGACACGATCATCTTAGTCGAAGGCGAGAAGTGTGCGGACGCGCTCAATGACACAGGCTTAGTTGCAACGACTGCTATGAATGGCGCTAATGCACCTGTCAGTAAAACCGATTGGTCACCGCTTAAAGGTAAACACGTCATCATCTGGCCCGACAACGATGAGCCTGGTATACAGTACGCTAAACGAGCCGCACAGGCGGTGCTTGATGCGGGCGCCACGTCGGTGTCCATGTTGAAAATACCTGCTGATAAGCCGCCTAAATGGGACGCTGCGGATGCGGTTACTGAAAGCTTAGATATTGAAGTGTTTGTGCAGTCAAACAAAAACGCTTGGACACTCGATGTTTCTTGCCCTGTTGGCAGTCTGTATTTAGAGCAAATAGTTACTGAGGAAACGCCAAAATCGGAAGACTTAATCGCTCCACGTATATTGAACGCAGGTGAATTATTGCTTTTAGGTGGAGCACCCAAAGTAGGTAAAACAGACTTTTTATTCAGTCTATTTGTGCATTTGTCGGCGGGTAAGTCATTTCTCGGTATGACTCCACCACGCCCACTGCGCATATACTATTTGCAAACAGAAATCAGTCGTTCTTTCCTGCTAGAGAGAATAGAAAATACGGCTATGAACGACGATATGTTTGCTATAGCTAAAAAAAATCTGGTTATAACGCCACCTATCAAGATGGTGCTTGATGAGAAAGGTATCGAGTTAGTGAGAAAAAGTATTTTGATGCGTTTCCCAAATGAGCCAGTTGATATCATTGTTGTTGATCCACTACGTAACGTATTTGATGGTGGTTCTAGGGATAATAGTGAGAATGATAATCAACAGATGATGTTTTTTCTGCAACATCGGCTTGATGCACTGCGTAATAGTGTCAATCCAAATGCTGGGATTATTTTAGTTCATCACACACGTAAAATGAATCAAAAGCAATTTGAGGAAGACCCATTTCAGGCATTCTCTGGGGCAAGCAGTTTGCGTGGCTATTACGGCACAGGTATGGTTTTGCACCGGCCAGACAGAAAAAACAGTCAGTGTCAGCTTATGTTTGAGCTGCGTAATGGCGGTCGAATGTCAGATAAGTTAATTACTAAAGAAGGCAAGTATTGGAAAGAGCTAGCTGACAATGAACAGCGTCTTGTACGCCAGGAATCTGCCCGTAAGTTTGATCAAGAACGTGATCGACAAGATGATGTCATATTGCAATTGATCCTCGATGAAGCAAAACAAGGACATGTTTATACAGCTAACCAGTTTGCAGAGCATTTCGAGAGTAAGTCAGGATTGGGTTCTAGTCGTACGATAAGCGAACGTTTATCCGTACAAGCAACTAAGGGCTACGTTAAGTATTTTCGTAATGCAACTGACTACGGTTTAGCACCAGCTGCGCGAAGTAGGCAAGGTTACCTATGTGTTGAGGGCATGGTAATTCCCAGCGGAGAAAATACCAATGCTGAAACGGGTGAAATTTCTCAAGTGTTAATCCCTGTTAGACCAACCCACTATAAGTCCCAGCAAACGGGTGCCTTCTTGCCGGTGGAAAATCCTAAGGTGTGGGTCACCCAGGAGGAAATGAATGATGCCTAAGTGCAACACATTCAGAAGGGACAGATACAGAGCAGCTTCATTGATTCAACTTGTACATTTTTGTCTGCAGCTTTTTCCAGTCTGCAAAATAGGGGTTGCAGACTGGAAAAAATCTATTTAAATCAAAGGGTTAAGTCCAGTCAGCAGTCTGCGGCTTCCCCTTATTATAATAATAATAACGGGTGCAATATGCGTTGCACCCGTAGTTGCAGATGGCAGCGAGTTTGAGTGGTGAAAGAAACAGACCCTAGGAGGAAAAATGAATAACGGAGCTGTTGTAGAAATTAATTTTGTTGGACCACCTAGCAGAGGTACGTTGTATGTGCGTGATGGACAGCACTACGAGGTGCTAGGTGTTGATCCGTACTGGAATAAGCACGGTCGCTCAACTTACGTTATCACTTGGGGAAGTCGTTGTGCCGAATGCGGTAAACCATTTCAGACAACAACAGGTGTTCGTGCTAAGTCAATTAACCGTCGTTGTGATAAGCATAAGGCGAGAGGTAAACCTGTGTCACGCGCTAGGCGTTGTTTGCAAGCCAAACGAGTAGCTAAAAAATCACGTAAGAGGATTCATCGATGAATGTGCTGACGTTAGACCTTGGTACCACCACCGGCTGGGCAATTGTGCAGTCGGGGCATGTGGTGAAAAGCGGTAGCGAAAACTTCAAGCCCAGGCGCTTTGACGGGGGTGGCCTTCGCTATCTGCGCTTCCTGCAGTTCCTAGAAGATCGTAGAACGCATATAAATTCGATTACAGCGATTTTTTATGAAGAGGTAAGACGTCATATAGGGGTTGATGCCGCGCACGCCTACGGTGGCTTTCTCGCGGTTTTAACGGCATGGTGTGAAAACAAGCAGATTGCTTACGAGGGCGTCCCAGTTGGCCGCATTAAGAAACACATTGCCGGCAAAGGCAATGCGAGTAAGCAGGAGGTCATTGCTGCAGTCAACGCACGCGGACACAAGGTTACAGACAACAACGAGGCAGATGCCATTGGCATCGCTTACTGGGCTATTGCAAACAGATTAAGGGGCAATCATGAAAATTTGGACGGTTGAAGATATCGCAGCAAGGTTTGATGAAGCATTTGATGTGTTGAGTATATTGCCGAGTCCAAAGTCGTTAGGTTATGCAAAACGTTGGCCTATCACGCTGTATCTGCCGCGTGAGCTTGAACGGCAGGCCCCAGCCGCAATGCGTATAGCTGCAACGCCACAGCAGGTTACACGCATGGAGGAAACGCTCACCTGGATCACGTGGGTAGAGCCAGACGTACGGCATTTGATTTGGCTGCGTGCAGAAGCCTTGCCGTGGCGTACGATCGCATGTCAAAGAAATTTATCGAAGACGACAGCGCAACGTTATTGGCAACAAGGATTGCAAGTGATCGCAGATAAGCTGACACAAATGAACTATCAATCGTTGGCAAGCGATCCAATGCTGTTAGTTGTTTGATCAAAACCAAGTGTCAGACACAGCGTTGTAAAAAATAATTTAAATATTTCAAAATTTTTTCGTGTGCTGCTGTGGGTTCTTGATGGTCCAATGAGTACAAATGAGGAAGCTTGATGCTTATTGTGGAGAAAAATAGTTTGGGACAAAACACGAGGTTTTTGCTATGATTCTCGCTACACTCAGCAGAGCAACGCATTGAAGAAAAGTGGTTTTAGTCGATGTATTTCTCTTGCATAACATGCAGTGCATGCGCCACGGGTCCTTCCTGGCGTCATTTTTTGATCGGGTCACGAAGCCGCCGGATTTGCCTAGCGATAGAAAATAAAAAAAAGGTTAGCGGTTAGCACCCAAGCCAAAAAGAGAGCAAAAAACACGTTTTTTCCCATAACAACTCCATTATTTGCACTGTTTTAAAACAATTTGACGCCATTTAGGTGCTAACCTAAGTGCTAACCTTTCGCATAAGGTTAGCACCTATGACATATCGACTAGGCAAAACTTAACAATCACATGATCAGTCTGTGCAACCCCGCAGCGCCAACCTATTTGTCTGAACACTGGAGGCCAGCATGAGCAAGAACAGGGAGAAAAATAGGCGGCGCTATCAAGTGGCACTGGCTGGCGAAGTCGTACAAATGCAGATTAACCAAAAGAAGTTAGCCGCACTGGAGGCATCGTTAATTGATCGCAAACAGTTGGATGACGATCTGCGTAGCTTACAAAGCCAAGCACGTGAGCATTGGCATGCCTGGCCTGCTGAGGTAGCACCTTGGCTTGCCACCAAGTTGCAAGTTGACCCCGTGCAACTGCAAGAAGTTTTGCAAGGCTGTGTGGACAACTATTTGAGCGAGCTAGGTGACGACATCCCTACTTTTTGATGAGAACTATAGGTAATACGATGGCAAGTTTAGCATTAGAACACTGGCCGCTTACAAGACTAATCCCTTACGCTAACAATCCCCGCCGCAACGATGACGCCGTTAAGCAGATGTGTGCGGCGATTCGTGAGATGGGATTTAAGGTCCCGATCATTGCACGCAGCAACGGAGATGTAGTTGATGGGCATCTACGACTAAAAGCAGCGAAACAGTTAGGGCTTGAAACTGTCCCTGTAATTTTAGCGGATGATTTGACGCCTACCCAGGTTAAGGCTTTTAGAATTTTGATCAACCAATCGGCACACTGGGCTGACTGGGATGAGGAACTGCTGCGTGCAGAGATGCAGGCATTAGAAAAGCTTGACTTCGATTTGAGCTTGATTGGATTTTCAGACAAAGAGCTTGATGCCTTGTTAGCAACTGATGGTGACGAAGAGACGCTTGACGAAGAGGTTCCCGCCATAGAAGAAAAGATCATTACTAAGCGGGGGGATTGTTGGCAGCTAGGAGAACATCGTGTCTTATGTGGAGATGCAACGTTACGTGCAGATGTCGATACCTTGATGGCAGGCGAAAAAGCCAACATGGCATTTACCGATCCGCCGTATAACGTTGATTATGCTAATACGCCTAGAAACAAGGCTGCTGATCGTGACTGTCAGATTGCTAACGATAATTTAGGGTCTGATTTTTACTCTTTCTTGCGAACTGCGCTGACACATCTGTTAGCTGTGACGCAAGGTGCTTGTTATGTAGCGATGTCGTCTAGCGAGTTAGACACCTTGAAACGTGCCTTTTGTGATGCAGGAGGCAAGTGGTCGACATTCATCATCTGGGTTAAAAATGCGTTTACGTTGGGACATTCTGATTATCAACGACAATACGAACCCATACTGTATGGATGGCCGGAAGGTGCAAAGCATCATTGGTGTGGTGCGCGTGATCAAAGTGATACTTGGTTTATTGACAAGCCAGTGCGTAACGATCTGCACCCCACCATGAAACCGATTGAGTTAGTGCAGCGTGCAATTATTAACTCTAGTCGTAGAGGAGATATTGTTTTGGATGTTTTTGCAGGTGCGGGCAGTACCTTGATGGCTTGTGAGCAGACAGGCAGGAAAGCACGGCTCATGGAACTATCGCCACAATACGTAGACGTCATCATTAGGCGCTGGCAGGGGCATACAGGGCAGCAGGCCATTCGCCTAGGCGATGGTGCTAATTTTAATGATGTTGGTGTAGAAACGTAATTCTTTAGAAAACATGCGGTTTAAAAGTGGACAATACGGTCAGGCTCGAACAGGTAATCCCAGGTACATGGGTTGCTTTTTTTGTAATATAGTTCATAATTAAATCGTTCATCCTGGCAAGTTTGTTTCTTGCTAGACCCGGTTAGCCAGCGCTGCCGGGTTTTTTTATTTCTGGGCATAACAAATATGGATTTATGCGCAATCAAGAAAAGAGTCATGTGCTTCATCGATGGTTTCAATTTGTATCATGCCATTGACGATTTGCATTTGAATCATCTGAAGTGGGTTAACCTTAGCAGTTTGGCAGAAGCCTTTATAAAACCAAGCCAAGAGACCTTGACTGCGACTTTCTATTTTACGGCCTACGCGACGTGGCGAAAAGCTTCCTGTCAAAGGCATCAAACATATATTCGAGCGTTAGAGGAATTTAACGTTACCCCTATCATTGGACATTTTAAAGAAAAAGAAAAAAGATGTAAGGCGTGTGCTACAACATGGATTAGTCATGAAGAAAAACAAAGTGATGTTAATCTTGCTATCCATTTATTGCATCAAGCGCATGTCGATGGTTTCGATAAAGCGTTGGTTGTAACTGCAGATTCTGATATGTGCTCGGCAATTGACTTAGTTATAGATAACTTCGGCAATAAAGAGTTAATTATTTTGACGCCACCTAACCGGTATGCAATTGCACGCGAAATTAGAGCACGTGTTCAAACACTAAAAATCAAGAGAAAGCATTTAGAGAGAAATTTATTACCGCAAATTATTCCTAGCAAACATGGTCTAATTGAACAACCAAAAGAATATAGGCTTACTAAGCAGTAACTTATCTTTTCACCTATTTATACGAAACTAAGCAGCCTGAATGGCAACTCGGTTCATTATGTCTATTGATTCGCATACGCACGATGCGATACAAAAAATTAAAACACGAATAACAAAACCATCGCCACAATACGTTGACGTCATCATTAGGCGTTGGCAAGCCCACACAGGACAGCAAGCAGTTCGGCTCAATGATGGCATAAATTTTAATACATTACAGTAAGGAGAAAAGACGCTATGAATTTATCAGAATATTTTATTGCTTGTCAGGAAGCGGTAAGGATGAGTAGTCAAGAAATTGCAAAAGCATGCAATAAAAAGCATAAGGACATTTGTCACGATATACGGGCAATGTTGGAAGATCTGGGTCTTGAACCTACAACCTTATACTATCGAGTTAAAGAACAAGGAAATATAAGCTATGAATATCGGCTCACAAAGTCATTGGTATTAGAATTATGTTCCTCTTATGACTACAAATTACGGTATAAAATCATTGGCCGGTTATTAGAGTTAGAACTTCCCACACCGGCAGAGATGCGTTTTTATCAAGCATTAGCCATGGTGGAACTAGAGCGTTTTCAGAAGCGATTAGCCTGTAAACAGGCAGAGCAACAGAAACAAATCATTGCCAATGCACGAGCTATTGAAGCTATTAAGGACCAATTAACGTTGCGTTCTAACTATGTTGATGGAGGGTTATACGCATGACGGATCTAGCATTCACGCAACCGGCAGTAAGTCTGATGAATCATGAATTACATATGAATTTATCATTGCAGCTGGATGACTAGCATGGGGATATCTATCCGCGCTTACGCACGTCATCGTGGTGTTTCTGACGCGGCAGTACACAAGGCAATTCAAGTAGGGCGTATTGTCTTAGAGCCTGATCATACTATTGACGTGGAAAAAGCAGATAGCCAATGGTCCGCAAACACGCGTAGCAAGATAGATAACGTCATGGAAGCGCTAAGCGACAGTAAAACAGGCAGGCTTTACGGAGAAGATTACGAAAAAGCACGTGATGCTAATAAGATTTTGCAGGTTAAATTTAAGCGCATTGAGTTAAAGCAAATGTCTAATGAGGTTGTTGAGCTGAGAAAAGGTGTCAAAAGCACTTACGCATTGGGCAAGCAAATCCATGATAATTGGCAAAATTTCCCATCACGTGTTGCCGCAGAAATTGCTGCGAGTATCGGTGTGACAGAGCATGATATGTATACGCAACTAGAAGCTGCAGTCGATCAGCATTTACTTGCGTTATCAGATAAAGCTGATGCAGAGCATAAGAAATTACGCGCAACGTTTTGTAAGAGTGTAAAACCGCAAGAACGTTTGTTGTTATCTGAGTGGGCTGACAAGTACCGCCGGTTATCTAGGGTTTCATCAGCCGAGCCTGGTCCTTGGCGCACCAGTCGCACGCCTTACTTGAAGGAAATTATGGACTGCTTGTCAACAGTATCACCGGTACAGAAAGTAGTGCTAGTGAAAGGCGCGCAAGTAGGTGGCAGTGAAGTGGGTCTTTGCTGGTTAGGCTATGTCATTCATAAAACACCAGGTCCCTTTTTATTGGTCGCACCTACGGTGGGGATGGCTAAGAACTATTCCAAGCAACGCATTGATCCACAATTGGAATCGGTAGCAGTGTTACGCGAGCTGGTGCCACCGGCGCGCAGTCGTGATTCGGGGAATACGGTGCTTACCAAAGACTTTCCCGGCGGAGAGCTTGTGCTCACCGGTGCGAATAGTGCAGCCAGTCTACGCTCTATGCCAGCGCGTTTTGTATTTATGGATGAAGTGGATGCTTACCCGCATGATGTGGATGGTGAAGGCGATCCGATTGTGTTAGCGGAAAGGCGGGCAGCGACGTTTGCGCGCAGACGTAAAATTCTATTGGTAAGCACACCGACCTTAGCGGGCACATCACGCATACAGCGTGAATTTGATCGCTCGGACAAGCGTTACTACTACGTGCCCTGTCCTCATTGCCAGCATAAACAAACTTTACGTTTTGAACGTTTGCGCTGGACGGAAGGCAAGCCTAAGACGGTTAAGTATCACTGTGAAGCCTGCGAGCAAGCCATAGAGGAACATCAAAAAATGGCTATGCTCAGTGCCGGTCATTGGCAGGCAACGGCCGAGTGTGATGCCATTATTAGAGGTTATCATCTGTCGTCCTTGTATAGCCCCATAGGTTGGTTTTCTTGGGCAGAAGCTGCCAAGATGTTTGAGGATACCAAGCATTCGCCGGAGTTGATGAAGACTTTTGTTAACACGGTATTGGGATTGCCGTATGAAGATGCTTACGAGGCGCCGGAGTGGGAGCGCTTGTATGAACGTCGCGAAAATTATCCCATAGGCGTTATGCCTGAAGGCGGCTTATTTTTAACGGCAGGTGTGGATGTACAACGCGATCGCATTGAATGCGAAATCGTTGCCTGGGGACGCAACAAAATCTCTTGGTCGGTGGACTATCAAGTGTTGGATGGCGATACCGCGCAGACTTCAGTTTGGCGTAAGTTAGAGAAACTGCTTAATACCGATTGGCCGCATGCATATGGCAATACGTTTCCCATACGCGTCATGTGTGTAGACTCAGGCTATGCGACGCAAACGGTTTATGATTGGGTAAAGCCGCATCCACAGGCTACTTGGGGCGCTGGCGGTGCGCGCGCATCGCAACCTAGAACAGTGGCAGCGATTAAGGGCTGTGCGACAGAGACAGCACTCATTTCTAAAGTTTCGCGTGCTGATGCAGGCGGCAAGCGGCGCGGTTTAAAGCGTTGGAACGTCAGCAGTTCAGTTGGCAAAGAGGAGCTTTACCGTTGGTTAAAGTTACCTAGGCCCACCGATGAAGCCTTGGCTAGTGGTGAGAGTTATCCACCTGGCACCTGTCACTTCCCGCAATACGGCGAAGAGTATTTCAAACAATTAACCGCAGAGAAGCGGGTGATTAGCTTACACAAAGGTTTTCCTAAGTCGACTTGGGAAAAAGATCCAACACGTCACAATGAAGCGCTAGATTGCAGAGTGTATGCCAGGGCGGCAGCGAGTATCTACGGCTTAGATCGCTTTAAAGAAAGCGACTGGCAGCGTTTGGAGGATGCTGTAGGTACCAAGCCAGCAACTCCTGTTAAGCCGATTAAAAAAACCAGATTACCGATGGAGATATTCAAGCAGCGCCCAGCGATACCGTTTGATCTGACTGGGTTTGATCCGTATAAGGAGTGGTGGTAAGTGGATACTTTAGGAACATTATATCAACGTCTCAATGAAGCTGAGGCGGCGTTACATAGGTTGATGACGGGTGAATTAGAAGTCACAGTTTCGGTAGGTGGTTATGGTGCAACGACGTATCTCCAAGTCGACAGCGCAAAGCTCAGTGATTATGTGACGCGTTTGAAATGTCAGATAGCCGTATTGGAGAGACGACCACGCCGCGGGCCTTTGTTAATGCGATTTTAAGCGTATGTACAAATCACTGATTATCGATTCCCACGGTAATCCCTTGGCGCAAGGCACCGCACATCGCGGTGCATCCTTACAGACAAGAGAGTTATCCAGTTGGCAGCCAGCGCTGGCTTCAGCGGATGCAGACTTACAGAGTGAGTTACCCACTCTAGTCTCACGCTCACGGGATTTAGTGCGCAATCACGGCGTAGCGGCTGGCGCCATACAAACGCTGGTAGATAATGTGGTAGGCACGGGTTTGCGTTTATCAGCGTTACCCGACTATAACGGATTGGGTTATGACAAAGGCTGGGCGGATGCGTGGTCGCGGAATGTAGAAGCCTTGTGGCGCAGTTGGGCGGAGAGCACTGCGTGTGACGCAGCGCAGAGCTTAACGTTTGCCGGTTTAACGGCACAAGTATTTCGAGCAAGCTTAGTCAATGGCGAAGCCTTGGCATTACCCTTGTGGTTACCGAGGCGCGGGCAGTTTGCAACGAGTATTCAGTTAGTAGAATCCGATCGCTTGAGTACACCCTCGCATAGGCTGGATGATGAAACCTTACGAAGCGGCATAGAAATCGATAGCTACGGTGCACCCATAGCGTATTGGATTTGTCGCAAACATCCAGGTGATACATTTGGTGTGACGATCAATGATTGGCAGTGTATTCCTGCGCGCACTCCATTTGGACGGCCGCGTGTGTTGCACGTGCACGACAAAGAACGCACCGGACAACGGCGCGGTAAACCTTTGTTAAGCAGCATTTTACCGTTATTTAAGATGCTGGATCATTACGAAAACTCTGAATTACAAGCGGCGGTGATGAATGCCATGATTGCTGCATTCGTTGAGACCTCCTTAGATGGCGAAGCGATCAGCGATATGTTTGGTGGATCGTCTGAAGATTACATCACGGCGCGCAACGCGTGGCAGGTCAAGTTGCAAGGTGGAACCGTTATCCCAGTATTCCCCGGTGATAAGGTCGCACCGTTTACGCCGAGCAGGCCCAATACCGCGTACGCTAACTTTGTAGAAAATATCCTGCGTCACATAGGGGCCGGTTTGAATCTACCGTTTGAGCTGCTGATGAAAGATTTTTCTAAGACCAATTATTCCTCGGCGCGCGCCGCATTGATGGAAGCCTGGCGTTATTTTATGGGACGGCGACTGTGGCTTGCGACTTATTGGGCGAAGCCAGTGTATGAGTTGTGGTTGGAAGAGGCTATCAATCAGCAGCTCATTGAAGCGCCCAATTTTTACCGCAATAAAGCGTTGTGGAGTCGCAGCAAATGGATAGGGCCAGGGCGTGGTTGGATCGATCCCGTCAAAGAAGCAGAAGCATCCAAGATACGCATGCAAATCGGTTTATCCACTCTAGAAGATGAATGCGCCATGCAAGGCTTAGATTGGGAGGAAGTGCTAGAGCAGCGTGCACGTGAGCAAGCGAAGTTACAAGAGCTGGGATTATCCATTGATAAAGATAAGGCAGACGTAGATGACCAGTACAGTTAATAGCTTAGATGAACCTTGGGTAATTACCGATGCCGCATTGACAGCAGTACTGGCACAGATTGAAGGTATACGTGCGCCAGCATCCATCACCTTGACTAAGATGCAGCATAGTAATCACGGTTTACACAGACGTGATGATGTTGCAGTGATTCCGGTTGTGGGGCCGCTGTTTCGTTATCCCAACTTGTTGACGGTGTTCCAAGGAACGTCTACTTATGCGGGTATCACAGAGGCTTTTATCGGTGCACGCGATGATCCTACTATCAAAGCGATCGTGCTAGATATCGATTCACCCGGTGGCGAAGTCAATGGCTGCGCAGCACTTGCCAATACGATTTATAATGCAAGAAGCGCAAAGCCAGTCATCGCTTACGCCTCGGGTGATTGTGCGTCAGGGGCGTATTGGTTGGCTTCGGCATGCGATAAAGTCATTGCTTCAGCTACGTCATGTATAGGCTCGATTGGTGTAGTTGCAGCGTATCGTGCACCTAACAAACAGCAAACTATAGCGATTGTTTCCTCACAAAGCCCGTTTAAATGTTTAGACCCAGCGACAGAACTAGGACAAACGCGCATACAAGCGCGCATTGATACGATCGCACAAGTATTTATTGACGCGGTAGCTAAGCACAGAGATGTAGAGGCAACAACGGTGATGCAGCGATTTGGTGAAGGTGATGTTTATGTCGGTCAACAAGCCGTGTATCAAGGCTTAGCTGATGAGGTAGGCAGCTTAGAAGCAATAACGCAAGCACAACGCAGTGCTGTAACCAGCAATAAAGTCAGATTAATAAAACACAAGGAGACGAATATGGATCAAGCGACTTTACAAGCAGAATACCCGGAGCTATTGGCAAGCATCATGAACCAAGGTGTAGCGCAAGGACGCACGCAAGAACGCGAGCGTATAGCGGCTATTATGGCCGTGGCAAAAGGCCGCGAGCCATTAGCGCAGCATTTAGCGTTTGCCACTGAGTTACCGGTAGAGATGGCCTTAGCAACTTTACACGCAGTACCGATGCAAACGGTTGATCCACCTGCGTTGTCGGCTCATGGTTTCGCACAATGTATGGCGGCCATGGATAACCCTAAGATAACGTCCGAGGAGGAATCGACTATTGAAGTGGAACAATGGGCTAAACGTATTGCCATGGCAAATAGAGGAGGTGTGGTATGAGTGGTGTAGGTATCGCAGCGGGCTTTAACGCAAACGGTAGTGTAACGCCGGATAATCTACTGGCAGGTGAGTTCCCCCGCGTGAGTCGCATGGTGACTATCACCGGTCGCGGCGTATTGGCAGTCGGCACTGTGTTAGGCAAACAAACTACGGATGGGCATTATCGGGTGAGTGAAGCAGCTGTACACGATGGCTCTGAGCAACCCGATGCGATTTTAGCGGAAGAGGTGGATTTGGCGCATGGCGACGTGCAAGCCAGGGTGTATTTGACCGGTGAATTTAACACACAAGCACTCACCCTGGGTGCTGGGCATACGCTAGCTTCAGTGACAGCCGCTTGTCGTACCCGTTCCATCTTCTTTCGCGCAAACCAAGCTTAGTGTGGCGTTATGGTAGGCATAGCCAGTGGTCTCACACAAGGCGGGAGTTTTACACCGGATAATTTCATTGCAGGGGATTTTCCGTGCGTCACACGTCTAGTGACAGTTACCGGTGAAGGTTTGCGACCCAGAAATGTTCATGGCGACATGCAAACACGCGTGATACCAGCCGGTATGATTTTGGGCCAAGCCATCATCGATCAACGTTATCGCAAGGCGTATTTCATCGCTAACGATGGCTCACAATATCCTGCCGCCATTCTAGGTGAAACCATCGACGTGTCATCTGGTGATGTGCAGGCATTGGTGTATTTAAGTGGTGAATTTAACGTGAATGCGTTGTCATGGGCGGAGGGACATACCCTAGCGTCCGTGACAGCTGCGTTGCGTTTACGTTCGATTTTCATTCGTACTAATCAAAATTGAGGAATTGTTATGGATATATTTTCAACTTATGTGCTCAATCGGGTAGTGGAGAATTTACAGCGTCCGGCGTCATTTTTACTCGACATGTTTTTTCCGGCAATACAAACGGAAGACAGTGAAGAGATTCACTTTGATATTGATCAATCCAAACCACGCTTAGCACCCTTTGTCTCGCCACTCGTTGCCGGTAAAGTGGTAGCAGGAGAGGGCTTTGAAAGTAAAAACTTTAAGCCTGCGTATGTTAAAGATAAACGTCGCTTTGATGCCAGCGCGCCGCTCAAACGTCAGTTAGGTGAAACTATAGGTGGAACGCTGTCACCTATGCAGCGGCGTG
>CAZYIF010000024.1:0-13420 GCA_964646995.1 uncultured Gammaproteobacteria bacterium
ACGCCTATGCAATTCAGCAATCTCAAAATCAACTGGCATGTTCATCCCTCACGATCAGCCGTTCTGGCACCACAGTGGTGACATCCCATACACACTCTCCCAACGCGAGCGTTTGCGTCCATTCCATCAACCAAATCGTGTGTCCTGCTAACAGTGGGGTAAAGTGATCTAGGGCAGCGTGTTTTAATTTAACGGGACCTACATCAGCTAGCCCCCAGTATTGCTGCTGTAATTTAAGCAACACCGCTTGCAAGAGTTGTAATAGGATTATTTTGGCTTGCTGCTCTGAACCGACTAAACGCAGCTCCCAGTGGCTATCTAATAATAACTCACCGGTACCTCTATCTTCTGCCGGGGTGATTTCAACACAATCTAGCAATAGTGCCGGAACAGTAATGTGATCTAAACGTTGTGGCAATACGGTAACAGTTTGTATGCCTGGTATTCTTGCTAATTCACTGGCTATTGCTTGCTGTAAGCCTACTAAATCCGTCATTTCTTTAGATAACTCAATTCACGTACCAATAGCGTCTCAAAGTATTGCATCGCTGCATCATCGGCTAGATGTTCCATCACTTTAGCCATGCGCCCCGTAGTAACCAGTTGTATCTCTTGTATGGGTAAACTAGCTGTTCCACGTCGCTTAAACACGCCTCTATGGCCACTAGGCATAGTCGCTAAAAAAGCATGCCCCCAAAATCGATGAGCGACTTTTACGCCTTTTAGCGTTTGCCGTGGGTTGCCTAACGCGCTGCCTTTGATAACCCCTGCATTGTTAGCAAGAGCAACTCCAGATTGCAGCTGTTGCCTATTGGCGTGTAACAACACCAAGCCAGGTTTGAGTGCATTGACCGGCACAGCCAGTGACTTTGCCGTGTCGCGTGCCACTTGTGTGCGTAACCAACGTGCCGTCTTATTCAATGCTCGTACGACTGCAATCCGTAGCGCTGGCTCACTCACATGATCTAGCCACTGTTGCAACAAGGGCGTTGCACTAATTTGCAGGTTCAACATAGTGTCCCTCACGCAGACAAGCCACAAACCACAGTAACTGATGTAAATCCAAACGTGGTTCTGCAGCAATACGATAAACACAAGTATCGATTGTGATACAATCGCCACGCTGAGGTACAAACTGCTCTGACACGCGTAATGCTAGCTCTGGCTGCTCGGCATGAATATTACTTTGCCCTAAGTCAAATAATTGCTCAGGCCGTCGTGCCATGACTAACACATCAGTGCTATCACCATTGCAACTAACATAGCTTGCAGCTTGTCCTAGCCGTTGAAACTGGCTATCCAGCGCTTTTGCAAAACTAGGATGTAAACTCACGACCTAGCGCACCGTGATACACATGGATGCATTAGGGCGATAGGGCACAAGCAGTGGTGCTGATTGCAAGAGTAGCCAACGTACGGCTGGGTCTTCTTCTAGCCAGGATTTGACGAAGTAGCGATTTGCCTGATACTGCGCCTTTTCATCATGGATAGCACCATAACAGCGTGTACCTTCTAGCTGTGCGGAACTTGCAAGCAATACTGTGTGATTTGGCAATAACTGTTGTACGGCTCCTGCGTCATTGACATAAACATCATTGTAAACCCAGCAATCAAAGTCGCCGATAGAGCCGACATAGCGCGCTTTTTCGTGTCCTTGTCCGAAACTAATCGGGTCTATGTTAATGCCTATGCCTGTGCCACGGCGAATATCGAGTTGTTTTTCTACTTTGCTATTGCTTCTAAACAAACGCCAAGCAAGTGGGTCCATGACTACAACTCTGGCTGCAGCACCCGATTGATTTTGTATGATACCCGCCCATTCTTCTAAATTATCGAGTACGTTAGCAGTGGTCTCACCCCAACGCTCTGCAGCAGTGAGTGTTCTCGTGAGTGCTGTGTCACGTTGGAAATCAATCACTACTGTAGGGTAATTATCACCACTTACCGTGATACGACCCGTACGTAAGGCTTCAGACGCCATGACTTCTTCACGACGTGTAAGATTTTCTAACTGACTGGTGAGTGCACGGTTGAGTGCGACTTCACGGCGTTGCATGGGAGAGAGGCTACCGCCAATCGTTTCTCCCAGTTGACGCTTTAGCGGCGCACTAGAGTCAAAACGGCGCTTGTCCTTGACGTAAGCCGGCTTAAAATTCTTGCTCTCAAAGCCTTCTGCAGCGACAACTTTACCGGCTACAAGCGGCGAAACAAAGGGTGCTAGGCGCGGTCTTGCTTGGTCGATATCAAAGTGAATTTCTTCACTGTCCTCCGTCTGTATAGCCGGGAAAAACATATCAAGCAGAAATGATGCGGGTCTTTGTAAATGCGCGACAACACGATTAAGCACAGCAGTTGAAAATATATCCATAACGACTCCTAGTTAAGGTTGATTAATTGCAAATAAAAATACTGCGTTGCCGCAATGAGGCAGTCACAGAAAAAAGCGTATGACCGTCTGCCCATGATACGGCGGACATATTGAATACTCCGCTGAGATAAACCCATGCCCGTACATCGCCATCAGAGACGTCTATGGTTTCAGCGAGGATTGCACTGGGGTTTTGCGAGCCGTC
The DNA here is from genome assembly GCA_964646995.1 of uncultured Gammaproteobacteria bacterium. Taxonomy (GTDB): domain Bacteria; phylum Pseudomonadota; class Gammaproteobacteria; order CAZYIF01; family CAZYIF01; genus CAZYIF01. Next base: position 2,574 of record CAZYIF010000024.1, read on the forward strand.
ATTCGCGATAAAATACGCTTTGCGATAACGTCCGTCAGTGTCGCCTTGACCTAATACCATACCCATGGGAATAACACGTGTGACCATGTCACCGTGCGGATTACGTGGTCTTAATCCTTCACCTGTTACAGTGACTAAGCGCAATACACAGGGGAAATCCCCTGCGATAATCTCTGGTATAGCCGCTTGAGTGATTGTGTTGAAACCCTGTGCGATATTTATTTCTGCCACGCTTAACTCTGATTGCTGCGAAAGAATATAGAACGCATGCGGCAAGCTGATGTCACTGACGCTAGGGTATGCCCATTACCCAGTGTCAATGCATTGCTATTAAATTCCCCGGTAAGATACACGCTTGCTTGCACATCGCCATGCGATAAATCGATAGCTTCTGCTAAGATAGCATCTGGTTGTTCAGAACCATCACGTGAAGCCGTTTCGCTGATACGGTAACGACCGTCTGCGGTTATCTTGCCAAGTACTGTACCTGCGATAAGTGTTGCTTGTCCCATGACAGTGACGATACGACTAAGGCGTGGAAATTCACCCGAGAGTAAATTATCTGGGGTGATACTGCCATCTGCATTAAATCCGGATGCAATACCGACTCTGCTCATGCGATTTCTCCTTTGCTTAGCGTTGCAATTCTTTTAGCGATGTGTTCGATGTCTGAAGCACTTTCTTCACTAGGTAAGATTTTTGGGTTATTCATCGTCGCCATAAATTCATTAAATCCAGTGCTAGCAGGTGTAGTCACAACTGGCATAGCTTGCAATGCAGCAATAACGTTCTCTACTGGCAATTCAGTTGCAAAAGCTAAATGTTGTGCTAGAGACTCACGCCCTTCAGCTACACTTGCTGTCATGATGGCAGCGATGCGTTTACGTTCTTCTAAGCGACCTTTAGCTATCTCTTCTATACTAATCTCAGAAAGCAGGGCAGGGTGCTCTGCTTGTAATGTAGCGTAATCCATTTTGTTCTCCTTCATGTGCAATAAATCATTTAAAGTTCCTAGCTCATCAACAAGTTGTTGCTTAAGAGCCTGTTGGCCAATGTACACATCGCCTTGGCCGAAATACTCAGTCACGATTGCAGCTTCAACGTTGCGATATTTGGCAACTGCTGTGATGAACACTTCAGCGATGGCATCGATACGTGCCTGTAATTTAGATTTGCCCGCGTCAGTACTTGGGTCTAGGCGCTTAAGCGGACTCTGTGAAGAGACGATTTCTATACGTTTATCATCTGGTTGTCGGTACGTGGCAACTACGCCGATAGAGCCTATAGCAGAGGTAGGCGATACTGTAATTTTGTCGCAAGCAGAGGCCAACCAGTATGCGCCTGAAGCGCAGTCTCCTGAGGCATAAGCGATGATAGGCTTTGTTCCCCTCGCTTGATAAATCGTATCTGCTAATGCTGCACAACCATTGACTTCACCACCAGGAGAGTCAATATCAAAGACAATTGCCTTTACCGCTGGATTTTGACAAGCATCGTTAAACGCAGTAGTGATTTCATTATAGGTTGATGTTCCCTGCAGCAAGGTAAAAAGATTAGGGTAACGAAACAACGGTCCTATCACAGGGATAATCGCAACTTTACCGTGATGCACAGATTGCGGTCTAGGTGCGGGTGTGACTGAGGCATCGATGTGAGCGAATATCTCTAGTAGGCCAGGCAATGCGCTCGCTGCCATCAGCCAAATATCGTCAGTCATTTTGTTCATTTATTTTCGCTTCACCCAGTGAAAGAGCCTGCATTTTGCTTTGCTCACGTGCCCGCTGTTCTAATACCTCTTCCCAATCCAGACCCTGCATGGCGCATTCCTCTTCTAAGGTTGACAAACCGATTTGCATGCGAATTTGCGACGCCTGTGCTTCTTTAACAGGATCAATCCAACCACGACCAGGGCCTATCCATTTGCTGCGGCACCAAAATGCTTTTTGCTGATAAAAGTTAGGAGCTTCAATCAAATGGCGATTAACCGCTTCTTCTAGCCACAGCTCATATACGGGTTTTGCCCAACAACTCGCAAGCCAAAACCTACGTCCCGTAAAATAACGCCAGGCTTCCATCAATGCAGCGCGTGCGGAGGAATAATTTGTTTTGGAAAAGTCCTTAATGAGCAATTCCAGCGGTAGATTTAGTCCAGTGCCAATATGCCGCAGAATGTTTTCTACAAAATTGGCATAAGCTGTGTTAGGCCTGCTCGGCGTAAAAGGCGCTACTCTGTCACCAGGAAACACGGGGATAACACTGCCACCTTGCAGTCTAACCGGCCAGGCATTACGAGCATGCATGTAATCTTCTTGTGAGCCGCCAAAGAGTTCACTAATTGATTCACCGTCTAGCGACGTTTCTACAAACGCTGCAATCATGGCATTGACGACAGCGGCTTGTAGCTCAGAATTTTCATAATGGTCAAGCATTTTAAATAGCGGTAGTACGCTGCTTAGCAATGGCTTACCGCGCCTTTGGCCATTGCGTACTTCTTCATGTATGTGTAATACACGTGGACGTCCGAAAGGTGTGCATGCAGAAATGCGTTCCCAACTTGCTGAACCCAAAGCAAAAGACGCATGAGGATGTTCGCGACAAAGCCAATACGCCACAGTAGCACCATAGCTATCGATTTCTATGCCGCTTTGTAATTGCTTGTCATTTAGCTTATCAGGCGGCGTACAGAGGCGATCGCATTCTACCAGCTGCAAGCATGTAGCAAAGGATCTCTCTTTAAGCCACAAGGGAAGTGCTAACACTTCGCCGTCAACAAGACTACTACGAAAGACTTGTGTCGTTAATCCCGCAAAGTTTAAACGCTTTGCGGCATCGCAATCGGTGCTCTCTGCCCAACTACGCCACAGTGTTTCTACTTGACGCGACCATTCATCTGCCCATGCTTTATCTTTGCCGAGGGCTTTGTAATCCGGTAACGCTGCTAAACGCAGTCCGCTACCCACTACATTGTCGATAAGCGTTTGTATCGCGCCTGCAGCAATCCCGTGATTGCGTACCAAGTCACGTGAGCGCGCGACCAAGGTGGGAAGTTCATCACGTAGCTCGTCTTCAGCGGGTGCGAGTGTGGGTTGCCAGCTCGATAGTTCTCGTGCTTGTCGTGAAGCACCACGGTGTGCGGTTTCTTGCATAAACGGCTTGCCAGAGGCATCAAGCAATTTCACAACACCACCTAAAAGCGTATGTACACGGGTCCCCTACGAGGACGTCTCTCTAATACGGCAATTTGGCATTTAAGGCGCGTAATGTAATCTCTCAACTCGTTTGCATTGACTCTGGCATACGTAGTGGCACCGTAGTCACCGACGGAAATAGTGACTTCGCGATCGCCTGTCATCAATCTATGTAGCGCTATTTCTGCTTCATTGAGCCGTTGATAAAGTAGTTCTAAAGATATCACCACTAATCATTACCTCCTGAGGAATACTCATCCAGCCATGAGAAATCAAATGGCATCGGTGGGCGTGGTTTAAATAATTCGCGTATGCGGCGTTTTCTTTCTTCGTCATTTTGCCCAGTATTTGCAATCGGCGTTTTCGGTTTATCGCCAATGGCTTTTTCTAAACGAAACCAATCTTTATCGGTAAAACGGTCTATACCGTAAATGCTGGCTGCCGCTCTTGCGTATACGCGGCAATCTAAGGCTTCGTTATTGCGAGTAGGGTCTTTCTCCCAAGTCGCCTTAGGGAAACCTTTGTGTAGCCTTACCACACGTTTTTCTGCAGTGAGCTGCTTGAAATACTCCTCACCATATTGAGGAAAGTGACATGTGCCAGGACGATAAGCTTCATCTTGTGCAAGTGCTTCATCTGTGGGCCTAGGCAATTTAAGCCAACGGTATAGTTCTTCTTTGCCGACTGAACTGCTGACATTCCAACGCTTGAGGCCATGACGTTTACCGCCAATATCTGCACGCGACACTTTAGTGATAAAAGAAGTTTCCGATGCACAGCCTTTAATAGCTGCTACAGTTCGCACTTGCGGTGCGCGTGCACCTCCTGCACCCCATACCGCTTGCGGATAGCCCTTGACCCAGTCGTATACTGTCTGCGTTGCATAGCCTGAATCAATGCAAAGTACGCGTATTGGCAACGTACAGCCGTAAGCATGCGGCCAATCTTGGTAAAGTAGCTTTTCTAACTTTTGCCACACTTCTTTTTGTGCTGTGTCACCTGCGAGTATTTGATAGTCCACCGACCATGATATTTTATCGCGACCCCAAGCAACAATTTCACACTCAATGCGATCACGCTGCACGTCTACACCTGCTGTGAGAAACAATCCACCTTCTGGGACGATACCTATCGGGTAATTTTCACGACGCTCATACAAACGTAGCCACTCAGGCGCTTCGTAAGCATCTTCATAGGGTTCACCGAGCACAGTGTTAATAAATGTCTTCATTAACTCGGGCGATTCGCGTGTTGCTTCAAACATTCTGGCGGTATCTGCCCAAGAAAACCAGCCCAATGGGCTGTAAAGCGACGAGAGATGATAGCCTCGTGTATGGCCGTCACCTTCTGCGGTTGCACGCCAATTTCCTTCGGCAAGCATTGTCACCTTGTGTCGTTCTTCAATGTTTTGCTCACAAGCTTCACAACAATAGCAAGCTGTCTCTGGTTTTCCTTCTTTCCAGCGTAAACGTTCAAAACGCAATACTTGCTCATGCTGGCAGTAAGGGCAGGGCACGTAATAGTATCGTTGATCAGAACACTTGAACTCACGCTGTATGCGTGAAGTGCTAGCTAGTGTTGGTGTGCTCACTAATAAAATTTTACGCTTACGCGCAAATGTTGCTGCCCGGCGCTCTGCGAGTAGGATAGGGTCGCCTTCACCGTCTACATCGAGTGGATACGCATCAACCTCGTCCATAAACACATAACGTGCAGGCATGGAGCGTAGGCTCGCTGCGCTATTAGCACCTGTCAGTACCAGCTCTCCACCGGGAAATTCTTTGCTGAGCATCGTATTTCCTGAATCACGGCTGCGTGCTGAGGGCACCAATTCGCGTAGCACAGGAATGGCTTCTAATTGCGGCTCGATGCGTTGACGTGAATACCGTTTTGCCATTTCTACCGTTGGTGCAACCAATAAGAAAGGTCCTGGCGCTTTGTGAATTACATAGCCTAGCCAGCAAAGGCCAATTTCACTACCTCCCACCTGCGCGCCTTTCATCACTACAACACGCTGTATAGATGAAGTGCTGGAGAGGCAGTCCATGATTTCTTTCAAGTAAGGGGTACGTGCTGTACGCCAAGGGCCTGCTTCTGCTGACGATGCTCGCGGTAGTAGCCTATATCTGTCTGCCCATTCAGAAACAAGCAAGCGTTGCGCGGGTTTAATGGCGGCAACAAATTTTCTCTGCAGCGTTTCATGACTTAATGCGCTAACAGAAGCAGCTGATAGCAGTTGAGCATCCACAGCAAGCTCTAATGCAGAGTAAGCCTCGTGTTCAGTTAAAGCGAGTGTAGCTGCTATTTCTGCAGCAACGCGTGCTGGCCAGTCTTGCCAGTGATTTTGCAAGGCCTTGGCAAAACTGTAGATCTCACGCGAAGCATCACTCATCGCAACAACTTTTTCAGAGAGTTGCTGCAACTCAAGGTTCTTAAGTTTTATCTTTGAGATCTTGCAGGCATCGCGGGTCTTTTCATATTTCTCTCGTTCGGCTGTAAGTAGTGCATCATCCTCTACAGAAGTTGGACTGTCGATCTTGGGGAGCGTATTTTGCGTCCATTCACGATCTGCCTTGACTGGATCAATACTGTAATCGTCTTCTAGCGTGATTCGCCTAGTCTTGATGGCCTTATGTACGGCAGCATCGGAGACCCCACGATGACGCGCGTAGGCGCGAATAGAAATACCCATCACCATGTCCTAAAATGATCTGACCATGAACCAGAGTTCGCTATTCGATTGAGCAAGCCAAGCGGGTAAAGTGTTTCCCGTCGTAAATCTAAAGTGCCTATTACCACATCATGATTACAGCAAATTTTTGTTACATGATTTTCGAATTTATTTCGCACTGACGAAGGCAGATCAACACTGCACGTTTCACAGTAATCGTCTATCGTTATATATACATGTTTGAAGCATGACAATTTCCTTTCGGTTTGTCTGATACATTTCATGAGTTTTTGTAGACTATCGCCCTGTGCCAACTGTATTTGTTCGATATCAAACAAATATTGCTCTTGATCGACGATATATTGATGTAAGTTTGATTCTGCATTCATGTTTTTCTCCTATTGAAAATTTACACCCAACTCATCAAACAGTATGCCATCATTTAAGCGCACCGCTTTTTGTCCTGTATACTGCTGCCAACGCCGCACGATGACGTCGACGTAACGAGGCTCGAGCTCAAGTAATCTTGCCGCTCTGCCAGTCCGTTCACAGGCCATGAGCGTGCTGCCAGAGCCTGCGAAGGTATCTAATACAATGTCGCCACGGCGACTGGAGTTAGTAATCGCTTTTTCTACTAAGGCAATAGGTTTCATCGTCGGGTGCAAATCGTTACGTCTAGGCCTGTCAATAAACCACGTATCACTTTGATCACGGGAGCCACACCAGTGGCGTGTTACATCAGCACGCCAACCGTATAACAGTGGTTCATACTGACGGTGATAATCAGCGCGGCCAACTACGAAAGAGTTTTTTACCCAGATAATGAAGGTCGACCATTTGCCGCCTGCATCTGTAAATGCGCGCTTTAAAACATCTAGTTCACTGCCCGCCATAGCGATATAGCAAGCGCCTTCTGTGACTGCGAGTAAGTTTTCTAAAGCCTTGCGTAAGAAACCGTAAAAATCGTGATGCAAATTATCGTTTGCGATGTGATTGTCGTAGCCGCGCTGCTCATTACGTGGTGTACTACCGTAATCGACGTTATATGGCGGATCGGTAAAGGCCATCTGCGCGATTTCGCCTTGCATTAGCGCGCCAACGTCTGCTCTTATAGTCGCATCTCCACACAAGGCCCTATGTTTCCCCAATTGCCAGCAATCACCCACACGGGTAATCACAGTTTTTTCTGGTGTAGGTACAATCTCATCTTGCTTACTGCTGTCCTCATCTGTTGAAGCCAGTATTTTGTCGAGTTCAGCATCTGCAAAGCCAATCAAGCTTAAGTCAAAATCGGTAGCTAACAGTTGCTGTATCTCAGCGCGTAGTAATTCGTCGTCCCAGTCTGCCCAGTGTGCGGACTGGTTGACTAAAATCCTGAAAGCTTTGACCTGTGTTGGTGTTAAATCGTCCGCTAGTAAAACAGGAACTTCTGTGAGACCAAGTTGCTTTGCAGCCTTTAATCTCAAGTGTCCATCAACCACTTCTCCATCACTGCGTACGATGATAGGGACTTTAAATCCCATCTCACGAATAGCGTTACACATCTGGCTAACGGCTTCGTCATTACGCCTAGGATTGTTGGCGTAGGGCTTGAGTTTTTCGAGAGACCAGTGTTGCAGTGTTAACACGTGCGTACTGCTTCCCACATTACTCCCTGTGTTCGCCAACTTCTTGCGCATCAAGCTCGGCGAGGTACTTGTCGACATGGTATTGCAAGACCTCACGCACGCGCGTGGAGTCGATTTTCCACCTAACAGAAAGCTCTGAGGTAGCAGCGATGGGAAAAGACTCCCAATGCTTTCGCATCTGTACCTTCAAGTTGCGCATGTCCTCTGCCAGCTGGTCGCGGTTGATGATCGATGCTTCTAACTTGGCGATTTTCTTTTGGTTAATCTGCAATTGCACCGCTTCATGAGCGAGCGCAACCTTGTAGCGGTGATGTGCTTTGCTATTCATGTGTTCTCTTAGGAATAATTCAGAGTGTGTGTTGCCTAAAATGCGATCCATCTAACCTTAGTTGCGAAATCTATCACTAACCAAATCCGGCGGCCTTGCGCACCGATCAAAAAATGACGCCAGGAAGGACCCGTGGCTACGCACCGCGTGTCATGCAGGAGAAACACATCAACTAAAACCACTTTTCTTCAATGCGTTGCTCTGCTGAGTGTAGCGAGAATCATAGCAAAAACATTTGAATTTGTCCCACATCAATTTTCTCTTATTACCCGCATCTGCCCGCAATCACCCGCAAATACCCGCAACGACCCGCAGATACCCGCAGATACCCGCAGATACCCGCAGATACCCGCAACGACCCGCAAATACCCGCAACGACTCGCAAAATTATAGTGGGCATCACATCAATACCAATAATGCGTCTTCTGTGTGTGAAACATATTGCATTGCCGTCAGTTTATCAGCAATCACTTGTAGGCCTCTACGCCAATAACGCTCTGCAGTTGTTTTCGGTAGACCGCGTCTACACGCAATCGTACGCCAAGGCAGAGCTTCTGCACGCAGCCAAATCAAGTGTCGTACGTCTGGTTCTACCCATGTAATCCACGTAAGTGTTTCTTCCATGCGTGTGATTTGCTGTGGCGTTGCGGCTATACGCATTGCGGCAGGGGTCTGTCGTTCAAGCTCACGCGGCAGATACAGCGTGATAGGCCAGCGTTTTGCGTAGCCTAATGATTTTGGATTTGGCAATACACTCAACACATCAAATGCTTCGTCAAATCTTGCTGCGATATCTTCAACCGTCCAAGTTTTCATAGTTCCCCCTCAATCTATTTGCAATTGCCCAGTAAGCGATGCCAATGGCGTCTGCTTCGTTGTTGTCTGTAACCTTGTGTCCGCGTGCGTTGACTGCAGCAATGACCTCCTGCTTACTCGCATTGCCTTTGCCAGCAATGTGTTTCTTGATGCGGCCAACTGGGATGCCTTCGTAAGCAATCTGATTGGTTTCACACCATGCCGTTAAAACCGCGAGAAAGCCACCGTAGGCGTGCGCGGCGTCAACACCTAAGTGACATCTTACCTCTTCGTAGAAAACGCCTCTAATCGGCTGTATTTGGCTCTGGTGATCGTTCAAGAACTTGAGGAACTTCACATAACGAATTCCACCACCATCGAACCGTCTAGGTTGAAAATTCGCAATACCGCTTCGCGTTACTTGCTGCGACTGCACCAACGCCCAACCAGTGGTGGTGCCGAGGTCTAAGCACAATGCATGAGTCTGCTTCATGCCGCACCTCGTGGCTTATTCGTGACGGTGATACCGGTGTGTGGACCATTACGTTTGTATATTGTGTATATACAATATGTATAGATTATTATTATCTTTTTATTGTTATTTACTGGAACTATGGAACTATAGTATTTTAATACCTTATTTATCAATGAATTACGAAGTGCCAGTTCAAATTTAAAACTGGAACTCGGTGTCACCACAGAGACACTGCTTGTCAATTTGCGAATGTTATCGCAGGTGGGTTGCGTGATTTTAACAGCTATCATGTGTTATTACTCCAGCTGCGCGTTGTTACAGATTGTTCATGTCCAGCCAGGTGCGTGCGTATTTGCTCATGCGTGAAATTTTTTCTTGGGTTCAATACCCAAGGACGCATACGTTTACCTAACACTTTGACGGCTTTACTTTGTCGACAATTGTGTTGTAGCAGCTTAATGAGTTGTCGTTCATCGATGTTCGCCTCAGCTGGACCATCTTCTGCTAAATGTCGCATGCCATATTTGATTTGTGCAAAGGTCATGACAGGCGATCTGGCTGTTTCCATGAAATCCCAAAACAAGATCTCGGTCGGTGTGCGATTGTTACAAATCATGTCTGCTTTCGCTTCATTATCAAATGCACGTTGCCAATTAAACTGGCTTAGGTCTCTCCGCATGAGGTGGTGAAATAACTGGTCAACCGCCACAGTATCTAACCAGTCATAGAGCTGTGTATAATAAGCGTTACTTTTAGGTTCAGATGGCCCAAAGAAGACGTTAATGCGTCTATCCTCGTTAGTGAGTACTAAGGCATCTGGATGATTAGACATTAAGAAAAAATTTGTGTAGACCCGCTGGGTACGTTTAGTGCCGTATTTGCAATTAATCTCTAATTCATCCTCAGTCAATAAATCGCGGATGCTATCAGATATCTCATAACGCTTACCGCCTTCCCTGACTTCCTCTATCGCACAAAATAAGCTGTTATTGAGGTAGTCGTGAAATCCGTTGTAGTCACTACACAGCACGCTCATCTTGGTCTTAGTGCAGTTCCATGAGCCTAGCAGTTTTATCATCAGTTTTACTAGCCAGCCACGTCCCGTGCCATGTGCAAGTGATATATGCATCGGGGTGACTTTGCAGCGACGTTCTGGGTATTGCAGGTTGAACGCCATCCAATCGATAAACCATTTACATTCCTCTGCTACGTGGAACAGATATTCCATGTGTTCAAAGAACGTAAGCAATAGATGTTCATCTGTGGTATGTGTAAATGGGGGCAGGTAAAACTGGTTAAGCCACGAAGAACCATCGTTGTCATGAACTAGACGTTCTTCTTTAGGTCTATAGCACGTACCTTGCACGTTTTTACGACCTTGATGTGTCAACCAAGCACGCCATATAGGCTCTATGCGTGTTTTGTTGGGGTTCCAGGGCGTAGGTGCTAGGACCTCATGCAAACAATTTGCCGTGATATTTTTGAATTCTTGTAATTTAGCAATACAGCGATCTGGTCGTTTACGTAAATCACCTACACTATCTTTCTCGTCAATATACACATAGCGTTCCAAAAATCCTTGTAGAGTTGACGCTAAGCTGAGCTTATTTTCAGATGTAGCAGTTGGCTGCCAGTGTGTTTGCGTGCCTTTGATGAAAGCTTTGATATCGACATAGTTTGCCATCGCATCTGCCGCATCCCATTTTGCTGGTTTATCGGATGGTATCTTGAGCATAGCAATGGAAGCTGCACCTGCATTGAA
>CAZYIF010000025.1:0-9573 GCA_964646995.1 uncultured Gammaproteobacteria bacterium
CTAAAGCGGAAATTTTAACTTTGGCGAAACCGGAACTTACTACTTTGCGCTTACACTTACTTTGGAAAGTGTTGCAAATACACCCGGCTTACACTAAGATCGCACGCTCATTGGATTAGGAAAAGAATATTATCTTTGGCTGTGTCCAGTCGATTAAAACAGTCCTATCCTGCATAACCACATATACATGCAGAATACGGCGCGGCCAGACAGGTAGTCTGCGTCAAATGGAATTACTTCATAAGGGAGATCACACTATGTAATGATAACAAGGGTATAACTATGCAAACACCAGACCACGCAGTGTTACAACAAATCGCAACCAACATCGAAAAAGTAAGAGAGTTTTTCTCCAATCTCTACTTTAATAACTATCCATTTACCAACGCAGAGCAACGAGAAACATACATACAGCAATACTTAACAGCATTAACCACGTTGTATAGCCATCCATTAATAACATGGGACCAACGCCAACTATTACGGCAAATTGCCCATTCATTACCCGAAATTGATATCGCCTATCAATTGCCGATTGACGCGGATATTGCTCGCGCACATGGATTCTTTGCTAATTTTGCGTCGCATGAATTTGATGATGCAGCCCATCAACACCAAGTAGTAAAACAGCATTTATGTTTATTAGATGCGTTGTATACCAATTCACAACTGACACCTGTTCAGCGCGAACAATTACAACAGATTGCCGCAAGTTTGCCAGCGCAAGGAATTGCTTATAACGTACCTAATCAAACCACCGCGCGTGTATTCAATACCACAGCATCTGCTCCAGCAGCAGCAATCGCGCAGTTCTCGCTATTTGCTGTGAATGCCACAGAAACTCGCACGAACCAAACGCAAGAAGAGGCGGATGCAACCATGCAAGATGACGCAACGCCAGCGCAACTACCAGCGAAAACACTGGGTAATTAAAGCGGGCTGCCTAAGGTGTAGATCGACAAGAGCGCCTGCTTCTTGGTCTACACCGTGTAGCAATCGGCTACCATTGATGGGATACAGTTCCCTTATCTGGTGGCCGATTAACGCGACCGCTTCTGCAATGCTTTGTGGTGTTTGCGGGAACTTTTTTTGTAACTTTTGTTGGACTAAGCCTAACGTAGTCATGCCAAATAAATCGATACGATCTTTGTCGGGTAGCCTAGGTTCAAGGTACTCTGCCACGCGTAAATAGAGGTACACTTTACGCCAGTGTTGCGCACGTATATCTTCTTGTAGTTGGCACTCTGTTTTTAGTGTCGGGCGCCGCAGTCGTGATAAGCCTGTTTCTGCTAGCGCCGCCTCCAGTTGTCGAATCTTTTCGTTGTATTGCTCTGTCAGATAATAATTGATGTGCGCTAAAATCACATATGCCGAAGCACCAAACCTACAGCGATTGGAAAATAAGGTTTGTTCTAAGGCGATGAGTCTAGGAAACGCCGCGTTATCCCGCACGGTTTGCGGGATCAGTATATTAGCCGATAGCTCCGCCACACAGAGACGCCGTGTCGCGTTAAATTCCTGCATCAACGCCTCTACGCTGCCATAGGGATCGCACTCTCCGTTTTGCAATGCCCACTCAAACCTGTCAGACAGTGGGGCTAAATGCGTAAGTTGCATCTGCGCTAACTCAAAAAAACGAGGGTTATACATAGTGCTGTCCTTTGCTAGCCGTCATTAAAATAACACGCTATTTCAACCCTGTCGCGCAGGTAATACCGTACCGCTCACTTCACCGAAACCCACACGGTAACCGTCGCCTTGACACCAACCGCGAATGATGGCTGTGTCGCCATCTTGCAAGAAACGTCGCGTCTCGCCGTCGGCCAACTGCAGCGGATTAGCGCCCGCCCACGTCAACTCCAGTAAGCTGCCATAGGAGTCCGGAGTACTACCACTGATCGTACCCGATGCAAAAATATCGCCGATCGCCATGTTGCAACCGCCCATGGTGTGATGCGCCAACTGCTGGCAAAAATCCCAATAGATATCTTGGTAATTAGTATGCGAGACGCACTGCGCTTGGGGTAAGCTTGGCGTTTTTAACAATAGTTCTAATTGAATGGCGTAAGACCAATCGCGCGACGAATGTAAATACGGCAATGGCGTAGGCTCTTGCTCACAACCCGCTTGTCGAAACGGTTCCAATGCATCTAATGTCACTATCCACGGTGAAATGGAGGTACAGAAATTTTTACCTAAAAACGGCCCTAACGGCACATATTCCCATTTTTGAATATCACGTGCGCTCCAATCGGATAGCAACACCATACCAAAAATACAGTCCGGTGCGCGCTGCACCGTGATAGGCTCGCCCCAAGCATTGGCTGCGCCAACCACAAACGCGACTTCGACTTCGGTATCTAATTGTTGACACGCCGCATGAATCGGCGGCTCATTCTCTGACGGTTTGAGTTGCCCCATGGGACGGTGAAACGCGGTACCACTGACGACAATAGAGCTGGCGCGTCCATCGTATGCCACTGGTAAATGTAACCAATTGGGTAACAAGGGATTGTCTTTACCGCGAAACATAATCCCTACATTACGTGCGTGTTCCTTAGAGGAATAAAAATCCGTATAGCTGCCTATCTTAATCGGTAAATGTAAACTGACCTCGCGCAGCGGTAATAAGACTTGTGCACGCAACGCGGCATTATCACGTAAGGTAGCCACATCGCTGCGTAACAACTGGCTGAGCCGCGCACGCAACGCACGCCAGGTTGGCCGACCTAAACTGATAAACGCATTTAACGACGACTGATGTAACGCCGCGCCATCGCGTAGCGATGCAATATCCTGCAACAAGCCGTGATCAGCCAATGCTGCTACATCCAATACGTAATCGCCGATCGCCACACCCACACGCGGCACGTTCATCGTCGGCGTCGTAAAAATACCAAACGGCAAGTTTTGAATGGAAAAATTGCTGTCTGGCGCAACCTCAACAAATGATCGCAGTGCAGGATTGTTCTCAGGAAATGTCGTGTTATCCATAATTGTCTCTCATTGCCGCAAATTAATTAAGGTGCCCACTATGCCAGAGTGGTGTTGCTTTGCCAAGTAACCAAGCCCAACCTATACACGACAACAGCAAGGTGCAACGCTTGACGTGGTTTACTGATTGGTTGTCGTACGCCACACTGCACGTTATACTGCCCTGGCTATGCATAAAGTAAACACTCAACAGCCGCTTGCGTTGCAGCCCTGCACCGTTCTCAATGGGGTGGGTTCGCACGTCGCCGAAAAACTCGCGCAATGTGGTGTCCACAACTTGCAAGACTTATTATTTCACTTACCCTCGCGTTATTTAGATAACTCACACATTACACCACTCGCACAATTACGTGCAGGTGAACACAGCGTAGTGCAAGGCGTCATTAGCACACAACAGCTAAAAGCCGGCAAACGCCCGCAAATGATTGTGCGGCTACGCGATGCCAGTGGTACGGTGGAATTGCGTTTTTTACATTACGTCAGCCATCATCACCAGCAATTGAAGGTGGGCTCGCAATTGCGCTGCATCGGTGAGGTACGCCGTTGGGGCACACAACTGTGTATGGTACATCCCGAATACCAGCTACTGACCGAACACGACACGCAACCCGATAAAACCCTCACGCCGATTTATCCTACCACCCAAGGTTTAAGCCAAGCACTGTGGCGTCGTCTCACCGACCAAGCCTTAGCATTACTGACTCAGTCTGATATGTTACCGGACTACTTACCGCACACGGCACGTACGCGCTTTCCGCAGTTGACCGAGGCCTTGCGCTATATTCATCGTCCTCCTCTACATACGCAACTTGATTTGTTGTTAACGGGACAACATCCCATGCAACAACGCTTAGCCCTTGAAGAACTATTGGCGCACCATCTGAGCTTACGCCGCTTGCGTGCACAGAATGATAAACAGCACGCCCATGCTTTTCCTCCCAGCCTGCGCTTATTACCCCAAGTCATACGCGACTTACCGTTTGCCTTAACCACCGCACAACAACGTGTACTGGGTGAAATTGCGAACGACCTCGCACAAAAGCATCCCATGCTGCGCTTGATCCAAGGCGATGTCGGTTGTGGCAAAACCATTGTCGCCGCATTGGCTTGCTTACAGATCATAGAACAAGGATTCCAAGTGGCTTGCATGGCTCCCACCGAATTGCTGGCCGAACAACATGCCCAGCATTTTGCGCAGTGGCTACATCCATTGGGTATTCAGACCGAATTATTATCCAGTCGTCACAAAGGTAAGCGCCGCACCCAGATCTTGCAAAATCTCGCCGCAGGCACGAGCAAGGTCGCCATAGGCACCCACGCGTTATTTCAAGAACAAGTGGTATTTGCGCAACTGGGCTTGATTATTATCGATGAACAACACCGATTTGGCGTACATCAACGCTTGGCGTTGCGCCAAAAAGGCGTACACAATGATCATTATCCGCATCAAATGATCATGACCGCCACACCCATTCCACGCACCTTGGCCATGTCGGTGTACGCCGACTTGGATCACTCCGTCATCGATCAATTGCCGCCGGGACGGCAACCGATCACTACCGTTGTGTTACCCAATACGCGACGCGCACAGCTGATTGATCGCATACAGCATGTATGTCAGCAAAAACAGCAAGTCTATTGGCTATGTACCTTAATCGAAGAAGCCGAAGACTTGCCCTGTCGCACCGCAGAAGAAACCGCACTACAGTTAACCGAACAATTACCGCAATTACGCATAGGACTCGTGCATGGCCGCCTCAAAGCGCAAGAAAAAATGCAAGTGATGACTGCCTTTGCAGCGGGAGAACTGGATATCTTAGTAGCGACCACCGTGATTGAAGTGGGTGTAGACGTACCCAATGCCACCTTGATCCTTATCGAAAACGCAGAACGCCTAGGTCTGGCACAACTACATCAATTGCGTGGCCGCGTAGGTCGTGGCACACAACCCAGCTTTTGTGTGTTGCTGTATCAAGATCCGCTGTCCTATAGCGCACGCAAACGACTCGCTATCCTGCGCAAAACCCAAGATGGATTTGCCATCGCCAAAGAAGATTTACAAATACGCGGCCCCGGCGAGGTATTGGGCACGCGTCAGGCCGGACTGTTACAACTACGCATCGCTGACTTGGGCCGTGATCAACGCTTATTGGCAGAAGTGCTGCAACTGGCGCGTCAACTGGAAGCCCAACAATCCGCGCTCATCCCCGCTATCATTCAACGTTGGCTAGGCCATGCTGAGGGTTATGCGCACGCCTAAAATTCATTCGCCAGAATTATAAAAAATATATGCAGCGTTAAGCTACTCTTAATATTTATACACTATACTGCATAATAGGTGACTTGTGTGGAACACAGCGACACGCTGTAATCGACACGCTAATAATACCAAAAATAACCGGCTCTTCCATTGCACTTACGATACGGGATACGATAACAAATACAATAACCCTATCATCCTGTGTTTTATGCAAGACACCGCCTATTTAAAAATACCCGTTCGTCCCGAGACGGCGCTTACGCGCTTCCTCAGGGCAAACGGCTAAAAATACAAAAATATTCTTATTAATGCGACTGATTAGCCGCATCTTTCGCGACGAACATCACAAAACCTTGGGTCGCAGAAGTCAGTATTTTCTGGGCCGATTGGCTGCGTGTATCTTGGAGTAACTCATGCGCTTCTAATAAATTTAACACGTGATCATTGCAGAACGTGCTGCGTATCGTTTGCAACAGATCCATTAATACGACAAAGTTCTGTGCCACCTGAGGAAATCCGGCTTTGCTGTGTGCCAGCTCCGCATAAGCGGCTTGCCCCATACCGACAAAATAACTGATACGAACCCGCTTGCGCTGCGCGCGCCCGGGAAATAATCCAGACAGCAATAAACATTTATCGCCTAATTCTTGCAACAACACGTTACGTTGTTCACCGGTGTATTGCGCGCTATTTAAAAAATCCAAGGCCAACACGCTGCTCGCCAAATCCGGTTTTTCTACGAAACGCATCAATAAAAATACCAGATAGCTTTCCAGTGCTTCATCCAAGTGTACAACACGGCGTTGCTCTGCCTCATAAACCAAACCATACCACTGCGCCAACGTGGGTTGTATGATGATAGACTGCATGGTGTGCCTCCTGGCTTGTGTTGTACCTATAGGGTATATCGGCAAGTCTTAGCCTTGACTTTAGTCATGCCACCCACTCATTGACTTGGCTTGTAAACTTACCCTACACTGCCCCGGTGGCAGGGGTATTAGCTGGCTAATACCCTAAGCCGTTCCAACACCTATAGGAAAACGTCTATGCGACAATTAGCGTTAGTTAGGCTGATACAGTGCATGTTATTGTTGTGCGGTTGCGTCGCCGTGGGGCATGCCGCACAGTGGCGAACGTTAGCACCCGGGTTGCAATACATACGTATCCCTCAGCCTACGCTAGGTGCCAACAGTCACGTACATGCTTTCCGTATTGATCAGCGCCGTTATCATCTCGCGCTGGCACTCGCCCAACCGCACGCCACCGCCACCGTGCGTGATCTGGCGCAGCAGCACCATGCCTTGCTTGCGATCAATGGCGGATTTTTCACACCTGACGCCGTGCCGTTGGGTCTGCGCATGCAAGACGGTGTAGTCCGCCATCCCGCCAAAGCCATCAGTTGGTGGAGTGTCTTTTACAGCACGCAACAGCATGCTCATCTGGTGGATGCGCAACAGTTTATAGCTACACCCAACACGGAACTGGCGTTACAAGCAGGACCGTTGTTATTGCGACAGGGTCGGATCCAACAACGTGCGACCACGCTCGCCGAGCGTTCTGCCGTTGGCATCGATCATCAACAACGACTCATCCTCCTCACCACGCAAAATGCGCCGCTGTCTTTAACTCAACTCGCGACTTTATTACAAAGTCGAACTTATTTTCATTGTCGCGATGCCATGAATTTAGACGGTGGGTCCTCCGCACAAGCGTATGCCGCTGTCCCACCCTTTACTTTAGACATTGCCAATTTAAGCCGTGTCACAGATGCCATCTTGGTGTTACCTGCCCGCACGTAAAAACACGCGCCAACACCGAGCAATAACGCAGCCGTACATTGCATTTACGCGATAGAGTCATGATAATGTCGCTTGTGCCCAGTTGCAGAGGAACCCATACATGTCAGACACCAAGCCACGCTGTCACTGGGTGACTTCCGATCCCTGCTATGTTGCTTATCATGATAAAGAATGGGGCGTGCCCATTTATAATGATCGCAAGTTGTTTGAATTTTTAATCCTAGAAGGCATGCAGGCAGGGCTCAGTTGGTTAACTATTTTGAAAAGACGGCAAAGCTATAGACACGCCTTTGATCGCTTCAATCCCAAAAAAATAATTCACTACGACGCGGCAAAGATAGCGGATTTAATGGCAGATCCAGGTATTATTCGCAATCGCTTAAAAATACAAGCGATCATTCACAACGCGCACGCTTATCTGGCTCTGCAACAAGAGCTAGGTAGCTTTTCCGATTATCTATGGCATTTTGTCGATGGCAAACCACTGCAGAACCATTGGCAACGCAGTACAGCGGTACCTAGCAAAACGGCGCTATCCGATGCCTTATCCAAGGATCTCAAGCAACGCGGTTTTAGTTTCGTCGGTAGCACCATCTGCTATGCACTGATGCAAGCTGTCGGCATGGTCAATGACCACACCACCGATTGCTTTCGCCACAAGACGCTTGCAACATAACGCCTACAACCACAACCCGGCAATGGCCATTAACACAAACCCGATGATCATGGCACTAAACCCCTTCAGGTCACAGCATTTTTCCACCATCACTGCACGTCTCAAACCGTGCAAAGTTCCCATATACAAAAACGTTCCCGCAGCTAGTGCACTAAAGACAGGCTCCAACAACACATAGTGCGAGAGACTAACCGTCATCGCATTACCGACAATAATACCGCAAGGAGTCATCGCACTGAACATGACAAAGAGTAGGATACCAGTTCGCGTCGGCAAGCTACTCTTGTTGATTTGCACCGCCAAAGAAAAACTCTCCGCCCACTTATGCACTAAAATAGCGATCAAAAGCGTAATAACCGTCGCCTGTGAACTACTGACACCTAGCGCCGTACCAGATAATAGGCTGTGTGTAGACAGCATCAACATCGCCAATATCGCAAAGCTTTTGCTGGCATCCGACTGATGGTGATAGATCTCCGTGCCTATGTGTTCGAACAGCAACAACAACAGAAAAACCGCGCCTGCTAACAGATAAGCAATGGGATAGTCGTAATGCTGTGTAACAAACGCTTGCGCCGCTTCGGGCAGCATGTGCAATAACCCCGCCCCCAAAAATACACCCGCAGCAAACGCCTCACCGAACGTCGATTGATAGCCTTTTTCACTGCTGATTTTTTTGATGAAAGGGTAGATCCCTCCCACGACGGTGATCAGCGCCACCGACAGCAAACTGATTAATTTGATGGTTAACATAATGGATGCCTATGGGCAAATAATATTACGTCAAATGATATGTTGTAACATCTACTTTGTCAACACCGTCTGTTGTTCCCGCGCATGTGAACCGCTCAGCAAAGAAGAGGGTGTGCAACAACTAAGGAGACCTAAGTTGTGAGGGGATGGTTTCCTCAAGCGCTTGCATCATCATGGCTTGTTCTGTTGTGCGCTGAGGTGTAGCGGCGAATAATCCCCATAAACTCGTTAATTGGCTTAAATAGTTTTTCTTTGTAACTAAGTCATGCAAACAAGGTAAGTTACGGCTTGCTAAAAAGGCGTTTAACGTTTGGCATGCTTCTGATTCATCGGCAAGCGTTTTGACACCCCAATGACACAGGGCAGGTGCGGCATGGATCTGCGTTGCATTAACGCCCATAACGTGTAAGCCTGTTGCATCATAGTGACAGTAGGTAGCGGTACAGACTTTTGGCTGCAGCGCCTTGTAATCTATTTGTGAGATAGGTAATAACACGAGTGTGGGATAGCGTTGACGTAGTTTCTGAAACTCACTCTCATCTACATCGCCTTGGCCACCCACTTGTTTTCTGTGCGCATGAATATGAAACACAATCACGCGTACACCGGATGCTAACATGCGTTCTATCGTGAGTGTTCGTGCTAAAACAGTGGATAACTGAGCGGGGTCATCCAGTTTCGCTTGGGGTATCAATCTTTGCGGGATAGTACCCGTTTCTGTTAAACAATATAAACCATTACGTTGAGTGACGTGACGCGGGTTAATAAACAGTGGTGTCAGCAGATCAGGGACTACAAATATGGCTGCAGCTGCATCACCGAAAGCACTGATATTTTGTTCAATTTGACCTTGTTGATCCACAACATCTATTCTGCGGTTATCTTCTTGCACGACATCATTCTCCGCTATAGAGATGACATCAAATCCGCGCGCCTTAGCTTTAGACTAACACTGCGCTAGATGCTATTCTCTGTTTATTTGCCACGCGCGCATGCTACAACGTCTGCGTTGAATTGTCGAGTGAGTAGCGCAAGGCTGTAAGCGCAAAGTAGTAAGTTCCGGTTTCGCCAAAGTTAAAATTTCCGCTTTA
>CAZYIF010000026.1:0-5489 GCA_964646995.1 uncultured Gammaproteobacteria bacterium
TTGCGGTGTTACCGTTGTTTTTAGGCAAGAGTTTTGATGCGCACACTTCGTTTGAGGATGATTCTCGTATGGAGACTCGTGGGGGACATCCGTTATATTGGTTTTTGTTAATAGTGACTGGATTATTGCTGACATTAGTGGCGTCGATCGTTGGACTCACCGCAGGCATAGGTCGTCGTGCAGATAATGATAGAACGAGCGTGCAACGCAATGCAGCGGGCAGAGCATTGATAACGCACCAAAATTATTTGGTGGAATCGCACGCGGGGTTATTAATTTTGCTGGAAAATGGCGATGTGATGAAGGAAGTTTTTCCCAGCATAGACAGCGTGAATCAAGCGTTGGCTGTGTTTGATGGCCCTGAGTTTGCGGGTATAGCGAATGTGTTGCAGGCGCGCAAGCAGGCGTTGCAAGCCGAGCAAGCTACTGCAAGAGGCGCGCGTCCGCGTCTCGGCGCTAATCCACATAGATTTTTCTCGAGTACAGTAACACCGGTTCCCGCACGAGTAGATAGCGCTGAAGAAACACAAGTGCTGAGGGATGGCGAAGAGCGTAGTGATGTTGAGGTTGTGCAAGCAAGAAAAAGGGGTTGCATCATGATGTAAAGAGTTATCCGTTCACCCTGAGGGTGCGCAGCACTGTCTTGAACGGGCGAGCGGCATGTATACAAGGATAAGTGGTTATGTCCTTCAGGCACCGCAGTAACCATTCGCTAGTAAGCGTTGGCCCTGTGGCGGTCATATAGCATGGAGTAGACATCCCAGTAGGAAGGATCTTCGCCCCTGAATCCCTGTCCGGGTGCCACCAAGAGGATAGGATCTGCGCTAATTTGTCAAGGGAACTTGCATTTGCGTGCAATTTTCGCTATTGTTGCTTTTTTGTATTTTAGGCTGGATAGATATTGCTACATGGGGTCGGCCACAAGGACGGTGTGCGGAGTTTGGGATTCATGGCCGATTCTTTCCGTGCGTTGTGGTTTGACTAAATGGGGTTTGCAATAAGTGATATTGGCACACGATAAGATTAACCAACGTCTGTTCATGGGTAGTTCGCTGTTTGCCGCGTTGCGACGATTTTTTGTTGCTAGCGTTGGGGCGACGTGCTGCGTGGCCTTATTGTATTTTGCCGTGTTGCCTTTGTCGATAGCGCAGGCCGCACCAACGGATGTGGATGCACAGCAACAGCAAAATCAGATTCTTGTTCAAGAAGAACAGCGGCGCAAAGAAGCGCTGCGCAGCATACGTCGCCTAGCCCCACCGGGAGCCACAGAATCTGCTGCATCACCTGAGGCAGAGGCAGCGGCTAAATCAGCGGGTGCGTGTTTTACTATTAATACCATTGTGTTAGACGGTGCGGCCTTGCTCGATGCTAAGACTCAGCGACGCTTAACCAAGCCATTCGTCGGACGTTGTTTACGTGCCTACGACCTGAATCAAGTACTGCGTGTTATCACCAACCATTACATCGGCCGTGGCTATGTCACCACGCGTGCCTACATAGCCGCACAAGATTTACGCCAAGGCACACTGACTATCAATGTGGTGGAAGGCAAGGCTCAGCGTATTCGCATTCGCGAAAATGGTCGCGATCGTCCTTTTAGTTACGCCCCGTTTTTGAATATCGATCAGCAAGTGCTTAGCATTTACGATCTGGAGCAGGGTTTGGATCAAATCAATCGCCTGCGTTCGCAGCAGGCGACATTGCAAATTAGTCCGGGTGCTGCGCCGGGACAAAGTCTGGTTGATGTCGATGTGGTGCGTCGTGCGCCCGTGCGGCTTTTTGGCGTATTGGATAATTCAGGTTTGCCGCAAACAGGTAGACGCATGCTGAATGTCGGCACTAGCGCCGATGATCTGTTAGGTCTCTACGAAACTTGGTCGCTAAACTATAAGCAGGATTTAGAAGGTCGCAAGCGTGACTTGATGAATCAAACGTTCACAACCGATTTTTCTATTCCCTTTGGCTATTGGACTTTGCGTACCATGACGCGGGAATTAAAATACGCGCTCACCTCAGCTGGTTTTCTTAGGGCATCCGGTGCAAGCCGTGCTTATACGACGGAGTTAGAACGGGTCGTTTACCGAGATGGCAGTGGTAAATTGACGTTGGGCGGTGGTTTGACCGCTAAACAAATTTTGGCGTATCAAAATGAACTATTTATCCCTGGCAGCAGTCGCCATTTAACCATAGGGACGATGCGCTTGGGTTATGTGCGTAAGTTGCCGCGGGGCGTGTTTGACGGTTCGTTGAGTTATAACCAGGGGCTTGGTTTCTTGCGGGCATTGCACGATGCACCTGGTTTAGCTAAACGTCAACCTCATGCACAGTTTCGCAGTGTGCAAACGGATCTAGAATACCTGTTGCCGTTTAACATGGTGCAGCAATCATTTAGTCTCGATAGCTTGGTGCATGGCCAATGGGCGCCGCATACCTTGTTTACCACGGAACAGATTAGCATGGGTGGTCAGTACACGGTGCGTGGTTTCTTGGCTGAGTCGCTTATTGCCAACACCGGCGTGTATACCCGCAACGAAGTAGTTTGGCATGTGCCGGTTAGTGCAACGCACAAATCCTTTATCGATCAGCTGGATGCCTTTGTTGGCTTGGATGCAGGTTGGATTTACCCAGACACGAGCAACACGATCGAGCGGGGTAACCTAGAGGGCATGGCCGTGGGGCTGCGTGCTAACAACCGTTATACCATCAGTGAATTGTTGCTAGAGCGTGCGCTGCACGCGCCAGCTGCGTTGTCGCATTCTAATTACGTGGTGCGGTTTAAATTGGGGTTGTTGCTGTAACGGATAGTGGTCTCATCCCGAGTGTGGCGATGTCATCCCGAGTGTAACGAGGGATCTCAGGAAGGATGCATGGAGCGACTTGCGGAGTGAGATTCTTCGCTGCGCTCTGAATGACAAAGAAGAGCGTCGCCCCGAGTATGGTGATGTCATCCCGAACGCAGTGAGGGATGTCAGGACGGTTGCACGAAGAGTGGTGTCATCATGGTACGCATGAACGGTATGTAAAGTAACTAAGACAAACAAAAATTTTGAGTAAAGTGATTAACATGACAAACCAGATCAATGCCGCTAAACCCAGCAAATTACAGCGCTTAATCGCCAAATTTGCGATGACTTTTTTGTTGTTGCAACAATCCCTGATCGCACAGGCCTCCAACATAGAAGCAGACAGCAACGCGCCGACCGATCAACAGTCCAATGTGCATAATGCGCCTAACGGTGTGCCGGTTATTGATATTGTTGCAGCCGATGCGCATGGTAATTCGGTGAATACGTTTTCTCACTTTGACGTAGACGCGCATGGCACCGTGATCAACAACAGCCTGGTGGCGGGTAACTCACAACTGGCCGGTTACATCCCGGCTAACCTAAACTTAGCTGGCCACGCAGCCACTAACATTTGGGTGGGTGTCAACGATCCCAACGGCTCACACTTAGATGGGTTTGTTGAGATTTTTGGTCAACGCGCCAATTTGGTCATCACTAACCCCAACGGCCTCTGGTGTCATGGTTGTGGTTTTATTAACACGGCTAGGTTAACCCTGGCTGCGGGTAATATAACGCGAAACGTGACCACGGGAATGCTAAGTCTTAGCGTCGGCAGTGGATCTGTTACCATTGGAGGTGATCATGATGGTATTGGTATGAGTCTAGAGGGCTTGGACTACTTCGACATCGTGGCGCGCAGCGCACACATAAACGGTAAAGTCTCTGGCACGGGGCAGGTGCAAACAAACGTGCGTTTTTTCCTGGGACTCAATGATTTTCACTATGACGAGAATGGCAATCCCGTGGTGACAGTCAAAGACGCTGACGACAGCACTAAACCGCAGTATGCCATAGACGGCAGTGCCTTCGGTGGCTTATACGCGGGTAGCATAAAAATCATTGCGACTGAGCAAGGGGTAGGGGTCAAGACGCCCGCGGCGATGGTGAGCTATGTGGGTGATATTGATATCAGCGCCAACGGCAAGATAGAAGTACAACATGCACAAGCCAATCAGGGCAGCATTAACCTGCAGAAACAAGCGGCCGACGACGTCGATGTGACGGTGGGTAAGGCTTATGCGGCAGGGGCAATTAACATACGCGGTGCGCATGATGTTACGGTGCAGCACGATCTCTACAGTGTGGGTGCTACGACCATCAATGCCAGCGGTAATTTACAGGTGCAACAAGCTGCAACAATGGATGCGGGTGGCAATACGACACTCAACATCGCAGGCGATATTAACAATCAGGGTTCAATCAGCGCCACTGATCTGACGATACTACACGCACACAACATCACTAATGACAAATTACTCTATGCCAGACAAGATCTGCATATCAATCTAGCCGGCACGTTAACCAATAACGCCGGCGCCATTCTCGCCGAACACAACCTCACTATCGAAGGCGCAACCAACGGTTCTCGCGCCACGTACATAAACAATCAATCCGGCGAAATCAAGGCGCTGCAAGGCGACGCGACGTTGCGTGCGACGAATATTAACAATGAAGTCACGCAGAGCACGCAACACGCTACATTGCACGCAAACAGGTACCAACACATTGCATTTGTGGATGGACAGTTTGTCGTGCAAGACAACAACCCTTATGAAGATGATGGTCAGGTAGAAACAGCAGTGGTTACCGCTATTACTTCAGGTGCGCCTGCCAGCATACAAGCCGGTGGCAATCTCACTTTAGATGCGAATACCTTAACTAACCGCGGCGGCACTGTCAGTGCTGCAGGTAGCATCACAAGCAACTCTGGTCTGGTCACCACCAATCAAGACGCTAAGGCTTCTACCACGGCGCATATTACTGGAACGAAATACGAATGGGGTTTTTTTGGCGAGACTTCGTCATCCCTTACCCCCAGAGACGACACCCACACCACACAAACCTCCACGGGCAGTATCAAAGCCGGCGGTAACATCAGCGGTGGGTTGTTAACCCATACAACGGGTCATCCAGTAGTGAAGCATGATCATGACACTGCCATAGCGCAGCTGAGCAGCGTTGCCGTGCACAATGTAACAGCGCCTAGCTTGGCTGGCATGATGGCAAAACAGGGTTACATAGCGGGCGACAGCACCACCGACATTCACTATGAGCAAGAAACGCGCAGAGAGTACCTTGGAGGTGATACTACCGAGACAGTACAGAACCCAGACGGCACAACGACAACAACCGTTACCAAGCCGAATGGTGATACCACGGTGACGATAACTGATGCTAGCGGTAATCTAGTATCGGTGACGAGCACGGTACGCAACAGCGATAATTCGACGACGGTAACTGTGACTTTGTCCAACGGCAATGTCACAGAGACGATTACTTACAGCGATAACACCACGCGAGTGACGAGTACGGTACACAACAGCGATGGTTCGACGACGGTGACTGTGACGCAGGCCAACGGCGACAGCACAGAGACTATCACCTACAGCGATAACACCACGCAAGTGACGCAGACGGTACATA
>CAZYIF010000027.1:0-4476 GCA_964646995.1 uncultured Gammaproteobacteria bacterium
AGGCTCTAAACGTAATATTGCCCCCGCTGCCATTGTAATCAGCCGTCGGCACAAAGCGTATGCTAGCGGTGGATGCTAATAGCGTCGCACTGGTGTCACTCACGCTGCCGAACGTCGTCCACGAACCACCGCTTAGTTTGTATTGCCAACTGCCGTGCGTGGTATCCACATCCGTAACCGCAATGCCTTCTACCGCACTCGCATCCACGTCTGTGATCTTATCGCCACCGGCACTCGCAATGATCGCCGCCACCGTATCACCGTTGGAACTGCTGTCGTCTTCGTGAATCGTAGTCAGCGTCATGCTGCCGCTGTTATCCAGCACCGGTGCATCGTTCACGGGCTCAATGCTTACGTGAGTCGTGGCCAGCGTACTACTCACTAATTGTGTACCACCAATTATTTGCTCATTGACCACCCAGGTAATGACGCGTGTATTTGGGCTAGGTGCTTGGCTGTCGTTATGATAGCTTACCGTACGTAATACGCTCTGGTAGATCGCGGCAAAAGCCACCCCGCTGATCGTCAGGATTCCCTCCGCGTAAGATGCGGTTAATTGACTGTCTCCCACATCTACCGTCAAACGCTCAGCATTGCCATCTAGCGGATTATTCAATGTGATCACTGCACTATGCAGATGATTACCGTCAAGCTCAGTAACAGTGAGAGCATCGGCCAAGTACACCGGCACGCTGTCTTCCGTAAACGTAAGCGCATTGCTTAATTGACTATTACTCAAATGTAAAACTGGCGGCAACGTAATTAATTTGGCAAGCAGGTTGCTCGGCGGGACACTCACCGGAGTAAATGCCATCGTCGGCACTATCGGCGCCGTATTGTTGCTTTGTCTCACCACATCCGATGACAATGCGCTTAAGGTATTGTTGCTGCTACGCCCGTTGCTCAGCTCACTGTGTGAATCACTAGGATGGGGGCTATTGTTAGTAGGATTCTGATCCGCGGTAGAAATAACAGGGTTGTTACCGCTGTCCGATACCAGTAATAGATTGTCGGAGACCGCACAGATGTTGTCAGCGTGCGTCCACGCGGGTGTCTCTTCCGTATTTTTTTCATCTAATTCAATACCCAAGGCATTACTGCCTGCGGAAAATATATCGATGGTTGCGCTGTCACTGGGTGATTTGAGGTGCTCGGGTATGGGAGTAATGTTATCCGGCGTTGATGTTACGCTGGAGTCAGCATCCTCGGTGTGGGGCAATGCGAGCGCTGCTGCTAAACCCTCATCCTGTGATGCTGTTAGGTCTGTCTGCTCAGCCAACAGCGGAGTTTGCACCGCATTGAGCATAACAGAAGGGTTAACATCAGCCATCGCGTACTACCTGTATTAGCTACCTTTGTTGGCGTCATCCCTCGCTTGTATCCTCCTGAATATGCACTATATTCTCGTTTATCATCAAATAATGACGTTTCGCCTCGATACATACCTATATAAGATTAGCGGCATTGCGCCGCAGAACTTTAGTAAGCTCCATTTTTATGACGACCTCTTGTGACTGATTATTTAATTCAACGTTAGTGATATCCCATGGTGCCGGCAAACCTAGTACGTGCCGGTATAGCTCTTTGTCTCTCATTTGTTACATCCATAACTGCATACAACTGG
This sequence comes from uncultured Gammaproteobacteria bacterium, assembly GCA_964646995.1. Lineage (GTDB taxonomy): Bacteria > Pseudomonadota > Gammaproteobacteria > CAZYIF01 > CAZYIF01 > CAZYIF01. Next base: position 1,625 of record CAZYIF010000027.1, read on the forward strand.
AAAGACAGATTACACAACCCACTCGATCAGGGGACGAGCCGAAAATAAATAATAAACGTAACTATTCAGCAAAGTTGCAAGGCATTACGATTTCACTTGAAAAACTGGTGTTTTCATTACGCGATGGGGATTCTTAAGGGGAGAATCGCGTATCGATCCTGAAAATGCCGTTAAGCCCAGTTTTACTGGGTAGGCGTCAAATTAAGGGTAACTATTCAGCATTTTGCTGAATAGTTACTAATAAACTTAAGCTAGCGGCTTAACGATTGAGGCAACAACTTTCTTGACAAACACCGATAGTGATATACCACTAGACAACTGTCGACGCTCATCAGAAAAGTAAACGCTACAACACGAGTAACGGCGTATGCGCTAACGGCAGATCAAATACAGCAGGATAACGTGCATTCACAAAATACAAACCGTGTGCCGACGCCGTTGCATCACCCAAGCGTCGATCACGACTGTCTAATACGACTTTGGTCCAATCTAGTGCGGCTTTACCATTACCCACCGCCAGTAATACGCCCACGATATTGCGCACCATGTGATGTAAAAAACCATCGGCGCGCACATCGATAATGAATACCCGTTCCTGCTGTGTCACGCTGATTTCTTCGATACAACGCACGGGGCTCTTAGCCTGACATCCCATCGCGCGGTACGCCGTAAAATCGTGTTTACCCAACAAATAGCCCGCAGCCTCTGCCATACGTTTAGCATCCAACGGTTTGTAATACCACGTGATTTGGCTAGGCAACGCCGCCGGTTTAGCGGTGTGATTGTAGATAAAATAACGATACTGCCTACTTTGCGCTGAAAAGCGCGCATGAAAGTCATCTGCAATCGGACGCACCCATTGCACAGCAACATCGCGCGGCAAATAACTGTTGGTGCCAAACAACCACGCACGCGCATCACGCTTCACTGTCGTATCAAAATGCACGACCTGCCCCACCGCATGTACACCGGTATCCGTACGACCAGCACACACCACGCTAATGGGCTCTGCGGCCACTTCAGATAATGCCGCTTCTACTACCGCTTGCACGGTACACAACCCCGGTTGACTTTGCCAACCATGGTATTGACTACCGTTGTATTGTAGACCTAATGCAATACGCACTTAAGTGCCCGACGCATTGTTTGTGTTGATCCGAGCTAAAAGCGCATGGGCTTCTGCTTGCTGTTGCTGATCACCCCTACGTAGTACACCATTAAGCAACCCTCGTGCCCCTTCTGGATCATCAATTTCCAAATACGCTGCGGCTAATTCTAATTGCGCAGCCGGATCCATGCTCGACTCGTCAAAACCCGTATCATCTGTGCTAACCACCTCGGCAAACAGGGAGGGTTCTTGTTTCTTAGCAAACTGAAACTCAGTACCCAAACCATATTCAAAATGCATGGCTTCCTCTTGTTGCAGCGGTGCGCTAACCGGTTCTTGCGCCGCGCTAAACGCTGCGACGCGTGGGGTATCCAGCTCAAAGGCTAAAGGCGATTGTTCGGACTGTACCACCACGGCATCTGTCGTGGTCTCCGTTACTAAGACGTCTGACACGGACGCACCTTCACTGCCGATTTCTGTAACGAATGCCGCTTCCGCACTATCTTCCTGCACTGGGGCCACCGTACCGCTTGGCGCAACGTCTGTCGCCAATAACGCGTCTGGAAATGCGGCAACTTCAGCAAAAAAACGCTGTTTATACGTGTTTACCTTGTCCCACAAGGACGGATGTGTCGTTTGTAATGCAGGATCCAACATCGCTTCCCAACTGGCAAAATTATCCTTATCTTGCATGATGGCATACACTTCCAATAAGCATACTTTCAAATCATCACGCTCGGGTTGTTGCGCTAAACCACTCAGCAGGCAATGTTCTGCCTGTGCGTAGCGCTGATAGGCAATGTAAACCAATGCTTCTTCTGCTGGATCAACATCGCGATCGTAGCCAGTGGCCTTCGCCGCGTTTTCACTCGTCGTTACAGCCTCAGCAACGATAGGTTGCGTCGTATCACGCAAGCTGTCCTTAGCAGAAACCAGCGGTGCTGCGGTGCTCTCCTCCGTTGACAGCATACCTGCCGTATTCAGCGTAGCAGGTTGATGCTCGGTAACCGTCTCTTGCCACGCGCCCACAGGTCCTTGGACGATAGCCGGCTCTAGCACGGTCGTTACGCGTTGTTTCCGCCTCGTCGGTTTGCCTTTGCTGTGCCAACCAACCTGTACATCCAAGCCACGTTGACGCCACCAAAAGAGCCCGCCACTGATCGCTACTAACAACAATACTGTCGCTGCAACCACGTACCAGAGAGTCGCCTTATCGTGATGGGTGGAGACTGCCGCTGACGCTATCATCGGTTTAGCACCGACAGAAGACGCCGTTGTCAACATAGGCTTGGCTTGCGCTACGTGCGCGTCGTTACTCTGTGTCGGCGCAGTACGCGCTTGTTGCGCCTGCACAGCAGGCATTTGCTCCACACTTTTATCTGCGTGAAGAGGTGGTACGACCGGCGAAGCTGTCTTACTCAGCGAGTTTACGCTGCTGGATACTACAGACGCTGGCACGCCAGAAGTAGCTGCTGGCGCAGAAGAGGTATGCGTCGTCGCAAGCTGTGACGTCTTAGTCATTGGCGGTGTCACTGTAGCATGTGGTTCAGTCGCCATGATGAGCTGTGCCGCTGTGGCATGTGGCGCAGATGCAGGTTGCGGCGCTGCAGTGTGTGCTTCGTTCACGGCTGCGGACTGCGGCGCTGCAGCGTGTGCGTTGATCACGGCTGCGGGCTGCGGCGCTGCAGTGTGTGCGTTGATCACGGCTGCGGGCTGCGGCGCTGCAGTGTGTGCGTTGATCACG
>CAZYIF010000028.1:0-3522 GCA_964646995.1 uncultured Gammaproteobacteria bacterium
GATCTAAAATACCATCGATAGCCGCAGGCAGTGTTCCCGTTACGCCTAGTTTTGCTGCTTCACTGCGACTGCCTGCAATCAACACCGGCGTGTTTAGTGGAAAGTCCATGGTTAATGCCTGAGGTGCTGTACCCACAATCCCGATAACAGCGCTATCCACCGTACGTATGGGACGTGGGCTCTTATCAATTTCTATGACCTCTACACCATGTAAGTACTGCGTTGGCATGTGTTCTCCTTTATTCTCTAGTTTCTGTCGTAGACACACGTGAGCTTATACGGGTAATAGTCTGTGTGTGCGTATCCCACAGTGCTTCTTCTACAGGAATATCTGCCAACACTTCTGCTTTGTTGCGAGTGGCAAACTCAAACACGGTTAATCCTTCTAACTGCAAGCGAGTATCGATGGGATGCTCACCGGCGTAATTTATCGAGTTGTCTTTGTTAACAAGTAAGTACATAGTAGTTGCTCCTTATTCCAGGCTAAGCGCCCGGTATTTAAATCTAAAAATACGATCTTCTGGACCGCTGTGGTGGCGACTGTATTCACCCACCAGCACACAACCCTCAGGCACTAAATAATCCACCGGATTATCATAGCTATTAACGAATCCAGTCATTTGCATGGGTCCCCACACCAAACGTTTATTCGCCCTGTCATACGCTTGTTTGACTGCGCCCGCAGTTGCTAACTTACTATCAGACGGATCGCTAACCGAGTTAGTACAAATGTAGTTAGGTACGTTTCCTAAGCCCACATCCTCTTTGGTAGTGGCTCGTGCACGTAAACTGCTGTAATCACCTGTTTGCCGCGCGTAACGTGCATCGGCTTGAGCACGATTAGCCGCTGGGGTCAGTGCAATATTATCCGCACTACCTGTTTCCACTTCTGCTGATGTAGCAAGGCGAACAATCCCCGCTTGACTGGAACTCGCTCTAGGTAAGGTCAGTGGTGTAATCGCAACATTATCCACTGTGCCTGCATTCACTTCAGCTACGGTAGCCAAACGTAACGTACCGTATTGTGTGTAGGTGGCCGGTGCTAAATTCAAGCTAGTGTTGCTGATGATGGTGATCCTATCACTGGGTAATTGGGCTAAATCCAACGTCAACGATAAAATTAAATCGGCCTTTGTTGCTTTCCACGCTAAGGCATGAGCTGGATCACTCCACAACGCAAAAAGTCTACCATCAGCCAGCAAGATCCCAATTTCACGTATCCAGTATTCCTGTTCACCTTGCACAAGGACCGTCACATGTTGCTGTGTATTATTAAGCTGTCTTGAACCACTGATAGCTATACGCTGTACTTCATGCTGCAAAGTCACCACTTCAGGAGTAGGCGTCCAACCTGCATCACCCAAAGCAAAATGGCTAATCTGCAGCGACTGCTCGTTGTCCATGGCAGCAAACGCTGCTTGTAATCCCTGTTGTGTGATAATTGGATTAAAGAACCTAGCGCCATCATCCGGCATGATTACCTCCTTCAATAAATTGCATTTGCGCGACTACCATTGTGTGTGCACGCAATGTGGTAGCCAACGCTAATCCTTGCGCAAAGTCAGCCGTTAAAGTTAATTGATAATGACTACGCAACGGTTTCACTGTTTCCAAGTGCTTACGCAAACTACGATAAAATGCCGCATCAAATAGACACGTATCTTGTGCCAACGTGCTTGTATCTATCCTAGCGCTTAGCGCAAACGTATGCGCAATACCTTCATGTGCAAACCATTCCGATAATTGCAGACGTCCACCTAAGAGCGTTAATACCTGTTTAACCGCACCACAGGTGCCTTTCTTCAAATGCTGCAACACACTGTGTCGAATAGCCTCTCGCTTCTGTGAGGCAGGCCAATTGGTTTCCCACGCGTCTACCGACAGTGACCAAGCCAGCCAAGGCAATAAAGATTCTGGACAAGTTTCTGAGTTCCACAAGGTATCGATTAACAACGGTAGAGCATCTAAGCGCGCCATACTCAAGGCCAGTGCACGTTCTTGCTGGCTTGCGTTAACGGGCAATAAATCAAGCGTCGTCATGGTCTTCTCTGCTTAACACAATGGCTTCACAAAAAGCCGCTTGTGTTGCAGTAACACTCAAGGTGGCTGTTGGGCTTTCTAAAGTAACATCGACTACTCCGGGCTGATGCAAGACCGCATATAACGCCGATAGAGGAACAGCTTGCCCCAGCGCATGTTGCCGTTGGGTATACGCCAACAACGCCTCACGCGCTACATGTAAGACTACCGTTGGATCAGGTCCGTTAGCAAAGTGTAGTCTTGCGACTATACGATAATTGACGATAGTCGCGGCTTGTACGATGACATGATCGGTGAGCGGTCTTACCCATTCGTCATTCAATGCAGCCTCTACACAGCCCAGTAATGCCGCATCCGGCACCCCGTTACCTTGAGTACTCAACACCGTTACTAACACGTCGCCAGGCGCAGGACTCATTACGCTAATATCTTTGACCTGTGCCGAAGCTGCCAGTCCATGATAACGATAGGCGCCTATTGGCCCTGCCGTACTAAAACCCTCTAACGAAAGCGCCACACGTTTGCGTAGGCGCTCATCGTCCTCCCACACCGCTGCACGTGGTGGCAACGCAGTGGGTGCTGCAGGTTCCAGCAATAACCGGCTCACACCAAACAGTGCCGCTAGATGATCAAGATCATGACCACAGGCAAACGCCAACATTACCCGTTGGCTGGCTTCATTGATGCGTTGCCGCAATAACAATTCACGATAGGCAGCAACTTCTAAGATTTTATACGCCGGATCGGATGGCACTAATGCTGAAAACGTCGCATCGCGTGCTACTAGATCAGCTAACATTGTTTGGAATAGAGAATCAAAATCCAGTACCTCTATGACATCAGGCGGCGCAAGCTTTGATAAATCAATCGCGCTAAATTGGCTCATAGGGTAATCGGCGCCAATGCATGTACCTTATCTTCCTGCCCATAGCGACCTTCTAGCGTCAAGGTAATTTGGCCCTCTACTACCGCTTGGATCTGCACCCTAGTTAAACGAAACCTGGGTTCCCATTGCCATAATGCTTGAGCAGTGGCCGCGTAATAATCCACTAAGGTTTGTGCGTTGATTGGTCTGTCCACTAACTCGAATAAGCGTGAACCGTAATCGCGCCGCATCACGCGCGAACCCAGTGGGGTCGTTAAAATGTCGCGTATCGATTGTTGTAAATGCTCTGCACCAGATAATGATTTTCCGGTGTGTCTATCCATGCCTTGCATTATTGCTGCTCGCTGGGTATTGCTGTGTTTGAACCACCGGCTCTTATGCCAGCATGCGTATGATGATTGAAGATAACTCTATCGGCTTGCATGCTGCGCACACCATCACTGATATCTTGCGTTGCAGTGATGTTGCCGGTGACATGCACGTCACCAATGATATTAATGCCGCCGTCGCCTTCTAATCTAGCCGTAGCACCGGCTGGCAGTATGGCTTGCAAACAATGACTTGCTTTATCGTACTCAATCACTGCACCGTCTGCG
>CAZYIF010000029.1:0-2053 GCA_964646995.1 uncultured Gammaproteobacteria bacterium
CAGTCTGCTTCGTGTTGCTGTATGCCTTGCAGTAAAGCCACTTGATTCTGTTCGGTGAGTTTGGTGCTGAATCGGATCAGCGCCAACACATCGGGAATGGTGCGTTTAAAAAATAATTTGTCACTGAACAGTAACAACAACACTAAGTCGGAGTGATCACGCATGGCACGATCTAAGTTGTCTGTTTTATCTCGCAACTGTTCTTGTTCTACCTGCATGTGTTGCATCTGACGCATGAAATCCAGCGTCAGCTGATTCACATCGTCTGCGGTCGCATCCACACGTGCCGCTAATGCCGCGTATTGATCGGCTAAACGTTGCACCGCACTGGCTTGTAGAATATCCCGTTCGCGCTGACGTTCACCCTCGGCACGCTGCAATGCGCGCAAATTCTCTTGGCACTGTACCCCGTCTAACTGTGCACCGTGCCAATTAGCACCGACTATTTTAGCTTGCAGTAAATTACTGCCGATCAATTGCGTGAATCCAAAAATCGCCTGCGTAAAGTCGCTATCCGGCAACTGCGCTCGCAACATCTGCGCAAAGGCAAAATTCGCTCCCTTTGCACGCATAGCACGTTCGGCATGTACCTGCTTGAATTGCGTGGCTAAGCAATACGCGTTATCGAAGCAGGCACCGCTCACATCGCCCGCGATCACCGCACCACTGAAATCCACATTGGTATAATCGCCATCCGCCAAACACAAACCGGATAAATCATCGTGGCACACCGCTTGGCACAAGGTATTGTGTTCTTGCGCAATGAAATCATTCAAACGCGCATAGCCATCAATACGTTGGGCTAAATACACGGCAACGTCCACTCGAGTGATCGGACGATACAAACGCTTGGCAGCAAAGTCCTGCCACTTAGCCAATGCCGCAGCGCTAAGCATGTGCGCCGTGTAATCTGATGTTTCTGTGCTGGGTACATAGGCATAACCGTACTTCGGGGTTTTATTTGATGTCGAGGCATCATCGGTATCGCGACACTTCGTGTCTGCGCTTAACCAAAAGTGCGTATTGTGCTCGGTATCTTCGCTGTAAAATCCAGCGCGCGCATAAGCACCTTCTGCTGTGTAACGATCGGTGATACCGCTGCTCACACCCGGCTGCGTGGCGATGGCTTGATTCACAAAACCACTCACGTATTTGCCGGAACCACCTTCGCGTAAACCGCGCAAGATGAAGGCTTTATTCAATAAACCCTGGCCCTGTTGTTGATAGTACGGTAATTGTTGCAAGAGAAAATACAAACAGCGCTCCACGCCAATTTTAGCGAAAGGCACTACGCCCTTGAGCGTCTTGTCACTGAGCTGTTGCGTCAAGAAAAATTCATAACGTTGCGTGGCGGAACGTGCCACCGCACCCAACACCCACTGCAACGCTTGGGTATCTATGCCCAGTTGATGCGTGGTGATTTCGCCGCTTTTACGCTTGATGACTTGCGCTAATTGTTCGGAGAGTTGTTCGGAGAGATCGAGCACCCCGCTGACTTCCGTCACTAGGCTAGTGACCATGTCACCGACTAATTTTGCGGCTTCTCCGTACGGCAAAACACCCAATACTTTTTGACTGATACCCACTAATTTATCGGTGAAATTTAAGCGGCCCTGCGCGCGCCCGGCTTCTACATCCAAGAAAAAACGCAATTCATTTACAAACTCTTGCACAAACACGTGTTCGTAGGTACGCAGTTGGCGGTAAGCGGCTTCATTGAATAACGGCATGTAAATTCCCTTTATAAATATTGCATGCATTGCCAACGTAGGTGTGTCGGAATAACACAGATGCGTGTGTTTGGTGACAACGGCACGATTCGTAGTGCAAGATGACGGCGAGTGTAAATGACGTGATTTATTTGGTCAATGTGGCAATTTTGTCACTAGGGCGAACGGCTTAAAAACAAGGCTGCGCACCCTTCAGGGGGAACGGCAACAATAATCTTCAAGATATTTTGTCTTTTGCAGTTTAGTCGTTGTATAACATTTTTTATCTTTTCGCTTGGATAACAGCCGTTTACCCTTCGAGACGCTGCTACGCAGCTCCTCAG